>CAVZML010000004.1:0-333263 GCA_963776395.1 uncultured Chloroflexia bacterium | reverse complement strand
GAAGTGCGAGATCTCGGTGACGCGCTGGCCCTCTATGACCCCCACGACGCCGACCCGTTCTGGAACCGGATGGCAGGGGTGCGGTGGCCATCGGAGACTGCCGCGTTCGACCGCCGCCTGACGGAGGCGATCGCCCTGTTCATGGTGCTTGCCAGGCGACCGCACGTGTGGCCGCCGCCGGCCCACGCCGAGCCCGCGGACATCGTGGACCGGCTGGCCGTCAATGGGTTCCGCGATTCGGGCGGCGGCCACCTGATGGTCCTCGAGGACCGGGAGGCGTGCGGGCCGGTCAGGCGGGGTGAGCCGGACCGGGGCGTGGCGCTCCAGGCGATCCACCGTGCCGCCGACGCCGGACCGACCGATGCGGAGGCCATTGCCGGGGTGCTTGCCTCGTCGTTCGGTGCGGCGCCGGATCGCGTCCCGGAGCTGGCGGCCGACCTGCGCGTGACGCTGGACGACCCGCGGGTCGTGCTGGCCCTCGCGCGCGTCGACGGCGTGCCCGCTGCGGTCGCGAAGGCGACGACGTTCGGCGGGCACGCGTACCTGTCGTCGATCGGGACCGTGCCCGGTTTCCGTGGCCGCGGCCTCGCGGCCCTCGTCACCCGGCACGCGCTCTCCGCCGCGCGGCCCGCTGCCGGCGACACCGTGTACCTCGGCGTGTTCAGCGGCAACGCGCCGGCGCTCCGTCTGTACGAGCGTCTCGGCTTCGCGTCGATCGGCGAGTCGCCGGACATGCTGCTCGGCTGACGGTCCAGGCCCGCGTGAACCCGTGACGGCATGGGCGAGTCTCACCTGGCAGTCGCCCGACCCCGTGGCGCTCGCCGCGGATCTCGAGCGCGTCCTCGGTCGGGCCCCCGCGCGGGCGTCCGCCCAGGTCGGCGGTACGCGGATCCTGCGGCTGGGAGACGCGGATCTCGAGCTCGTGGACTGGCGGCGCGAGGCCCCCGACGACGACCCGCACGTCGGCGGGCGGCTCGTGTTCGAACCGGTCGAGATCGAGGCCCCGGACGTGGCCGAGGCCGCCGATGAGGCAGCCGACCGGGGCGCCGGCGAGGCAGCCGACCGGGGCGCCGTCGGGGAGGCGATCTGGGCGAACCCGGCGCTGCGCCTGGCCGGCGTCTGCTGGGCGACGGTCGAGCTGGACCGTGCCGAGGCAGAGCTTGGTCCGTGGCTGGGGCCCGCGACGGCCCCCACGCGATGGAACCGAGCCCCACCTGGGGGCGCGGACGCGGGCGCGCGCTTCCCGCGGGCTACCAGGGCCGGTGCTGGTCCTGGCCGAGCCCCTGACCGAGGGACGCCTCGCCGCGTCGCTCGCCCGCGATGGCGAGGGGCCGTGCGCCCTTTACCTTGACCCCGTGGAGGGGCTGGATGCCTGGCTCGTGGGCGCCGCCCTGCGCGGCGTCGCGGTGTCGGCGATCCGGCCTGGACCGCTTGGGCCGTGCGTCCTCATCGCGAGCCGGCCGTCCGGCCCCCGCCGCGGTCATCATCGGACGCAGTGGGTCGCCCTCGCGGGCACACCGCCGCCCGTCTCCGTGAAACCTCGTCCTCGCAGGGCACACCCGCCGCCCATCCCCGTGAACCTCGTCCCCGTTGGCGCGCGGCGGTACCATCGACCCATGAACGACGCTGCAATTGTCACCGTTCGCGCTGCCGCGGTGTCCGAC
Source organism: uncultured Chloroflexia bacterium (assembly GCA_963776395.1). Lineage (GTDB taxonomy): Bacteria > Chloroflexota > Limnocylindria > Limnocylindrales > CSP1-4 > CAIXZV01. The sequence goes on along the minus strand of CAVZML010000004.1, from coordinate 331,599 downwards.
GCCGGCCGGCTGGCCACGCTGCTCACAGACGAGGGATACCCGGCCGGCGCCAGCGACCTCGCCGCGCGGATCGAGAGGTTCTCGGTCGTCAATTCCCACGTCCTGGTCGCGGAGGCAGGCGGCGAGGTGATCGGCTTCATCGCCTTCCACCTCATGCCCAGGTTCGAGACCGACGAGCGCTTCGCCCGGATCGTCGCCCTGGTCGTCGATCCGGGCGTCCGGGCGCGCGGCATCGGGCGCCGCCTGATGACCGAGGCCGAGGTCGTGTGCAAGGCCGAGGGCGCGAAGTTCCTGGAGATCACGGCGGGCCACCATCGGCCGGATGCGCGGAAGCTGTTCGAGTCGCTCGGGTACGACGCGGGCGTCGCCGCGTACCTGCGCAAGCGCCCCTGACCTCGCCCGTCGTCGGCCCCCCGCGTCCCGGGTCCCGGTCCTGATGTTCCCGCGCCTCCGCCTCCGTGACGAGGTCGCCGCGTTGCTGGAGCTGCCCTGGGAGCTGCCGCTGGACGACGGGACTCGACCGGCCATCACTTCCGCGAGCTGTCGGTCGGTCCGTCGCGGCACCTCGTGCGGTTTCTCGTCTCGAGCGGCATTGTTTACGCGCTCAAGGAGCTCCCCGCGGGCGTCGCGAACCGCGAGTTCGAAGTCCTTCGCCACCTCGAGGACGCCGGCCTGCCGTCCGTCCGAGCCGTAGGCCTTGCGGAGCGTCCGGCCCTGGTGACGCGATCCTCGTCACGGAGTACCTGCGCCACTCGATGCAGTACCGCCGCCTGCTCATGCGGTTCCGGCCCGTGAGCTCCGCCCACCGGGAGCGGCTGCTTGACGCGATGGCCCTGCTGCTCGTCGACCTCCACCGCGGCGGCGTCTACTGGGGCGACTGCTCCCTCTCGAACACGCTCTTCCGCGGGGACGGCGACCGGATCGAGGCCTACCTCGTGGACGCGGAGACCAGCGAGGTCCACCCGGACCTCTCGGACGGCCAGCGGCGGTTCGACCTCGACATCCTGGTGGAGAACGTCGCCTTCGGCCTCGCGGACCTCGCGGCCTACCAGGATCGCCCGGCAGACATCGACGCTGCCATCGAATCGCGAGTCGGTGCGACCCGCTACGAGGCCGTCTGGACCGAGCTGCACGACCATCCCGAGATGGTCCCGGGCGACCGGCGTGCCATCCGGGCGCGACTGCGGCGGCTGAACGACCTTGGCTTCAGCGTGGACCTGGAGGTGGACCCCGTGGGTCCCAAGGGGGCCGTGCGCCTGAGGACGTCGGTGACGACGCGCCGCTACCACGCGAACGAGCTGGAGCGGAGGACCCGTTTGCGCACCCTGGAGGGCCAGGCCCGGATCCTGCTCAACGATCTCGGGGAGTACGGCGCGTGGCTCGAGTGGTACGAACAGCGCGACGTGGCCCCGGAGGAGGCGGCCGATCGATGGCTGCGCGAGGTGTACCGGCCGACTCAGGCCCGGATCTCCCGACTCGTCGGGCCGGACCAGGACCTGGTGCAGGCGTACTGCGACATCCTGGAGCACAAGTGGCTGTGTCGGAGCAGGCGGGACGGGACGTCGGCCTCGACACGGCCATCGATTTATACCTTGCGGAGGGTGCCCCGGCACCCGAGCGCCCCGTCACCGGGGTCGAAGGCATCGAGGAGTCGCTGGACATCGAGCTCGACGATCCCGAGTGGGCGGGGGGCGTTTCCAGCTGATTTGGTTGCCGGGGCCAGCCGATCGCGACCGGCGTGAGTCCTCGTGCCGGCGTCAGGACTCCAGGCCGGCGTCAGGCCTCCGGGCCCGCGCCCCAGCGCTCGTGGTGGACCAGCCGGACCAGAGGCTGGGCCCGCCGGAGCGGTTCGGGGCGTTCAGGACGGCCGGGTCCGCCGGGTACCCGAACGACAGGATGAACTCGCAGTGCATCCCGTCCGGGTAGCCGAGCAGCTCCCGGGCGAGGGCGTGGTCGTAGACCGTGGCCGGGCAGCTCCCGACCCGAGCTCCCAGGCGACCAGCATCATCTGGGCGGCGGCGCCGCCCAGGTCCCACATGATGCTGAGCGGTGCGTCCGCCGCCCGCGGGTCCGGCGTGACCAGGGCGATGGCCGCGGCCGCCCCCGCGACATGGCCGGCATACGGCCCCGCCTTCGACAGCGCCTCGAGGTTCGACCGGTCTTCGATGACGACGAAACCCCAAGTTGGCTGTTCTTGGCGCTGTGGGCGCGCGGCCCGCGTCGAGGATGCGCCCAAGATGCCCCGGCTCCAGCGGACGGTCTGCGAACCTGCGCACGGCGCGCTTGTGGTTGATGGCGTCCCAGGCGGTCATCGGACGGGGCCTCCAAGTCGGGCGTGACTGCGGCGGGCGACGCCTCGGTGGCCGCCGCGGCTGCCGTCGCGCCCCGCACGTCCCCGGGTTGCCGTCGGGGCTGGAATATCCGCGCCAGCGACCGGAAGCCGCCGGGCTCCTCGTCGAGGGCGGTCAGGCGTTCGGGCTCGGGAAGTCGGACCGCCGGGACCGCCGCGGCCCGGCGGCGGCCTCGTCGGGTGTCAGGGGTCCGGCGAGCGCGACCGCGAGGAAGCGGGCGATCGACGCCCGGTAGGCGGGGAACTCGTACAGCCAGGAGTAGCGCCCTCCTCCACGATCAGCGTCTCGGTGACGGCGAGCGGACGGGCCGCCCGACGCGCGGCGGCCAGCAGGGCGAGGTCCCCGACCGGGACCACGTGGTCGTCGTCGCCGTGGACGAGCATCACGGGAGCGTCGATCTCGCGGACGCAGCGCGAGGCGCTCACCGACGCGATCGTGTGTCCCGGGGTCGGAGGTGACGCGGGTCGTGAGCCAGGCGAGGGGCCAGGCCACGGGGCCGGGGATGGGGAGACGCGCGAGGCGGAACGTCTGGCGCGTGAGGCGGTATGGGTCGGCGGGCGTGGCGACCGCGATGACGGCGGCGACGTCCGGATCGGCTGCCGCCGCCACGAGAGCCCCGGCTGCCCCCATGGAGTGGCCGAGGATCGCCACCCGCGAGACCTCCTGGCGGGCCGACAGCGCGGCTACGCCCGCTCGCGCGTCCTCCGCGTACTCGCCGACGGACATCGGCTTCGTCTCGGGCCCGTTCGCTCCATGGCCGCGCACGTCGAATGTGAGGACGTGGAACCCTGCCGCGTTGAGCACCTGCGCGTGGGGGATCGTCCGGTCGCGTGCCGACTCCCAGCCATGGACGAGGACCACGCGGAGCGCTGCCCGGTCCGGCGGGGATGAACCACGCCGGCAGCCGGAGGCCGTCCGCACTCCGCACCTCGAGCGTCTCGTATGGGAGGCCGACCACGTCCGGCGTCCAGACGGGGGGATGCCGGCGCGGGTATCCGGCCCGGACGCGGTAGATGAGCGCGAACCGGTATGCCAGCGCGATGGGCACGGCGGCGACTGCGGCGGCGACACCGGCGAGGCGAGCGGTCCGGAAGGGAGCCATGGACGCAATCGGACCGCGACGGGCGGCCGTTGTCAAATGGCGGGCTGGGGTTCTCTGCCTGTGGGTTCGGGCAGCGGCCGGGCGGGCGGCGCGGGCTACACTCGCGGGGTGCCCACCAAGGACCCCCATGCCGTCCTCGGCGTTGAGCCCGGCGCATCCCCGGATGCGATCAAGGCCGCGTGGCGCTCCCTCGCCCGCCGCCACCACCCGGACCTGACGGGCGACGACCCCGAGGCCGTGCAGCGGGCGACCCGGCGCATGGCGGAGATCAACACGGCCTACGCGGCGTTGACGAGGGCCGGTGAGACGCAGGAGGGACGAGCCGGCCGACGCGGGCGCGACGGCACCCCGGGCTCCGGTCTTCGAGCGACCCGGGGCGGGGCACGCGCGGCAGCCGCGCCGGCGGGCCGCCCCCGCCCCCCACCACCCGACCGGTGACCGGCCGCCTGGACCTGAGCGGCACGGTCCGGCCGCGCAACCAGACGACCACGCCGCCGGGAATGCGCATGCCGTTGATGGGCCAGCCGCCGCTGCGCTACGAGCGCTCCAGCCCGGAGCTCCGCGCGTCGCAGCCATCCGGCCCGATGGAGCGGAGCCGGCTGGCGGGTCATGTCCCGATGGAGCCGCCGACGGTCGACGAGGCCATGGAGCGCGAGGTGCCCTTCGGCAAGTTCCACGGCCACACGCTGGGCCAGATCGTCGCGTTCGAGCCGTCGTACGTGGACTGGCTGGCCGGGACGATGACGCGGGACCCGGACCTGGCGATGGCGGCGCGCGTCATCGCCGAGGAGCTGGACCGGCGGGGGATCCGGCGGCAGAATCGGCCGCCACGACCTGGCTGGCAGTCGAACCCGTTCCGGTAGCCGAAAGCGCGCGCGGTCGCAGGGCTCGCGACGGACATGAAAGCACCCCCGGAAGGACCGCCGGGGGTGCGCTTTGTTCGATGAGAAGCGGAGTCTGATGAGTGCTGCCGCCCCACGTCCGGGCCTGCAGGCCGGCTCGCCTTGGTTACTCGGCTCGTGGCTGGAGTCCGGATCCCCCGGGCCGTCGAGCGTCCCCGACGGCCGGGTAATCCGGCCCTCCGGCCCGTGACCGACGCCCCAGGATCCCCCGGTTCGTCGTGGGTCGGCGCGTTTCGAACGCACCCAAACCGTACGAGCGGGCGGCGCAGAACTCAATGGGCCGCGTGTACCGGGCATCGCCATGGCGATGGTCAGGCGCACGCTGGCAACGCCCGGACCATCGGACCGGACCCGCCGCGACCATCGGACCGGACCGCCGCGACGATCGGACGGGTACCCGCCGCGACGATCGGACGGGTACCCGTCCCGACCACTGGCCCGGGCGCTGCCGGTGCCACTCCCGGCGCCGCCCATGCCGGTCGCGGCACTGCCGCATCGCGCAGGGAGGACCTCGGGGCGGGTTCGTGGCGTCGCCGGTACGCTCCATCGGTGCGTCGTTTCCGGGCCGCGGTCGCGGTCATCCTGCTGGCCATCCTCGTCGCGGCGTGTGGCGGATCCGAGATCCTGGTCGTCACCTTCGATCCGTCGTCGCCGTGCACCACAGACGGCCAGCAGCGCGGCGCCTACCCCGAGCTCGAGGGCCTCCTGCCGACGGCGTATGACGGCAAGTCGCCGATGAACGTGGATTTCGGGTCGAACGTGTACCGCGGCGTCGCTCGGGACGCTCGCCGATCACGGCGTCACGGAGCTACGGTTCGCGGGCGCGACGTGGGGCCTCGGGGGCACGAGCGGACTCACGATGGCGACCTTCGAGGCCGACGGACTGGACCCGGCGGCGATGATCGAGTTCTACGAGGCTGGTGCCCGGACCAATCGCAAGACCGAGAAGCTGCAGACGACCGACACGACCGCGGGTGGCCGGCCGGCTCGCCGCCTGGACGTGTTGCAGTCGGACGGTGCCTACCAGACCGTGGTCGCCTGGCCGGCTGCGGTGCCGGGCCGGGTCATGGTCCTGCTGGCCGCCGACCTGGGGGACGCGAAGGTCGCCGCCGCGCTGGATGAGTTCGCGACCCATTGAAGCGATGCCCGGAGCTTGGCCGGCCTGATCCGCAAGGCAGCGGGATCGGCGGGGTCGCCGGGAGTCGCCGGACGGCCCGGCGCCTGCGGGAGGCCCCGACCGGCGCGGCGCGGCCCGGATCGCGTGCTAGAGTCGGCCGACGATGAGCGACCGTCCCGACGCCTGGGCCGAACGGCGGCAAGCCTGGCGGATCGAGCGCCTCCAGCCTGCTCTGGCGCGCCTTCCCGAGCGACGCGACCGATTCGTCACGCTGGGCGACATCCCCGTCGACGGCCTCTACGGCCCGTGGGACCCGGACGGGTCGGAAGGCCCCGGCGGCCCCACGGCCGTCGACCGTGACGGCAACCGGCTGCGTGACGGCGGCGGCCGCTACACGGGCTTCGACCCCCTGCGCGACGTCGGGCTGCCGGGCGAGCCACCGTTCACGCGCAGCATCCACCCGACCGGCTATCGCTCGCGTCCGTGGACCATGCGCATGTTCGCGGGCTTCGGCAGCGCGGAGGACACGAACGCGCGGTTCCGCCAGCTGCTCGACGCGGGTCAGACGGGCCTATCCATCGCCTACGACATGCCGACGCTCTACGGCTACGACACGGACGACGCCGAGGCCGAGGGCGAGTTCGGCACCTGTGGCGTGGCAGTCAGCAGCCTCGCGGACATGGAGGTCCTGCTCTCGGGCCTGCCCCTGGATCGCGTGAGCACGTCGATGACGATCAACGCCCCGGCGGCTCCGATCTGGGCGATGTACATCGCGGCGGCGGAGAAGCGCGGCGTCCCGCGGGCCGCCCTCGAAGGCACGATCCAGAACGACATCCTCAAGGAGTACGTCGCCCAGAAGGAGTTCCTGTTCCCGCCGGCCCCGTCGATGCGGCTCGTCACCGACACGATCGAGTTCGGGACGCGCGAGACGCCGAAGTGGAACACGGTCTCGATCAGCGGGTACCACATCCGCGAGGCCGGCTCGACCGCCGTCCAGGAGCTGGCGTTCACCATCGCCGACGGGATGGCGTACGTGGAGGCGGCGATCGCACGTGGGCTGGCCGTCGACGACTTCGCACCGCGCCTGTCCTTCTTCTTCAACAGCCACAGCGACTTCTTCGAGGAGATCGCGAAGTTCAGGGCATCCCGCCGGATCTGGTGGAAGCTGATGCACGAGCGCTACGGCGCCGCGCTGGAACGCTCGACCTGGATGCGCTTCCACACCCAGACCGCCGGCGTGTCGCTCACACCCAGCAGCCGCTGAACAACCTCACCCGGGTCGCCACGCAGGCGCTGGCCGCGATCCTCGGCGGCACCCAGAGCCTCCACACGGACGCCTATGACGAAGCGCTCGCGGTGCCCACCGCGGAGGCCGCGCTCCTCGCGCTGCGCCAGCAGCAGATCCTGGCCGAGGAGACCGGGATAGCCTCCACCGTCGACCCGCTCGGCGGGTCGTGGTTCGTGGAGTCGATGACGAACCGTGTCGAGCGCGAGGTCTGGCGCTACCTGGACGAGATCGACCTCCGGGGTGGCATGGTCAATGCGATCGCGGAGGGATACCCGCAACGGGAGATCGCCGACGCGGCGTACCGCTACCAGCGGGAGTTCGACGCGGGCGAGCGGATCGTCGTGGGTGTCAACGGGTACCAGAACGCCGAGCCGATCCGGGTGCCCGTGCTCCAGGTGCCCGCGGGGTCCCAGGAGCGGCACCTCGGCCGGCTGGCGAGGACGCGGGCGGAGCGGGACGCAGAGGCGGTGGGTGCCGCCCTCGCTGGGCTGCGCGCCTCAGCCTCGTGCGCGGAGTCGAGCGAGACGAACCTGATGCCCCATTTCCTGCGGTGTGCGGAGGCGTACGCGACGGTCGGCGAGCAGTGCCGGGTCCTGCGCGAGGTGTTCGGGGAGTACCGCGAGCCGGTCGCCATCTAGCTCGCGACGGGCGGGAGCCTGAAGGGCGGCTGGGCGCTCTCCGGCCGGAGTCGGGCACAGCGGGCTACCGACCGCGGCACCCGGACCACGGCACCGGCCCGCGCGCGCCACTGCCCGGGCGCGTCGGGGGTTAGGATGCAGCGCATGTATCTCGACGCCCTCTCCTTCCTCGAAGACGAGCGCGATGGCTTTCGCGCCTTTGAGGCGCTCGACGCGCTCACCGACGAACAGCTCGACGTCCCGGTGGCCGCTGCCGGCGGCTGGTCGGGCCGGGACCTGATGGGCCACGTGATCCTGTGGCAGGAGGCCGCCCTCGCCACCGCAAAGGAGCTTGCGCTGGGGGAGCGGAGCCCGACCATGGACCGCCTCGAGGCACAATGGAGCTCCGTCCCGGACGCCGACGACCGCATGAACGCCGAAGGGATCGCCCGCTTCCGTGCGATGCCGATCGCCGAGGTCCGCAAGCTGTTCCGCACGGTCTCGGGGGAGCTGCGGGGCTATCTGACCGTCGTCCCCGAGGCCCGGTGGATCAAGAACGCGGCTCACCAGGAGTACTTCTTCGGCGAGACGACCGAGCACTACGAGGAGCACGCGAAGGAGCTCGCGGCGATCGTGGAGGCAGCCCGCGGCTGAACGGGCCATTGATGTCCGACCGGGGATGTCCGACTGGGAAGTCCGACTGGGGTGTCCGACCGGGGATTGACGCACCCTGCCCGGCGCGGGTAGCGTTCGGTGCCTGTCCGTCCCGACAGGAGGAGCACCCCTTGCACCCCGCGATCCGCGTCCGGTCGCGTCGACCTGCGGAGCCCGGCGGCCCCCCGCCGCAGTGGCCTTTGTCGTGTGGTGGTGCCCTGTGACTCCCGCTTCGCGGATCCCCCTCGTCCCTCGTCCACGCGCCCGGTGAGCGAAGAGGCCTTCTACGGGGCGGTGAGCACCGCGAGCTTCACGCTGCTCGGGCTGTGGCTCGTGGTCGTGCAGGCTCGCCCGTCGTGGCGCTTCGACCCGGATCGCCGCCGCATGGCCTATGTCGTCTCGCTCCACTTCCTGCTGCCCGGCGCGATGAGCGTCCTCGCCCTCGCCGCGCCCGGCCAGGCCGTCGTGTGGCGCGTCTCGTTCGCGGTCGCGGGGGCAATCGGCGTCGTCGGCGTCGCGCTCATGATCCGGGCGCTGCGCGAGGACCACGACACGCCCCGGATCGTCCGCTGGCTCCAGCTGGTCGTGCTTCCGGGCTACGTGCTGGTCACGGCGCTCGCAATTGCGCCCGGAATCGTGGCCGGGGTCGGGCTCGCGCTGACGCCGCTCCAGGTCGAGGCGCTCATCGTGTCGCTCCTCATGTTCTTCGGAGTCCAATCCGCCTGGTTCCTGCTCGTCGAGCCGACACGGGAAGAGCGACGGCGCCACGAGGCCCAGACCGAAGCCCAGTCGGAGGCTCGGTCCGGGGCCGGAGGAGAGGCCCAGTTCGTGGCGGGAGACGGAGCCGGGTCCATGTCCCGGGCCGGCCCGGACGCCTGATCGGCGGGATGTGCGGGATGTGCAGGTTGTGCGGGCCTACCATCCCATCGGGGATCTCGATGGCCCGATCCTGTTCGAAGACGAGACCCTCCACCGCTGACAGGAAAGGAACGCTGTGATCAGCACGATCGGCAGGACCACCGGGCACCGCGACGAGCACCAGGACCGCGGCCGCGCGTTCCTCGGGGCAGTGGCATGAGCGGCCCGGAAGGGAACGGGCGCCTGCCGGACCCGGAGGGCGACACGGACGAGGACGCTCCGCTCGACGCGGCCGAGGCGCTGGCAGGCACCGCCGCTGCCGAGCAGGAGGTGGACGAGACGCTGGACGAGCGTGTCGAGGCCGTGATCGAGGAGCTGGACGGTGTGGTCCGTCGGCGGGACGGCGAGTCCGTCGCCTTTTCCGCCGGGGGCCGGGTGTTCGCGGTTTTGATGCAGGACCTGCTCGAGGTGGCCCTGGATCCTGCCGTCGCCGCTGCCGCGCTGCGCACGCCCGACACGCTCGCGTCCTCGCGCGGCAGTGGCTGGATCGCCTTCACGCCGGACGGGATCGACCGGTTCGCACTCGATCGAGCCGACGCCTGGGTCCGCCTGGCCTACCGCCGCGCGAGGGGCTGATCCCGGGGTAACCGCGGCTGATCGCGGGGTAGCCGCGCCGCCCCGCGCTTGCGCCCGCGCCCGCGCCTGCGCCCGCGCCCCGGGGCCTCGACCGCGCACGCAACCCGGGCCTCGACCGTGGACCCGTGCCGGCGCCGGCGGCACCCATGAGCCGCACGCGGTTTCTCGGTCGATATCGTCCGGATCCTGCGCGGCGTGCACGAGGTTGGCCGGATTCGGTGCTGCGGCTGGCGCATTGGCGTGGACCCCATGCGCCGGACGAACGAAGTCGACGCATGCATCCCGAAAGCATGCATGTGACGCACGATTGCCGCGCGGTTTCTCGATGATTGCCCCGCGGCCCTCGATGCTGGTTCGCATCGCGGGACACCCCATCGAGGGGATTGCGTTCGCTCACTCCGGGTGCATGATTCGCGGAGCGACGGTGGAGCAACGACGCTCGGTCCAAGAGATCATGGCCGCCCGGGACCGTGCAGAGCTACTGGCGAACCCGACCCGTCACCGCGTGAGGCGCTGGCGGCGATGGTCGGAGCTGATGGACGGCTTGATCAGTGGGTCCTCGGAACGGGATCGAGGTCGGCGCCGGCTCCGCACCGGCTGATCCTCCCATTCCGGGTCACCTCCCTGTTGGCCGCCCAGATGTTCGACTTCGCGACCTTCATGCTGATGATCCAGCGGCATGGCATCGCGGCCGAGGCAAATCCGCTCGTTGCCGCCGGTTTCGGTGCGTTCGGGATGCCGATCCTGGCGCTTATGAAGATCGCCCTCACGGTCCTGCTCGCCTCGATTGTGGTGATCCTGAGCCGTGGCCAGACGGAACGCCGGTCCGGCCAATGGCTCGCCGCCCTGATCTCGGTGTTCGCGGTCGCCGGAGGTCTGCTCGGCGGGGTATCGAACGTCCTCGCGACCTGACACCGCGGGCGGCGGGTAGCGCCATTGCAGGCGCGCGAGCCGAACTTGCCCGCTGGTCGGCCGGTGTAGCCGTGGCCAGCCGCCCGATGCCAGCCGGCCTGTTCTGACGGCGAGCGCGTGAGCCCGCGGTCAGACGGCGGGTGCGACCAGTGCGGCCAGGCCGAAGATCTGCTCGAGCTGCTCAGCGGAGCGGAAGCCGGGAAGGCCCTGCGGCTGAGCGCCTGGCTTGAAGTAGGCGATCATCGGGATGCTCATGATCCCGAAGGCCTGGGAGAGGCCCGGGTTCGCGTCGACGTCGACCTTGACGACGTCCACGACGCCGTCGTACTTCGCCGCGAGCTTCTCGATCTCCGGCGCGACCATCTTGCAGGGGCCACACCAGGCCGCCCAGAAGTCGACGATCACGGGCTTGTCATTCTGCAGGACGAGCTCCGGGAACGTCTCGTCGGTCGCGTGCTTGATCTCCGCCACGGGGCGGCTCCTTTCTCCCGCCCGGACGGCGGGACCTGACGGCCCGGTCAGCGGGCGATGGCCTGGAGTAGCTGGCAGGCCTCGAGGACCTTCGGGTCGGCGAGGCGGTAGTAGACCGTGTTCCCATCTCGGCGAGCCGTGACGAGGCCGGCGGAGCGCAGGACCGACAGGTGCTGGCTCATGTTCGGCACCTGGCATGCCACTCGCGTCGCGAGGTCGCCCACGGAGACCTCGCCCGCGGCGAGTGACTCCAGGACGCAGAGGCGCTTGGGGTCACCCAGGGCGCGCGCGACGGCGGCGGAGCGCTGGCGTGCCTCCTCGGTCGAAACGCTGATGTCGATCACGTGACAAAGTCTCTCACTGATTGCGCAAAAACGCAAGCACTGGTTGAGAGGCGCGGGCCGTCGGTTCGAAGCGGACGACCGCGCACGGCGGACGACCGGGCACGGCGGGCCACGACCTGGGCGCACGACGCCGTGGACGACCGACGCCGCAGACGACCGGCCACCGCGGGCCACGACCGCGGCGCACGACGCCGCGGACGCTCGCGCGCCGACGCATACTCGTCCCGTGAGCGAGATCCCCATCACCCTGGCCGGCATCCGCGCAACCCGTTCGATGCTGGCCGGGCGAATCCACCACACGCCGATGCTGTCGTCAGCGACGGCCGCCCGCGTCGCCGGCGCTGCGGCCGGCGCGCGGCTCGCGGACGGGAACCTCTACCTCAAGGCCGAGCACCTCCAGAAGACCGGCTCGTTCAAGCCGCGAGCGGCTTTGGCGCGGATCTCGGCGCTGGACGCCGAGGAGCGTCGACGCGGCGCGATCACGGTCTCCGCCGGCAACGCGGGCCAGGCCTATGCGTGGGCGGGACGCGAGGAGGGGGTGCCGGTGACGGTCGTGATGCCGGAGGGCGCGGTCGCCTCCAAGGTGGCTGCCTGTCTCGACTACGGCGCGGAGGTCGTCCTCCGGGGCCGGCACGTCGGCGAGTCGCTGGTGCATCTCGAGGAGCTCAAGCAGGAGCGCGGGCTGACTCTCGTTCACCCGTACGACGACCCCGAGGTGCTGCTGGGCAACGGCTCGTGCGGGCTCGAGATCCTCGAGGACCTCTCCGACGTGGACGTCGTCGTGGTCGGTGTCGCGGGCGGCGGGTTGCTGGGCGGCATCACGGTGGCGCTCAAGGGAAGCCGGCCCCGCGTGCGGATCTACGGCGTGGAGCCCGTCGGGTCGGATGCCCTGCGCCAGGCGGTCGCGGCGGGCGAGCCGGTCGCGGTCACGCCGGTCAGCGTCGCCGACGGCCTCGGGGCGCCGATCGCCGGTCGCCTCGCCACCGAGATCGCCATCCGGCACGTCGAGGACGTCGTCGTCATCGATGACGCGACGATCCTCGCGGGTCTGCGGTTCGCGGTCGAGCGGCTCAAGCAGGTGCTGGAGCCTGCTGGGGCGGCAGCCCTCGCCGCCGTACTGACCGGCGCGATCCCCCTGCTCGACGGCGATCGCGTCTGCGTCATCCTGTCCGGCGGCAACGTCGCAGTCGAGCAGCTCGGCGACCTCATCGCCTCCGCGGCGCCGTTGCCCGTGCGCCGTCCATGACGGAGCTGGGGGGGCGTACCGGAGACGAGCCGTCAGCGACACCTTCGCAGTCCGATGTTGAGCGGGACCCGGTGCAGGGCCGGGACGGGTCGTCAAGCACATTGCCGCCGCGCCCTCCGGCCCCAGCCTGGTCCGGGTCCGCGATCGCAATCCCGGGACCGATGCCCCCGCCCCCGCCACCGAGGCCGGTCTACGGCGCCCCGCCGGGCATCGGCTGGCTGCCGGGGGTTCCTCCGCAGCCCCGCGAGGTCCCGCCCCCGCCGACGGCGGCAGCCCTGGCGATCCCGCTCGACACCCGCAGTCTGGTCAGGGAAGCGCTCGATCTCCTCACGCGCTCGGACAGCGGGTTGCGAGGGCCGTCGTTCTACATCGGCTTCATGATGCTGGTCACCCTCGCGCCTTTCGTCGCGCTGTTCGGGCTCCTCGTCGTCGCCCAGCCGGCGGACCTGCTCGGCCCGTCATTCGCGACTGGGGACGGCTCCAGTTACGGCTCCGGCACCGAGGGCCTCGCCTTCCTGGGCTGGCTGAGCCTCGGGGCCATCCCCGCGGTGCTCGGCTACATCGGCGCGACGGTCGAGGCACGAGCCCTCGCCACGGCGGTCATCGGCGCCCGCGCCGAGGGCCGGCCACTGCGCCTCGTCGAGTCGATCTCGCTGGCGAGGAAGCGGTTCTGGCCCGTACTGGGTGCCCAGGTCCTGATCGGGTTCATCACGGGCCTGATCACCACGATCGCCTCGGTCGTGGTGTTCGCCTTGATGGGTCCGGTCGAGCCGATCAGCTACGGCGTGCAGCTCCTGCTCGGCCTCCTGCTCGGCACTCCCGTCGTCTACGTCCCGGCCGCGATCGTGCTCGGCGGGACGGGTGTCTTCGAATCGATTCGCCGGTCGTTCGGCCTCGCCAGCGCGCGCAAACGGCTTGCGGTGGTCGTGACCCTGTTCGGCCTCGTCTCGCAGTTCGTGGTGCTGTTCGGCCTGTCAGCGGGCCTCGACGCGGTCGCCCGGTTCATCGTGGGGACGGGGCTCACGGAGACCTTCCCGCCGCCCCTGGTGGTGCCGCTCACGGCCGCCTTCGTGTTCGCGATCGGGACCCTGGTGTTCCTTGTCGAGGTGATCGCGGCTGCACCGCCCGTGTTCGCGTTCATCGCGCTGACGCACTACACCTGGGGCCTGGAGGCGGGCCGGCGGGACCCCGTCCGCGTCCGGCACACCTGGGATCCGTGGATGACGCCGGGTCTCGCGCTCGCGGCGGGCCTGGCCCTGCTTGCCCTCATCGGCGGGGTGGTCTCGCTGCCTCTCTGAGCTGTCAGTCGATCCCGAGCTCGGCGAGCCTGTCCTCGTCGTCGATGCCCAGGTGGTGGGCGAGCTCGTGCAGGATCGTGATCCGCACCTCGTCCGCCAGGTCGTCCGGGTCCGGGAAGTCCTCCTCCAGCGGCAGGCGGAAGATGATGATCCGGGTCGGTATCGGGAGCCAGTCGCCGCCCCACTCGTCGAGCGGCACGCCCTCGTACAGCCCGTACAGGGTCTCGTCGCCATCCAGCCCATTCTCGCGCCGCTGCTCGGGCGTCGGCTCGTCTGCGATCACCAGCGCAATCTCGTCCAGCGCCGCCCGGAACCGGGGCGGGATCGACCTGATCGCGCGGTCCACGAGACGTTCGAACCGATCGTGCTGCGCGGTGCGGGGCCGCCTGGCGGCGCGGGAGGATCCGCGATGGGGCTTCGTCATGGCACGGGTATCGTAGCCGCGATGTCCGACCGCCCCGGTCCCGATCGCACCGGTCCCGACGTCCGCGCGCCCGGCCCAACGTCGTCCGCCGATGGCCATCCGGCCAGCGAGACCGATCCTGCCCCCGTTCCCTCGGCCGCCTCGGTCGCCGGGGCAGCCGCGCCCGCGCTCGAGCCGTCGTTCCCGGACGTCGCCATCGCGCCACCCGCGGATCCCGGCCGCGAGCCGGAGGGCTTCGTCGTGCTCGCCGACGGTGGAGTGCGGCTGCACTTCCTCGATTGGGGCGGCCCGGACCTGGGCAGTGCGGTTCCCGGCGCGGCGGTCCCGGGGGGCGTCTTCCAATGCCGATGCCGGTGCCGGTGCCGGTGCCGGTGCCGGAGGCGGTGCCGGTAACGATGCCGGAGGCGGTGCCGATGCCGGTGCCGGAGGCGTCCTCCTGATCCCGGGCCTCCTGCAGACCGCATGGTCGTGGGCGCCGGTCGCCCGGAGGCTCGCGGCCGTCCGCCGCACGGTGGTCGCGGACCTGCGGGGCCATGGGCTCTCGGATGCCCCGATCGATGGCTACGCCCCCGAAACGCTCGCCGCGGACGCTGTGGCCGTGGCCGAGGGGTCGGGCCTGCTCGACGCCGGGTCACTGGTCGTCGCCGGGCACGGGTTGGGAGCGATCGCCGCGTCGGCGGCCGCGGCCCGCCTGGGTTCCCGGTGCGCCGGCCTCGTGCTGGTGGACGGGGGTTGGGAGCGTCTCGAGATCACGACCGGTCTTGACGTCGACGAGTTCCTGCGGGGCCTCGACGAGCCTCCGGAGGTGCTGCGGTCGATGGCCGCGTACCTCGGCGACCGGCGCGGCTTCGATCCCGCGACATGGGACGACGACCAGGAGCGCGCGGCGCGGGACGCCGTGGTCGAGACGGCGGCGGGGCGCGTCGTGCGAGCCGTGCGGCCGCACGTTGTTGAAGCGCTCGTGCGGGCGATGTTCGCGTACGACCCGGCCGAGGTGCTGGCGAAGGTCCCGTGCCCGGTGTTCGCACTGGTCGCGCTGGGCGCTGGCGACCCCGCCGCTGTGGAGCTGCGGCTGACGGAGCTGGGACGGTCGGCCAGGGCGCGGGTGGCGGCCGGCCGGGGTGCCGTCCGCGTGGCGGGATTCCCCGGCATCGGGCACAACCTGATGCGCTATCGCCCGGCGGACGTGTCAGCCGCGATCATCGCCCCGGGGGTATGAGGCGGCACCCGCCAGTGGCCCAGGCTCGGTAGCATCGGCGACACCAGCTCCCACCCGGAGTCACCGATGCGCGTCGTCTACTCGCCGCTCCACATGGGCCACGACATCGCCCTCCAGACGGTGCTGGGCGTCCAGGTCCCCGCGAACGAGGTCGCGGGTCGCGCGGAGCGGATCCGGCTGACCCTCGAGGCCGACGGCGGGTTCGAGATCGTGGGGCCCGAGGATCACGGCGAGGGGCCCATCACGGCTGTCCACGACCCGGGGCTCATCGCTTTCCTGCGCGACGCGTGGGCGGAGGCGCGGCGGATCGGTCACGCCTACGACTTCCTCGCTCCCGAGACCATTCGCTCGATCTTCGCGACCGAGGGCATGTCCAGTGCCGTCCTGCGCGAGCCGCCCCATGTGTACGGACGCGCCGGTCATCGCGCGCTCGACACGTCCACGCCGATCGTCGCCGGGACCTACGTCGCGGCGCGTTCCGCGGTGGACGTCGCGTTGACCGCCGTGGACCTGGTGCTGGACGGCACAGCGGACGCCGCGTACGGTCTCTGCCGCCCGCCCGGCCATCACGCGGCGCGCTCGATGTACGGGGGGTTCTGCTACTTCAACAATGCCGCGGTTGCGGCCCAGGCGATCGCCGAGCGGACCGGCGAGCACGTCTCGATCCTGGACGTGGACTACCACCACGGCAACGGGACCGAGCAGATCTTCTGGCGCCGCGGTGACGTCCTGTACGTCTCGCTGCATGCCCACCCGGACCGCCAGTACCCGTACTTCCTTGGCTGGGAGGACGAGGTGGGCGAGGGTCCCGGGACGGGTGCGAACCTGAACCTCCCGCTGCCTGCCGGGCTCTCGAACGACGGCTACGTGGCGGCGCTGGACCGCGCCCTCGACCGCATCGCGTCCGAGCCGGGATCGGTGATGGTGGTCTCCCTCGGCTTCGACACCTATGGCCTGGACCCCATCGGCGACTTCGCATTGACCACCGAGGCATACAACGAGGCAGGACGCCGCGTCGCTGCGGTGGGCAAGCGGCTGGTGATCCTCCAGGAGGGCGGCTATTTCCTGCCCGACTTGGGCGAGAACGCCAGGGCCTGGCTGCGAGGGGTGGAGGGCCGGCCGTACGATCCGATGCCTGTGCTCGGTCTCGAGTCGGCCGGATCGCTGGCGTAGGAGAGCGGCGACGACGTAGCGGTCCGGAGGCAGCCTCGCCGGATGCGTGGCGCGTTACCATCACCCGACCATGAGCGAAACCACTGAGCCCCGTTTCCTGCCCGATCACGTCCGACGAATCGTCGACGAGATGGAGAACGACATGGGCGAGGACGCGGTCGCGCCACCGTTCGCGGACGGGGGCAATGGGCGGATCGAGGCGGCGGTGCGCGAGATCCTCGTCGAGATCGGGGAGGACCCGGATCGCGAGGGGCTCAAGGGCACACCCGAGCGCCTGCACCGCATGTACTACGAGCTGACGGCCGGCTATCACGTGGATCCTGAGCGTCTGATCAACCGCGCGATCTTCGAGGTGGCGTACTCGGAGATGGTGGTCGTCAAGGACGTCCCGTTCTACTCGCTCTGCGAGCACCACCTGCTGCCGTTCTTCGGGAGCGCCCACGTGGCCTACATCCCGCACGGGCGCGTGATCGGGCTGTCGAAGATCCCCCGGATCGTCGAGATGTACGGGCGCCGGCTCCAGGTTCAGGAGCGCATGACCCAGCAGATCGCGGACTTCCTGATGGAGCGGCTGGCCCCGGAGGGCGTCGGCGTGGTCCTCGAGGCGACCCACCTGTGCGCCGCGATGCGCGGGGTGCGCAAGCCCGGGACCGTCATGACGACCGCGGCGGTCCTCGGCATCTTCCGCCGCAACGACAAGACACGCGCCGAGTTCTTCGCGCACCTGGGTCGCCCGGCGCCGGAAGCGTAGCCGCGGCGGCTCGTCTCCGGGCCGGGGGAGCCCCCCGATCCCCGGTCCGGGAACTGGACGGGCGTCCCGGACGGCCTTCCCGGACAGTCGCCCCGGACGGGACCCTTCCCGCTACGCGACTGCGTCCGCGTCGTGATCGACGATCGGCGCGGGCTTCACCCCGGTGGGCAGCCGCTCCGGCGCGCCCGGTGCAGCGTCCCACGCGCCGCTCCCGAACCATGCCCGGACCTCGCCCATCGCCGCCGCGTAGGCCGCGCGGCGGCTCTCGGCGGAAATGTCCATCGGCTGCACGTTGAAGAATTGGATGTCCGTGAAGCCGACAAACCCGAAGATCGTCCGCAGGTAGACCTCGACAAAGTCGAACGCCTTGAGCGGGCCGCTCGAGTAGTCGCCGCCACGGGACGTCACGCAGATCATCCGCCGATCGTGGACCATCCCCTCCGGCTGCCCGTCCTCGCGGTATCGGAACAGGTACCCGGGCTGCACGATCGCATCGATGTAGTACTTGAGCGCGTAGGGGATCCCGAAGTTCCACATGGGGACGGTCAGCAGGTAGATGTCCGCGTCCAGGAATTGCTCGATGTTCCTCTCGATCTCGCGCCACGAGATCCGTGCGTCCTCATCGAGGGCCTGCCCGGTCATCAGCGCGTACTTCGCCTTGATGTTGGTGCCCGCGACCGCGGGCAGATCCGCGCCGAACAGGTCGAGCGTCCTGACCTCCAGGTCTCCGTGACGCTCATGCAGCAATTCGAGGACGAGGTTGGAAACCCGGGCCGTGTTCGATGCGAGTCCCCGGGGCGTGGACACGATGTGAAGGAGACGGGTACCCACGAGATTCCCTCCAAGACCCATTGGAGCCCGCGGGCCCCACTCCCCGAAGTGCGACCCCCGCCAATGACAAGCGGTCGGGCTCACCGTGATGATCGCGGACGGTACACCACTACCTGCCAAATGGCACATAGAAGATTCGCGTTTCGGCCCTTACCGTTCGTTGCCGGGACAACTCGGCAGGACGGGACGGCGCCCTACACGGCCCGGAGAGGGCGGGTTGGCGGATCGCGGTCGCGACTGGGTCGCACGTCCGGTGCCTGGTGGCCGCCGCCAGCCACAACTGCGCCGCGCCAGTACCGCACAGATCCATGCGGGCGCCCCGCCGGGCTCTACAATCCGCGGCATGACCGACCGACCGCTCAAGGTGCTCATCGCGAAGCCCGGCCTGGACGGACACGACCGTGGCGCCAAGGTGCTCGCGCGCGGACTCCGGGACGAGGGCTTCGAGGTCGTCTACACGGGCCTCCGCCAGACCCCCGAGATGATCGTGACGGCAGCGCTCCAGGAGGACGTGGACGTCGTGGGCCTCTCGATCCTGTCCGGCGCCCACATGACGCTCGTCCCGCGCGTCTGTGCCCAGCTGCGCGAGCGCGGGCTGGGCGACATCCTGATCACCGTCGGAGGCATCATTCCCGACGAGGACGTCCCCGCGTTGCAGGCTGCGGGCGTGGCCGCCGTCTTCGGGCCGGGCACGACAATCCGCGAAGTGGCCGACTTCATCCGCGCGAACGCGACGCCGCGCGACTAGCGTGGCCGACCTCGTCGGACCGGCCGCCGGCGGCCCCGCGGAGCGCGCGCAGATCCTCGCCGATGCCGCGCGCGAAGGCGATCGACGGGCGCTCGCACGGCTCCTGACCGCGGTCGAGAACCACACCGCCGTCGCCGAGCATGCGCTCAGGCGCCTCTACCCGCTCGCGGGTGGCGCCCACCTCGTCGGGATCACCGGGCCGCCCGGCGCCGGCAAGTCGACGCTCGTGGCGGCGCTGATCGCGGAGCTGCGCAAGGCCGGCCGGACCGTGGCGGTGGTGGCGGTGGACCCGTCCTCGCCGATCACCGGGGGCGCGCTCCTCGGCGACCGCGTGCGGATGCAGTCCTACGCGGCCGATGACGGTGTGTTCATCAGGTCGATGGCGTCCCGGGGACACGCGGGCGGGCTCGCGGCCACGTCCTCGTCTGCGGCCGCGGTCTTCGATGCAGCCGGCTTCGACGTCGTGCTGCTGGAGACCGTCGGCACCGGTCAGAGCGAGGTCGAGGTGGCGGCCGCGGCCGACACCACCGTGGTGCTCGAGGCGCCCGAGATGGGCGACGAGGTCCAGGCGATCAAGGCGGGCCTGCTCGAGGTCGCGGACCTGGTGGTGGTCAACAAGGGCGACCGGCCCGGCGCACAGCGGACGGCCGCGCAGCTGCGGGCGATGCTCGTGCCGGCAGCCGCTCGCGACGGGCTGCGGGGAGAGCCCGACCGCCCTCTCCCCAAGCGTCCTGAGGTCCTCATCACGACCGCGTCCACAGGCGAAGGGGTGCCCGAGCTGCTCGTCGCCCTGGACCGGCACCGCGCCACGCAGGCCGGTGGCATGCACCCCCGCGGCGCGCCGCGCGCGTGCGGCCGCCCAGGTCCGCGCCGTCCTCGTGGAGCGGCTGTGGGAGCGGCTCCGCTCGCCCGGGGTGGCGCCGGCGACCGACGCGGCGATCGACGCCGTCGCCACCCACGAGATCGATCCCTATGCGGCGGCCGACCGGCTGCTGGCCGCCCTGCGCACGGAGGAGGCGTGATGACCGTCGAGCGAGTTTTCGTCGCCGGGGCCGGCCTGATGGGCCACGGCATCGCCCAGGTCCACGCCACGGTCGGAAAACAGGTGGCGCTCTACGAACCCGAGCGGACCGCGCCGTTGCGGGCCGCGACCGGATCGCCGGCAACCTGGATCGTGCGGTGGCCAAGGGAAGGATCGCGCCCGAGGCCCGGGTCGAGGTGCTCGCTCGCATCGTCCCGACCGACGACCCAGCCGCGGCGGCCGATGCGGACCTCGTCGTCGAGGCGGTCTTCGAGGACCTGGCGGTCAAGGCGCGGCTGTGGAGCGTCCTGGACCGGATCGCGCCGGAGCACGCCGTATTCGCGTCCAACACGTCCTCGATCTCCATCGACGCGCTGGCTGCCTCCGTGGGGGAGGGAAGGCGGGCGCGGTTCGTGGGGATGCACTTCTTCAGCCCCGTGCCCGTCATGCCCCTCATCGAGCTGATCCGCGGCACCGCGACGGACGATGCCACCGCCAACGCAGTGCGCGACGTCGCGGCGGAGCTGGGCAAGCAGGTCATCGTGGCCGCGGACCGGCCCGGGTTCATCGTCAACCGCATCCTGATGCCGCTGCTCGCGGAGGCGATGCACGCGTACGAGGAAGGCGTCGGAACCGCCGACGACATCGACACGGGTGCGAGGGTCGGGCTCAACCACCCGATGGGTCCCCTGGAGCTCGCCGACTTCATCGGCCTCGACGTGTGTCTCGGGATCATGCGCGTCCTGCACGAAGGTCTGGGGCGGCCGCACTTCGCGCCACCGCGGGTCCTGGAGGAGCTGGTTGCGGCCGGGCACCTGGGCCAGAAGACCGGACAGGGGTTCCACACGTACCCGCGCTGAGGGCGGGGCTGGCCGAGGACCGGACGCGCAGCGCGCCGGTGTAGAGTCGACCAATGAACACCCCGAGCGGCCCCAGCGGCCCGAGCGGCCCGAGCGGCCCCAGCGGCCACGCATACATTGTCAGCGCCGCACGTACGCCGATCGGGAAGTTCGGAGGGGCATTCGCGGGCGTACCGGCAGTCGAGCTGGGAGCGGTCGCCGTCCGCGCGGCCGTGGAGCGCGCGGGCCTGGGAGACCACCCGGACGTGGACGAGGTCATCATGGGGCAGGTCCTCGCCGCCGGGTCCGGACAGGCTCCCGCGCGCCAGGCGCTGCTCCGGGCCGGCCTCGCCGACACGACGCCCGCGACCACGATCAATCGCGTCTGCGGGTCGGGCCTCAAGGCGATCATGTTCGCCGCCGCCGGCATTCGAGCCGGGGACGGCGACCTGTATGTCGCGGGCGGCATGGAGTCGATGAACCAGGCGCCGTTCCTGCTGCGCAAGGCGCGGTTCGGGTACCGCCTCGGACAGGGCGCCGTTGACGACTCGGCGGTGCTCGACGGGTTGTGGTGCTCGGTCGAGGACTGCCACATGGGCACCCATGCGGAGCGGGTCGCGATCAGTGCAGGCGTCAGCCGCGAGGACCAGGATGCGTTCGCGCTCGACAGCCACCGCCGGGCCGTGGCCGCGCAGGACGCCGGCCGGTTCGATGCCGAGATGGCCCCGGTGACCATCCGCGACGCGAAAGGCCGGGAGACGGTCGTCACCACGGACGAGAGCCCGCGCCGCGACTCGACCGCGGAGGCCCTGGCCCGCCTGGCACCCGTCTTCGACCTGCCGGTCGGAAAGGACCGGGGGAATGCCACCACCGGGACCGTGACCGCCGGCAACGCGCCCGGGATCACCGATGGGGCTGCCGCGGTGGTGGTGGCGTCCGAGAGGGCCGTCGAGGAACGTGGGCTCGTGCCGCTGGCGAGGATCGTCGGGTATGCACAGGCAGAGATGACGCCGAAATGGCTGTTCCTGGCGCCGGTGGCGGGCGTGCATGCCCTCGAGGCGAAGACCGGCCTGGCGCCGGCCGACTTCGACCTGATCGAGATCAACGAGGCGTTTGCCGCCCAGGTGCTCGCCGACGGCCGCGAGCTGGGCTTCGACTGGTCGAGGGTGAACGTGAACGGCGGTGCGATCGCGCTCGGGCACCCGATCGGCGCGAGCGGGGCCCGACTCGTGGCGACGCTCGTTCACGAGCTTCGACGGCGCGGAGGGCGATACGGGCTGGCCACGCTCTGCCTGGGCGGCGGGGGGTCCGTTGCGATGGCCCTGGAGCGTGTCTGACGCCACCGCCGACACTGCGCGTCGACAGGCGGGCGCGTGACCCTCCGTGTTGCACGGGTGCTCGCCAGGCTGCGGGCTGCGTAACGGGGTCGGGCCACGGGGTCGCAGCGGTGCGACCGCCGCGCCAGTGCGACCGCCGCGCCTCTGCGACCGCGGTGCCGGGGTAATCTCCGAAACGTCGTGACCGAGCCCACTGCCGGCGTTCCGAGGACCCCGATGCCCGAGCCTGCCGTCCACCGCCTGTTCATCGCCGGCCGCTGGGTCGAGTCGGTCTCCGGAGCCACGTTCGAGAGCGTCAACCCCGCGGACACGCGGGACGTCGTCGGCCTGTTCCAGGCGGGCACGCCCGCGGACGTTGCGATGGCGATCACCGCCGCCGACACGGCGCTCGCGGCGTGGAAGACGACCCCGGCCCCCAAGCGCGGCGAGCTCCTCTACCGTTTCGGTGCGCTCATGGCGGAGCACAAGGAGCGCCTCGCACGCGCGATGACGCGCGAGATGGGCAAGGTCCTGGCCGAGGCCCGCGGCGACGTCCAGGAGGGGATCGACATCGCGTTCCTGATGGCGGGCGAAGGGCGGCGGATGTTCGGCGACACCGTCCCTTCGGAGCTTCCCGACAAATGGGCGATGAGCATCCGCCAGCCGATCGGCGTCGCCGGGATCGTCACGCCGTGGAACTTCCCGATCGCGATCCCATGCTGGAAGATGATGCCGGCGCTCGTCACCGGCAACACGGTCGTGTTCAAGCCGTCGAGCGATGCTCCCCACTGCGCCACGCTCCTCGTCGAGCTGATGGACGAGGCCGGGTTCCCGCCGGGGGTCGTGAACCTGGTCACCGGCTCCGGCGCGGATGTCGGTGACGCGATCGTCGAGAGCCGGGACGTCCCCGTCATCTCGTTCACCGGGTCCTCCGCCACCGGGCGCACCATCGCGGAACGGGCGGGGCGGCGCCTGAAGCGCCTCAGCCTGGAGCTCGGCGGCAAGAACGCGGTGGTCGTGCTGCGTGACGCGGACCTCGACCTCGCCGTGGACGGGATCCTGTGGTCCGCATTCGGGACGACGGGACAGCGGTGCACGGCGTGCTCCCGGGTGATCGTGGACCGGCCCGTGGCCGATGAGCTGGTCGACCCGCCTGGAGCGGCGCACGAAGACCCTGACGCTGGGATCGGGCCTCGACGACACCGTCGACGTCGGTCCTCTGGTGAATGCGCCAGCAGTCGACAAGGTGGAGCGGTACGTCGCGATCGGCCGAACGGAGGGGGATCTGGTGATCGGCGGCGGGCGCGCGAGCGGCGCCGGCCTGGAGCATGGCCACTTCTTCGAGCCGACGATCTTCTCGGGCGTCAGGCCGATGGCGACCATCGCCCAGGAGGAGATCTTCGGCCCGGTGCTCTCGGTCGTGCCGGTGGACGGCTACGCGGAGGCGATGACCGCCGCGAACCAGGTCCGCTACGGACTCTCCGCGTCCGTGTTCACGAGGGACGTCAACACGGCCTTCCGGGCAATGAGGGACTTCGAGACCGGGATCGTCTACGTGAACGCCGGTACGACGGGCGCGGAGACGCACCTCCCCTTCGGCGGCTGGAAGGACACCGGCAACGGCCACCGGGAGGCGGGCCACGTCGCCCTCGACACCTTCACCGAGTGGAAGTCGATCTACGTGGACTTCAGCGGCAGGCTCCAGCGGGCCCAGATCGACAACCAGCCGTCCTGACGACCGCGCCCGCGGCGCAGCGCCGGGAGCCCCGCCGCGGCCGGGGGACGATCGCCGCGCCGGGGCGTGGACTTGCGCTATCCTTCGCGCGGTCCGGGCCGGTAGCTCAACGGTAGAGCAAGTGACTCTTAATCACTAGGTTCAGGGTTCGAATCCCTGCCGGCTCACCAAACCCGATTCGTGCGTAGAAATAGCGGAGGACTCCAAGTCCTCCGCTTTGTTGTTTCGTCACCGGGCGGGCGGGACAACCAGCGCGTGTGCGTAGGTCAACCGGAGGACTGCTTGCCCTGCGGTCCTCCGCCCCGACCCGTACCCCGGACCGTGGCGCCAGGCATCGGCGAGTACGGACGGCGGGGCCACGAAGACGGTCGCGGTCGCCATTGGCCCCGTGTTCGGCACCGTCGGCCCCGAGTTGGACCGGGACGCCGCCATGGAGGCGGTGAAGGTCACCGACCTCCTCGTCGTTTGCGGCTTCGCCTTCGACCCCCTGGCGGGCGAGGAGGCGTCGAGCCTGGGCCGGCTGACCGTCCTCCAGGCCCGCATGAACAGCGATCTGCTGGTCGGCAACCTCCGCAAGACCGGATCGGGCAATCTGTTCACGGTCTTCGGCGAGCCCGACATCGAGGTCCGTCCCGCCGGCAGCGACCAGGCGGTCGTCGAGATCAAGGGCCTCGATATCTACGCGATCCAACCACGAGGCGAGATCCGCTCGTCCTCCACGGACGGCATCGCCTGCTGGTCCCTCGACACGGCTTACGATGGGGAGAGCCTCTACGCCCACCACGCCTGCTTCACCGGGGCGGACGACCCCTACGAGAAGGTCCGCCGCGCACTCCGCGCCGACATCTGCGACGGGGCCTGGGCCTCGCTGAACTCGACTTTGTCGCGCCCCTTCCCGCGTCCGGTCTCGGGCAAGGTGGCGGTGAAGGTCATCAACCACAACGGCGACGAGGTGGTGCGGGTCTTCGCCGTCAGGCGGTGAGGCCCACTCGCAGACGAATGCCCAGAAACCCAGCAGCAGTCAAGAGAGGCAGTCAAGCGGGGCAAGGAAGAGCCCCCGTGGGGCGTCGTCAGAGTCCAATCCACTCGTGCGCTCGAGCACGCGCTCGAGCACAACGTAGGCGCCGCGCGCCGTCGCGTGAGCCTCGACGCCGCCCGGGTCGAACTCGCGCAGTGAGCCGTGACGCTCACGGATGGGCGGCCACCCAGTTGCGAATGGACGAAGCGGCCGTCCGCGTCCGGCGGATGCGCGGCTAGCGCGCCACGCGGTAGCGGAGGTAGACGACTTTCGAGCTGAAGGTGCGGGTCTCGACGAGTTCCAGGTCCACCCGGCGCTCGTGCTGCGAAAAGTAGGAAATGCCACCGCTGACCAGCACCGGGTGGACCATGACCCGGTACTCGTCGATCAGGCCCAGCGCGGCCGCCTGGTCGGCAAGCGTCGCGCCGCCGATCGCGATGTCGCCGTCCCCCGGCTCGGCTCGCAACAGCTCGATCCTTCTCAGCCAAGCCCGCGGTAAGTCGCGTCCCGTGTGCGCGGCCTCGCCTCCGGCTCCGCGCCCGCCGGCTCGATCCCGGCTCGCCGGCCAGACCACGACGGCGCGATCGGAGGCGAGGGGACCTCAGCGGACGTCACCGGGTTGCCGCCGCCGTGCGCCCGTCCCGTGGTGCGGGATTGCACCGGGAATGTCCCCCACCAGTCTGGACATCACCGCACCGCACCGCCAGACTGCGCCGAGCCAGGGCCCCCTCCGGGAGCGTGTCTCCGGAAGCGGGATGGGCTGGCGCGCATTGAAGGAGCGTCCATGCGGCCTATCAAGAGCGGAGCGTTCATCAGGCGGGTCGCGACCGGGACGGTCGTTGGCGTCGCCGCATTGTGCCTCGCGGCCGGGTCGGCATTCGCAGCCAGCCCGCACGGTCAGACCGTGACAGAGACCGACCACATCCACGGGACGTTCAACGAGCCGAACGCGGTCAATCCCTGCACCGGCGACGCCTTTGTGGCGCCCGATGGCGGAGCAGGAGTCCAGTTCACCGGCAACCTCGTCAACCACGTGACGTTCTTCACGAACAGCGATGAGTTCTGGGCGACCTTCACCGAGACGGGCAAGATCGTCGGCACCGATGTGGGCACGGGCGTGACGTACACCGGGAAGGCGACCGCCTGGGGCAACTTCAACATGAACGAACAGAACCAGAACAACGAGTTCACGCTGACGATCCACGCCGCCGGCTCCGATGGCTCGAGCATCACGGTTCACGAGACGACGGTGTTCGTCATGAACGCCAACGGCACCATCACGGTGAACTTCGACAAGCTGAACCTGACCTGCGGTTAGCAGGCCGACGAGACGAGCGTGTCCAGTCCGACGAAGGTGGGCACGCTCGCGTTCCGTCGAGGCGATCTCCTCCTCGAGGCCGCCTGATGTGCCGGTTCTGTGGATTGGACCTAGCCACACCGGCGTCCTGACAGGTTCTTGGCCGCATGGTTGACACTCGGGCCGCTCGGGCCGGTTGTGCCCGATCCCGGCTCACCCAGCCCGGCGGGCGGCCTCCCGGTGGCTCCGCACCACTAGGCGCAGCGCACGGCCTAGGGTCGGCGAACGCAGCAGAACTAGCAGCAGACCAGGCGAAGCGGACCGCGACAGAGTGGGGCAGAAACCCGGTCCGGTCCCAATTCGCGAGCGTAGATCGGCATGCGTTGCGACCCGTTGGATCGGTCTCAGCCGAGCTCCTCCGGGGGCTCTTGGTTGCGGGCGTCGACCTGACGGGTCAGGCGATGCGCGCGCCGCTGCGCACGATCGACGGCGGTGCCCGACAGTCGCACCGATCGCCTCGCCGTCGGGCGCTCAGGTGTCCGTGGCGCGGGTGGGCTCACGGGCCTTCAGTACCCTCGGGTCCCGGCACCGTGGCGGGCCTGGAAGTCGAGGCAGAGGTGGTGAGGGTCGGGCAGCGGACCGCCGCGTGACGACCCGGACTCCACGGCCGAGGCAGCGTCGCGGTCCTTCCGCCTGGCGCGGCGGAACGGGTCCCGCACGAGGTCCAGGCCCCTGGACGCCTTGTCGATGGCAAGCATGTCCTGCTCCCGAGACCCGGGGGCGACGCAGCGGGAACGCTCCGGCAAGCCGGAATGGACGACTGGCGTCCGGGGGAGCATGCACGCCACCCCCGTGGCATGCAGAGGATACGCTTGCGGGCTCCAAGGCTCCGTCGCGCGGGGTGCATCGTCAGGCCCGGGCGAGCGTCATGACCTCGTAGCCGTCGTGTGCCTGCGAGCAGATACGCCAGCCCAGCGACTCTGCGAGCCCCTGGACGGCCATCGCGAGCTCGGGCGCGTCGTGCGCCCGCTCGGCGACGCGGGTGATGGCGCGGACGACGAGCCGGTCACGGGCGAGCTCACGATCGAGGACCAGGACAATCGTCTCTTCGGCGACCGGGAACACCGCCCGCGCGACTTCCCCACCGATCTCCTGATTGGTCCTCGGCAGCATCGGGGCCTCCCGTCCGTTGCTCACCGTCCGCTTGTCCCAAATCCTCGGCCCCTGAGCGCCCCAGCGCCAGACCCTGGACGAGGGAATAGCAACCCCCTCGTTGGGGGGTACGGAGCGCCTGGACCCGCGCCGGCCCATCCGCGTCGACGCGTGGGGACCTGGTCAACATGGCGGAACCTGGCCACCGTGGCGGAACGCCGGGCAACGCCCGTTGCCGTGGGGCCTGCATCGGGGCGATTCCGGGTGGGCCGTGCCGTCAGGCAGGGGCCGTTACCTTCCATCCGGGCCCGATGGGTGTGCCCTTCGCCACCTATTGCGGCGACCTCTGGTAGGGGGTCGAACCCACCACCGTCGCCCATGATCGGTACCGGCGTCCCCCTGACTGCGTCGCAGCCGGCGCGGGCCACGTGTGCGCCCGCTCCCGCGGCGCTCGAAACGAGAAGGAACCTGATGGTCGAGGACGGGCTGTACGCCGCGCTGGTGCGGCGGGGGATGTCCCGTCGGGCGTTCCTCCAGTTCTCGACGGCGATGGCCGCCGCCCTCGCCCTGCCGGCCTCGTACGCCCCGCGGATCGCCGCGGCCGTGAGCAACGCCCCGCGGCTGCCGCTGATCTGGATTCGCGCCCAGGGCTGCGGCGGCAACACGGAGGCCTTCCTCCGGGCCTCCGAGCCGACGGTCTCGGCACTGATCCTCGAGACCATCTCCATCGAGTACCACGAGGCGTTGATGGCCCCGGCAGGCGCCTCCGCCGACCTCGTGCTGACGAGCGCGATGGAGCGCTACCCGAACGGCTACTTCGCCGTGATCGAGGGCGCGATCCCCACCGGCGCCTCGGGTGCGTACTGCCTGGTCGGCGGGCGCCCGGTCGCCGACGTCGTGCGGGAGGTCTCCGCCGGTGCCCTCGCAACACTGGCGCTGGGCTCATGCGCCTTCGACGGTGGCGCG
Source organism: uncultured Chloroflexia bacterium (assembly GCA_963776395.1). Lineage (GTDB taxonomy): Bacteria > Chloroflexota > Limnocylindria > Limnocylindrales > CSP1-4 > CAIXZV01. Next base: position 303,313 of record CAVZML010000004.1, on the reverse strand, counting down.
GCTGCCGCGAGCGGCGGCCAGACCGGAGCCCAGGGAGTCCGGTCCCTGGTGGGGAACGGCAGGCTGATCACGCTGCCCGGGTGCCCGATGAACGTCGAGAACGTCGTCGCCGCCTGGACCCACTACATCGCGTCCGGTGAGCTGCCGGCGGTGGACGCCATGGGCCGCCCGCTGTTCGCCTACGGGGACCTGATCCACAACAAGTGCGAGCGGCGTCCCCACTTCGAGTTCGGCGAGTTCGCCCTCACCTGGGGCGACGAGGGCGCCCAGAAGGGCTGGTGCCTGTACAAGCTCGGCTGCAAGGGTCCCGAGACGATGGCCAACTGCCCGACGGTCCGCTATGGCGACGGGACCAGCTGGAACGTCAGGGCCGGTCACGGCTGCATCGGGTGCACGATGCCGGACTTCTGGGATGCCATGGGTTCCGCGTACAAGCGCCTCCCCCCCGTCGTGCCGTTCTTCCCGAACATCACCGCCGACCAGGTGGGCGTGGCCATGGTCGGCGGCATCGCGCTCGTCGCCGGAGCCCACGCCGTCGGCATGGGGACCAGGTTCAAGCGCCGTGGCGTCATCGAGCGCCGCGAGGCGGCCGCCGCGGGTGCCGAGTCGGCGGCTGCGGACCCGGCGAACGCCGTTCCGGCGGCCCCCGCTCCGGCGGCCCCCGCTCCTGGATCGGTGGCCGTGGCCGACATCCCCGCGGGTGTGGAGCCTGACGCGGCGACGCACGCAGAGGCGGTTGCGAACGACGATCCGGACGCAGCGGCCGGCGCGGGCGCCCCCGGCGCCGACCCGGAGGTGCGCTGACATGGCGCGGATCGTGATCGACCCCCTCACCCGGGTGGGCGGCCACCTGCGCATCGAGGCCGACGCGTCCGGCGGCGTGGTCCGCGAGGCACTGGTATCGGCCACGATGTTCAGGGACCTCGAGACGGTGCTGCGAGGGCGCGACGCCCGCGATGCGTGGCTGCTGGCGGAGCGGATCTGCGGGACCTGCACCACGGTGCACGCGCTCGCCTCGGTGCGGGCGGTCGAGAACGCACTCGGCATCGAGATCCCGACCAACGCGCGCCTGGTGCGCAACGTGCTCGCGGCCACGCAGCTGGTCCGGGACCACGTCCTCGTCTTCTACACGGCCCAGGGCCCGGACTGGGTGGACGCCCGATCCGCGCTCACGGCCGACCCTGCCGCCACCTCGAAGCTCGCCCGCGCCAGCAGCCAGTGGCCGAAGGCCGACGCTGACTACTTCAAGGGCGTCCGGGACCGGCTCGCCGCGGTGATCGAGTCGGACCAGCCCGGGATCTTCGCCAATGGACCCTGGGGCCATCCGGCCTACCGACTCACCCCGGAGCAGAACCTCCTGCTGCTCGCCCACATGCTCGAGGCCCTCGACTGGCAGCGCTCGTTCATGAAGATCCACGCCCTCCTGGGGGGCAAGGACCCGCACCCGCAGACGTACGTCGTCGGCGGCATGGCACTGGCACCGCCCTGGGGCGGCCCCAACCCGCCGGTCAATCGCCAGCACCCGCAGGTCCCCGACCCCAACGCGCCGATCGCACTCAGCGAAGCGGGCATCGCCATGATCGACGGCCTGCTCACCGAGGCCCTCGCGTTCGTCGAGCAGGTCTTCTCGCCGGACGTCCGCCTGCTGGCCTCCGCCTACCCGGAATGGGCCACGATCGGCGCCGGTGGCGCCGGTTACCTGGCGTGGGGGGACTACCCGCAGAAGGGCGGCAAGGACCCCGTGCTGTTCCTGCCGCGCGGGCGCCTGGAGGTCGGCAACCTCAACAAGGGCCTCGAGGCGGCCCCGGAGAACGTCGCCGAGACCGTCACCCACGCCTGGTACACGTACAGCAACGGCGACGAGGCACTCCGCCCGCCCGCGGCGGGTGAGACGGTGCCGGCGTGGTCCGGCCTGGCGCTGCCGCTGACCACCCTCGAGGGCGCCGGCAAGTACACGTGGATCAAGGCACCCCGGTACGACGGCAAGCCGATGGAGACCGGCCCGCTTGCCCGGGTGCTCGTCGGAGCCGCCAACGGCCAGTCGGAGATCCGTCTCGCCCTCCAGGCGATGCTGCAGGCCACCGGCCTGACGCTGGACGTCATGCCCAGCGTCCTCGGTCGGATGCTGGCCGGCGCCGTCGAGACCGAGGTGCTCGTCCGCCAGGCCGATGGATGGCTCTGGGAGCTGAAGACCAACCTCGCCACCGGCGACGTGGCGGTCGCCGACACCTACTACTGGGACCCGGGGTCCTGGCCGGCGGAGGCGGAGGGTCGCTCGATCGGCGAAGGACCGCGGGGAGCCGTCGGGCACTGGATCGGGATCAAGAACGGTGTGATCGACCGGTACCAGGTGGTGGACGGAAGCGGGTGGAACGCCTCGCCGGTCGATGCGATGGGAGGGCGTGGCCCGATCGAGGCTGCGCTGCTGGGGACGCCGGTTGCGGACCCGACCCGCCCGCTCGAGATCCAGCGCGTCGTGCATGCGTTTGCGCCATGCGCCGCGTGTGCCACGCACCTGTTCGACCCGGCGGCCCCAGGCCCGCTCGAGATCCGCGTCCGTGCGCTGGAGGGATCCCGATGACCGCCGCCCAGGACGCCCTGAGCGGAGCGTCGGCCGTCGTCACCGCCCCGGCGCCCGCCGTTGTCGCCGCCGCGGCCGCCGCGCCGCCCGCCATTGTCGCGGCCCCCGCGCCTGCCCCTGTCGTCGCCCCCGCACCGGAGGCCGACACCGTCCCGACCGGGACCCCGGCAGCTCCGCCGCACGGCGCCGCCGCTCACGAGGTCGACCGACCCCACGAACGGGTCCGCCTCTACATCTGGCAGGCCCCCGTCCGTCTCACGCACTGGGTCACCGCGGTGTGCATCGTCATCCTGAGCGTGACCGGTCTCTACATCGCCGACCCGTTCCTGATCCCGCCGGGTGGCCCGGTCATGTCGACGATCCGCCTGATCCACATCCTGACCGCTCTGACCTTCCTGGTCTCGGGGATGATCCGGACCTACTGGCTTCTCGCCGGCAACCGGTTCGCGCGCTGGACGGCGTTCATCCCGACCTCGAAGTTCCAGGCCACCGAGCTGTTCCGCCAGGCCGGGTTCTACGGTTTTGTGCGCAAGGAGATCCCGAAGGTCCTGGGTCACAACCAGCTGGCAGCGACCGCGTACCTGGCCCTGTTCGCGCTCCTGCTCGTCGAGGTGGTCACCGGTTTCGCGCTCGACGGGCTGATGGGCACCGAGCCCGGCAAGACCCTCTTCGGCTGGCTCCGCGAGCTCTTCGGCCCGCAGATGCTGCGCCTGGTCCACCACCTCGCGATGTACGCCATCCTCGCGATCGCGGTGTTCCACATCTACAGCTGCATCCTGGTCGACCACATCGAGAACAACGGCCTCGTCTCGAGCATCGTCGCCGGGTACAAGTTCCCGACCCGCGAAGAGATCGTCGAGTCGCGCGATGGCGGTCCCGAGATGCTGGAGCGGGCTGAATGATCGCCCCGTCGGGCCCGGTCGTGATGGGGGTGGGGAACGTCCTGCTCCGCGACGACGGTGTCGGGGTCCGCGTGATGGAGGGCCTGCGGCGGCTCGCCTCGGACGACCCCTCGGCGGTCCCGGCAGGGACGCGGATGGTAGACGGCGGAACGCTGGGCCTCGAGCTGCTGGGCACGATCGCAGGCGCCGGGGCCCTCCTGCTGCTCGATGCCGTCAACGTCGGTGGGCAAGCGGGCGCCGTGAGCGTGCTGCGTGGTGACGCGATCGGCGCCGCCGCAGGACCACGGACCGGAGCGAAGCCCGGGAGCATCGGCGAGCTGCTGGGCCTGGCGCGGCTGATGGGTTGGCTGCCGCGGGCGGTCAGCCTCGTCGGCGTGCAGGTCGGCGACACGAGGACCGGCCTGGGCCTGTCACCGCGAGTCGAGGAGGCCCTCTCCGAGGCGGTGGAGACAGCCCGCATGGAGCTCCGTGCGCTCGACGAGCGTGCGGCGGCCGGACGTCCGGCGATGCCGGTGGTCCGGCCCCAGGAAGAGGCGACGGCATGAGAACCAAGCTCGACAGGACGCTGCGCCTGCTGATCGCGCTGAACCTGGTCGTCGTCGCCCTGCTCGCCCTGACGATGGTCGCGGACTGGGCCAACGTCCTGCCGCGGATCGGCGGAGGAGGCGCGCCGACCGATTCCTCGGTCGCGCCCTCGGCGTCACCCGAGCAGATGCAGATGGGCCTCGCCCACATCCCGACGTCGAACGCATGCGTCCTGTGCCACGAAACGGGCGGCTCCAGCGGGGTCAAGGTGATCCCGGCGATCGGCCACCCACTCGAGGGCTGGGGTGCGTGTCTCACCTGCCACACCGACGAGAAGCTGGGCCGGAACGCACCGGGCCACAAGGGGATCGTCGGGACGGAGTGCCTCAACTGCCACAAGGTGGCCCAGGACGGGCCGGCCATCACCCAGGCTCATGCCCAGCTGGACAGGCCGTGCCTCGACTGCCATGGCAGTGTGGCTCACCTGCCGTCGAGCATGGTCGGGCGAAACCAGGACGAGTGCTGGCTCTGTCACAAGCCGAACCCGTCTCCGCCGCCCACGAAGCCGCACCCGGATCCCCAGGCCCTGACGTGCCGGGCGTGCCACCAGTCGGCCGATACGGGCGCCCTCCCGATCGACCACGCCCTGCGCGCCGACTCGACCTGCGTCCTGTGTCACGACATCAACGGAGGGGCCACGCTGCCGAAGCCGTCTGCCGGGCAATCGTCGCCGAAGCCGTCTGCCGGGCCATCGTCGCCGAAGCCGTCCGCCGCGGGCTCCTGACCCATCCCGCCGGATCCTCGGTACAGCGCCCTTCGCCTGCCGGTGACGCCGGCGCCCCCCGATGGCCCGCTATGGGCGATCATGGCTCCATGCCGGACACGCTCGTCGTCACCTGGGAGGACCTGGACGGCCTGGTCGCCACTCTCGCAGCCGAGGTCGGCCGCGCTCATGACCTGGTGCTGGCCATCACCCGCGGTGGGCTCGTCCCCGCGGGCATGCTCGCGTACCGGCTGGACCTGCGGGAGATCCTGGTCGTCGGGGCCGAGTTCTATCGGTCGGAGGGCGGCACCCACCCGGCACCGGTGATCGGCCACTTCCCGGACGCTTCGCTGCTCCGGGGGCAGCGCATCCTCGTCGTGGACGAGGTGTGGGAGACGGGCGAGACGATGACCGAGGTGCTGACCCGAGTCCGCTCCGCGGGCGGGACGCCAGTCTCGGCCGTGATCCACTACAAGCCCGACCGGTCCCGAGTCGCCGGATCGCCCGACCATTGGGCGGCCACCGTCGACGAGTGGGTCACGTACCCGTACAAGGCCGGCGGCTGAGCCCCGACGCCGACGCGCACACCTAGCCGCATCCCGAGGGATAACCGATGACCCCGCCTCGCCCCGCATCGCGCCGCGGCCCGCTCCTCGGGGTCGTGCTGATCGCCATCGCCGTCCTCGGCGGCGCCGCGATCTGGTACCTGTTCTTCCGGCCGTCCGGCCCGCCGCCCGTCTCACTCGGCTCCCTGCCGCCGGCGACCGCGGCGGCGCCCGCAAGTCCAGGGTCGAGCGGCGGCACCGGGTCCGGCGCGACGCCGGCGGCCGGGATCGAGGGGACCTGGACCACGGATCCCGCGGCGTCCTCGACGTCTGGACCCGCGACCTTCGTCGGCTACCGGGTGCGCGAGGAGCTGGCCAACGTCGGGGCTGCCGAGGCCGTCGGCAGGACGACGGACGTGACCGGCTCGCTGACGATCGAGGGGACGACGGTCACCAAGGCCGACTTCACGGCCGACCTGACCACCCTCCAGAGCGACAACCACAACCGGGACCGGCAGCTCTCGAACCAGGCCCTCGAGACGCGCACCTATCCCCAGGCGACCTTCACGCTGACGGCGCCGATCGACCTGGGATCCGTGCCCGCCGAGGGTCAGACGGTCGAGGTCACCGCAAGCGGCGACCTGACGCTCCACGGCGTGACGAAGTCCGTGCAGGTCCCACTCCAGGCCCGCCTGGAGGGCGGCACCATCGCCATCGCGGGCTCGCTCCCGATCGCCTTCGCCGATTTCGGAATTGCGACGCCGCGGGCCATGGTCGTCCTCTCGGTCGAGGACAAGGGCGTCCTCGAGATGCTGATCCACCTCAGCCGCTGATCCACCTCAAGCCGCTGACCCAGCCGGATGTCTCAGGATTCTCTCAGGAACCGTCGCTTGAATTCGGTCGCAGCCGCGGCGCTCCCGGAGGCATCTCCTCCCCACCGAGAGCGCCGCGGCTCCCTGACCCGCCGATCGCGAGGCACGCGGCGGCGGCCGCGCCGAGCGGGGCACGTTCTCACGAGGCTCTCATCGCCCTCCGGCACCATCCCGGGATGACCTCGACGCCGGCCGCCCGACCGCGCCGGGTGCCACTGCCCCGCACTTGGGGCGTGCGGCCCCGCGACGTCGTCGCCCTGCTGGTCGCGAACGGGATCTTCATCCTCCTGATGTGGGTCCGTCATGGCGGGCTCGATGAGCTCCGCTCGGTCGGCGGAGGCCTGACGGCTGTCGGCCAGCTGTCCGCGCTCGAGGGGACGTACCTCGCCCTAGTCGGCCTCGTTCTCATGGGCCGGAGCCCGTGGCTGGACGAGGCATTCGGGATGGACAGGCTGGCCTGGGCCCACCGCTGGCTCGGGTTCACCACCGTCTGGCTGATCGCGGGTCACGTCGTGCTGACCGTGAGCGGGTACGCGCTGGGGGACGGGCAGTGGGTCGTGGCCGAGCTGGTGACGCTCGTCTGGACCTACCCGTTCGTCCTCTGGGCCCTCGTCGGGTTCGTCCTGTTCGTGATGGTTGGCATGACATCGGCGAAGGCCTCCCGCCGGCGCCTGTCATACGAGACCTGGTACTTCCTCCACCTGTACGCCTACCTCGGGATCGCTCTCGCCTTCCTCCACCAGCTGTTCGCGGGCGCGGACTTCATCCACGACCAGCTGGCGGCGATCTACTGGATCTCGCTCTACGTGCTGGTGGCCGCCCTGGTCCTCGTCTTCCGCGTCGGCCAGCCGCTGGCAACGTCGGTGCGCCACCGGCTCCGCGTGTCGGCCGTCGTTCCCGAGGCGCCCGGCGTCACTTCGATCTACCTCACCGGGCGGGACCTCGACCACCTCCCGGTCCGGTCCGGCCAGTACTTCATCGTCCGGTTCCTCACTCGCGACGGCTGGTGGCGCAGCCACCCGTACTCGCTCTCGTCCGCACCCAACGGGAGCTGGCTCCGGATCACCGTCAAGGCCCTCGGCGACGACAGCCGCCGCCTCCAGCGAATCCCGGTCGGGACGGCCGTGTTCGTGGAAGGGCCGTACGGGGTGCTGACGGGCGCGCGCCGCTCACGCCGCAAGGTGACCCTGATCGCCGGCGGCATCGGCATCGCCCCGCTCCGTGCCCTCATGGAGTCCCTCGCCGCCCGACCCGGCGAGCTCACTCTCCTCTACCGGGTACGCCATGAGACCGACATCGTCTTCCGCCAGGAGCTGGACCTGCTCGCCGCTCACCGCGGGGCGGCCGTCCATTACCTGCTTGGCCGGCGGACAGGGGAGCCGTCGATGAGCCCGCTCGGCCGCGCCGCGATCGCCCGCCTTGTCCCGGACATCGCCGACCAGGACGTCTACCTGTGCGGTCCCGCAGAGATGATGCGGGCGGTCGAGGGGTCCCTCAGCGAGCTCGGCGTCCCCGCGAGCCACGTCCACGCGGAGAGGTTCGCCTACTGAGCGCGGGCGTGCCCTCTCAGGCCCTTCTCAGGCGACCTTGGCAACCTCCCGGAGAGACGCCAGTCGCGTTCCCACCGTTGGAGACCCATACATGCCGAAGCGTGGAGCGTTCGCTCTCGGGCTGACGACGTTCGCGCTCGTCCTGCTCCTCAACTTCCAGGCACCTTCCGTCTCGCCGGCTTCGTCGACCGAGAACGGCGGTGGCGCGGCTGGCGGCGCCCCGGGCACGACCCGCACCATCGCGGGCACGGGCACGGGCACGGGCACGGGCGGGACGGGCGCGGCCGGCGCGGGTGCGGGCGCGGGCGCGGGTGGGACGGGCACGGGCGCGGCCGGCGCGGGTGCCACTGGCAACGGAGCGACCGGCAGCGGCGGGACCCGGTCCGGCACCGGCACGGGTGGCACCGGCACCAGCGGGACGCCAGCCACAACAGGCAGGCGCACGGTGGACGGACCCGTGATCGGAACCCGGTTCGGGTCGGTGCAGGTCGAGGTCACCGTGGACGGGACGTCGATCGTCGATGTCGCGGCGCTCCAGCTGCCGCAGGGCGACCGCCGCACCGACCAGATCTCGTCGTATGTCGAGCCGATCCTCCGCACACAGGCGCTCCAGGCGCAGGGCGCGAACATCGACGGGATCTCCGGCGCCACCTACACGAGCAACGGCTACGCCCGCTCGCTGCAGGCTGCGCTCGACAGCGCGGGCATCTGACGGCCGCTCGAGCCATGGGCGCGCTGTCAGCGACCCGCCAGGCCCGCGTCGAGCACGTGATGGGGACCACGGTCTCCATCGACGTGCGTCATCCGTTCGTCGCCGAGTCGGCGCTGAACGACGTCTTCGCGTGGTTCCATGACGTGGACCGGCGGTTCAGCCCCTTTCGCGACGACAGCGAGGTCACGCGCGTCGGGACGGGCGAGCTGGCGTTCGAGGATGCGAGCCCGGACGTGCGCGCCGTGTTCACGCTGGCTGACGTGCTTCGGGACGCGACCGACGGTTACTTCGACCCGCGCGCCCACCGGGCCGACGGACGGCCGGATCCGACCGGCGTGACGAAGGGCTGGGCCGTCGACGAAGCGCTTTACATGCTTCGGCTTGCCGGAGCCCGCAACGTCCAGGTGACGGCCGGCGGCGACCTCGTGGCGGCTGGAGAGCCGGAGCCGGGACGTGCGTGGCGGATCGGCATTCGCCACCCCGGGGTCGAAGATCGAGTCGCGGCCGTCCTCGGCGTCTCCAACCTGGCCGTCGCGACGTCGGGGTTGTACGAACGGGGCGGACACATCCGCAACCCGCACACGGGCGAGGTCCCCACGGCGTTGCGCAGCTTGACCGTCGTGGGTCCGACGCTGGCCGTCGCGGACGGGTTCGCGACCGCGGCCTTCGCCATGGGGGAGCGGGGCGTCGCCTGGGTCGCCGGGCACCGTGGGTTCGGGGCGCTCGCAATCACGACCGACGACCTGGTCACCTGGTCGCCGCTCATCGACGAGCTGCTCCAGTAGGGACGACGCCGCGGGGCGCAGCAGCTGCTCGGCAAGGACGGCGCTCACCGGCAAGCACCCTGGCCGCGAGACTGCGTCGCACCGCCCCGCGTGGCTTCGCGCCCACCCCGAGTTGCCCGCGAGGCGGTTCGCGGGAACGCGGCCATCCGGTTTCGGGCCGCCCCCCGCCCCCCGCTGTTCCGTGGGCAGCACCAGGGCAACCGGAGCGGCCGGTCGCTGCGCGTCCGGCAGCATTCGACACCAAGCAGGGCCTCCGGGGGACCAACGCCCGCCGGATCGCCGTCGCCGCGGCAGCAGAGCGACCCGACGAACCCGAGGCCGCTGACTGGGAAGCAGCGCCGGGCTGCCTGGTCATCGAAGGTCGCTCGAGAGTCGCTCGATCGCCGCTCGGTGGTCGCTCGATGACACATGTGACCTCGTCCGGTGGCTCGACTGTGTTCTCAGACGGTCTTTCTCACGGTGATCTCACGCGGTGGGTGCTGGATGGGTTCATGCGATCCCACTCCCTGTCACCAGGAAGTCCGCCCGGATGACCCCGCCGTTTCGCCCCGCCGACTCCGAGCCGGTGCCCGCCCCCTTCGTCCCTCCCGACACCGGCCCGGCCGCCCAGCCCGCCCTGTCAGCCGCACCGGCGGGCACAGGACCGGCGGCCCTGCCGCCCGCGGCGCCACTCGCCGCGACGCCCGCCGCCGCACCGCCGTCTGCCCCGCGACCGACGGCTTCGCGCCCGGGATCCACGCTCGGGCCAGTGCTCGCCACTGCGCTGCTGAGCGCCGTGCTCGCGTCGGGTGGCACCGTCGCCCTCGTTCAGGGGATGCATCCCGGTGCCGTGGCGACGGTTGCACCGACCGTGGGCACCGCCACGTCGACCAGCGCCACGACGCTCACGGGCAAGGACATCACCGACGTGGTTGCCGAGGCCCGCAAGTCGGTCGTGACGATCATGGTCGATGGCGTCACTGCCGACCGCTTCTCGCCGTTCGGCGGCAGCACGACCGGGATCGGGTCGGGGATCATCATCTCCACCGACGGTTACATCCTGACCAACCGCCACGTGGTGGAGAACGCAAGCACCGCCACCGTCGAGCTCGAGGACGGTCGCACGCTGCCGGCGACCATTGTCCGGGTCGCCGACGATAACGACCTCGCCCTGGTCCGCATCGTGGCGACGGGCCTCACCGCGGCAAGGATCGGCGACTCGACGGGGATCGATGTGGGCGAGACCGCCCTGGCGATCGGGAGCCCGCTCGGCACCTACACGGAGACCGTGACCCGCGGGATCGTCTCCGGCCTCGGCCGTGACGTCACGGTCAGGGACGAGTCGACCGGCCGCCCGACGACCCTCACCGGCCTTATCCAGACCGACGCGGCGATCAATCCGGGCAACAGCGGCGGGCCCCTGCTCGACGCGACCGGTGCCGTGATCGGTATCAACACGGCGGTCGCGACGAGCGCGGAGGGCCTCGGCTTCGCGATCCCGATCGCGGACGCGGCGGCACTCATCTCGCAGGCGACGGGTGGCGCGGGCGCCTGACGGCAGGAGGCCCCTGGCGTCGATCACGCAGGCGCCGCGTTCACGGCCGGCAAGGCGATCACGCGGCGCCGCACCACCGCCATCCCGGGAGCCCGGCCGCCACGACCCTGACGGGACCGCGGCCCGTCCGGCACTCAGGCCCTTCTCAGTCGTTTCTCACGCGGGCGCCCGACCCTTTGCCTGACATGTTGCCCGCGCTACCCGAGGATCTCCCGTGAAGCTCCGAGTCCTGGTCATCCTCGTCCTGCTGGCTGCAGGCGGGGCCGCCGTGTTCGTGTCGCTGGGGGGCCTGCCGACCGGAGGGTCGGCCACGGCGTCGACCTACCTGACTGCGACCGCCGCGACCGGCGACGTGACCGACGAGGTCGCCGCCACCGGGACGATCTCCCCGACCGCGACCTATGCGCTCGGGTTCGGCATGGCCCCGCAGCTCATGACCGACACCACCACGGCCGCTGGCACCGGCACCTGGCTGGTGGACACGGTCAAGGTCGCGGTCGGCCAGGCCGTCAAGAAGGGCGACGTGCTCGCGACGGCGTCGACGAAGGACCTGAAGGATCAGCTCGCGGTCGCCCAGTTCTCGCTCAACGCCGCCAGGATCGGCGTGACCCAGGCGAAAGAGGCCCTCGACGCCGCGACCGGGACGGACCCGATCCGCCAGGCGAAGGTCGGCTACTACAACGCGGTCAACGGCCGTCGCCAGGCAAAAGCCAACGTCGTGTCGATCAAGGACCAGATCGCCCTCGCCACGCTCGTCGCGCCCATCGACGGCACGGTCAGCTCCGTGGCGATCACTCCCGGCCTGCAGTCCACCGGGACGGCGATCACCCTCGCCGCTCCGACGTTCGAGGTGACGGCCGACGTCGTGGAGAGCGACATCAGCTCCATGTCCATGAGCCAGGACGCGACCGTGACGGTCAGCGCGATCAACGCGGCGATCGGCGGCACGGTGTCGGCGATCGCCCCGGCCGCCGGCTCCAGCAGCGGCACTGGCAGCGTGGTCTCGTTCCCGGTCACGGTGACGCTGACCGGCGCACCCTCCACGCTCCGGTCGGGCATGACGGCCGACATCACCATCGTGACCGCGTCGGCGCCGAACGTCCTGACCATCCCGAGCGCCGCACTGCGGGGCACGAGCGGCAGCTACCGGGTCCAGGTGATGGGTGAGGACGGCACGCTCACCACCGTCCCGGTGACGGTGGGGCTCGTCACGAGCACCACGGCCGAGGTCCAGGACGGGCTCAGCGCCGGCGACGTCGTGGTCACGGGGATCGCGTCGGACCGCCTCTCGACGACGACCTCCGCCACGGGCCGGAACGGCGGGTTCGGTGGCGGGATCGCCGTCCCCGGCGGCGGCTTCCGTCCGTGACGCTCGCCGCCGCCCCCGCGGCCACGCCGATCGTCAGCCTGCGCGGCATCGGCCGCATCTACGACATGGGTCACGTGACCGTGCCCGCCCTGCGGGACGTGGACCTCGAGGTCAACCGCGGGGAGTTCCTCGCGATCGTCGGCCCGTCCGGGTCGGGCAAGAGCACCATGATGAACATCATCGGCTGCCTGGACCGCCCGACGACCGGCACTTATGCGCTGGCGGGCACGCCGGTGGAGGACCTGGACGACGACGCGCTCGCCCGCGTGCGCAGCCGGACGATCGGCTTCGTCTTCCAGTCGTACAACCTCCTGCCGCGCACGAGCGCCATCGACAACGTCGCGACTCCGCTCGCTGTACCAGGGCGTGGGGAAGGCCGAGCGCGTCCGACGGGCCGGCGCCGCCCTCGATCGCCTCGGCCTGGGAGACCGGATGGGCCACGAGCCGAGCGAGCTGTCGGGTGGCCAGCAGCAGCGCGTCGCCGTCGCCCGGGCGATCGTCACCGACCCTGCCCTCATCCTCGCCGACGAGCCGACCGGGAACCTCGACCAGGCCTCCGGGGCACGACGTCCTCGCGGTCCTCCGCGAGCTGCACGCAGCCGGGAGCACGATCGTCCTCATCACGCACGATGCCGACGTGGCCGGGTCGGCCGGCCGCCAGGTGCACATCCGGGACGGGCGGCTGACGGCATGAGCCTCGTGGAGCTCATCCGCCTCGCGTTCTCTCGCCTGCGGACGGGCCGGCTGCGGGCCGCGCTCACCATGCTCGGCGTCATCATCGGCGTCGCATCCGTGGTGGCCCTGGTCGGTGTCGGGCAGGGCACGACGTCCAACATCACCGAGCGCCTCAGCAGCCTTGGCACCAACCTGCTGACCATCAACACCGCCGGAGCCAACGGCGGCGCCGCCTCTACCCTGACCCTCGGCGACGCGGAGGCGATCCGGAACATCGACGGCGTCGGCGGGGTCGCCCCGGAGACGACCACCCAGAAGACGGTGGCCGTCGGGACGACCACCACGACGACGTCGATCATCGGGACGACGGCGGACTACGCCGCCGTCCGGGCCTACCAGGCGTGGCAGGGCAGCTTCCTCACGGACACCGCGGTCGAGGGCGGCCTCCGCGTCGCGGTGCTCGGTGCCACGACCGCCGATGCCCTGGGCCTGGACGCCACGGCGATCGGCACCGACATCTCGATCGCGGGGCTGCCGTTCCGCGTGATCGGCATCCTCCAGCCGAAGGGCGGCTCCGGGTTCCAGGATCCCGACGACCAGGTCATGGTGCCGGTCGGCATCGTGCGCAAGTACTTCGTCTCGGGCGACGGTGTCCGGACCATCGGCGTGAGCGTGAGCGACCAGTCGCGGATGACCGAGGTCCAGACTGCCATCACGTCCCTGCTCCGGACGCGGCACGGCCTCGCGACGGCGGACACGAACGACTTCAACATCCTCGACCAGGCGCAGCTCCTCGCCACCGCGTCGTCGATCAGCGGCACCCTGACGCTGCTGCTGGGCGGGATCGCCTCGATCTCGCTCATCGTCGGCGGCATCGGGATCATGAACATCATGCTGGTCTCGGTCCGCGAGCGGACCCGCGAGATCGGCATCCGCAAGGCGGTGGGCGCCCGGGGCCGCGACATCCTCGCCCAGTTCCTGATCGAGGCCCTCACGCTGTCCGTCCTCGGCGGCGTCATCGGGATCGCGGTCGGCCTCGGGGTCTCAGCGCTCATCTCGCGCCTCGGCGGCATCACCTTCGCCTTCAGCCCCGCCACCCTCGCCGTCGCCCTGCTGTTCAGCCTCGCCGTGGGCGTCGTGTTCGGGGTCTGGCCCGCGCGCCAGGCGGCCCGGCTCGACCCCATCACCGCCCTCCGCTACGAATAGGAGACGCTACCGTGACCATGCCCCCGTACGACCCATACCCGACCGAGACCAATTCGCCTGGGACCAGGACCGAACCCCTCCCCGCGTTCACGCCCGTCTCCCCCGAGCCGGAGGTGGTCCCGGTGAAGCCGGCCCCGGTCAAACGCGGCTCCTCGGGCTCGTCGCGGGTGCTCAACATCGCGCTCGGCCTGGCGGTGCTCGTCGCGGTCGGCGGCGTCGCCTTCGCGGTCGGGCGGGCGACCGCGCCCGCGAGCGCGGCGACCGCGACTGTCGCCGGCCAGAACGGGACCGGCACCCGCGGCAACGGCTTCCCGAACGGCAGCTTCACCCCGGGCGCGGGCGGCACCGAGCGCCAGGGCGGCTTCGCGGGCCGGGGCGCGTTCGGCGGCCTGGGCGGCGGTCTGGTCATCGAGGGGACCGTGGACTCCGTCTCGGCCGACTCGATCACGATCAAGACGGCCGAGGGCACCACGATCACCGTGGGGACCAACTCGAGCACGACGTACCATTCGGCCACGCCTGCCACCGCCTCCGACGTCACGGCCGGCAAGACGGTCAAGCTCCAGGTGGCCGGCGGCTTCCGGCCCGGCGGCAACGGCGCGCCCGGCGGGACCGGGGGCAACGGCGGGACCGGGGGCAACGGCGGGACCGGCACCACCGGCACCGTCACGCTCGGCACGGCCGGCGACATCACGATCGTCCCCTGAACGGGGGACCGCGAGGCAACCGATGCACCTGCTCCTGGTCGAGGACGACGCCCGCCTCGCCCGATCGCTGACCCGCCTCCTCGAGGAGGACCGCCACGTCGTCGAGCACGCGCCCGACGGCCGGACCGGCATCGAGCTCGCCACGGCGATCGACGGCCTCGATGCCGTCATCCTGGACATCGGCCTGCCCGACATGTCCGGCCTGGACGTGGCCCGCCAGATCCGCAGGGATGGCCTGGCCGTGAGCATCCTGATGCTCACGGCCCGTGACACGGTCAACGACCGCGTGAGCGGCCTCGATGCCGGCGCGGACGACTACGTCGTCAAGCCGTTCGCGTACCAGGAGGTGGCGGCCCGGCTGCGGGCGCTCCGCAGGAGGGCCGAGCCCGGCCCGAGACGCGCGGAGCCGAAGCTCGCGGCGGGCGCGATCGTCCTGGACGAGTCCTCGCGCAGGGTGACCGTCGACGGGCACCCGGTGGACCTGAGCCCGCGCGAGTTCTCGCTCCTGGAGGCCCTCCTGCGCCACGCCGGCCGGACGCTCACCAGGGACCAGCTGCTGGACCACGCCTGGCCGTTCAGCGTCGCGGTCACGCCCAACGCCGTGGATGCCTACGTCCACTACCTGCGCACGAAGCTGGGCACCGCGGGATCGCAGATCGAGACCGTGCGCGGGGTGGGGTACCGGCTCTCCGATGGCTGACGGCCCGAGGGTCGAGGCCCGGGACGACGGGGCCGAGCAGGCGGCCCTCTCCGGCGAGGCGAGGATGCTCCGGCGCGTCCGCTGGCGACTCGTCGCCTGGAGCGGCACCTCGACCCTGGTCGTGCTCCTGGTGCTCGGCGCCGCCCTCTATGCGGTCGTGGCGAACACGCTGACGGGGGCGAGCACGGCGCAGCTCCACAACCGGGTCGACCCGTGGGTGGCCCGTCTGACAGGGACCGACCCGAGCCCGGGCCAGGGCCCCGGGTTCGGGTTCCAGCCCGGACAGGGGAACACCTACCTGTTCGCCTTCGACAACGCCGGCGAGTACGTCCAGCTCGGCCGAGAACGTGTCGTGGTCCTGCCGGGCATGCCGGAGTCGGACAGCCTCGCCGCAGCACGGGCCGCGCCAGACGGGACGGACGAGCGCACCGTTGACCTCGAGATCGCGTCGAGCCGCGTGCCCGTCCGGCTGCTCACGCAGCGGGTGGTCTACGCCGCCGACGGCGCGACCTACTTCCTGCAGGCGCTCCAGGACCGGTCCACCGAGGTCGAGACGCTCAACTCGCTGCTGACGGCGCTCCTCGCCGGCGGGCTCGTCGCCGTCCTTGTGTCGCTCGGGGTCGGGACGGTCTACGCCCGACGGGCGCTCGTCCCGATCCGCGAGTCGCTCGCCGCCCAGCGGACCGCGCTCCGCCGCCAGCGCGAGTTCGCCGCCGACGCGAGCCACGAGCTGCGGACGCCGCTGACCGTCATCCGCTCGTCCGTGGAGCACCTGTCCCGTCACCGGGACCGGCCCATCGGGGACGCGTCCGAGGCGCTCGACGACATCGACGCCGAGGTCACCCACCTCACCGCGCTGGTGGACGACCTCCTCCTGCTCGCCCGCTCGGACTCCGGGGCCGTGGCCATGGATCACCTGCCGCTGGACCTCGGCGACGTGGCCTTCGAGGCGGCCTCCGCGCTCACCAGGACGGCCGAGGCCGGGGGCGTCCACGTCGCCGTGGACCCGGAACCGGCGATGGTCACCGGAGACCCGGCGCGGCTCCGCCAGCTCGTCATGATCCTCGTCGACAACGCGATCCGTCACAGCCCGCGGGACGGCTCGGTGACGGTCAGGGTGCGGAGCGCGGGTGAGACGGCCTCGATCGAGGTCTCGGACGACGGCCCCGGCCTGCGGCCCGAGGACATGGCCCACGTGTTCGACAGGTTCTGGCGTGCCCCGGGGGCACCGTCCGGCGGCACCGGCCTGGGCCTCTCGATCGCCCGCTGGGTCACCGAGCGGCACGGCGGTCGCATCGGCGTTGCCAACCGTGCCGCCGGCGGAGCCGCCTTCCGGGTGGAGCTGCCGGCCCAGGAGCCCCCGAAGGCGCCCTGACCCCGCGTCCCGCCGCCGCTCGTCCCGGGGTCCTACTCCCTGTCCGGTCCCCTCCCGTCCGGTCCATTCCCGAGCCGCCGCGTGCTATCGTCAGCCCGTCCTGAGGGCCGGTCCCGTGAGGCCGGCGTACCGGTCCCGTGAGGCCGGGTAGGAGGAACCTGCCAGTGCGCATGCCCGCCTGCGGCCGACAGCCGCGGCCCGCCGGGATCCCGTGATCGCCCCACCGTCTTCCGGTCGCCCTCCCCTGCCGCGCGCGGACGCGATCGTCGACCCGCGGGTCGGCGACGCCGGTCCGGCGTTGCTCGCGTTGGAGGATGGCACCGTCTTCCCCGGCATCGCGTTCGGCGCGCCCAGCGGCGCCGGCGGCGACCTCGTGGTGAACACGTCACAGACCGGCTACCAGGAGATCGCCACCGACCCGTCCTACGCCGGGCAGGTCGTGGTCATGACCTACCCCCTGATCGGCAACTACGGTCGGCTGCTGGCGGACGACCAGTCGACACGCCCGTGGCTCCGCGGCCTGGTCGTCGCCCACGCGACGGCCGCCGTCCTGGACGACGCGCGCCAGCTGGCGACGCTCCTGCGGACGAACGGCATCCCCGCGATCGCCGGCGTGGACACGCGCGCACTCGCGCGGCACCTCCGATCGTCCGGCTGCCTGCGCGGAGTCATCACGCGGCCCGGTCTCACCGACCCGGCCGAGGCCGTGGACCTCGCACGCGCCGTCCCGCGCTGGGAGGACCAGGACTTCGTCGCCCAGGTGTCGCCCGCCGAGGTCCGGGAGGTGGGCGACGACCCGGCCGCCCCGATCGTGGCCATCGTCGACTTCGGCCTCAAGGCCAACATCGTCAGCTCCCTCCGGCGCCGCGGGGTCCGCGTCCGGGTGCTGCCTCACACGGCTGCCGCGTCGGAGGTCCTGGCCCCGGACGTCGCGGGCGTGGTCTTCTCGCCCGGGCCGGGAGACCCGGCGCGGCTGGACGGTCCCGTCGCTCTCGCCAGGACCGTCATCGAGGACGGGCGGCCGCTGCTCGGGATCTGCCTCGGGCACCAGATCGTCGGGCGGGCCGCGGGCGCCCAGACGAGCCGCCTCCGGTTCGGGCATCACGGCGCGAACCACCCCGTCCAGGACCTGGACACCGGCTACGTCCAGGTGACGGCGCAGAACCACGAGGTCCAGGTGGTCGGGGAGAGCCTGCCGGCCGCCTCCGGGTTCCGGGTGAGCCAGCTCAACCTCAACGACCGCTCGGTCGAGGGTCTCCGCCACGCCGAGAAGCCGATCGAGACCGTCCAGTACCACCCCGAGGGCGCCCCGGGGCCGCTGGACGCGCTCGCCGTGTTCGACCGGTTCGTCGATGCCTGCCACGGGGGCGGGTGAGCCGCTGATGAGGGCCCCGTGACCGTCCCGACGCCACGCGAGCGGCCCCACCGCCCGAAGCCCGCATCCGTCCTGATCCTGGGGTCGGGGCCCGTGGTCATCGGGCAGGCGGCAGAGTTCGACTACGCGGGCACCCAGGCCTGTCGCGCGCTCCGCGCCGAGGGCGTCCGGACCATCCTCGTCAACTCCAACCCGGCCACGATCATGACGGACCCCACCGTCGCGGACGCCGTCTACCTCGAGCCATTGACCGTGCCCGCGATCGAGGCGGTCATCGCCCGCGAGAAGCCAGAGGGGCTGCTCGCCGGGCTCGGTGGCCAGACCGCCCTCAACCTGGCGATGGCCCTCGCCGAGGCGGGCGTCCTCGAGCGCCACGGCGTCCGCCTGCTCGGCACGCCGCTCGAGGCCATCCGCATGGCCGAGGACCGGGAGGCGTTCCGCGACCTGCTGGAACGGATCGGGCAGCCGTACGCGCCCTCGTTCATCGTCGAGGGTGTCGACGATGACGCCCGGCACGCCTCCGCGCAGGAGGCGCTCGACACGATCGGGCTGCCCGCCATCATCCGGCCCGCGTTCACCCTGGGCGGCACCGGTGGCGGGATCGTGGAGACCGGGGACGCCTACTGGGAGCGGGTCAGGGCCGGCCTCCGTGCGAGCCCGATCCGGCAGGTGATGATCGAGCGCTGCCTCGTCGGCTGGCAGGAGATCGAGTACGAGGTCATGCGCGACGCCGAGGACACGTGCATCGCGGTGTGCTCGATGGAGAACGTAGATCCCCTGGGGGTCCATACCGGCGACTCGATCGTCGTGGCGCCCGTCCAGACGCTGACCGACCAGGTCCACCAGCGGCTCCGGAGCGCCGCGCTCGCGATCATCCGCGCGCTGGGTGTCGAGGGCGGCTGCAACGTCCAGTTCGCCCTCTCGCCGGACTCCACGGAGTACGCGGTGATCGAGGTCAACCCCCGCGTCTCGCGCTCGTCGGCGCTGGCGTCCAAGGCCACCGGCTACCCGATCGCCCGCGTCGCGGCCCAGATCGCCGCAGGCCGGACGCTGGCCGACATCCCGAACGTGGTCACCGGCACGACCGTGGCCGCCTTCGAGCCCGCCCTGGACTACGTCGTGGTCAAGCTGCCGCGCTTCCCGTTCGACAAGTTCCCGACCGCGGACCGCCGGCTCGGCTCGCAGATGAAGGCGACCGGCGAGGTCATGGCGATCGACCGGACCTTCGGGGCGGCGCTCAACAAGGCTCTCCGGGGCCTGGAGCAGGCGGGTGCAGGGCCACTGGGCGAGGACCCGTCGTGGGGCCCGACGTTCGACTACCTCGCCGCGGTCTACGCTGGCACGGACCCGGAGGCCGCCGAGGACCCGCTCCTGCCCGCGGGTGACACGGCGATCCGCTGGGTGGGCGAGGACGGCGAGGCCTGCGAGAGCACGCGGTTCGCCCAGCGCTCGGCCGCGCCGATCGTGCTCAACCGGTTCCTGGAGCCCTCCGACTCGCGGCTGTGGCGCCTCCTGGGGCTCCTTCGGCGCGACGTGCCGCAGGAGGTCGTCCGCAGGGCGACCGGGATCTCGTCGTGGTTCCTCGCCGAGATGGGCCGCAACCTCGCCCTCGAGCGCGACGTGCGCGCGGCGGGCGGCCGCCTCGTCGACCCGGAGGACGCCGACGCCGCCTCGCTGCTGGTGACGGCCAAGCGCGCCGGCTTCGCCGACCGGGACCTGGCGCTGATCGCGGGCGTCCAGGAGGCCGCGGTCCGGGGCGCCCGGACGGCGCTGGGCCTCATCCCCGGCTTCGCGATGGTCGACACCTGCGCCGCGGAGTTCGCCGCCGAGACGCCCTACTTCTATTCGACCTATGCGTCGGCCGGCTCGCCGCCGGAGGCGCCCCCGGTCGAGCGGCCAGCGGCGCTGGTGATCGGAAGCGGGCCGGTGCGGATCGGGCAGGGGATCGAGTTCGACTACTGCGCCGTCCAGGCCGCCGACGTCCTCCGGCGCGAGGGCTGGAGCGCGGTGATGGTCAACTCCAACCCGGAGACCGTCTCGACCGACTTCGACGCCTCGACCCGCCTCTACTTCGAGCCGCTGGACACGGAGAGCGTGCGGAGCATCATCGAGTTCGAGAGCGGCGCCTCGGGCACGCATGAGGCGGAGGCCGCGGACATGCTCCCGGCGGTCGTCGCGTTCGGCGGCCAGACGCCGCTCAACCTCGCCGCTCCCCTGGTCGCCGCGGGGGTCCCGCTGCTGGGCTCGGACCTGGAGGCGATCGACCAGGCCGAGGAGCGAACGCGGTTCTCCGCGCTGCTCGACCGGCTCGGCATCCCGCAGCCCGAGGGCGGGATGGCGGAATCGATCGAGGAGGCGCTGACCCTCGCGGAGCGGATCGGCTACCCGGTCATCGTCCGGCCGTCGTTCGTGATCGGCGGCCTCGCCATCGACTTCGCCTACTCGCCGGAGGACCTGGCGCGGCACCTGGCCGCGGCGGCCGTGGTGGATCCCGACCGCCCGGTCCGCATCGACCGGTTCCTCGAGGGCATCGAGGTGGACGTGGACGCCATCTCGGACGGGACGGACGTCCTCATCCCGGGGCTCCTGGAGCACGTCGAGCGGGCCGGGGTCCACTCGGGCGACTCGATCGGCGTCTTCCCGCCGCAGCACGTTGCCGACGGGGACCAGGCGCTGATCGTGGCCACCATGGAGCGCATCTGCCTGGCGCTCGGCGCCCGCGGCCTCGTGAACGCCCAGTTCATCGTCCGCGACGACGGCGTGTACCTGATCGAGGTCAATCCTCGCGCCTCGCGGACGGTGCCGTTCATGTCCAAGGTCACCGGCGTCCCGATGGTGGAGCTGGCGGTGCGGATCTCGCTCGGCGCGACGCTGGCAACGCTGGGCTGGAGCGGCGGCCTGCGTCCGGAGCCGCCGTTCGTCGCGGTCAAGGCGCCGGCCTTCTCCACGGCCAAGCTGAAGGGCGTCGACCCGTCGGTCGGGCCGTTCATGCAGTCGACGGGCGAGGTCATCGGGATCGCCGTGGACCGGCGCGTCGCGATGGCGAAGGCGCTCACAGGTGCGTCGCTGATCCCGCCCCGCGCCGGCGACGGGGTGGCCCCTCTCGCCCTGCTCTCGATCGCCGACCGGGACAAGGGCGGCCTGCCGGACCTCGGGCGGGCCCTCGTCCGTGCGGGCTACGTCCTCGCGGCCACCGGCGGGACGCGTGCGGCGCTGGAGCGCGTCGGCATCACCGGGATCGCTCCGGTGGCGAAGCTGGGAGCCGCCCCGGTCGGCGACGAGGTGGGGATCCTCGAGCTGATCGCGTCGGGCACCGTGCGACTCGTTGTCAACACGCCGACCCCGCGCTCCGGCGTGGTGCGGGACGCCGCGGAGATCCGCCACGCGACGATCGCCGAGGGCATCCTCTGCTTCACCTCGATCGAGACGGGTGTCGCGGCGGCCGAGGCCCTCGACCCGGCGATCGCCGACGACATCGCGGTCGTGCGGCCGATCACGGACTGGATCCCACTCGGTGGCGCAGTCGCGGGCTGATCGCGGGCGCGGCGGGGCGCCTTCGGGGTCGCGGGATCGCGGGCTGATCGCGGGGTTACTCGGCTTCCCTGAGCTCCACGAGGCCGAGCCGATGCGCGGTCGCCGCCGCCTCGACCCGGTTCTCGACGTCCAGCTTGCCCAGGATGTTCGACACGTGGACCGACGCCGTCTTGGGGGCGATCGCGAGCGCGTCCGCGATGCGGCGGTTCGACCAGCCGAGGGCGACGAGCCTGAGCACCTCGCGCTCACGCGGGGTGAGGGCGAGGGCGGCCAGGGGGTCGTCTGGCGCAACCCGCTCGAACCCGGGTTGCGGCCGGTGGAGGTCGATCCGCACGAGGCGACCGAGGCGCTCGACCTGTGCGAGCACGGACCTGGCTCGAAGGTCGCGGAGCGTTTCGGCGGCCGCCACGAGCGGGGCCGCGATCTCGGCCCGGGGGCGCCCGGCCGCCACGGCGGCCTCTGCCAGGCGCCATTGTGCGCAGGCGACCAGGTACGGACGTTGGATCGCCTGCCAGGCCCGGACCGCGCGCTCCCAGGCAGTGACGCGGCCCGAGGCCGGACCCTCGGCGCGCGACCGTTCGGCCTCGACCTGGGCCAGCAGGGCCTCGACTCGGAGTCCCCAGGCCGCCCGAACCCGCGCCGTCTCGCGCTCCGTCGCCGTGGCGATCGACACCGAGGCGGGCGCACGCCTCGGTGTCCCGTGCCTCATCGGAGGCCGACCGTGCGCGGATGGCGATCTCGACCTCGGCCCGGATCCCGAGCACGCCCAGCCAGGCGAGCGACGGACCCGCCGCCACGCCGTCGGCGACGACCCGCAGTGCGCGGTCCACGAGCGGGCGGACATCGTCCGGGCGGCCCCGCGCGAGGGCCAGCTCCGCCAGGGCGAGATCGAGCGCGGCCAGGTCCTCCGGATCGGCCAGCGCCGACCGGAGCGCCGTCAGCCGGCGCTCATGTGTCGCTGCGTCGTCCATGGCAGTGCGCGCCGCGGCGAGGCGCAGGCCGACGATCCGCAGGCGGGCCTCGGCGACGGAGGGCGGCGACTTGCCGAGTGCCTCGTCGATCCGCCGCTCGGCCTCGTCCCAGCGCCCGAGCGCGAAGCAGGAACGCGCGGCCTCCGCGACCAGGGCCGAGCCGAGCGAGCGGCCGAGGCCGAGGCGCGTCGCCGTCTCGAGCGCTCCCTCGATCTCGGAGAGCGCGTCAAGGTCGCGGGCGCTGCGGGTCAGCACCGCCGCGATCGCCCCGCGGCCAACGACCATGCCCTGGAGGCTGTTCAGCTCGGCCGCGATCTGCACGGCCGCCCGCAGGTCACCGAGCCCCCCGTCGACGTCGCCACGGGCGGCGAGGGCCCTCCCGTGGACGCCGAGCGCCAGGGCCTCGACGTCGCGCGCTCCCGCCGACCGGGCGAGCCCGATGGCCCGCTCTGAAAGGTCGAGCGCGGTCGCCGGCTCGGCCCCCTCGAGATGGGTCGCCGCGAGCTGTGCCACCAGGCGTGCGCGGGTGGCCGCAGGCGCCCGATCGCCGACCTCCGCGCGGGCCATCTCGAGCTCGCGCCGCGCTCCCTCGTGGTCCCCGGCCTGCCACAGTGCCCATCGAACCCGGTCGTGGAGGCGCGCCGCCCGTTCCGGGTCCGCGTGCGCGAGCGGGAGGGCCTCGCGGGCGAGCACCGCCGATCCGGCCGCATCGCCTGCCAGCAGCGCCGCGAGCGAGCCGCGTTCGAGCAGCTCGACGACGTCCGGCCGGTGGTCCTGCGCGGACGGCCCGAGCCCGGACAGCAGCGTGGCGGCGCGCCGCGCGTGGCGCTGGGCGGCGTCGAAGGCGAAGGCCCGTTCGGCGGCCCCGAGCGCCGTCTCGTGGGCCGACAGGGCCGCGGCCGGGTCGCCAGCCTCGTCCCGGTGGAACGCGATCGACGAGGCGCGGGCAGGGTCGACCGAGCCGTCGGCCGAGCCGGCGACCGACGCCCGGGCGAGGGCGTCGGCGAGGCGGCGATGCAGGTCTCGCCGTTCACCCGGCCCCAGCTGGGCCGCCAGCACGTCGCGCAGCAGCGCGTGCCGGAAGCGCGTTCCCCCGCCGATCCCTCCGTCGGAGGTCAGCACGCCGGCCAGGGTCGCCTCCCGGATCGCCTCGCCCATGCGTCCCAGCGGCTGCTTGAGGGCGTCGCCGAGGGCGGCGTCGTCGACGGGACCGGGGTCGATCGCCGCGGCGCGCATGACCCGGAGGGTGTCGGCGTCCAGGGCGGCCAGGCGTGCGTCGAGGATGTCCCGGAGCGACGGGGGCAGATCGAGGTACGCCGACCCTCGATTGTCCGGCGTCCCGGCGACCCCTGACTCGAGGAGCGCGACGGCGAGGAAGGGGTTCCCGCCGGTGCGTTCGAGCAGGCGGTCGATCGCCTCGCCCGGCAGGTCGAAGCCGAGCGCGGCCGCGAGCCCCGCGATCTCCCCCGCGTCGAACGGCGCCAGCTCGATCCGCCCGGCGCCGTCGCGGTCGAGCTCCGCGATCGTCAGCTGGACCGGCCGTGACGGAAGCTCGTCCGTCCGGAAGCTGACCACGACCAAGAGGTGCATCGACGCCGACGCGCTGGCGATCGCCCGGACGAGGTCGAGTGTCGCGGCATCGGCCCACTGGAGATCCTCGATGACGAGCAGGAGCGCGCGTCGGGTCGTGAAGCGCTCCAGCCAGCCGGTCACAGCCTCGAACAGTCGAAGGCGCCCGAATGGATCAGGGGCAGGCTCGGTCGCTTGCGCGCGGACTGCATCGGCATTGGCCGCCGGGGCAGCATCGGCATTGGCCGCCGGAGCGCGGACTGCATCGGCGTTGGCCGCCGGGGCGGCGAGTCGGGCCACGTCCGGGACGAGTCGCGCGATCTCGCGGCGGTCACCGCCCAGGGTCGCCGCCACGGTCCCGGGATCGCCGTGTCGCACCACCTCGCGGATGGCTGCGATCAGCGGGGCGTACGGCATCGCCCCGGCGTCCATGTGCTGGCACGCGCCGCTCGCCACGAGGATGCCCGCCGCGGTCGCCTCCTCGGCGAGGGCGCGCAGGAACCAGGTCTTGCCGACCCCCGCCTCTCCCCCTACGACGAGCACGCAGCCGCGCCCCGCCTGGACGCGCCGGAGCAGCGAGCGAGCCGTCGCCAGCTCGGCCGCACGTCCGACGATGTCAGCTGCGCCTACGGTCGCCACCGGGGCGGATCATACGGCGTGGCAGACGCCACCACGGGCGCCGGCGACCCTGGACGCCGCTCCACGAGTGCCGGCGACCCTATGGCTTGGCGGTGATCGAGGACGCGTCCGCGCGGGCAGGCTCGAGGAGCGCAAGGTGCGGCCGCAGCCGGCGGCGGGCCCGGTGGATCAGCACCCGGGTGGCGAGCTCGCTCCGACCGATGCGCTGTGCGATCTCGGCCCCCGACAGCCCCTGCGCGGCGAGCACGAGCGCCTCGCTGTCGACCGGGCGCAGGCAGGCCAGGGCGACCTCTACGGCGGCCGTGCGCTCCCGCGCGAGCACCGCCAGCGCCGGGTCGTCGCTCACGTCGCGGCGCACCAGCATGGGCTCGAAGCGGCGGGCGGTCGCGGCACGCCGAGCATGGCTCGTCGCCAGGTTGCGGGCGACCTGTGCGAGCCAGGCGGGTGGGCTGTCGGGACAGCGTCCCTCGCGCAGCTCCCGCGCGAGCCGCAGGAACGCCTCGTGGACGACGTCCGCGGCCAGCTCCGGGTCGCGTGTGTGGGCCGTCATCCAGCGGATCATTCCATCGGCATGCCGCTCGTACAGGGTCTCGAGCAGGATGTCGCCAACGCCGGCCGGGGATCGACCTCCGGGAGGAGGCGGCTCGGTCGGAGACGGTCGGGCGGACGGTCGGCGGACCGGCGGACGGACGGCCGGGCGGACGGTCGGGCGGACGACGTGATCATGGGGAGCCTCGCGGATGCGGTTGATGACCGAATCCGACGGTCGGCCTAAGGCGCCCCCGCGCGCATCGTGCACGAGCCCTACGTCGGGGCCGCCGCAGGCTCCTCAGCCACCGGCGCGACCGACACGGGAGCACCTGTCGAGGCGCCGGGCGAGGAAGGGCCTGTGCGCGGAGCAGCGGATCGTGACCGCCTGCCGGCCAGTGCCGGCACTGTTGTCCGAGGCCGTACCGCCCAGGCACACCTCAAAGGGAGCGCCCGCGGGACCCGGCCATCGCGGCGCTGCAACTACAATGCCCGGGACCCACATCCGCCCGAGGATCCTCCCCGCATGCCCGTTCCCGTCGTGCACTTCACCGACGAGCGCCTGCCCAACGGCCTGCGCCTGATCGTCGCGGAGGATCACCTGGCGCCCGTGGTCGCCGTGAACCTCTGGTACAACGTCGGCTCCAAGCACGAGGTCGAGGGGAAGACCGGCTTCGCCCACCTGTTCGAGCACGTCATGTTCCAGGGCTCGGCGAACGTCGGCAAGGCGGAGCACATGGCGCTGGTGCAGGCGGCCGGTGGCACGCTCAACGGGACGACGTGGCTGGACAGGACCAACTACTACGAGACGGTTCCAGCGCACCAGCTGGAGCTGGCGATCTGGCTCGAGGCAGACCGGATGGGCACCCTGCTCGAGGCGCTCAACCAGGAGAACCTCGACAACCAGCGCGACGTGGTCAAGAACGAGAAGCGCTGGAGCTATGACAACCGCCCGTACGGCTCCTGGAACGAGAAGCTGCTGGGACACCTGTTCCCAACCGGGCACCCGTACCACCACCCCACGATCGGCTCGATGGCGGACCTCGATGCCGCGTCCCTCGACGACCTCAGGGCGTTCTTCGCCACCTACTACGCCCCGAACAACGCAGTCGTGTCCGTCGCGGGCGACTGCGACCGGGCGCAGGTCCGGGCGTGGGCCGACCGCTATTTCGGCCCGATACCGGCCAACCCCGCGATCCCGCCGCTGCCGGACATGACCCTCCCCGAGACCATCGGGGAGGAGCACCGGGAGGTCGTCGAGGACCGCGTCCCGCTCGCCCGTGTCTACATCGGGTTCCGGGCCCCGGTCTTCGGCGACACGCGCCTGGACGCGCTCGACCTCGCGTCCCAGCTGCTCGCGGGCGGCAAGGGGAGCCGCCTCCACAGGCGCCTGGTGCGCGAGGACCGGATCGCGCAGGATGTCGCCATCCTGACCTTGCCGTTCATCGGCGGCTCGTCCGTCTGCGTCGGCTGGGCAACGGTCAGGCCCGGCGTGGACGTCGCCACGGTCGAGGCGGCGTACCTCGAGGAGCTCGAGAGGCTGGCGGCGGAGGCGCCCAGCGACGACGAGCTGCTGCGGGCCAAGGCCCTGACCGAGGCTGACGAGCTGGGGTCGCTCGCCCGGGTCGAGGAGCGGGCCGACCGGCTGTCCAGCTACGCGACACTGTTCGACGATCCGGGGCTCATCAACACCATGCTGCCGCGATACCTGGCGGTCACGGCCGAGGGGATCCGGGACGCAGCGCGGGCCGTCTTCCGCGCGGACAACCGGGTCGTCCTGACCTACATTCCGAAGCCTGGGACTCACCCGCCGGGCCGGGCGAGGAGGCGGCGTGAGCGGGCGCGACGGCATGATCACACAGCGGCCCGTCCCCGGCCAGCCACGCCGCTACGACTTCCCGGCGACCGTCCGGGCGGCGCTGCCCAACGGGCTGCGCGTGTTGATCACGCCGATGACCGGGCGGGCTTTGGTCGCGGCCACGCTCGCGGTCCGCACGGGTGCCGTGGACGAGCCCGAGGCCATCGGCGGCGCCACGGTCCTCGCGGCCCGTGCGCTGACCGAGGGCACTGCGTCGTACGACGCCATCGCATTGACGGAGGCGGCCGAGCGCCTCGGTGCCTCGATCCACGCCGAGTCAGGGTGGGACGCGACGTCCGCCGGGCTCGACGTCCCGGTGACGCGCCTCGAGCCGGCCATGGCGCTGCTGGCGGAGGTCGTGCGCCGCCCGTCGTTCCCCGATGCCGAGGTGGAGCGCCTCCGCGACGAGCGTCTGACGGATCTGCTCCAGGCGAAGGCCGACCCACGCCGCCGTGCCGACGAGGCGTTCGTCTCGTCGATCTACTCGTCCTCCAGCCCGTACCACCGACCCGCCGGCGGCCGTGCCGAGACGGTTGGCGTACTCACCGCGCCGGACCTGCGCGGCATCCACGCGGCCGCCTGCGTCCCGGAGAGGGCGGCGCTGGTCGTGGCGGGCGATGTCGATCCCGACGCGGTCCTCCGCCTGGCCGAGTCGCTGTTCGGCGACTGGGCGGCGTCCGGGCGCAGCGGCCACGGCCCCCATCGACGACGCCGGTGCGACCACGACACGCTTCGTCCGCGTGATCCACCGTCCCGGCGCGGTCCAGACCGAGGTCCGCATCGGGCATCCCGGCCTGCCGCGCCGACACCCAGACTTCCACGCCGTGTCCGTGATGAGCGCGATCCTCGGCGGGCTGTTCAACTCGCGGCTGAACATGAAGCTCCGCGAAGAGAAGGGTTACACCTACGGCGCCAGCGCCGGCTTCGACCTGCGGCGGGCGAGGGGCCCGTTCACGGCCCGCGCGGCCGTCAACACCGAGGCCACCGTGCCCGCGCTTCGCGAGTTTCTCGTGGAGCTCGACCGGATCCGCGACGGGCGCGTCACGGACGCGGAGCTGGCGGCCGCGCGGGACTTCCTCATCGGCGTGTTCCCGCTCCGGTTCGAGACGCCCGGCCCGGTTGCGGGGTCGCTCGCCGGCCTGTTCGTGCACGGTCTCCCGGACGACGAGCTGTCCCGATACCGAGGGGCGATCGAGGCGGTGACCGCGGACGACGTCCTGCGCGTCGCGCGCGACCACATCCACCCCGATACCGCGGCGATCGTCCTCGTCGGCGACCACGATGCGTTCGGGGAAGACCTGGCCGCCGCTGGGATCGCCCCAGTCGTGGTGGAGACGGACGCCCAGCAGACGGCAGGTGCCCCGCTGACCGACCCCGGGGAGCAGGCCGGCCCCGTGGATGCCGGGGAAGGCGGCCCCGCCGAGGGCGCGGAGGACCCGGACCTCCCCGGTTCGGACGAGCCGTCAGATCCCGGCGACGCGGCGGACGATGCCGTCCCGGGAGCCACCCTCCACGACGCCTGAGCACGACCCGGCGCGGCACGGCGCGACGCGAGGCCCGCCACAGGTGCCCCGGTCAGGTCCGAAACTTTTGCACGTGCAACTGCCTCAATCAGGGTGAAGGCGGCTCCGGCGAGGGGGGGCCACCCGCAGCCCGGAGTCACCCTACGTGCAGTTCGATAAGAGGGCGGTTCGCTCGACCGTGACGGCCTTCGTGGCCGTGTTCCTGGTCGGCGGCGCAGTGCTCGCCACGCGCGCGTTCGTCGGCGGTGGCGCTCGCGTCGACGACGGCCGTCCGACGTCCGATGTCAGCACGGATGCGCCCGCCACCGTGTCCGCGACGGCCGGCCCAGTCGAGCCGGGTGCGAAGCCCGATGCCGGGGGGGCAGGAGCCGGGGAGACGCCCGGGGCCGGGGAGACGCCCGAGGCCGAGGAGATGGCCGGGGCGACGGACGATCAGGGCGATGACCGGGCCGAGGACAGCCACGAAGGCGCCGACGACCAGGATGACGGCTGGGACGACGACCAGGGCAGCGACGAGGGTGCCACGGTCACCGACGCCCAGGACGGCGCAGTCGATCAGGGCATCGACGACGCCGGCGGAGTTGGCGTGGACCAGGGCGGCAGCGACCATGGGAGTGACGACTAGCCAGGGCCCATCCGGCTGGGGGTTGCGTGTCCTCCTGCCTGCGATGGGTGCCGATCGGACCCGCGATGCTATCGTCGGGTACCGCATCGGCCCCCGCGGGGCCATCCGCCCGGATGCTCCCCATGCAGCGCACCCTGGAGGGACCCCTGCCGGACAGGACCTCGACCGTCGCCACGGATGCCGGAACGACGATCGATGACCGAACGATCGTCGACGCCGTGCTCGCCGGAGATCGCGATGCCTTCCGCCGACTCGTGGAGCGCGAAGGACCCGCGGTCGTCTCGGCCTGCGCGAGGGTCCTCGGGGATCGGTCGGAAGCCGAGGACGTGGCCCAGGAGGCGTTCGTGATCGCCTACCGGTCGCTCGGTTCCTGGCGCGCCGATGGCGCGTTCGGGGCATGGATCTCGCGGATCGCCGTCCGCCTGGCCGTGCGCCGTGCGGGCCAGCGCAGGCAGGTCACGTGGCTCGACCCCCTTGCGGCGGAAGCCGACCAGCCGGGCCAGGATCGGTTCCGCACCATGGGCACCTCGGACGCCGTCGACCCCGCCCACAGCGTGATCCGCTCGGAACGCGACGCCCAGATCCGGGCCGCCGTCGCCGCGCTCGACGAACCGTACCGCGAGACCGTCGCACTCCGGTTCTTCGCCGAGCGCTCGCTCGCGGAGATCGCCGCCGCGACGGGTCGTCCCCTGGGGACGGTGAAGACACACCTCCACCGTGGGCTGGCGCGCCTGAAGCGCGCGCTCGACGAGGCGGAACGATGACCGGGTCACTGCCCGGCGGCCGGCCGCGGCCGTTCGGACCGGACGACCTGGACGGCGTGTCCGGCCTGCAGCCCGACGAGCTGGCCGCGGATACGCGCCTGGCTCGCGAGCTCGAGGCCGGCGCCACTCGGTTCACCGTTCGCCCGTCGGCCGAGTTCACGGACCGCGTGATGGCGGCGGTCATGCTGGAACCCGTCGCCGCTCCGGTGCGCGCCGCCCGAACGGCGCTCCGCCACGGAGCCGTCGGGGCCTTCCTCCTCTCCCTGCGCGACGCCTGGCGCGTCTCGGTCAGTCCGGCCTTCCCGATGGCGATGCGAGCCCAGGCGATGGCACTGGTCCTGGTCGTCGGTGGTCTCGTGGCCGGGACCGGCGCGGCCGCCGTCGGGGCCCTGGGTGTGTTCGACGGCGACCCGCACACCCCGATGCCCTCCCCGGCGGTCCAGACGCTCGCCCCGACGCCGCCGCCGACCGAGGCCCCGCAGGAGGAACCGTCGACGCCCGGGCCGAGCGCCTCGCCTGAGCCGTCCCCATCGGTCGACGCGGAATCCGCGGAGCCTTCCGACTCGGCCGATCCCACGGACGGGACAGAGCCCGATGAGCGATCGGGGGCGGTATCGCCTACGAGGCGACCGGCGGCGACCCGGGCGCCCACCCGCGGGGCCCACCCGACGGCGTCGCCCGAGCATGCATCGCACGGCAACGAGCCCACCAGGACACCAAGGCCGTCCGTGACGCCCGAGCCCAGCGCGACGCCGCCGCCGTCCACCACGCCATCGCCCAGCCACAAGTCGGATTGACGCCAGCGCGCCTGCACGCGGGCTCCCCGCCATGGCATCGCGGTTGGCGTAGGCTGGCCCGGTGATCGTCGTCGTCGGGAATCCCGCCTGGACTGATGGCCCACCTCCGGGTCCCGGCGGACGCGCGTCGTCGATCGCGCTGGCGGCCGCAGAGGCCGGCGCCCGGGTCGAGGTCATCGGACGCATCGGGGACGACGCGGCGGGCGATTCCCTGGTGATGGCGCTCACCCGGGCGGCCGTCGGTCACGCCGCCCTGCTGAGGGACCCCACGCGCCCCACGATGCTCGTCGCACCCCTGGACGCCGACGGGGAGGGCGCCCTTGGCGCGTCTGCGGTACTCGACCGGCCGTCGACACGCGGCTCCGGCAGTCCCGAAGGACCCATCCTCGGTCCGGCCGACGTGAGCCTCGCCCTCCGATACCTGACGGGCTTCGACGTGCTCGTCGTCGGTGACGACGCTCCCGCGCCGGTGATCCCGGCCTGTGTCGAGGCGGCGGCATTCAACGGCGCGCGCCTCATCGTCGCGGTCGCGCCGTCGGAGCCGGTGCCGGCCGGACTGCCGCCCGACGCGACCGTCCTGCAGGCGCCCGGCGACGCGGGCGAGGCGTTCGGACGCCTGCTCGGCCGATACGCTGCCGCCCTCGACGGAGGGGTCGACCCGGCGGCGGCGTTCGCGACCGCGACCGGCAACGGCTGGGAGCGCCCCGCCCCCTGAACCGGGGCTTCAGAAGAGCGTCGGTGAGCCCGGAGCAGCGGTCCCGCCGTCACCCTCGCCGCCCTCCGGCGCAGCCTCGGGCGTGGCCTCGATCAGCGAGGGTCCGTCGTTGCGTACGTTGTTGACCAGCACGGACACCGCGCGTGCGTCCAGCGCGACATCGTCGCGTGGCTCGAGGAGGGCCCGCAGCTCGCCGGGATCGGCCGGCGCGGGGTCCAGCCAGCGCGGCCAGGCGTCGGGCGGGACGACAACCGGCATCCGGTTGTGGATCGCGGCCATGAAGCCGTTGGGGAGCGTGGTGATGATCGTGAACGTGCGGCGCCATTCGCCGGTCTCCGGGTCCTGGCGGCCGGTCCACAGCCCGGCGAGGGCCAGGGGGAGCCCGGACGGGTCATGGATCCACAGGGGCCTGCGGACCGACCCCTCGCGGCGCCACTCGTAGAAGCCGTCCACGGGCACCAGGCACCGACGCCGGCGGAACGGGTCGCGGAACAGGGGACTCGTGGTGAGCGTCTCGGCGCGAGCGTTGAACGCCTTCGAGCCCGTCTTCGGGTCCGTCGCCCAGGACGGGATCAGGCCCCACCGGTACCGGACCACGGCGCGGTGGTCCTTGCGCTGGACGACGACCGCGGCCTCGTCCGTGGGGGCGACGTTGTACCTCTCCCCGGGATCGTCGGCGAGGTCATCGGCGTCGAAGATGCGTGCGATCTCGGACGTGGGGCGCTGCTGGGTGAACCGTCCGCACATGACTCGGAGTCTACCCGCGCGAGCGTGCACCGCCGGGTCGCGACTCCCGGCACCTCCCCGCCGGCGTCGCCTCCTGTACAGTCCCCGCCGTGACCCAACGGCCCATCGACCTCCAGACCGTGATGCTGCACGACGGTCCGCTGTCCCGAGACGTTGCCCTTGCGGCTCTCGACCGGGCCGCGGGGTTGATGGCGTCCGCCGACTATGTCGATGCCGCCCGCCTCTACCAGCGTGTCATCGGCTTCAACGACCCGGCCGTCACCGCGGCGGCGATGCTCGGCCTGGGCGAGGCGCTCCTGCGCCTGGACGACGAGCCGCAGGCGCTGGGGTACTGGGAGGAGATCACGCGCCTCGGCGAGACGCCGTCGACGTACGCGGCGTGGCGCAACGTGGCGGCGGCACGCGTCCGGTCGGGCGACCTGAGGGGCGCCATCGCCGCCTACCGGGAGGCCGACCGGCGGGCTCCCGACGCCGACAAGGCCGAGATCGCGTCCCGCCTCGGCTGGCTCTCGAAGGAGCTCGGTGACAGGGGGGCGGCCGGCCGGTACTTCTCCAGGGCGCGGGGCGACGCCGGCGTCTCCGTCGCCGTGATCATCGTGGCCGTCACCGCCATCGTGTCGCTCGTCATCGACCTCGGCGGCACCGAGGGCGCACAGCTGGGCGAGCTCCTGATGATGGACAAGGTCGCCCTTGCCGCCGGCGAGCTGTGGCGGATGTGGACGGTCACCCTGGTCCATGCCCCCCTGCAGGAGATGCCCCTCCACCTGCTGTTCAACCTCTACGCCCTGTGGCTCGCGGGCCCCCTCGTCGAGCGGCTGTACGGGCGATGGACGTTCCTCGTGCTCTACCTGCTGTTCGCGGCCGGCGGGTCGCTGGGCACGTTCGCGTTCGGCGCCGGCCGCTACGGCGTGGGCGCCTCCGGCGCGATCTTCGGGTTGTTCGGCCTCCTGTTCGCGGTGCAGGTCATCCACCGCCCGGTCCTCGACCGCCAGTCGCGTGCCCTCCTCGGCCAGATGGGGGGCCTGATCGCGATCAACCTGCTGATCGGCTTCGTGTTCGGCGACACCATCGACAACTGGGCTCACATCGGCGGCCTCGTCACCGGGATCTGGATCGGGGTCCTGTTCCCGCCCACGCGGATCCCCACGCTTCGCTCGATGTGGCTGCGACCCGGCCCCACGCCGGGCGTGGCGGTCCAGGCGTTCGGCGAGGTCGGCACGCGCGCCTTGCGCGTCGCCGGACTGATCGCCCTCGCGGCGCTGTTCGTCGTGCTCTGGACGCTGGGCGTCGCGGCCTGGGGCTGAGGGCCGGATGGGTCGAGGAAGGTAGGAACGGCTGGGTGTTCGCGATGCTCTCCGGCGCCTGGCCCCGCGTGTCGGCCGCGGGCCTGGACGCTGGCCTCGCTGGAGGCCGATGCGGCGGCCGGGCGGCGGTCGGCCGCCGATGCCGAGGCGGCGGTCGAGGCGCTGGTGGGCGAGGCGGTCGCGGCCCAGGTCGAGGCCGGGATGGGGCTGGTGACGGACGGGCATGTGCGCTGGGCCGACCCGGCCGCGGCGGTGCTCGCGGCGCTCGCGACGGGAGACACCGGGCCGGGCGGGATGCTGGTCCGGGCGTGGCGGGCGGCGGCCGCGGCGACGGCGGCGACGGGTACCGGGGTGCCGGCCGCGCAGGCGGTTCCCGGGCCGTATTCGCTCGGGCGGCGCTCCGGGACCACGTCGTCCGAGGCGGACGCGGAGGACGCGCTCACTCTCGCCGGGGCGCTGGCCGGTGAGCTGGCGGCACTCGCGATGGCCGGCTGCCTCCTGGTCGTGGTGGAGGAGCCGGCCGCAGTCGGCATCGGCGCGGATCGGGTCGAGGGCGAGCTGTTCTCCGCAGTCCAGGAGCGCCTCCTGGCCGGGACGGCGGACGGGCCGGACATCCACGCGACGCTGGCCGTGACCGGGGGCTCCGCGGCCGCCATGCGACCAGAGTGGGTGTTCGCCGCCCCCTACAGCTCCTACCTGTTCGACCTCGTCACGGGTCCCGACAACTGGGTCCTCGTCCGGGCCGCTCCACCGGAGCGCGGGATCGTGTGCGGGGCGCTGCAGGTCCCGGTCTCCGTGGGGGGTGACCAGGCACCGCTGCTCGTCTGGGCCGCACGGTATGCCGCCGCGGCAGGTGGTCGCGGGCTCGATCGGGTCGGGCTGGCCAACGCCACGGAGCTCGCGCGGCTCGACCCCGCCGAGGCGCGCCGAACCCTCGAGGCGCTGGGACGCGCGGCGAGCCTGGCGGCGATGCCGCTGGAGCGCGCCGTGGAGGAAGGCCTCGATCCGCGGACGATCCGCAGCCGGCCGGCGCCGCGCGCATCCGGCAGTGCCGGGCCACGCCGCCCGCCCGTCTGACGTCGCCACCGCTGCCACCGTCGCCATCCGGACGGGCGGCGCGCCGGACGGAGGCGGTAGGCTGCACGCGACGCTTCCTGGTCCTCCCGAGGTCTCCTGTGCAAACCTCCTTCTGGCACGGCTTCGCCGACATGCACGTCGTGAAAGACGCAGAGCTCGTCATCCGCGAGGGCGACGGCGCCTGGGTCACCGACGTGTCCGGCAACCGCTATCTCGATTCGACGGCGGGCCTGTGGTACGCCAACGTCGGCTACGGTCGCGGCGAGATCGCCGACGCCGTCGCCGCCCAGATCCGGCGGCTCTCCGCCTACTCGTCCTTCGGCGGCTACACGACCGAGCCCACCGTCCGGCTGGCGGCACGGATCGCGGCCATGGCCCCGGTCGAGAACGCCGCGGTCTTCTTCACGTCCGGCGGCTCCGAGTCCGTCGAGACGGCGGCCAAGCTCGCGCGACGGTACTGGGACGTGCTCGGCCGGCCCGGGAAGCGCGTCATGGTCGCACGCCAGCACGCCTACCACGGCATGGCGGCGTTCGGCACCTCGCTCGGCGGCATCCCGCTCAACAGCGCGGGCTACGGCACGCTGGTCGGCGACATCGTCCACGTCGGGGCCCACGACCTCGACGCGCTCGAGGCGTTGTTCGCCGCACGCGGCGCGGAGATCGCGGCGTTCATCGCGGAGCCCGTCATCGGCGCCGGCGGCGTGATCCCGCCCGAGGACGGGTACTTCGCCGGTGTCCAGCAGCTGTGCCGGCAGTTCGACATCCTGCTCATCGCCGACGAGGTCATCACCGGGTTCGGACGGACCGGCTGGTGGTGGGGCAGCCAGCGGTACGGCATCGAGGCCGACCTCGTCACCTTCGCCAAGGGCGTGACATCCGGGTACCTGCCCCTGGGCGGCGTGATCGCGGGCCCCCGTGTCCGGGCGCCGTTCTGGGACGAGCCGATCCCGGGAGCGGTGTTCCGGCACGGCTACACCTACTCGGGGCACGCGACGGCCTGCGCGGCGGCGCTCGCCAACCTGGACATCATCGAGCGCGAGGATCTCGTCGGGCGCGTCCGGACCCTGGAGCCGGTGCTCGCCGCCGGACTGGGCAGGCTGGCGAATGCTCCGCTCGTGGGCGAGGTCCGCACGGTCGGCCTCACCGGGGCGGTCCAGCTCGCGGACGACGTGCTCGCCGCGAACCCGGCTGCCATCGACGCCGTGGTCGCGGCGGCCCGACGCCACGGCGTGCTGACGCGCGCCGTCCGCGGCGGCGCGTTCCAGGTGTCGCCCGCGTTCATCATCACCGAGGCCGAGATCGACACGATGGTCGACGGCTTCGAGGCGGCGCTGCGGGACACCGCCGCAGCCTGAGGCGGCGCTCCGGGACACCGCTGCGGGTTGAGGCGGCGCTGGCGGGACGCGCCCGCCGGCCGAGGACGGCCGCCAACGCCCGACGGGGCCAGGGCGGCCCGTGCCACCCTGCGGAAACTGTCTTGCGCCCCGCGCGACACCCTGCCACCATCCGGGAACCCGGCCGGGACGGTCCGATCGGTCCCCCGAATCCGGGTCATATGGCCTGCGGCACCCGTCACGCGCCCCGGCCTGGCGACGGACGGGTGCACGCCAAGTTCGGCGAGGAGGTCTTCCCGGTGACCGAAGTGCGCGTCGCGTTCGAGGTGAACGGCGAACACCGCGAGGTGGACGCCGAGCCGAGACGCCTCCTGGTCGAGGTGATCCGCGAGGACCTGAACCTGACCGGCACCCATGTCGGCTGCGACACCAGCCAGTGCGGGGCCTGCACCGTCCACCTCGACGGCCGGGCCGTCAAGAGCTGCACCATGCTCGCCGTCCAGGCCGACGGCAGCACCGTCACCACCATCGAGGGGCTCAGCGGCGCCGCCGGCCTGCACCCGATCCAGAATGCTTTCTGGGAGCAGCACGGCCTCCAGTGCGGATTCTGCACCCCCGGCATGATCATGGCGGCCGCCGACCTCATCGCCCACAACGGCGATCCCACCGACACCGAGATCCGCCATGCGATCGAGGGCAACATCTGTCGCTGCACCGGGTACCACAACATCGTGAACGCGGTGCGCGAGGCGGCCCGCGTCATGCGCGACGGGGCTCCCGTCGCCGCGACGGCCTGAGGAGGATCGACGTGACGACCGACGTCCTCGGCGCCCGGGTCAAGAGGGTCGAAGACCCGAGGTTCATCACAGGCAATGGCCGGTACCTGGACGACATCAAGCTCTCCGGGATGACCCACCTGGCCATCCTCCGGAGCCCCTACGCCCACGCCAACATCCGCTCGATCGACATCGGCGCGGCGAAGGCCGCCCCGGGCGTCCACGCGGTCATCGTCGGCGCCGACATCCCCTACAACCCGCTGCCGATGGCCTGGCCGGCCGGCGGTGCATCCGGGCTCCAGAACAACGTCAACACGCCGCGTGTCCTCGCAACCGATTCGGTCAAGTGGACCGGCGAGGGCGTCGCCGCCGTCGTGGCCGACACCGAGGCCCAGGCGGTCGACGCACTGGAGCTGATCAAGGTCGACTGGGAGCCGCTGCCGGCGGTGGTCGATGCCGAGAAGGCGACCCAGCCGGGCGCGCCGCAGCTCCACGAGAACGCCCCCAACAACGTGGTGTTCACGTGGCCGGTCGGCGACAAGGCCGGCACCGACGCGGCCTTCGAGGACGCGGAGGTCGTCGTCCGGCAGCGCGTCGTCAACCAGCGCCTCATCCCCAACCCGATGGAGGTCCGGGGCGACATCGGCTGGTACAACCCGGGCACCGACGAGTACACGATCTGGATGTCGAGCCAGACGCCGCACATCCAGCGCCTGCTCGTCGGGATCTTCACGATGGGCATCCCGGAGCACAAGCTCCGCTGCATCAGCCCCGACGTCGGCGGCGCGTTCGGCTCGAAGATCTTCTGCTACGCCGACATGGCGCTCGTCCTGTTTGCGAGCAAGCTCATCGGCGGCCGGCCGGTCAAGTGGGTCGAGACCCGCCGCGAGAACTACCAGTCGACGATCCACGGCCGCGACCACATCACGTACCTCGAGGCCGCGGCGACCCGCGACGGCCAGGTCAAGGGCCTCCGGGTCAAGACCTATGCCAACCTCGGCGGGCGCCTGTCGACGATCGGCCCCGGCATCCCCACCACGCTCTACGGGCGGATCCTCTCGGGCCCGTACAAGATCCCCAACGTCTACTGCGAGGTCACCGGGGTCTACACCAACACGACCTTCGTGGACGCATACCGCGGCGCGGGCCGCCCGGAGGCGACGTATGTCGTCGAGCGCGCGATGGACCTCCTCGCCGACGAGCTGGGCATCGACCCGGCGGAGCTCCGGCGCCGGAACTTCCTGCCGCCCGATGCCTTCCCGTACGACAACCCGTCCGGGCTGCTGACGGCCGTCAATGGGTCGAAGATCTTCATCGACTCCGGCAACTACGAGCCGGCCATGGACAAGGCGCTCGAGATGGCGGGCTACGCCGGCATGGCCGCGACGAGGGCCGAGGCCGCGACCCGGGGCAAGCTGCTCGGGGTCGGCCTGTCGACCTACATCGAGGTCTGCGGCGTCGCCCCGTCGAAGTGGATCGGCGCGGTCGGCGAGGGCTGGGGCGCCGCGATGTGGGAGAGCTCCAACATCAAGGTCCACCTGACGGGCAAGGTAATCGTCACGATGGGCACCCAGCCCCAGGGCCAGGGCCACGAGACGACGTACGCGCAGATCATCAGCCACGAGCTCGGCGTGCCGATGGAGGACATCGTCGTCCAGCACTCCGACACCCAGGGGACGCCGTTCGGCTACGGGACGTACGGCAGCCGGACGTCGAACGTGGGCACGGGCGCCGCGCTCAAGGCGGCGGCCAAGATCCGCGAGAAGGCGAGGCGCTACGCGGCCCACATGCTCGAGGCCAGCCCCGACGACATCGAGATCGACGGCGCCGAGTACCGGGTCAAGGGCTCGCCGGACAAGAAGAAGACCATCCAGGAGATCGCGTTCGCGCTCGACCTCGCGTTCGACACCCCCGAGGGCATGGAGCCCTACCTGGACGAGACGGCGTACCACGACACCCCCAACTGCACATTCCCGTTCGGGACCCACGTCGCGATCGTCGAGATCGACCGGGAGACCGGCGTGGTGGACCTCGTCCGGTACATCGCGGTGGACGACGTGGGCAAGAAGATCAACCCGATGATCGTGGACGGCCAGCTCCACGGCGGCATCGCGCAGGGCATCGGCCAGGCCCTCTGGGAGCAGGCGGTCTACGACGATGACGGCCAGCTGCTCTCGGGCTCGATGCTGGACTACGCGCTCCCGCGAGCCTCGTGGCTCCCGGCGTTCGAGCTTGACGAGACGGTGACGCCGTCGCCGGTCAACCCGCTGGGAGTCAAGGGCGTCGGCGAGGCCGGCTGCATCGCCAGCACGGCCGCGGTGGCCAACGCGGTCATCGACGCGCTGAGCCCCATGGGCATCCGCCATCTCGACATGCCGTTTACGGCGCAGAAGGTCTGGGGCGCGATCCAGGCCGCGAAGGGAGGCCAGGCATGATCCCGGCGGCCTTCGGGTACACCCGGGCCGGCAGCGTCGACGAGGCGCTCCGGATCATCGGCTCGGACGACGGCGCGAAGGTGATCGCCGGCGGCATGAGCCTGCTGCCGCTGATGAAGCTGCGGCTCGCGAACCCGGCGACCCTGGTCGACATCGGCCGGCTCGCCGAGCTGCGGGGCATCGAGCGGCTCGACGACGGTCGCCTCGCCGTGGGCGCGCTGACGACCTATGCGGACCTCGCCGACACGCCGGCGATCCACCACGGCGCGCTGCGCGACGCGCTGCCCAACATCGGCGACGTCCAGGTGCGCAACCGGGGCACCGTCGGCGGGTCGATCGCCCACGCGGACCCGGCCTCGGACCTGCCCGCCGTGCTGCTCGCGCTCGACGGGGAGATCGTCCTCCAGTCGGCGGGCGGAACGCGTGTCGTCAAGGCGGACGGCTTCTTCGAGGGTCCGTTCGCCACGGCGATGCGCCCCGACGAGCTGCTGACCCAGATCCGGCTCCCGGCGCCACGCGACAACGCGGGATCCGCGTACGTGTCGCTCGACCAGCCGGCGTCGGGCTACTCGATGGTCGGCGTCGCGGCGGTCGTGTCCGTGGGACCGGGCGACGTGATCGAGTGGGCCGGGATCGGCGTGACGGGCGTGTCGGACCACCCATACCGGGCGACGGAGGCCGAGGCGGCGCTCGTCGGCACGGACGGGGGACCGTCGGCGCTGGCCGCCGCGGCCGCGCTCGTCGTCGGCGGCCGCCCGGTGAGCTCGGACATCCACGCGGGGAGCGAATACCGGTCGGCCATGGCCGCCGTGATTGCCCGGCGCGCCATCGCGGCCGCCCTCGCGCGCGCCGGCTGAGACGGCCCCGGATCCCGCAGGTGCGGCTCGCGCGGATCGTGCCGGGCCGCGCCGCGCCCGACGGCCTCATCGGGGCGGTCCTGACGCGCGACATCGCGGTCGCGGGCGGGCGCCTCGCGAAGGGCCGCAGGCTCGGCCCGGACGAGCTCGCGGCGGTCGCCGCCGCGCCCCCGGGCCCGCCCGTGACGGTGCTGCTCCTCGATCGCCGGCGAGGTGCACGAGGACGAGGCCGGCATCCGCCTCGCGACCGCCGTCGCCGGCGGGGGAGGGGGCGTGACCCTGCGCGGGCCGGCCCAGTCGCGGGTCGATCTCGTCGCCACCGTCGCGGGCGTCGTCGAGGTCCGCATCGCCGCCCTCGAGCGGCTCAACCGGCTCGACCCGCTCGAGGTGTTCACCGTCTTCGACGGCCGGTCCGTCGGGCCCGGCGAGATGGTCGCGAGCGTCAAGATCGGCCCCCACCTCGTCCAGGGCGCGGTCCTGGCGGCGGGCGAGGCCATCGCACGGAGGGGTGGCCCGCTGGTCGGGGTCCGGGCCTTCCGCCCTGTCCGGATCGCGGTCCTGGTCAAGGAGCACGTCACCGGCCCGGCGCGGACCCGGTTCGAGGCGTCGGTGCGGGCCAAGGCCGACGGCCTGGGGGCCACGGTCGGGTCGTTCGCCTACGTCCCGGACGACGGCGCGACCGTCACCGCCGCGCTCGCCGCCGCGGTGGCCTCCGGACCGGCGGGTGCCGACATCGTGCTCACGGCCGGCGGCGCCAGCACCGATCCCGGGGACACCTTCTTCGCCGCCGTCGAAGCGCTGGGCGGCAGGATCGTCCGCCACGGTGTGCCGTCGCACCCGGGCTCCATGCTCTGGCTCGCCGTCGTCGAGCGGGCCGCCGTCGTGGGCCTGCCCAGCTGCGGCGCCTACTCGAAGGCCACCGCCGCGGACCTCCTGCTGCCAAGGCTGGTGGCGGCCAGCCGCCCACGGCGGCGACGGTCGCCCGCCTCGCGCACGGCGGCATCCTGGACCGGGACCAGCGGTTCCGCTTCCCCGCCTATGCCCGCGACCTCGACGCACCCGGTGGCTGAGCGGTCCGGTGTAGGATCGCCCCCCATGGGATCAGACCAGCCGCCCGCACGTGCCGCCGTCGCGGCCACCGAACGGACCCGGTCGCGCGCGGACCGCCCGGAGGCGACGCGCTCGATCGACGGCATCACGGACGTCTTCCGCGACCACGGCTACATCGCCGACCGCTCGCTCGCGACGACCGTGTTCCTCGCGCTCGAGCTCGGGCGGCCCCTGCTCCTCGAGGGTGAGGCCGGCGTCGGCAAGACGGAGCTCGCGAAGGTGCTGGCGGCGAGCCTCGGCACGCGCCTCATCCGCCTCCAGTGCTACGAGGGCCTCGACGTCAACACCGCGGTCTACGAGTGGAACTACCCGCGCCAGATGCTCGAGATCCGGCTGCTCGAGGCGCGCGGCGAGATCGACAAGGCCACGGCCCACGACATCTTCGGGCCCGAGTTCCTCCTCAAGCGCCCGCTCCTCCAGGCGCTCGAGGCGACGGATGGCGAGGCGCCGGTCCTGCTGATCGACGAGATCGACCGGGCCGACGAGGAGTTCGAGGCGTACCTGCTCGAGATCCTGTCGGACTTCCAGGTCACCGTCCCCGAGATCGGCACGATCCGGGCCGAGCCGGCCGCCGCGGGTCGTCCTGACGTCCAACCGGACGCGCGAGGTCCACGACGCGCTCAAGCGCCGCTGCCTCTACCACTGGATCGACTACCCGTCCGCGGCCAAGGAGTTCGAGATCGTCGCCGCGCGCGTGCCGGACGCCCCGGCAGCGCTGGCCCGCGACGTCGTGGCCTTCGTCCACCGCCTCCGCGACGGCCGACCTGACCAAGGTTCCGGGCGTCGCGGAGACGCTCGACTGGGCGGCAGCGCTCCTGTCCCTGGGCGCCACGCGAGCTGTCCCCGGAGACCTCGTCGACGAGACGCTCGGCGTCGTCCTCAAGTACGAGGAGGACATCCGCCAGGTCCGCGGCGCGACGGCCCGTCGCTACCTCGCCGAGGCAAGCCGCCGGGGCCTGACGGCGCCGATGACCGATCCCGCCGGCTCGCCGATCCTGCTCGCGCCGACCGGCGAGTACGTCGACGGACGGCGGCTGCTCGCGGAGGCGGTCGGGTTCGGGCGGGCGCTCCGGGCGGCGGGGCTGCACGTCGACCTCGGCGCGGCGATCGACTTCGCCCGCGCCCTCGGCCTCGTCGACATCGGGCAGCGGGACGATCGGTCCGCGACGCCGGTGCGGCCGTGTTCGTCCGGCGGCGCGACGACCGGGAGACCTACGACCGCGTCTTCGACCGCTTCTGGCGCCGGCGCGGCCGCACGCTGCCCCGACGGCCGGCCGGATCGCCTCGACGTCGGCCGACCCGAGCCGGCGAGGAGGGCGAGCCCGCGGTCCGCCGACGAGAGCGGCCGAGGGCCAGCGACGCGGCGATGACGGAGCTCGCGCCGGCTCCGGCATCCAGGTCGATCGAGGACGCCGACGAGGGCGCGGAGATCGAGGGCGAGACGCGTCTCGCCCGACGCCTACTCGCGCGGCGAGGTGCTCCGCCACCGCGACTTCGACCGGATGACGGCCGGCCGAGCTGCGCGACGCCGAGCGCCTCGTCGACCTCCTCGGCCGCGGCTCGAGCGGCGCCGGACGCGCCGCTACGAGCTGCACCACCACGGCCGGCCGCCTCGCGCCGCGGGCGATGTTCCGCCGCAACCTCGGCCACCGGCGAGCTGACCGACTGGGTCTGGCGGCGGCCGGTCAAGCGAGCCGCGCCAGCTCGTCGTCCTGTGCGACATCTCGGGCTCGATGGAGCGCCACTCGCGGCTGCTGCTGCGGTTCGTCCAGGCGCTGCGCGCGCACCATCGAGGTCAGCACCGAGTCCTTCGTGTTCGGGACGCGGCTGACCCGGGTCACGCGGCTGATGAAGGACCGCGACCGGGACCGGGCCCTCGCCCGGGTCGCCGACAGCGTGACCGACTGGGCCGGCGGGACGCGGATCGGCGAGTCGTTCCGCGAGTTCAACCACCACTGGGCGCGCCGGACGCTGCGGACGAGCGGCGTCGTCATCGTCGTCTCGGACGGCTGGGACCGCGGCGACCCGGCGCTCGTCGCCGCCGAGACCGCCCGCCTGCGCCGCAACTGCCACCGCCTCGTCTGGCTCAACCCGCTCGCGTCCGCGCCCGGCTACCAGCCGCTCGCCGCGGGGATGAAGGCGGCCTACCCGTTCATCGACGACTTCCTGCCGGCCGGCACGCTCGCCTCGCTGAGCGCCTGGGCGAGACTGCTGGCGGGGGCTTCGCAGGGATCCGGCGCGGCGCGGGACGGCGGTCACGCACGCCACCACCGTGACGCCGTCCGCTGGGGCTGCGCCGGCCGCCCGACACCGCGCCGCCGCGCGCCGCTCGAACGGCCGCCCCTGGCCGCCGGCCCGACGGCGCGTCCGCTGCACCTGACGCCGGACCGGAGGTACCCGCCGATGCACGAGCTGCTGGACACCGCTGGACGCCTGGCGCGCCGAGGCCGGGGACGTCGGGCGTGGGCCGGGCGGTGGTCGTCCGGACGTTCGGCAGCGCCCCGCGGCCGGAGGGCGCGGTCCTGCTCGTCACGCCGACGACGGCCGGATCGCGGGCTCCGTCAGCGGCGGCTGCGTCGAGGGCGCCGCCGCCGAGGAGATCGAGCGGGCCGCGCGGAAGACCGGCCGCGCGCGGGTGATCCGCTACGGGATCAGCGACGAGCAGGCATGGGACGTCGGGCTGGCGTGCGGCGGGACGATCGACGTGCTGATCTAGCCCGCGGTCCCGCAGGTCGCCGACTCGCCGCGCGCGAGACGCGCGAGGGGCGCGGTGACGGCCGGGCGTCGTGACGCCGCTCCCCGCGGACGCGCCGCCGCCGGACTTCGGGCCCGCACGCGCCGGGACGGGGAGCGACGCCGGCGGCGGCGCTCGTCGGTCCACGACGACGGCCGCCTCGACGGGCGCGCTCGGCGACCCGGCCCTGGACGCGCTGCTCGTCGAGGCCGCGCGTCGAGGCGCTCACGCACGGGCGTGTCGCGGACGTCGAGATCGGCGGGCCGCCAGCTCTTCGTCGAGGCCTACCCGGTTCGCCCGCGGCTCGTCGTCGTCGGCGCGGTCGAGGTGGCCCGGACGCTCGTGCGGCTGGCGAAGGAGCTGGGCTACGAGACCGTCGTCATCGACGGCCGGGCGGCCGTTCGCGACGCCGAGGCGCGCTTCCCGGACGTCGACCGGCTGCTCGTCGGCTGGCCGGACGAGGTCGCCGACGAGATCGGCCTGGACCGGCCGACGCGGTCGCGGTCCTGACCCACGACGTGAAGTTCGACGAGCCGGCGATCGTCGCGGCGCTCGCGCCGCGGCTGCCGCTACGTCGGGGCGGTCGGCTCGCGCAAGACCCAG
The DNA here is from genome assembly GCA_963776395.1 of uncultured Chloroflexia bacterium. Lineage (GTDB taxonomy): Bacteria > Chloroflexota > Limnocylindria > Limnocylindrales > CSP1-4 > CAIXZV01. The sequence continues at coordinate 258,637 of CAVZML010000004.1, read as the reverse complement.
GCCGACCGCCGGGCCCGGCTGCTCGAGGCGGGCGTCGCGCCGACGACGAGCTCGACCGGCTGCGCGGGCCGATCGGCCTGGACCTCGGCGGCCGCGCAGCCGGCCGAGACCGCCCTCGCGATCATGGCCGAGATCGTCGCCGAGCGGCGGGGCGGGATCGGGTCGCCCGATGCGGGACGCTGGCCCGCGAGCGCGAGACCGCCGCCGGCGATGAGGGCCTGACGGCGCGGTGGATCGCCGCTCGTCCGCGCGGCGGCGGCCGAGCCGGTTCGGCTCCGCCAAGATGCTCGCGCCGCTCGACGGGCCGGCCGCTGCTCGAGCACGTCCTCGACGCCGTGGCGGCGGCCGGGCATCGAGGACGTGGTCGTGGTGCTCGGCGCACGAGGCCGCCGCGATCGAGGACGGCATCGACTGGCGCGACGGAGCGGATCGAGGTCAACCCGCGGCCGCTGGACGGCCTGTCGAGCTCGCTGCGCATCGGGCTGGACGCCGGCCGCGGAGGACCGGACCGTCGACGCCGTCCTCGTGCTCCTCGGCGACCAGCCCGCCGTGCGCCCGGCCGGTGATCGACGCGGTCGCTGGCCGCCGCCGAGACGACGCGGCCGGCCGATCGTCCGCGCCGGCTACGCCGACGACGGGGCTGCCAACCCCGTGCTCGTGCGCCGCGCCGCCTGGGCGCTCGCGGCCGGGCTCTCGGCGACCGCGGCCTCGGCCCGCTGCTCCTCGCTCGACCCGGACCTCGTCGCCGAGGTGGCGGTCGCCGGCGCGAACCCCGACGTCGACACGCCCGGACGACCTCGCGCGGCTCCACGACGCCGCGGATCCGGCTCGACGCATCGTGAGGCGATGACGACTGCGACCGCCGCCGAGCTCGAGGCGCCTGGGCGAGCGCGTCCGCGCCAACCGCGAGCAGGTCAGAGCGCCTCCGCGAGGTCCGTCGACCGGCGACTTCTACGCGCCGGTCTCGAGCCTGTTCGTCGCCGACCCGCGGCGGACCGGCGAGCCGGCGCTCGACGTGCTGCATCGACCTGGCGATGCCCGACGAGACCGCTGGCTCGACATCGGCGCCGGCGCCGGCCGCTACGCGCTGCCGCTCGCCCTCCGCGTCGCGCGAGGTCATCGCCGTCGAGCCCTCGCCGAGCATGCGACGCGCCATGCGCGACCGGCAATCGACGAGCACGGCCTGGCCAACCTCCGCGTCGTCGCCGGCGCGTGGCCGGAGTCGCTCGCCCTGCTGGAGCCGCTGCCCGCGGCGGACGTCTCGCTCATCGCCCATGTCGGCTACGACATCGAGGACATCGGTCCGTTCCTGGCGGCGATGGAGGCGGCGACGAGGGACCGGTGCGTCGCCGTCCTGACGGACCGCAGCCCGGCGTCGGTCGCGGACCCGTTCTGGCCGATGGTCCACGGCGAGGAGCGGGTGCCCGCTGCCGGCGCTGCCGGAATTCGTGGAGCTGCTCCATGCCCAGCGGCCGCGAGACCGACATCGTCCGCGTCGAGCGCTCGCCGCGCTCGTTCGACTCGGTCGATGCGCTGACCGCGTTCCTGCGCCGGCAGCTGTTCATCACCGAGGGCGGGGCCAAGGACCTTCACTTCCGGGCCGTGCTGCCCGACATGATCACCCACCGCGCCGGCGCCTGGACCCTGACGGACCGACCGGCCGGCTCGCTCGGCATCGTCAGCTGGCGGCGGCCGCCCGCTCCCGGCTGACCTCCGCCTGTTTCCCGACGGACTCTGCCCGCTCCCGAGTTGACCTCCACCTGCTTCCCGGGTTGACCGCGGTCCCGCGTCATCGTATACTCTGGACGGTCCATAGCAGATGATCAGAGGTCCGGTCCGCATGAGCACACTCGTCCTCGGGGCTACCTGGATCCACACGGTCGCGATCGTGGTGGTGCTGGGGTACTACGCGACGCTGTGGCTGGTGGTGCTGCCATGGCTGTCGTCGGGCGGCGCGCCGGAACCGGGTCGGGTGATCACGCTCCTGGAGCGGCGGGCGCTCCCCTGGATCCTCGGCTCGATCGTGATGTTCATCGTGACCGGCGTGGTCCTCATGTTCACGTCGCCGAGCTACGACGGCTTCGGGAACCTGGCGGCCTCCACCTGGGCGATCCTGATCGTGGTCAAGCACGTCGTCGTCGTCGCCATGGTCGCGCTCGGCCTGGTCATCGACCGGGTCCTCGTCCCGAGGGTGGCCGGGACGTGGTGGAGCCCGGCCGTCGTGCCCTCGACCGACGCCCGCGACCTGCGCCCGATCGCCCGGGCGTCCGGGGGGATGGGCGTCCTCGGCGCGGTCGTCCTGCTCCTCACCGCGGCCGCGCAGCTCGCCTGAGCTCCGGACGGTGGATGCGACGCTCGGTCCCAGCTCATACGTGATCCTCGGCCTCCTGGCGGCAGCGGGCCCGATGACCGCGTACGACCTCAAAGGCGCCATCGCCCGCTCGGTCGGGTTCCTCTGGCCGTTCCCGCACGCGCAGGTGTACAAGGAGGCCGCACGCCTGGCGTCGGTCGGCCTGCTGGCGGAGGAGCAGGAGCCAGGCGGCCGGCGGCGGCGCAGGTTCGCGGTCACTGCCGGCGGCCGCACGGCCGTCGAGAGCTGGCTGGCCAGCCCGACCGAGGAGCCCGCCCAGGTCCGCGATCCCGGCCTGCTGAAGCTGGCATTCGCGAGCCTCGCCTCACCCGACGACGTCCGTCGCCTGTGCGACGGTCAGGTCCGCCAGCACGATGCCCGCCTCGCGGCATACACCGCCGCGGCCCGCGTGCCGATGGACCCGTACCTCCGTGCGACCCTGGAGTTCGGCCTGCGTCACGAGGAGCTGATGGTCGCCGCGTGGCGGCGCCTGCGTGACTCGCTCGACGCGAGTTGACCCTCCCGACCTCCGTCGGCAAAGAAATCCTGAACACAAAACCTGCGGAACTCTAGGTAGACACCCCGCCGAGGCTGCGACACCATTCCGCGGAATCGCAACCCCGGCGTACCCAGACCGTAACGCGGCCGCGTCCCGACCGTGGGCCGGTCCGGTCCGTCACGGCATCGCCGGGTTGGCCCTGGTGGCGTGCCCGACATCGGTCCCGCCCCGACGCGGGAAGGAGGGTTGGCTGCGCATGATCCCCGGCCAGTTCGACTACGTCCGTCCGGGCTCCCTGGACGAGGCCCTGCGGATCCTGAGGGACCGCGAGGGGGAGGCGAAGATCCTCTCGGGTGGGTACAGCCTGCTCCCCCTCATCAAGCTCCGCCTCGCCCAGCCCGCCCTCCTCGTGGACCTGCAGGCGGTCGACGGCCTCGACGGGATCACCGAGACGGACGACGGGATCCGGATCGGAGCCCGGGCGACCCACCGCCAGATCCTCGAGCACCCGATCGTTCGCGACCACCTGCCCCTGCTGGAGGACACGGCGGGCGGGATCGGCGACCCGCAGGTCCGCAACTGGGGGACCATCGGCGGGTCGTGCGCGCACGCCGATCCTTCGTCCGACTGGCCGGCGGTGCTGATCGCGACGCGGGCGTCCCTCGTCTGCCGGAGCATGGCGGGCGAGCGCGTGATCCCGGCCCGCGAGTTCTTCCTCGACACCTTCACCACGGCGATCGGGCCCACCGAGGTCCTGACGCAGATCCGGCTCCCGCGGCGAGCCCCCAGCTCGGGTGGCGCGTACGTCAAGCTGGAGCGGCGGGCCGGTGACTTTGCGACGGTCGGTGCCGCGGCGGTCCTGCGGCTCGCGCCCGACGGGCGCATCGGCCAGGCGGGGATCGGGCTCACGGCGGTGGCCGAGACACCGTTCGCCTCCACCGGTGCCGAGGCAGCCCTCGCCGGCGGCACCCCGACCGAGGAGACGTTCCGCGCCGCCGGCGCCGCCGCGGCGGCCGAGAGCCGCCCGGTCGACGACGGCCACGGTCCCGCCGCGTACAAGCGCGCGATGGTGGCCGAGATCACCGTCCGTGCCCTCCGGGTCGCCGCCGAGCGCGCTCGCGCGTACGGCACAGGAGTCGAGTGATGACCACCCAGCACGTGTCGGTCACCGTCAACGGCGAGGTGCGCGAGGCCGACGTCGAGCCGCGCCTGCTGCTCGTCCACCTGCTGCGGGACGTGTTCGGCCTCACCGGCACGCACACCGGCTGCGACACGAGCAACTGCGGCGCCTGCACGGTCCACGTGGACGGGCGCAGCGCGAAGTCGTGCACCATGCTCGCGGTCCAGGCCAACGGGTCGTCGATCAGGACGATCGAGGGCATGGAGCAGGCGGGCAAGCTCCACGCGCTCCAGCAGGCCTTCTGGGACCAGCACGGGCTCCAGTGCGGGTTCTGCACCCCGGGGATGATCATGCAGTCGGCCTGGCTTCTGGGCGAGAACCCGGATCCGACCGAGCTGGAGATCCGCACCGGGATCGCCGGCAACCTGTGCCGCTGCACGGGCTACGTGAACATCGTCAAGGCGATCCAGCAGGGTGCCGCCGAGCTCCGCGCCGACGAGGCCGCGGGTGTCGGCGTGGCGTCCGCCTGAGCCCGAGGAGACGACCATGACGACCGAGGCGCAGGCGCCCACGACGACCCCCGAGGTCTCGGGGATGGGTCACTCGATGAAGCGCAAGGAGGATCCGCGCTTCATCCGCGGCCAGGGCGAGTACATCGAGGACGTGGTCCTGCCCGGGATGGTGTGGATGGACATCGTCCGCAGCCCATATGCCCACGCGAAGATCAAGTCCATCGATGCGACCGAGGCGCTCGCCATGCCCGGGGTCCTGGCGGTGATCACGGGCAAGGACCTCGAGAAGGCAGGGCTCCACTGGATGCCCACCCTCGCCGGTGACAAGCAGATGGTGCTGCCGGTCGACGAGGTCATGTACCAGTCCCAGGAGGTCGCCGCCGTCATCGCGCAGACGCGCTACCAGGCGGCCGATGCCATCGCCGCGGTCTACGTCGACTACGAGCCGCTGCCGGTGGTCATGGACCCGTTCAAGAGCCTGGAGCCGGACGCCCCGCTCCTGCGGCCGGACCGTGGGCCGGACAAGCCGACCAACCAGATCTGGCATTGGGAGTCCGGGGACCGGGCGGCCACCGACGCGGCGCTCGCCGCCTCGGACCGGGTCGTCCCGATCGACGTCTACATCCCGCGGATCCACGTGGCGTCGATCGAGACGTGCGGCTGCATCGCGGACTGGGACCCGGTCCGCTCGCACCTGGACTTCCACGTCACGAGCCAGGCGCCGCACGTCTACCGCACCGTCATCAGCCTCGTGTCCGGGATCCCCGAGTCGCAGATCCGGGTCAAGACGCACGACATCGGCGGCGGCTTCGGTGGCAAGGTCCCGGTCTACCCGGGCTACGTCTGCGCCATCGTCGCCTCGCTCACGATCGGCCGGCCGGTCAAGTGGATCGAGGACCGCTCGGAGAACCTTCAGGCGGACTCGTTCGCGCGGGACTACCACGTCCACGCCGAGCTTGGGCTCAACAACGACGGCACCATGACGGGCCTCCGGGTCAAGACGCTCGCCGACCACGGGTACAGCGATGCCGCCGCGGATCCGTCGAAGTACCCGGCCGGCCTGTTCAACGTGATCACCGGCTCGTATGACATGCCCCAGGCGTTCGTCGAGGTGGACGCCGCCTACACCAACAAGCCGCCCGGTGGCGTCGCCTACCGCTGCTCGTTCCGGGTGACGGAGGCGGTCCACACGATCGAACGGCTCGTCGACGAGGCGGCGCGCGTGATCGGGATGGACCCCGCCGAGTTCCGGATGAAGAACTTCATCCGGAAGGACCAGTTCCCGTACCACACCCCGACCGGGTGGGACTACGACTCGGGTGACTACCACGCTGCCCTGCAGAAGGCGCTCGACACCATCGGCTACGCCGACCTGCGCCGCGAGCAGGCCGAGAAGCGCGCCCGCGGCGAGCTCATGGGTATCGGGATCAGCAGCTTCACCGAGATCGTGGGCGCCGGACCGTCCCACGACTTCGACATCATCGGCATCAAGATGTTCGATTCCGCCGAGATCCGGGTCCATCCGACGGGCTCGGCGATCATCCGCCTCGGCGTCCAGAGCCAGGGCCAGGGGCACGAGACGACGTTCGCCCAGATCGTGGCCGAGGAGCTGGGGATCCCAGCCTCGAAGGTCAAGGTCGAAGAGGGCGACACGGACACGGCGCCGTACGGCCTCGGCACGTACGCGTCCCGGTCCACGCCCACCGCGGGGGCCGCCGCGGCCATCGCGGCCCGCAAGATCCGCGAGAAGGCGCGGCATCTCGCCGCCCACCTGCTCGAGTGCAGCGCGGACGACCTCGAGTGGACCAGCGGCCGGTGGAGCGTGCGCGGCTCACCCGACCGGTTCAAGACGATCGCCGAGCTCGCGTTCGCCGCGTACACCAACCACCCGGCGGGGATGGAGGCCGGCCTCGAGGCGACCGACTACTACGACCCGCCCAACCTGACGTTCCCGTTCGGCAGCTACATCTGCGTCGTGGACATCGACAAGGGCACGGGCCAGGTCGCGATCCGGCGGTTCGTTGCCATCGACGACTGCGGCAACATCATCAACCCCATGATCGTCGACGGCCAGATCCACGGGGGGCTGACGATGGGCCTCGCTCCGGCGCTGTACGAGGAGATCGTGTACGACGCCCAGGGCAACAACCTCACCGGCACGTTCATGGACTACCTGCTGCCGACGGCGCTCGAGACCCCTGCCTGGGAGACGGGCAAGACGATCACGCCGTCGCCGCACCACCCGCTGGGCGCGAAGGGGGTGGGGGAGTCGGCCACCGTGGGCGCGCCGCCCGCGATCGCCAATGCGGTCGTGGACGCGCTCGCCCACCTCGGGGTGACCAACATCGACATCCCGATCACGCCCCACAAGGTCTGGGCCATCCTCCACGAGAATGGCCTGGCCTGACGCCATGCCCGGACGAAGCCTGTTCCGCCGGGTCGCGGAGCTCGAGGCCGCCGGAGGCACGTTCGCGGTCGCCACCGTCGTGGCGGTCCAGCGGCCGACCTCCGCGCGACCCGGGGCGACCGGCATCGTCCACCCGGACGGCACGATCGAGGGCTGGGTCGGCGGGAGCTGCGCCCAGCCCGTGGTCGTCCGCGAGGCCCTGCGCTCGCTCGCCGACGGGCAGCCTCGCCTCCTGCGCCTGTCGAAGTCGGCGCCGGGGGAGGGGCGCCGGGCCGACGGCGTGGTGGAGCTGGTGATGACCTGCCATTCGGGCGGAACCCTGGAGATCTACGTGGAACCGCACCTCCCCGCGCCCGCCCTGTGGGTCGCCGGCACCACGCCGATCGTGGGCGCGCTGGCGGTCCTCGGCGCCGCCACCGGGTGGCGCGTGTCCGTGTTCGACCCGGTCGCGGCCCCCGACGCGTTCCCGGGCGCGGAACGGGTGTCGACGGAGACCGCCCTCGCCCGGATCGATCCGGAGGTCGCGCCGTACGTCGTCGTCGCGACGCAGGGCGTCTGGGACGAGGAGGCGCTCGCCGCGGCACTGCGCCGCGACGTAGCCTACGTGGGGCTGGTCGCGTCACCGACCCGGGCGGCGGTCGTGCGCGCGTGGCTGCACGACGAGGGCCGGATCCCCGAGGATCGCCTCGCGGCGCTGCGGGCGCCGGCGGGTCTCGACCTTGGCGCCGACACGCCGGAGGAGATCGCCCTGTCGATCCTGGCCGAGCTGGTGCAGGTACGGCACGGCCGGGCGCCGTTCGTGGCGTCGCCGGGACCGGCGACGCTCGCGGGCGAGACGGCCGCTCCGGACGTCGCGACCGTCCCGTCGATCGACGACATCGTGCTGGTGGACCCGGTGTGCGGGATGACCGTCGACCGGGACCACGCGCGTCACCTGGCGGAGCACGACGGCGTCGTGTACGCGTTCTGCCGGATGGGCTGCCGCACCGCGTTCATGCAGGAGCCCACGGCCTACCTCACCCCGTCGCCGTCCACCGGTGCCTGACCCACCGCCACGTTCGGGAGAAGCCGATGCAGTTCAAGGGCACCGTCCCGATCGCCGCGCCCCGCGACCGCGTGTGGGCCTTCCTCATGGACCCGGACCAGGTGGGCTCCTGCGGGCCGGGCGTCGAGTCCATCGAGGCGATCGACGCCGACCACTTCAAGGCGAAGGCCAAGGTCGGGGTCGGGTTCATCTCGGCGCGGTTCACGGTCGACATGACGGTCGCGGAGCGCGTGGAGCCCGACCTGGCGGTGCTCTCGGCACACGGACAGGCGCCCGGGTCCGCCGTGGATGCCACCGCGACCATGGCGCTCGCCGGCCCCCCCGAGGGTCCGACGACCATGGACTGGTCCGCGGACGTGACGATATCGGGGACGCTCGCCTCGGTGGGAGCGCGCATGATCGAGGGCACGGCCAACAAGATGATCGGCCAGACGTTCGACTGCATCCGGGCGAAGCTCGAGGCAGGCTGACGAGCCGTTCTTCTGACGAGCCGTTCTTGCTGACCCGCGCGCCCCCGGGTCGACCCCGACCCGTGCGCTCGACGCCTGCTCCGACCGGGTTCGCGGGGTGCGGCTAGCCGTCGCGCGTCACCACCCAGTGAGTGACCCGGTCGATGGCCTCCGCGACGGTCCGATCGACATCAACTCGCGCGTGCGGGTAACCGGCCTCACGGAGCAGTCGCTGCACCTTCGCCGCGGCGAGGGGAACGTCGGCGATCTCGTCCTGCATGACGGTCGCGCGGGCCCGCTCGAATGCACGCACGAACTCTGGGTCGTCCCAGGGGGTGATCCTGGTCTTCGTGTGCACGACGGACGTCATCTCCGATCACCTCTCTCGCCGAGTCTGATCCCCGGACCGCCCCCGGCACAGGGCCGGACCTCCCGCCTTTGCTCAGCCACCCGCCCGACGTGCAAGACTGGGGCCATGGAGCACCTCCACGCGGTCATCGGGCCGGTCGCGACCAACGTCTATATCCTCGCGGATCCGTCAACGCGCGAGGCGATCGCCATCGACACGGCGACGCCGTCCCTGGCCTGGATCGCCGGCGCGATCGAAGAGCGCGACTGGACCCTCAGACTGATCGTCAGCACGCACGGGCACTGGGACCACATCGGGGACAACGCCTCGGTCGCTGCCCACACGGGTGCCCCGATCGCCGTCCACCCTGCCGACCGCCACCGCCTCGAGGACCCGAAGCCGCTGTATGCCCCTTTTCCGATCATCCCCTCGGTGCCGGCCGTGGAGCTCGCCGAGGGTGGCGAGATCCGGTTCGGCGCGATCCGCCTCGGCGTCCTTCACACGCCCGGCCACACGGAGGGATCGGTCTGCCTTCTCGCACAGGACGAGGGCCTGCTGTTCAGCGGTGACACGCTGTTCCCGGGCGGCTGGGGACGCGTCGACCTCCCCGGCGGCTCCCCCGCGGAGATGGCCGGCTCGATCGCCCGGCTGTCGAGTCTCGATGACCGCCTTCGCGTGCTGCCCGGCCATGGAGCCGCGACGACGATCGGGCGCGAGCGCGTGTGGATGGACCTCGTCAAGCGCGAGGGCCGGCTGCCGTTCTGAGGTCCCGGTCGGCAACGCCCAAGACCGCCTCGGGCCCGTTTCAGGAGGCAGCGCCCCGGCCGGCGCGGTAGGGGAACGCCTCCGCGGTAATGACACGCGACCGCTCGTGCCCGCCGCCAATCATCGCCGACGTTCACCGCCGTTCGTTCACCCCCGTTCGTTCACCGCCGCGATTTACCGCCCCCGTCAGCCTCCCCGCCGGTAGTTCGCCTCGAGGACGGCCTTGCCGAGCACTCGTGACCGGTCGAGCGCATCGCGAACCTCGCCAGGCCCAGACGCATCGCGGAGCCCGAGCGGCGAGGTGAGCGCATAGAGCGCGAATCGATAGCGGTGCTCCCCGGACGGCGGGCAGGGACCTCCCCAGGCGGCCGCACCGAAGTCGTTGGTTCCCTGCCGGAGCGATCCGCCCGCCTTCCCGGCCCCGCGGGCGAGCGACGCCTGGTCGGGCGGCATGTCCAGCACGATCCAGTGGACGAACCCGCCGGCATCCGGGTCGTCGACGACGAGCACCAGAGCCTCGGTGCCGTCCGGCACGCCCGTCCAGGACAGGTCGGGGGAGATGTCGGCGCCGTCGCACGTGTAGCGCGACGGGATCGGGCCGCCGGCGGCGAACGCCCCGGACCGTAGCGTGAAAGGGCCCGCGCGTGTCGGTTCGGGCGTGATCGCTGCGGGGGTCAGCGGCACGGCCGTGGCCGGCTCAGGCGTGATCGGTGCGGCTGCGGTCGGTGCGGACGCATTTGGGGCCGGTGCGGATGGACCGGCATGCGTCGCCGCTGACGTGGGCGGGGCGGGCGTGGCCACCGGTGATGCGATCGTGCCCGAGCCACAGGCGGCCACCGCGACCACGAGCGCGACCGACGCGACGACGATCCCGGACACCCGCATCCGCACATGTTCTCGCGATCGCGGGTGTCTCGCACGCCAGCTGTCCGAACGCCAGCAGGCGTCCACGCCCGATGTCGTAGCGACACCCGTGCGCCAGGCTCCTGGTCCGATGCCCGGCCGCGACCGCCGCCTGCCCGTCCGAGGCCCGGCCGCGGTCCGTGGCGCCACGAAAGCGCCGGTCTCCGGCTCCGGTGGCTCCCGCCGATGCCTCCGTGGTCTGTGGCGCCACGAAAGCGCCGGTCTCGGGCTCCGGACGCTCCCAGCGGGTGCCTCCGTGGTCTGTGGCGCCACGAACGTGGGTTCTCACGGGTTCTGAATGGCCCGGCGGGTGCCTTCGTGGTCTGCGGCGCCACGAACACACGTCGACAGAGGCGGCGGGACCCCGGACGAGCGCCGGCAGGGGCGACGTCGTGGCTTTTGGCGCCTCACTCCGCGCCCTCCGGCCTCCGGCCTCGGCCCTGCGGCTCCGGCCTCAGCCCTGCGCCTCACTCCGCGCCCTCGGCCTCCGGCCTCAGCCCTCCGGCTCCGGCCTCAGCCCTCCGGCGCTGAGACGATCGGCCCCCAGCCGGCGGGCGCGGGTCCGTCGAGCGGGCGTCCATACGCCTGCCACCGGCGCGTGACGCCAAAGCCCAGGCCCTCGTACAGGCGGACCGCGCCCGTCGGGTTCGAGCCGTCCACGCCGAGCCAGGCCTCGTCCATGCCCCGGTCCCGGAGCACGCGGAACGAGGCCGCGCACAGGGCCTTCGCGACACCCCGGCCGCGCCATGGGCGCCGCACGGAGACATGCTCCATCCAGGCGCGCCGGATGCCCAGGGTCTCGTTCTCCGCCCGGAAGATGGCGTTCATCACGACGCCCGCGACCCGGTCGCCGTCCCACGCGACGCACCACAGCGACGGATCGGCATCCGGCCCGTGGAACAGGACCTGGAAGTCCTCCTCGGTCGGGACGCGCCTGCCCCAGTGGTCCTCGAACGCCTCGTTGTCGGCGTCGAAGATCGTCCGGTGCTGTTCCAGCGTGACCGGGCGCATCTCGAGCCCGTCCGGGAGCGAATGGTCCGGGAGGGCTCCCGTCAGATACCTGCGCATCTCGAACCCGTAGCGGATCGAGACGAAGCCCTGTGCCTCGAACAGCGCCCGGCTGCCCGTCTCCTGGTCCAGCGCGAAGCACCGCATCTCCCGGGGTCCCGGCCGGGGATCGGCCGCACACTCCACCACCAGCCGCTCGCGGTTGGCATTGAAGAGCGTCGTCCCGATGCCCCGACGCCTATGCTCGGGAACGACGATCCCCCAGGACTCCGCGGTGAGGGTGCCGTCGCGGACGACGCGGTACGCCATCGAGAACCCGACCAGCGTCCCGTCCAGCTCCGCGAGCAGGACGTCCCGCCCGACATGGAACGAGTCCGACTCGAGGTGGTCGGCGGCCAGCTCCTCGCTGGTCCTGACCTCGTCGATGGCGTCGGCGCGGTAGGCGCGGTTCATCGCCTCCGCCATCGCGTCCCAGTCGGCGGCGGTCGCCTGCCGGAGCGCGAGCCCCGGAATCGATGCTGTAGCTGTGTTCACCTGCGGTCCTCCCCGGGCTCGAATGGCTTGCGCTCGAACGGCTCTGCGCGAATGGCGTGTGCGTGAACGGCTTGCGGTAGTGCGCGCTGCGGGTGGCAACGTGGAAGCCACATGACTCGTACAGGGTGAGGGCCTGGTTGCGGTTGTCCATGTCGACGGCCAGCCAGGCGCTCCCGGCACCGGCGTCCCGGAGGCGCCTGAGGCTCTCGGCCATGGCTGCCCGGCCGAGGCCACGGCGGCGGTGGCCCCGGTGCGTCGCGAGCGACTCGAGGTATCCCCGGACGGAACCGTCCGGCGCCGGCTCGAGATAGGTGCTGAGGCAGGCCACGGGTGCGTCTCCCTGCCACACGACGACGGCGAGGTCGCGGCGGAAGCGGGGATCGGCCGCCCAGTCCTCGAACCGTTGATCCCCGACGTCCCACTCCCCCCAGTGCTCGTCGAAGGCGGTCACCATCAGCTCGAAGACGGCCGGCAGCTCGTCCTCCTCCGGCACGCGGATCGAATAGCCGTCCGGGACGACGACCGGGGGGAGATCGGCCAGGCCCGGCCGGAGCATCTCGGCGTCCCACCGTACGGGTTCGTAGCCCCGACCTTCCAGCGCTCCGACCGACTCCTGGTCCCCGTCGTCGGCGTGGGCCGAGTACCACGGCCGTCGGTCCCGGGTGTGCGTCGCCGCCGTCACCCGAAGGTGCGCCTCGCTCCAGGCGAGGAACGCATCCCCGATGCCGAGGCCCCAGGCCGCTGGCTCGACGACGGTCGTCGTGTCGTAGGTCCGGTCGCCGTCGGCCAGGTCGTGCCACTCCGTCCGGGTGTAGCCGACTGTCGCCCCGTCCCGCTCCGCGATCAGGCAATCCGCCAGCGGATCGGAGTTGACGAGATGGGTGTAGCGGTGCTCCATGGCCGCGAGGTTGATGCCCTCCACCAGCCCGAGACGGGTGCGGAGGCGGGTGCTCGCCTCCACCATGCCGGCCAGATCCTCGACCCCGCGATACGGGCGGTACACGGGACCGCTCACCGGTCTCTCCCGTACTTCTCCGCCATGTGCCGGTTGGACGCCTGGCTGATGGCCCTCCAGCGCCTGCGCTCGGCCTCCCGGAGCAGCCGGTCGCCGGAGCGGGCGACGTGGGCGGCCTCCCTCTCGAGCTTGCGATGGCTCATGAGGCGATCTTGGCTCAGCCTCCCGTCGGCGAGGGCTGCGTGGACCGCGCAGCCGGGCTCGCGATCGTGGCGGCAGTCGGCGAACCGGCAGCCGGCGGCGATCGCCGTGATGTCGGCGAAGGCCGGGTCCAGGCCTTCGGACGCCCCAGCGACGCCGAGCGAACGGATTCCCGGGGTGTCGATCAGCAATGCTCCGCCGGGCAGGCGGACCAGCTCCCGGTGGGTGGTCGTGTGCCGGCCGCGCGAGTCCTCCTCGCGGACCGGGTTGGTGCGGAGGTGCATGCGCCCGAGCAGCGCGTTCACCAGCGTGGACTTGCCGACCCCCGACGAGCCGACGACGACGGCCGTTCGGCCGGGCCCCAGGTGGCGTGCGGCCAGGTCGGCGACGCCATCCCCGGTCAGGGCGGAGATGGTGAGGATCTCGACCCCGGGCGCGACGCTCCGCGCCGCCGTCAACAGGCCATCGAGGTCGGCGGCAACGTCGGACTTGTTCAGCACGAGGACCGGAGTTGCGCCGCCGGACCACGCAACTGCGAGGTACCGCTCGAGCCGCCGCAGGTTGAAGTCGCCGTCCAGGCCCGCCACCACGAACGCCACGTCGACGTTGGCGGCGAGCACCTGGTCGTCGACGGCGTGGCCATCCTCGTCGCCACGCCGGAAGACGGTGCGCCGGGGCAGGATGTCCCGGATCACGGCCGGGCCCGGGTCACCCGAGCCCTGGTCCGCCGTGCCGGTGACGACCAGCCAGTCACCGACGGCCGGCAGGTCGGCGGGGCCGAGCGCCTCATGGCGAAGGCGTCCCGCGATGACGGCGTCGCGGTCGCCCGCGGGTGTTGCCAGGACCCAGGAACCCCGATGTGCCCCGGTGACCCTGGCCGGCGAACGGTCCGGCGCGTCGAACGGCGCGTACGCGGCGGCCCAGCCGGGATCCCAGCCGAGGTCGACCAGCGTGGGGGAGGGGACGGTCGCGGGGACGGAGCCCGCCGCGACCGCTGAGAAGCTGTCCATCGCCATGGCCTCAGCCGACCCGCTTGAGCTTGCCGGTGCGCTTCGCATACCGCTCGGCGCGCCCGAAGGCCTTGACACCTGCCGGGATGAGCACGATGCCCATCACGATCAGCGGGACGACGTCATACATGAGCGCCGTCACCGGCGTCCCGTCGAGGAGACCGGCCCGGACGCCGTCGAGGACGTACGTGGCCGGTGACAGGTGCGAGAGGACCTGCATCCACGGCGGCAGGATGTCCACCGGGTAGTACACGCCGGACACGAGCAGCAGGCAGGACTGGATGACGAACGTCATCTGGGCGCCGCGCTCCACGTAGAGCAGCGGCAGGATGGCGGCCATCATCCCGATGCCCACGAAGCTGAACGAGCCCAGCGCCACGAACACGACGGCCGTGGCCGGGTTCATCGCGGCCGGGTCGAGCTGCGGGAAGAACAGGATGAGCACGACCAGGATCGCGGCCGTGTGCACCAGGCCGTACGCCATTGCGTACGTGCAGGAGCCAAGCAGCTGCGTCCAGCGCCGGACGGGCGCCATGAACGTGTACTCGAGCGTGCCCTCCCACCGCTCCACCGCGATCGTCTCGGCGATCCAGGAGAAGACGACGGAGAGGTAGTTCCAGAACACGGCGCCGATGATGAGCATCAGGAGCAGGCGCTCGTCGCCCGACGCGGCGCCGATCAGCGAGATCGAGAGAGCGCCGGCGACGGAGTAGACGAGGAAGGCCAGCTCCCACCCCCAGTACCGGCGGGTGAGGTTGAAGTTGCGTTCGACGAAGGCGTACGAGGCCCTCATCTCCTGCGCGAGCAAAGCCAACGGAGTGTCCCTTTCGGTGCGACCGAAGCCCGTCCAGCGGGGTTCGGGCCCCGCCCGGGCCGGCGTCAGCCGGTCCAGGCGGGGGCGGGATGGTCCTCTCCGGCGACGCGCCGGCCGAGTCGGATCAGCGACTCGCCGAGGCGGGACCGGAGCGAGCGCGCGGCCTGGGAGGGCAAGCGCTCGACGTAGCGGCGTGACCGCAGGAGCCGTTGACGCTCCTGGATCTCGATGAGCCTCAGCTCAGGGTGCAACACGGTGGGGCTCCTTTCGGGAGGGGTGGCGACGACGGGAGATCGGGTTCGGCCGGCTGGTCATCGAGGCACCTCCTTTCGGGTGGTGAAGTCTGGTACGGAGCCGCGTCTAGTCGGCTGGTTCGTCGTCCGCCTCGACGTCGTCGTCGAGCGAACGGCCGGTGAAGGTCATGAACACGGCGTGGAGCGTCGGCTCCTGCCCGTGGACGTCGGCGACGAGTCGCTTCAGGCCCTCGGGCGAGTCCTCTGCAACCACCCGGCCTCCGGCGAGGACCGTGATGCGGCTGCACAGGCGCTCGGCCTCGGCCAGGTCGTGCGTGGTGAGGACGATCGTGGCGTCGTGCGCCTCGTTCACCTCCTCCACGAAGGCCTGGACGTCGAGCTTGCTGCGCGGGTCGAGGCCCGTCGTCGGCTCGTCGAGGAGCAGCAGGGTCGGGCTCGTCAGCAGGGCTCGCGCGATCGCGACCTTCTGCTGCATCCCCCGGCTCATCTGCTCCACCGGGCGGCCGAGGCGGCTCTCCGCGATGCCGAGCCTCGCGAGGATGGCCGTGGCCTCCTTGCGAGCCCGTCCACCGTCGAGGCCGTACAGGCGGGCGGCGAACAGGAGGTTCTCCATCGGGCTCAGCTTCTTGAAGAACGCCGCGTCCACGGACACCCGGTTGATGAGCCGTTTCACGGCGAGCTCGTCGCGCTCGATGTCGAGGCCGAACACTTCGACCCGGCCCTCGTCCAGGGTCAGCAACCCCGAGATGAGGCGGATGAGGGTCGACTTGCCGGAGCCGTTCGCCCCGAGGATCCCGTGGATCGCGCCGCGCTCCAGGCGGAGCGAGACGTCGTCGATCGCGAGGACCGGGGGCTTGCGCCGGTCGACGGTGAAGCGCTTGGTGACGTGCTCGACGAGGAGGGCCGGCGGGCCGGCCGGGGTCCGGGGCAGGGGGCCGTGGCCTCCCGCGTCCCGGCCGGCCGGGATCCGCGCGGCGGGCTCGAGGCCGGCACGCGCCGGCAGCGGGCTCGACGTCGGAGTGGTCGTCTTCGGTTCGGGCGCGAGGGTTGTGGTCACGGGACCCTCCTGGGCGGTGGTGTGGTGGCTCACGTTTGCGAACCTGGCCGCGGGGTCCCGGACATGGGACGAGCCGCGGACCCGGTTTCGGGGGCCGGCGGCTCGGGGGTCAGTGCGGGCGCCACATGGCCTGCACAAACAAAAGAGCCGGGGCCCGGTGGCCCACGGCTCGGTGGTCGCTCCTGGGGCTCAGGCCCCGCGTCCTACCTGATGGTGGGCACACCTCTCCCGCTGACGGTGCCGAGGGCAACCGCCATTCGCGGGTCGAAGATCTCGTTCTTCACCATGGGGCTCACCGCCTCCGGTAACGGACGTGCCGAGCGACCTGCTCAGCCGCCGCGGATACTACGCGCAGGCTGGACGGCTCGTCAACCCCCTGGTTCGGGTGTGTCGGATTCCTGTCGTCGGCCTCCTCTTGCCCGGGTCATCGTCGGGTGCCCATGTCCCTCCGGCGCGTCCAAGGATGCGTGTTGCCTCCTGTCGGTTCGGTCTCGAGCCGGGTGTCGCCAGACTGGCGACAAATGCGCACGTCGGGACCGGTGGGAGCACCCCCGGGGCGCGATCGTCGACCCGGCGCGACGATGTCGGGCCGGTGACGTCGTTGCGGGGGAATCAGGCTCCTGCGACGCGAATTCGTCGCCGGTCAGGCGACACGCCGTTGGAGACCCAGGACGGGCCGAGCGCCCGCGCTGGGCGTGGCGCGGAACGCCACGGTCCACGGCATCGCCCGTGTCCCTGCCCGATCCGTGGCGCGGAACGCCACGGTCCACGGCATCGCAGGTGTTCGGGCTCGGATCCGTGGCGCGGGACGCCACGATCCACGGCATCGCAAGGGTTCGGGCTCGGATCCGTGGCGCGGGACGCCACGGTCCACGGCATCGCGGTGTTCGGGCCCGGATCCGTGGCGCGGGACGCCACGGGTCACGCATCGCAGGAAGGCGGGCTCGGATCCACGGCGCGGAACCCGATGACGCCTGTCTGCGTCCCGTGGGCGCACCCACCTCCGAGGGATCCAGCATGCGCACGCCTATCCGCCTGGCCGTCACGATGCTCGCCGTTGTCCTCGCCGCCTGCGGCGCGCCGGGCGGACCCTCGACCGGCGCCTCGCAAGGCACCTCGGCGGTCCCGTCGCCCGGCGTCTCCCCGTCCAGTGCAGCCGTCCCGTCGACCACACCCGACGCCGGGTCCTACTGGCTGCGGGCGACCTACACGCAGGCTCTGCCGCCGCTCAGCCTGTTCGGTGGCCAGTCGTACGCCGTGATCACGGGTGACGGCCGGTCGATCACGCAACTGGCGCTACCGACCGTCTACCCGGGGCCCCTCCTGCCGAACCTCCAGGCACGGCAGCTCACGGATGCCGGCCACAAGGCCATCGTGGCGGCCGCCAGGGACCTGGGCCTGCTCGGAGGAACGACGGACTTCGACACCGGGCCGATGCTTGCCGGGGGTGTCAGCGGCCGGATCGAGATGACCGTCGACGGTCGGCGGATCACGCTCACCGGCAACCCGAACGCGCTCATGGAGTGCGTCGCCGCCCCCTGCGAGCCGCCCCCGGGATCGGCGGCCGCGTTCGCCGAGTTCTGGCGCCGGCTGGGCGACCTGCCCTCGTGGCTCGCGGGCGAGGTCGGACCCGAGTCCGCCTATGAGGCGCCCGCATACGCGATCCTCGTCGGGCCCGCCCCTGAGCAGGACCCGGGCTTCTCCCAGCCGCCCATGGACTGGCCGCTGGATCAACCGCTCGCCCTGTACGGCGGGCCCGTTGCCGGCGGCTCCCACCGCTGTGGCACGGCTTCCGGCGAGGATGCGGTGACGCTGCGGCCCGCGCTCGAGGCCGCGAACCAGCTGACCCAATGGGTCCAGGACCCGACGACCAGCGCGACCTTCGGCCTCACGGTCCGCCCCATGGTTCCCGGCGAGGACATCTGCCGCGAGACGTTCGGGCCGGCCTGAGCCCGGGGAGCCCGGCCCTCGGCCGGCTCAGGGCGGGCGGCGGACAACGCGCCGGGCGACGACCCGTGGACGTCCCGACGCGGTCTTCGATGTCGTTGGCGAGACGGTCTCGAACGCGGCGCGCTCGAACATGCCGGCCGTGCCGGTGTAGGCCGAGGCCGATGACACGCGGGCCTCACCCGTCTCCACGGGATAGCCCTCCACGATCGCGGCCCCATGCGTGCGGGCATACTCGACCGCGGCGTCGAGCAGCGCGCTTGCCACCCCCATCCCCCGGGCGGTCCTCGCCACCACGAAGCAGTTCACGACCCACACCCCGTCGCCCGGGAGCCGCGGGATCGTCCTCGACCGCGCCAGACGCCCGAACTCGTCGCGCGGCCCGAGGCCGACCCACCCGACAGCCTTCCCGTCCAGGAGCGCCACGAGGCCAGGGGCGGAGTCCCCGTCAACGAGCGCGCGCAGGTCGGCACGGTTGTCCTCGGCCGTCGTGTTAGTCCAGTTCGACCCGGCCTTGCGCCAGAACTGGCACCAGCACCACTTGGGGTCACCGCCGGCGGCGAACAGGCCGGCGAGGGCGTCCCAGCTGTCGCTCGAGAGCGGCTTGATGTCGAGGGTGGCCATCCGCCACACGATAACCGGTCACAATGCTCAGGCGAGAGCGTCTCAACCCGTGGGCGAGGAACGTCAGGTCGCGCAGGTCGGGGTGCCATCCGTGGGTCAACGTCAGCCGCGTGTCGCGATCGTCATGCTGCTCGCGGCTGCGATTGCCGCCTGTGGAGCCGGGTCGCCGAGCGCGGTGCCATCTGTGGTGGCGGGCGCCGCGCCGACGGCGGTGCCCGGCGCGACGCTGACGGCGCCCGCTCCGGGTGGACGCGCCACAGCGACGGATTACCGTGGAACCAGGAGTCGAGGCTGACGGCCCGGGCGCGAGCGTCAGCGATGCGATAGCCAACGCGGGCATCGGACCGCAGTTGGTGAATGGCACCCTGCTGAGGGCGGTCGATGGCTCTGTGTGGCTGTGCGAGGTCCTGCTGACGTCGTCCCCACCCGAGTGCGCAGAGCCGAGACTGCTCGTTGAAGATCGAGCCCAGGAGGACCAGAGCTTTGTCGATGGCGAAGGCCTCCATGAGGCTGATGGCGTCCGCTGGGTGGAGAACGTGCAGCTGTTCGGCGTGGTCCATCCCTGAGGCCTGGGCGGGAAACTGCCTGGTGGGCGCGGTCCCACTCGCTGCGGCGACGGGTCGGCGTCGAGACCCGCAAGAGCGTCAGCTCACCCAGTCGGTCGCCAGGAGGAATCGCCCGTCCCAGTAGTCGATGATCACCGTCCGTACCGCTGCCGCACAGTGGTCCGCACAACGTCCCGAGGCTCACCCGCCACACGAGGTGGTCCGGCGCCGGAGCCGGGGTGAAGTGGGCCGCCGTGTACTCCGTGACTGCGTCGACGTAGCGCAGGACATCGGCGCTCAAGACGTCCTCGTCGGCATACCTGGGGACCGCGGCCCGAGCGATCGCGATCGCCCGTTCGCGGTCGATGCCGCTTGGCGCAGGAGTTGGCGTGATGCGCGTCGGCGCTCGCGAGCCCGGCGCGGTCGGCGCAGGCGATCGCGAGGGAGGCGAAGAGCCACAGCCGGCGAGAGACATGGCTGACACGATCACGATGCCGGTCCCGACGGCAACTCGCGTCATCGCCACGTCCCGCTTCGCCATGCCCCAATTCTCCGCGATCGCCGCCGACGTGGGCGAGCCACGACGTGGGCGAACCATGGCGTATCGATCAGCGGCCCGGTTCCGCGTCCCCCACGTCAGGCAGGGCCTGGTCGCAGAGAGGCATGATCAGGTCGCGAGGCCTGGTTGCCAGACCCCGACACCCAAGGGGGATCGGAATGCCATTCGATATCGCGCCTGCCGAGCTGCTCGTCGTCATGATCACGGCGGCGATGCTGATCGCCGTCCCGGTGTTGGTCATCCTGGCCGCGAAGGCGATTCTCAGGCCGTCGCAGCCAACGACCCCGGATCCGCGCGCGGTGCTCGCCGACCGGTTGGCCCGAGGCGAGATCAGCCGCGACGAGTTCGACACCGCCATGCGAGCCCTTGGCTTCTCGGACTGACACCAACCGTGCAGCAACACGGCCTCGGGTCGGCACCAACACGGCCTCGAGTCGGCGCCCGCGGCGCAGCACTAACAGGGGCTTTGTCGCGGTAGGCCCGGGGTCCTCAGCGCTGGGACACGGGCTCCTTGGCGGTCTCGGTCTCGCGCTCGACGAGGTCGAACTCGGTCCACGCGCACGTCGAGCAGGCCCACGCCTTCTCGATGGCGCCCGATTTCGTCGCCTCGTCGATGGAGCTCCAACTCTCCCGAGGGTCGAATGAACCACACTGACTGCATCTGCGGGTAACGCGCGCCATCTGCTGCCTCCTCTTCGGCTCCGGCCCGAGCCTATGCCGGCCACCGGCGGCTTGGCGACTGTGAGTGGGCCGGCATCGTTGCGGGAATCTTGCGATCACCGGCACGGGGCTCGATCTGGCACCGCACAATGTCGACGATCCGCCCGTCACTGGCCTTCCGGCGCGCTACCGTGCATGGGCAGCAGGTGAAGCGAGGCGCGTGGTCGGTGAGCACGAGAACGTACTTCCTGGTCAACCGGCTGTGGTGGGCGGGCGCGATGCTCCTGGCCCCGGTTGTGGCGGCGATCGCCGGCGATCCGCTGGCGGGCTTGCTTGCCGCTGCGGTCCTCGCGCTCCCTGCTTTCGCCATGTTCGACACCGACCGCGGTTGGTGGTCGGCGGAGGTGAAGGCGCTGCCGGAGGACAGGGAGAGGAGCCGGTCGGAACGTCGCATCCTCACGATCTGGGCCGCCGGTGGGCTCGCCCTGGGGCTCGTGATCGCGTTGCTGGTGGGCTAGCCCGGCGGTGGGGTCCGACGAGCGACGGAGCCGGGGGCCGGATCCGGCCGTGAGGTCGCCGCGCGCTCCCACACGTACACCTCGCCGCACGCGCAGGCGTACGTCCACCACTCGCGGCGCGGGCCCTGGAGATCCTGGCGAACCTCGGGCGTGTGATCGCGGACGGCAGGCAGGGTTCCGTTCGGGTGCCTGTGCTGGACGCTCGGGAACTGGCGCGGGTCGGCGCGCGGGTCAACGATCCACTCGGCCACCGGTGCTCCTCTGATAGAGAACATCTGTTCTCTATCAGGGTACGCCATCGGACCGCGACGCTACCCGAGGACCAGCCACGCGACGAAGGTGTTGGCCGTCACCGTCCTGTTGAGGTAGATGCGGATCTTGCCGGTGCTCGGGTAGTTGGGGCGCACCGCGATGACGAAGGTGCCGCTCCGGTAGCTCGTGAGGTTGGCGAAGCAGAGCGGCGTCCCGCCGAGGCCGCCCTTCGTGCGGAGGTCGACGTCGACCGAGCTCTTGCCGGCGGCGACGGTCGCCCTGCCGCTCCGGCTGAACCGGGCCTTGCCGTCAACCTCGAGGGCCGTGCCCGCCTCCGCGCTCGCGAAGACGCCGACGCCACCCGCCGAGAAGCTGTGACCCCTGACACCGGCCCCTTCCAGGGTGATATGACCAAGCACCCCGGTACCCGTGTCGCTGACGCCGAGGACGCCGATCCCCGTGTCGCTGGATCCCTCGACGCCGTGAGCCCCCGTGCCCAGGACGCCCGTGCCCTGCGGGCTCTCGCCCACGATGGCCGAGCCGCCGCCCGAGCTGCGGGCCGCAAACACGTCGACCAGGTCTTCCGCGTTCTCGATCTGCGTCGTCTCGGTGGAGGTGTTCATGGCCCCGAGCACGACGTCACCGTCCACCCCGGCGCGGACCATGGTTGGGCGCTCGATCGCCGAGACCACGGTGACCGCGGCCGCGCCCGCGGCGGCCACGAGAACTGCGCGTCGGCTCCGCGGGGCCGTCATCTCGATGGACATGGCATCACTCCGTCACGACTCCCGGCGGGTCGGTTTCGCCAGTGGCTCGGCGCGGTCCGGGCGACCAGGATGTGGGCCGCGTGTCAGAGCCTCCCGCTCGAGGCGGATGCTGGGGTCCGAGCCACCTTGCGCCAAGAGGCGTTCGTCATGATGCAGGTCGCCGCCATATCGCGGGGGTTACCGCCTTATGCTGGATGCGAGCGCCAGTGCGCCTCGAAGCGATCCGCCTCGGAGGGAACCGGAATGCTGCGTCGCCTGCTCGTCGCCAGCCTCACCGCCATCGTCATCGCCGGCTGCGGGTCCGGCAGCCCGACCGCGTCACCGTCGGCGTCGGCGTCGGCGTCGGCATCGGCATCGGCGGGGGTCGACGTCACAACAGCGCCGGCGAACGGCCCCACCGCCGCCCCGTCTGCCGCGGTCTCGACGCCGGGCGCGACCACCATGGCGGCGGCGTGCGCGGCCGTCGGGATCCGCAAGAAGCCGTCGACGAAGGGCGCCCTCCTGGTCCGGATCGCGAAGGGGACCTCGGTCCGCGTGGCCGACGTGGTCCCGGGCAAAGCCTACACGGGCGGGACGTGCGGCAGCGACGGCGATACCTGGCTCAAGATCGACAGGATCGGTGGCAAGAGCGTGAAGTCGACCTACGGCGTCGCGTTCGGCTACGCCGCCGCGGGCTACTTCAAGTAGGGCCGGTTCAGAGAGCAGCGCCCGGGTCAGGTCGCCGCGATACCCGCGATCTCGACCTTGTAGCCTGGCGCGGCCAGGCGCGCCTCCACGGTCGCGCGGGCCGGCAGGTTGGCCGGGTCCACCCAGGCGTCCCACGCCTCGTTCATCTCCGCGAACGTCGCGATATCGGGGAGCCAGATGGACACCGTCAGCAGCCTCGACTTGGTCGTCCCCGCCGCGGCCAGGTGGGCGTCGATCTGCTCGAGGACCTGGCGGGTCTGCTCGGCGACGCTCGCGTCGGGATCCTCGCTGACGTGCCCCGCCAGGTACACGAGGCCCCCGTGGACCACCGCCTGCGACAGGCGCTTCCCGGGATCGATTCGACGGATGGGCACGGGGCACCTCCTGTGATCTCGAGCCTTGCTGATCATTCGGAGAGTACGCGCAACCGCGACTCCCGGCCACCGGGCGGTTCGGAAGCGTCGGTTGCGATGGACGTCGCCGTGGCCGTCCCGCGGTAGGCTCGTCTGAGTGACCGAGCAGCCCGCCGCTCCCTTCATCGCCCGCGACGCCAGCCGCGCTCACCGCCCTCGTCCGGCACGGCGTGGTGGACGCCGAGCTCGCGGCGCTCGCCTGGATGACGGTCGAGGCCGGGATCCCGGTTGTGGTGGCCGGCGAACCGGCGGAGGCACGTGGAGCCGTCCGCGACGCGCTCCTGACCCTGCTGCCGGCGCGCCTTCCGGACCGTCACGCTGCGCGGTGAGGCCGAGACGTTCTCGTGGATGGCCGAGGCGGTAGAGCTCGGCTGGCGTCACGACGCGCCGTGGGCGCCCACGACGGGGACGGATCGGATCCGCGCCGGGACGGCCGGTGAGAAAGTGGTCCTCGTCGCCGACCTCGCCGGCGAGCCAAGCGGCGCGGCGTGGGGCGAGCAGTCCCGGCTGACGATCCGAGCGCTCGCGCTCGGCTACGGGGCGGCTCTGACCGCGGGAGGGACCCGCCTCGAGGACGTCCTCGGGCGGCTGGCGGCAGATCCGGTCGGGGCGATCGATGACGAGCTCACCCGCCTCGGCGTCGTGCTCATCCTCGGTCCCGACGGTGGGGGTGCCGTTCGGGTGCTCGCGGCGCACTACCTGCGACCAGTGGCACGCGACGTGCACGGACACGTCCAGCGGCTGCCCCCCGCGGTGCTCGCGACGTGGAACGGCAGGACCGGGACCTTCGACCACTTCGCCTGGGGAGTCGTGGCCGAGCTGGCCGGCAGGACCGGTCGCCGATCCGTGGACTTCGAGCGCGACCAGGCGATCCGCGCCCTGGCGCTCGCGCGCCCCGCGTGACGGGGCGTGCCCCTGCTAGCATCCCGCCCGCACCGACCGACTGACGATCGACACTGGGAGGAACCCGTGAGCCCGTTTCTGTTCCTGCTGTTCCTGCACGTGATGGGCGCCATCATCGCGTTCGGGCCGGGCTTCGCCTCGATGGTCGTCGGGCCGATGGCGGCGAAGGAGCCGCAGCACGCCAACTTCTACGCCCGGACCCAGGTGGCCGCGAGCCGGGCGATCGTCACGCCCACCGCCGCTCAGCATGGCCGTGACCGGGGCCGCTCCTGATAGCCGTCGAAGGGCTGGGAGATCATCACGGTCGGCAGGCACTGGCTGGAGGTCGCCATCCTGCTCTATGTCGTCGCCGTCGTGATCTCGATGGCGATCCTTGCCCCCGCCGGCCGCAAGCTCGTGGAGCTCACCTCCCAGCCCCCGGCCCCCGGCGCCGGTCCGTCTCCCGAGCTGCGCGCCGCGGCGACGAGGGTCCGGTTGGGCGGGATCGTCATGAGCGTGCTGGTGGTCGTGATCGCGTTCCTGATGGTGACCAAGCCCTTCTGACGCCGAGCGCTTGTCCGCGACCCTCGCGACCGGCGGCCGCGACCCTCGCCGGTCCAACCAGCCCGCGGCCGGGTGCCAAGCGGCCCGCGAACTCGGCCCTGCCGCGCCCGCCCGGGGCGCCCTTCCGCCCCTTCGGCCCGACGATCGCCGGCGGCATGCTGCCGGAACGCGCCCGGACCTCGCAGCCGGCGAGGGGACTCCGTGCCCTCGCCCGCGGCTACCATTGGCACGACACCCGCAGGAGACCACCCCGATGCCCTCACGTCGCCACGCTCACCCGCCGACCTGCTCGCGCACCTCGCCGGGATCGCCCACGTGGACGGCGACCGGCTCGTCGTCGACGACCATGCCCGCTTCCGCTCGCAGGCCGCCGCCGACCTTGCCTGGACCGCCGCATTCGCCGCCGACGACGCGACCGCCGAGGCCGCCCGCTGGATCGTCTGGGAGGCGAGCCAGGCGCTGGGCGCACGCTCCGGCCAGCATCCAGGAGCTCTACATGGCCCGCTGCCGGGGCGAAGTCTCCGGGTTCACCGTCCCGGCATCAACCTCCGCGCCCAGACGTTCGACATGGCACGCACGATCTACGAGACGGCCGCGCGAGCGGACGTCGGGCGCGGTCATCTTCGAGCTCGCCCGGAGCGAGCAGACGTACACCTTCCAGCGCCCGATGGACTTCGCGACCTCGGTCCTCGCGGGCGCCATCGCCGCGGGCTGGGACGCGCCCGGTGTTCATCCAGGGCGACCACTACCAGTTCAACGCGAAGAAGTACGCCGCGGACCCCGAGGCGATGACCGAGGAGATCCGCCGTGCCTGCCGGCTGGCGATCGACGCCGGCTACCGCAACATCGACATCGACAGCTCGACGCTCGTGGACCTCTCGAAGCCCAACCTTGACGAGGAGCAGAAGGAGAACTACACCCGCGCCGCGGAGCTCACCGCGCTCGATCCGCGTCGCTCGAGGCCGACGGGGTGACCGTCAGCGTCGGCGGCGAGATCGGCGAGGTCGGCAAGACCAACTCGACCGTCGAGGAGCTCAGGGCCTACCTCGACGGGTACGACCGCGACCCTCGCCAGGCCCGCGCCCCGGCGCGCAAGGGCCTGTCGAAGGTCAGTCGTCCAGACCGGCACGAGCCACGGCGGCGTGCCGCTCCCCGGCGGCGGCGTGGCCGAGGTCAAGCTCGACTTCGACGTCCTGGCCAGGCTTGGCGAGCTCGCCCGCTCGTACGTGGCTGGCCGGCGCGGTCCAGCATGGGGCCTCCACGCTGCCGGACGAGCTGTTCCACCGGTTCCCGGAGGTCGAGACGGCCGAGATCCACCTCGCGACCGGCTTCCAGAACTGCGCTCTACGAGCACCCCGCGTTCCCGTCCTCCCTGATGGACGAGATCTACGCCTGGTGCCAGGTGAACGCCGCGGATGAGCGAAAGGCCGGCCAGACCGAGGACCAGTTCCTGTACACGACGCGCAAGAAGGCGATCGGGCCGTTCAAGCGCCAGATCTGGGACCTCGCGACCAAGGACGAGATCCTCGCCTCCCAGGGAGCGAAGATCGGCTACCTGTTCGAACAGCTCCGCGTCCCGGGCACGATGGCCCTGGTCCAGAAGTACGTGACACCCGTGCCGGTGGCTCGCCCGATCCCCGCCGGCCTCAAGGTCGCGGTCGCGAGCTGACGTGACAGGCGATCCCGGCGGCGTGTCCACGTCCGGCGGGGTCGAGCCCCTCCACGTCGCCATCCGCCTCGAGACCCCCGGCGACGAGCCGGGGGTCCGCCGTGTCCACGAGTCCGCGTTCATCGGACCCGAGGAGGCGGACATCGTGGACCGCATCCGCCGCGAGGCGCCTGCGGGCTGGCAGTCGCTGGTCGCCGTTGACGCCGTCGGCGCCATCGTCGGGCACGCCCTGCTGTCGCCCTGCCCAGTCGAGGGCGAGTCCGGCGACCGGGTGGGGGAGGTCCTGGCCCTCGGCCCCATCGCCGTGCTGCCCGCGGTCCAGCGCCGCGGCGTCGGGTCGGCCCTCATGGCGGCCGCCACCAGCCTGGCCGTCGCTCGGGCCGCTCCCGCGATCGTGCTGCTCGGTCACCCGTCCTACTACCCGCGGTTCGGGTTCGAGCCGGCGCGGGGTATCGGCCTGCTGCCACCCGCGGCCGCCTGGCCGGACGCGGCCTGGCTGGCCCGCCGGCTGCCCGCGTGGTCGGAAACCTGCCGTGGCACGGTCCGCTATCCGGAGGCGTTCGAGCCCCTCGCCTGAGCCCCGAAGGCCGCCGCGTCCTCGTCGCTCACACGACCCTCCAGGAAGACAGTCCTACCCAAACGTCCCGTATCCACACCCCATTCGGGTGGTGGTGCGCGGGTGGTGCGCCCCCGACGATGCGCCCAGTAGCTGATCCCGCGACGCGGCCTGTCTTCACGGACACGGCCGCGTTCGTGCGGCTGGGTGCCATCGGGCATTCGGTCGCCGGTCGGGAGGCAGTGTCGTTCGAGACGCGGGACGCCCGTCACGCAGCGCATGGTCCGCCGTCACGGCGTGCCCGTGCATGCCGCGCCCGCGCATGCAGACAGGAAGTGAGTGAACCAGGTGCCCAGCGACAAGACCGGGTCGAAGCTCAGCGTGCGCGCGCTCGTCGTCGCGCAGGTGCTGTTCCTCGTCGCGTCATTCGGTGTCCCCGTGGCCACACTGGCCGCGCTCAGCGCCGTCGTCCCGGGGACGCAGGCTCCTAACCCCGTCGCCGCCGGCGGGACCGCGACGTACAACGTCCAGGTCACCAACAGTGTCGGCGACACGGACCGCGGCGTTTCGATAACGTCGATCGCCGGGCTTCCGACGGGGGCCGCCCTCGGCACGTCCCAGTGCGTCGTCGTGCCCGCCGACGGTCTGCCGCATACGATCGTCGTGACCATCACGACAACAGGTGCGACCCCGGCCGGCACGTCGGCCATTACGATGACCGCCACCCGGTTCAAGGCCAACTCCGGCGGCTGCAACAACGGCGTCAACGACGCGATGACGGGTGGCGCATCCCTCACGGTCACCGCGGCCGCCAAGCTCGACCAGACGATCAGCTTCGGCGCCCTCGCCGACAAGCGGCCCGACCAGTTCCCGGTGACCGTCGCCGCGACCGCCTCCTCGGGCCTCCCGGTCACCTTCACCTCGGCCACGCCCGCGGTCTGCACCGTGGCCGGGACGACCGTCAGCTATGTCGCCAATGGCACCTGCACCATCCGGGCCGACCAGGCCGGCAACGCGACCTACAACGCCGCGCCCCAGGTGACCCAGGGCTTCACCGTCGCCAAGGGCAACCAGACGATCGCCTTCGGGACCCTCGCCGACAAGGCCCTCGGTGACCCGGACTTCGGCATCAGCGCGACCGCCTCCTCGGGCCTCGCGGTCACCTTCACCTCGGCCACCGCCCCGGTCTGCACCGTGTCCGGGACGACCGTCCACATCGTCGCCGCCGGCACCTGCACGATCGATGCGGACCAGGCCGGCAACGCCAGCTGGAACGCCGCGCCCCAGGTGGCCCAGGGCTTCACGGTCACCGCGGCCGCCAAGCTCGACCAGACGATCAGCTTCGGCGCCCTCGCCGACAAGCGGCCCGACCAGTTCCCGGTGACCGTCGCCGCGACCGCCTCCTCGGGCCTCCCGGTCACCTTCACCTCGGCCACACCCGCGGTCTGCACCGTGGCCGGGACGACCGTCAGCTATGTCGCCAATCGGCACCTGCACCATCCGGGCCGACCAGGCCGGCAACGCGACCTACAACGCCGCGCCCCAGGTGACCCAGGGCTTCACCGTCGCCAAGGGCAACCAGACGATCGCCTTCGGGACCCTCGCCGACAAGGCCCTCGGTGACCCGGACTTCGGCATCAGCGCGACCGCCTCCTCGGGCCTCGCGGTCACCTTCACCTCGGCCACCGCCCCGGTCTGCACCGTGTCCGGGACGACCGTCCACATCGTCGCCGCCGGCACCTGCACGATCGACGCGGACCAGGCCGGCAACGCCAGCTGGAACGCCGCGCCCCAGGTGGCGCAGGGCTTCACGGTCACCGCGGCCAGCCAGACCATCACGTTCCCGGCGCTCGCTGGCGTTCGGTTCGACCAGCCGGCCCCCGCGACCGCCGCCACGGCGTCGTCGGGGCTCGCGGTCGCGTACTCCACCGCCTCGGCGGCATGCTCGGTCACGAGCACCGGGTTGATCACGCTCCTGCACGCCGGAAGCTGCACGATCGACGCCGACCAGGCGGGCAACGGAACGTACAACGCCGCGCCCAGGTGAGCCAGGACCTTCACCGTCGCCAAGGGCAACCAGGCGATCGCCTTCGGGTCTCTGACCGACAAGCCGCTCGGCGCCCCGGACTTCACCGTCGGCGGGGCGGCCACCTCGCACCTCCCGGTCGCTTTCAGCTCGGCCACGACCACGGTCTGCACCGTGACCGGGACGACCGTCCACATGATCGGCGCCGGCACCTGCACGGTCGACGCGAACCAGGCCGGCAACGCCGACTGGAACCCCGCCCCACAGGTCGCCCGGTCGTTTGTCGTCGGCAAAGGCGACACCGTCACCGTCGTCACCTGCGCACCCGGGCCGTTCACCTACACGGGTGCGCCCCAGACGCCGTGCACCGCGGTGGTCACGGGCCCCGGTGGCCTCAACCAGCCGGTGACCGTGGACTACCTCGCCAACACCGACGCCGGCACGGCCACCGCCAATGCCGACTACCCGGGCGACGCCAACTACAACGCCAGCACCGACACTGCGACCTTCGCCATCGGCAAGGCCGACGTCACCTGCACGGTCATCGGTTATGTCGGCACCTACGACGGCGCCCCACACGGTGCCATCGGCACCTGCACCGGCGTCGTCGGCGAGGACCTCTCGGCGGACCTCGACCTCGGCGCGTCGTTCACCGACGCCCCGGGTGGCACTGCCACCTGGACCTTCACCGACACCACCGGCAACTACAACGACGACTCGGGCACGGTCGGGATCGTCGTCGGCAAGGCCGACACCGTCACCGTCGTCACCTGCGCACCCGGGCCGTTCACGTACACGGGTGCGCCCCAGACGCCGTGCACCGCGGTGGTCACGGGCCCCGGCCTCAACCAGCCGCTGACCGTGGACTACCTCGCCAACACAGACGCCGGCACGGCCACGGCCAGCGCCGACTACCCGGGTGACGCCAGCTACAACGCCAGCAGCGACGCGGTGACCTTCGACATCGGCAAGGCCGACGCCTCATGCACGGTCATCGGCTACACCGGCACCTATGACGGCGCCCCGCACGGGGCCACCGGCACCTGCACCGGCGTCGTCGGCGAGGACCTCTCGGCGGACCTCGACCTCGGCGCGTCGTTCACCGACGTCCCGGGCGGCACCGCCGACTGGACATTCACCGACACCACCGGCAACTACAACGACGACTCGGGCACGGCCGGGATCGACATCAGCAGGGCCGACCCGGACTGCTCTGTCGTCGGCGTCTCGGTCACCTACGACGGCTCGGCGCACCGCGCAAGCGGCACCTGCACGGGCGTCCTCGACGAGGTCCTCGCCGGTCTCGACCGGGGCGCGTCCTACACCGACGTCCCGGGCGGCATCGCCGACTGGGCATTCACCGATGTGACCGGCAACTACAACGATGCCTCGGGCTCGGCCGACATCGACATCGCCAAGGCCGACCCGGGCTGCGCCATCATGGGCTTCAGCGGCACGTACGACGGCTCGGCGCACGGGGCCACGGGTGACTGCGCGGGCGTCGACGACGAGGTCCTCGCGGGCCTCGACCGCGGCGCGTCGTACACGGACGTTCCGGGCGGCACCGCCGAGTGGACGTACACCGACGAGACCGGCAACTACACCGACGACTCGGGCTCGGTCGACATCACGATCGCCAAGGCAGCCCAGGCCATCGTGTTCCCGCCGCTGCCCGACGTCACGATCAGCGACCACACCGTCGCCCTCGGCGCGGTCGAAGGGGTCGTCTACACCTCGCTCACTCCCGACGTCTGCACCGTGAGCGGCACGACCGTCACGCTCCTGGCCCCCGGGACGTGCACGATCGAGGCCACGATGGCCGGGGACGCCAACCACGACGCGGCCACCCCCGTCATCCAGACCTTCGCGGTGACTGCCCTCCCCGACACCGGCACCGTTGGCTCGAACCCGATGGTCCTGCTGATCGGCCTGCTGACACTCATGGCGCTCGGTAGCCTCCTGGTCCTCGGCGTGTGGCGCCGCCGCGGCTCGACAGAGCGGGATCCTCTCGCCTGACCCACGGACCGATCCTGATGCGCCGGCGCAACTGCTGCGCCGGCGCGACTTGACCCGCCGGCGCGACTGACCCGCCGGCGCGAACGACCCGCCGCACGCAACAGCCCCCGCGGACGCGGGGGCTGTTCGATGTCGTGTGCCATCTTGGGGATTTCGCGTCGGCTCCTCCGGACGGTACGCTCCACAGATGCAGCCGCCCACGTCACCGACAACCGGCCCCAGTCGAGTGGGGCGCATCGTGAGGCTGGCGACCGGCGTGGCCATGGCGGCGACCGGCGCGGTGCTCATCCTCGGCGGCCTTCTCAACGTCGCCGGACCGACCCCGCTGGTGGTGCCGGAGGTCGCCGGGGCCGGCGCGTCGCCTGTCGGCGAGCCCACCGGAACGCAGGTGACGGGCACCCCGGCCCCCAGCCAGCAGGCAGCCGCGTCGCCACCCGCCGATCCGATCCTGATCGGAGCGGGTGACATCGCGGTCTGCAACGGCGACGGCGACGAAGCCACGGCGGCCCTGCTCGAGGCGAACCCCGGGATCGTGTTCACGCTCGGCGACAACGCGTACGACGACGGCAGCGCCCAGCAGCTCAGGGACTGCTACGGCCCGTCCTGGGGCCGCTTCAAGGACCGCACCCGGTTCGTCGTCACCGGCAACCACGACATCCGGACCGACGACGGTGCCCCCGAGGCCGCCTACTTCGGCGAAGCTGCCGTCCGCGCCGGTGTCACCTGGTTCTCAAGCGACGTCGGCGCGTGGCACGTGATCGTCCTCGACGCCAACTGCGACCAGGTCGAGGGCGGTTGTGCCGCGGACTCGGCACAGGTCCGGTGGCTGACCGCCGACCTCGCCGCGAGCAATGCACGATGCACCCTCGCGTTGTGGCACCAGCCGCGGTTCAGCAGCGGCACCCATGGAAACGACGCCGCCGTCGCGCCATTGTGGAATGCCCTGTATGCCGCCGGCGCGGACCTCGTCCTCAACGGCCACGAGCACGACTATGAGCGCTTCGCACCCCAGGACCCATCGGGGGTGATCGATCCGGGGAGGGGGATCGTCGAGATGGTCGTCGGCACGGGTGGCCAGGACCTGCGTGGATTCCCGAACGACGCCGCCAACTCCATCGTGCGGTCCAGCTTCGCGCACGGCGTCATGGAGCTGACGCTGCACAAGGCCGGCTGGGAGTTCCGGTTCGTGTCCACCGACGGGTCCTTCAGCGACCAGGGACGCGCATCCTGCCACTGAGCGGTGAAGCCGGCGTATCGGTCGAGCGTCCTGCCGCACGGCGGGCGGCGGCGGACGGGACCGGGCATCATCAGGGTGTGAACGCGATCCGCTTCGGACCCGCTTGGTCCGCCTCGCTCGCCCGCGTCCCCGAGGCCACCATGCGCGAGTGGCTCGCGTTCGCGCACGCGACCTGCGACGCGGCCGACGCGATCGCGCTCGCGCACTTCCGCCGCGACCTGGACGTCGAGCGAAAGCCGGACCGCACGTTCGTCACCGTGGCCGACCAGGGGATCGAGCGTGAGATCCGGTCACGTATCCGTGCCCGCTACCCGGATCACGCGCTCGTGGGCGAGGAATATGGCACCGAGGACGGCGCCGGCACCACACGCTGGTTCATCGACCCGATCGACGGCACCCACAACTTCATCCGTGGCGTGCCGCTGTTCGGCACGCTGCTCGCCGTCGAGCACGAAGGTGAGCTGCAGCTGGGCATGATCTCCGCGCCCGCGATGCGCGAGCGCTGGTTCGCCTACCGCGGAGGCGGGGCATGGAACCGGAGCCTGGCCGGGGAGCGGCGGATCCGCGTGTCGCGGGTCGGCGCCCTCGAGGACGCGCAGCTGGTCTATGGGAGCCGAACTGAGACGGTCGCCTCCGGGCTCATGCCGGGGTTCGACGCGACCCTGGCCGCCGCCTGGCGCGAGCGCGGCTTCGGTGACTTCTGGGCATATGCACTGGTCGCCGAAGGCGCGGCGGAGGCCATGTTCGAGACGGGGATGAAGACGTGGGACCTCGCCGGCCCAGTCGTGGTCATCGAGGAGGCCGGCGGCTGTGTCACCGACATCTTCGGCGAGCGGCGCATCGATGCCCCGTCGTTCGTGGCGTCGAACGGCCTCCTGCACCAGGAGCTGCTGCGCCGGCTGCGGGCCGGAGCCTGAGCGACACCCGCTGCACGGCGGGCTCCAGCGACGCCGGCTGAACGCCAGGTCCCGGGCTGGCGATGCCGCCCAGCGACGCCGCCCTACGGCCCCGCCGTGCGGCCGCGCCCTGCGCCGCCGCCCTACGCCACCGCCTCATCCAGGGCGTCGGCGATGATCCCGAGGGCCAGGTCGACCTCCTCCTCGGTCGTCACCAGTGGCGGGATGATCCGGATCACGTTGACGTACGTGCCCGCGGTGAGGAGCAGCAGCCGGCGGTCGTAGCACAGCTGCTGGACGCGCTTCGTCAGGACCGGGTCCGGGACGCGACCATCGCCCTCCCCGGCCTTCACGAACTCGAGCGCGACCATGAGCCCCAGCCCTCGGACGTCGCCCACCGACGCCCGGACCGCCATGATCCGTCGCAGGCCGTCCAGGAGCTGGCGCCCGCGGACCTGGGCGTTCTCGACCAGGCCCTCGTCCTCGATGACGTCCAGGGTCGCCATGGCGGCCGCGCACGACACCACGTTGCCGCCGAAGGTGCCGCCGTGGGACCCGGGTGGCATCCGGTCCATGATCGAGGTCCGTGCGAGGATCCCGGAGAGTGGCATGCCCGACGCGATTCCCTTCGCCATGACGACGATGTCGGGCTCAACGTCCCAGTGCCGGACAGCGAAGATCTCGCCGGTCCGCCCGAAGCCCGACTGCACCTCGTCCGCGATGAGCAGGATCCCGTGCCTGCGGGTGATCTCGCGGAGGCGCGGCAGGAACCCGGGCGGGGGCACGATGTAGCCGCCCTCGCCGATCACCGGCTCCACGATGATCCCGGCCACCCGGTCCGGGAACACGAGCTGGTGGAACAGCAGGTCGAGCTGCGCCTCCCAGTCGCAGGTGCAGTCGGCGGGGTCATGGGCGCCGCCCGGGGCTCGGTAGCAGTACGGGTACGCGGCGTGGTAGACGGAGCCGGGGAGAGGCTCGAAGGCGCCGCGGTAGACGTCCTTCGCGGCCGTCAGCGCCATCGCCTGGGCGGTCCGGCCGTGGAACCCGTACCGGAACGCGACGATCGCGGGCCGTCCCGTGGCCACCCGCGCCAGCTTGAC
Source organism: uncultured Chloroflexia bacterium (assembly GCA_963776395.1). Classification (GTDB taxonomy): domain Bacteria; phylum Chloroflexota; class Limnocylindria; order Limnocylindrales; family CSP1-4; genus CAIXZV01. The sequence goes on along the minus strand of CAVZML010000004.1, from coordinate 224,487 downwards.
CGCCGCCTCGACGGCCTCGGCCCCGGAGTTGGACAGGAAGGCCGACCACGGCCCACCGGGGATGAGGTGTGCGAGCCGGTCGTGGAGGCGCAGGCCGGCCTCGTGGTAGACGATGTTCTGCTGGCCGTGGAGCAGCCTCGCGGCCTGGGCCTGGACGGCGGCCACGACGCGGGGGTGGGCGTGGCCGGTGTTCGTCACACCGATCCCGGACGTGTAGTCGAGGTACCGCTCGCCTTCCGTGGTGACGAGCCAGGATCCTTCGCCATGGTCGACGACGAGGTTGGTGATCCGGCTCCAGACCGGAGGGATGACGGCCCTGTCGGGGAGGGGAGCGGTGACGGAGTCCCGCGGGGCGATCGAGGCCATGGGTGCTCAGCCGCGCCGCCGGGCGCGCACGGTGGTGAGCAGGACCGCGCCCACCGCGACCAGGAAGATGATCGTGCCGATCACGTTCACCTGGACCGGGACGCCGACCCGGTTCTTGGCGTAGATGAACATCGGGAAGGTCTGCGTGTTGCCGGAGGTGAAGTTGGTCACGACGAAGTCGTCGATCGAGAGGCTGAAGGCGAGCAGGGCGGCCGCGATGATGCCGGGCAGGATCAGCGGAAAGGTCACCTTCCAGAACGTCTGGATCTCGTTCGCATATAGGTCCATCGCCGCCTCCTCGAGGTGGCGCGGGAAGCCGGAAAGCCGCGCCCTCACGGTGACGACCACGAAGCTGATGTTGAACATGATGTGCGCGATCAGGATGGTCGTGAAGTTGAGCGGGAAGAACGGGTCGTTGCCGATCGACACGAACAGCGTGAGCAGCGAGGCGCCGAGGATGATCTCCGGGGTCGCCATGGGCAGGAAGATCAGGGCGTTGGTGGCGCCCCTGAGCCGGAAGTTGTAGCGAACGAGGGCAAGGGCGATCAGCGTCCCCAGGGCGGTGGCGATCAGCGTCGACAGGACGGCGATCACGATGCTGAGCCCGAGCGCCTCGGGCAGGCCGTCCACGCCCAGCGGGTTCATCCAGTACTTGAGCGTGAACCCCTGCCAGACGACGTTGCTCTTCCCCTGAGGGTTGTTGAAGCTGAACAGGATGATCAGCGCGACCGGCAGCATCAGGTAGATGACCGCGAGGCACGTGTAGACGATCAGCAGGTACCGGTCCAGCACTCGCCGGAGGGTGTTGCCGAAGCCCTGCTGGCGCGGCGTGGCGATGCCCGCGGCCGTCATCTCACAGCCTCCCCGTGGAGACGTCTTCGGTGCCCAGCACCCGGGCATAGATGGCGACCATCACCAGGACGCCTGCCATCAGCATGAACGACAGGGCCGCCGCCGTGGGGTAGTCGTTCTGGGTGAGGAACTTGTTCTGGATGACGTTGCCGATCATCCGCGTGTCCGGGTTGCCGAGGTACTCGGCGTTGACGTAGTCGCCGATCGCGGGGATGAATGTGAGCAGCGAGCCCGCGAATACCCCCGGCAGCGAGAGCGGGAACGTGACCCGTACGAACGACTCCGACACCAGGAACCAGCCGACGATCGCGCCCGCGGCGGCGCCGGTGATGGCCAGCACCGGCCAGCTCCAGCCGAAGATCACCCCGAGGACGGCGCCCAGCGACCCACCGACGATGCCCCCGACGATGCCGCCGCCGGGCCGCCATGGGCCGGCGTACAGGTCCTTGGCGGCCTCGACCAGGCGGACGTCGACCTTCTCGATGGCGACATAGATGGGCAGCGTCATGAACGGCAGGAAGTTGTAGGTGATGCCCGAGATCACCGCGATCGGCGTCGCGAGGAGGCGGAAGTCCGGCGGCAGGAGGCCGATCGCAATCAGCGGACCGAGCACCGGACCGTGCTCGCTGAGGATGATCTTCCACGCGATGGTCCGCAGGAGGAAGCTCGTGAAGAAGGGCGCGACTACGAGGAACAGGAGCAGGTTCTTCTGGGCTCCGCCCTTGGTCGCGATGGTGTAGGCGAGGGGATACGAGATGAGGAACGTCAGCAGCGTCGCTGCCGCCGCGTACATGATCGCGCGGCCGTAGAACGGCGCGAACTGGTTGAGGGCCTCGGTGTAGTTGGTGTAGTTGTCGAGGGAGAAGGTGAACCCCGTCTCCAGCGTGCCGCTCCAGAGGCTCGCGATGAACATCTGGATGGCGGGATACACGTAGAACGCGGTCAGCCAGATCATGCCCGGCGCGAGCAGCGCGTACGGGACGATCCAGGAATGGCGCTTCAGCCAGACGCCCACCGGGAGACCTCGTGCAGGATCCTGGCCGGCGTCAGCCGACGCCGATCACCTTGGCGAACTGCTTGTTGAAGTAGAGGTCCTCTTCCTCGGTCAGGTCGCCGAAGATGTGCAGCCGCGCGATCCAGTCGGGCGGGGGGATGACGAACTGGTTCTTGGCCGCGTCGGGGTTGGCCGCGATCATCAGCTCGTCCGTGCCCTTGACCGGCGAGATGTAGTCCACGCCAGCGGTGAGGATCGCGTTCACGGCCGGGTCGTAGTAGTAGTTGATCAGCAGCTCGGCCGTCCCCTTGTGGACTGCGCCCAGCGGGATCATCACGTTGTCCGTCCAGAGCATGCCGCCCTCGGTCGCCAAGTTGTATTTCAGGGCGGGGTTGTCGATCGTTGCGGACGGCATGTCGCCCGACCAGGCCATCGCGAGGACCGCGTCGCCGGAGGTCAGGTCGGTCGTGTAGGACTGGCCCTTGACGTCGCGGACAAGGCCGTCCGCCTTCGCCTTCTGCATGAGGGCCACGGCCGCGTCGCAACCCTCCTTGGTCGGCTTGGCCGGGTCGAGCCCGAGGTAGAGCATCGAGAGGCCGATCGCATCGCGCATCTCGGTCAGGTACTCGACTTTGCCCTTCGTCTTGGGATCGACCTCGTAGAGGGCGGCGAGGCTCGTGACGTCCCCGAGGATGTCGCCATTGAACCCGAGGCCGGTCGTGCCCGATCGCCACGGGGCGTGGTGGCTGTTGTCGGGGTCCCAGGAGAGGTTCTGGTAGATCTCCTTGAGGTTCGCGATCACGTTGGGGACGTTCGCGGGGTCGAAGGATTCGATCCAGCCCTGCCGGATCAGCTTCGCCGCCATCCAGTCGGTCAGGGTGATGATGTCCCAGCCCGTGTCCTTGCCGGCCTTGAGCTCGGGGGAGATCTTCGCCGCGAAGTCGTTGTTGTCGTCGACGACCTCCTGGTAGTTGACGTCGGTCCCGTACTTCGCTTTGAAGCCGTCGAGCGTGGGGTGCTTGGTCTGGTCGTTCGGGTCGACGTCCATGTAGTACGTCCAGTTCGCCCAGTTGAGCTCCGCGGAGGGCGTCGCCACCGGGGCGGCCGCGGCCGTCGCCTCGGGGGTCGCCGCGCCGGCGGAGGCGGGCACCGTGGACGGCGCATCGGTCGGCGCGCCCGTGGGTGCGGCCGACGGCGCGCTGGACGCCGTCCCCTTCGTGCCGCACGCGGCGAGGAAGGCCGCCAGGCCGGCCGTTGCCCCTCCGGCAAGCACGCGCCGGCGGCTGACCTGCATGGACGAGAGTTCGTCGCGAGTCACCGGGATCTCCTCATGTGCCTGGATCAGTCCGCCGTGTCGGCGGAGGTGTCGGCGGTCGCCTCGACGACGAACGAGTGGTCCGGCGACCACGTCAGGTTCACCGCGTCGCCGCGGGACCACAGCTCGGACCTCGTCGCTCGCTCGATGTTCTGCTCGTAGACCATGACCCTCGATCCCCCCCGGGTCTCCACCATGTACTGCGTGCTCACCCCGATGTACGAGGCATCCGCCACCGTGCCGGGCATCTGGTTGTGGCCGGCCGGGACGGCGTCGGCCAACTCACGCAGGCGGATCTTCTCGGGCCGGACCCCGACGTCCACGGTCGGCCGACCCGCAACCAGTGCGGCGGGAACGCGGACGAGCGTGTCGTCCGCCAGCTTCGCCTGGGCGTAGCCGTCGGTGGTGCCGTCCACGGACGCCCGCAGGAGGTTGCTCACCCCGAGGAACCCGGCCACGAACCGCGTGGTCGGGCGTTCGTACAGGGTCTCGGGATCCCCGAGCTGCTCGTACCTCCCCCTGTTCATGACGGCGATCCGATCGGACATCGTCATCGCCTCCTCCTGGTCGTGGGTCACGTAGATGAACGTGATCCCGACCTCCTGCTGGATCCGCTTCAGCTCGACCTGCATCTGCTTGCGCAGCTTGAGGTCGAGGGCGCCGAGCGGCTCGTCGAGCAGGAGCACGGCCGGCCGGTTGATGAGAGCTCGTGCGAGCGCTACACGCTGGGCCTGTCCGCCCGAGATCTGGGTTGGCTTCCGGCGCTCGTAGCCGGGCAGCTCGACCAGCTCCAGCATCGCCATGACGCGGGACTTGATCTCCGAGTCCTTGACGCCCTTGCGGCGGAGACCGAAGGCGACGTTCTCGTAGATCGTGAGGTGGGGGAACAGTGCGTAGTTCTGGAAGACGGTGTTGACCTGCCTCTGGTACGGGGGCAGCCAGGTCACGTCCTCGCCCTGGAGCTCGATCAGCCCGGAGGTCGGCTGCTCGAACCCGCCGATCATGCGGAGGGTCGTCGTCTTGCCACAGCCCGATGGGCCGAGCAGGCTGAAGAACTCGCCACCGCGAACCTCGAGGTCGATGTGGTCGACGGCGACCACGTCGCCGTAGGCCTTGACAACCTGGACCAGGCGGACGTCGACGGTAGGCACGGCTGAAGCGTGGCTCCTCCAACACGGCGGGCCGCGAGCCGGGGATCGATCCCGGCATCCGTGCGGACGTTACACGGCGCAGCCCGGTCGGCGGGGTCACGATAGGGTTGCGGGTTGTGGGTGTCAAATCGACGATCCCAGTGACCGATCGCCCTGCTCATTGCGAGATTCGCACCAGGACACCCGCAACTCGGGCAGATTTGCACGCCAGCGCGCACTATGTCGTCGCGGGACCGGTTGTCGTGCGATGGAGCACTGGGTGTCCTGCGACGCGGGACGGGCCGCCCGACCGCGCCCGCGCCGATGCACGGGTACGATATCGGCGGGCCGCGTGGCACAAATCCTCGCGTCGCCGCCCAGCAGGAGCGAATCGAACGCGATGACCGTGATCACCGAGGCAGCCGTCCTCGCCGCCCTCCGCACCGTCCAGGAGCCCGAGCTCGGCGGTGACCTCGTCACCCGGAACATGGTCCGGGACATCGCGATCGAAGGCGCGGATGTCGCGTTCACGATCGAGCTCACGACACCGGCATGTCCCCTCAAGGACCAGATCGAGTCCGAGGTCCGAAGCGCGCTCGCGCCGCTCGGGGTCGCCGGCGTGGCGGTCTCCTGGGGCGCGACGGTCCGCCGCGCCGCCCCGCGCTCCGCCGAGCAGCTGGTACCCGGCGTGAAGAACGTCATCGCGGTCGCCTCGGGCAAGGGCGGCGTCGGCAAGAGCACCGTCAGCGTCAACCTCGCCGTCGCTCTCGCCCGCGCCGGCGCCTCGGTCGGGCTGCTCGACGCGGACATCACCGGGCCCAACATCCCGATGATGCTGGGGGTCGAGGGCCAGCCCACGTCGAGCGAGAACAACAAGATCATCCCGCTGGAGCGCCACGGCGTGAAGGTGATCTCGATCCAGTTCTTCGTCCCGGAGGGCCAGCCGATCGTGTGGCGCGGGCCGCTCATCGGCGGCGCGATCTCGCAGTTCCTGCGCGACGTCGACTGGGGCGAGCTGGACTACCTCGTGGTGGACCTGCCTCCCGGAACCTCCGATGCGCAGCTGACGCTCGCCCAGGCCGTTCCGATCAGTGGGACCGTCCTGGTCACCACGCCCCAGGACGTGGCCCTGTCCGACGTCGGCCGGGCGCTCTCGATGCTGCGCCGGCTCAACGTGCCGGTGATCGGCATCGTCGAGAACATGAGCGGGTTCGTGTGTCCCCACTGCGACGAAGTGACCGAGATCTTCGGGCACGGCGGCGGCGAGCGGTTCGCCCAGCAGCACGGGCTGGACTTCCTGGGCAAGATCCCGCTCGACGTCACGGTCCGCCAGGGCGGCGACGCGGGAGTGCCCGCGGTCGCCCAGCGGGAGCCGGGTCCGGCGGCGAGGGCCCTCGATGCGATGGCGGGGATCGTGGCCGCACGGATGAGCGTGCGCGCAGAGACGGCCCAGACACCGATCCTGTCGGTCACCTAGGTTCAGGCGCCGCCAGGTCCAATGGCCGTGGCCGGCGCCCGGGCGGACCGCGCTGCCGCCGGTGCGTCGCCGGCCCGCGGCCGGCACCCGCGCGGACCGCGCCGGATCAGTCGCGCGCCGCGCCGCGCAGGACGCCGAGCAGGACGGCCGCCCCGTTGATCGCGGCGCGGTCGGCGCCCTGACGGCCGCGCTGGAAGGCGAGCCGGTTCTCCGCGTGATTCTGCTCGGGCGTGACCACGGCCACCGTGACGGGCGTGTCGTTCCCCCTGACCCCCGCCCGGATCGCAAGCCCGACGTCCGTCCCCGCCTCGGCCCGGATGCGTTCGGCATCGCGCAGCTCCTGGACGCCGTCCGTGTCCGGGGTCGCGGCTTCGGGTGCATCGGCGGCCGCGCGGACCTCCGCGTGGCGCATCGCGGCCATGCCCCGGAGGAGCGAGACCAGCGCTCCCCCGGTGCCCACCTCCGTCACCGCGAGCGTCCATCCCCGTTCGGCGAGGGCTTCGTCGAGGGACCGGGCCCACGTCGCGTCGCCGCGCGCCCACACGAACTCGCCGAGGATCGCGAGGACCGCGGCCTCCGCCTCGTCGGCGACCTCGGCTGCGCTGCGACCGCCGTCCGGGCGGGCCGAGACGCGCACGTCCACGGCCTCGTGCCGCGCGTAGGTGGCGACGATGGGGTTCACGGCCCGTAGCAGCGGCTCCCCAAGCCGCTCGGCCACCTGGGACTCGCCGATCCCGAACAGGCGGAGCGTGCGCACGTCGGTGTCGCCGCCGACGCCGCGCGCGGCGAGGCGGGGCACGACAGCGTCGCTCCACATCGGCCGCATCTCGCGGGGCGGGCCGGGCAGGTCGACGATGACGCGTCCGTCGGGCCGGTCGACCCACCAGCCGGGGGCCGTGCCGTTGGGGTTGGGCAGGGTCGTCGCCGACGGGATGATCCAGGCCTGCTTGATGTTGGTGGACGGGAACGGGTGCCCGCGGCGCGCCCACATGCCCTGGAGCCAGCGAAGGACGACGGGGTCCACGGTCACAGCCTCGCCGCAGACCTCGGCGACCGCCTCGCGGGTGAGATCGTCGGGGGTAGGCCCGAGGCCACCGGTCGTGACGACCAGGTCCGCACGACCGAGCGCCGTCCGGATCGCGTCCACGACGACGGCGAGGTCGTCCGGCAGGTTCGCGATCCGCGTCACCGTCACACCATGGGTGACCAGGGATCGCGCCAGGTCGCCGCTGTTCGTGTCGACGGTGTCGCCGACCGTCAGCTCGGTGCCGACCGCCAGCAGCTCGGCGCGCAGGATCGGCCGGGCGAGGGTGGTGTCCAGGCGGGTGTCGGGCATGGAGCGGAGCCTACCTCGCCGCTTCGGCCGACGCTCGGCGGTGTCGGGCCGTGCCGTGAGCCGGGGCCGAGCCGTGGGCAAAGCCGGGACGAGCCGGGCGTCGAGCCGTAAGGAGAGCCGGTCGAGCGGGGCCTCGAGCCGGAAACGACCGGGGCCCCGAGCCGGGGACCCCCGCTGGTATCATGGCCGCTGTCCCTGCTGCCGCTCAACCCGCTGGGAGCCCGTCCGCTGGATCAAGAACGGCCCGCACCCGACCCTTCGCGTCCCACGGAACCACCCGGCCTGTTCCGGCAGCTCAAGGCGACCAGAGACGCGGTCGTCGCCCTGATCCGCGCCCATGTCCAGCTGGCGAGGGCCGAAGCCAACCTGATCATGGTCCAGGTCGGCCGCGCGGCGGCGGTGGCGGGCATCATCTTCGCCTGCCTGGTCCTGCTGGTCTTCCTGGTCTCGATCGGCACGATCCTGTTCACCGGAGACCTGCTGTTCGGGTCCATCGGATGGGGCGTGCTGCACGGCGCGCTCACCCTGGTCGGCATCAGCGTTGCCATCGGCCTCGCCTTCCTGGGCGTGTCGGGCCTGTGGGTGGACGCCGTGCTCGCCATCCTGGTCGGGCTCGTCCTTGCCATCGTGTTCGCCCTGAGCCTGCCCAACGCGCTGTGGCAGGCGCTGGGCGACGCAGCGAACTTCGGCGACCCGGCGTGGCGCGCCCTGGCAGTCGGGATGCTCGTGCTCGGGATCGTGGGGGCGATCACGGGCTTCGTCCTCGGGTTCAGGGCGGGCGGTCGGGCCGCCGGTGGGTTCATCGTGGGCCTGGTGCTCGGTGTCCTGCTGGGGGCGTTCACGGCGATCACCTTCGATCCGCAGGCGGGAGCAGGCGTCGGCGTCACGCTCGGGCTCCTGGCGTGGATCGCCCTCATGGGCGTGCGCGTCGCCCGCCAGGGCATCGACACGGAAGCACTCAAGGCACGGTTCTGGCCGCAGGCGACGATCGACACCACGTTGGAGACAATCGAGTGGGCGAAGACCAAGAATCCGCGCGGGCCCAGGTCCTAGCGGCGCGCGCCCTCGTGGACGAGGAGCTCGTCCGCCTCGAGGCATCGGCGCGCGCGGCGGTGGATGTCCCGGCCAAGATCAGGCGCCATCCCGCCAAGGCCGCCGGGCTGGCCGCCGGGGCGGGTTTCCTGGTCGTCGGCGGGCCACGCCGCGTGCTGCGCGGCGCCCGGAACGCCGTCTTCGGCAAGCCGGCCCCGCTGCCGAAGGCGATGCTCCCGGAGGAGATCGAGGCGTCGCTGAAGCGGCTCGGGACCGACGGCGAGCGCGTCCGGGGCCTGGTCGAGCGGGAGTTCGCCGCCTATCTCCGGAACACCGAGCCCGTTCGCAAGCACCGGGACCTCAGCCGCGCGATGACGATCGTGCTGATCGCGGCGGTGCGGCCGTTCGTGCTCAACGCCAGCAAGCGGCTCGCCTCGCAGGTCATGGCCACCGACCCGAAGTCGTACGGGGATCGGCTGGACCAGGTGCGTGCGCGCGTCTCCGGGGACACGGGACCGAAGGCAGACGGCGAGGGTCCGTAGGTGGATGGCGAGAAGCCGAAGGCCACCGACCAGGGGCCGAAGCCGGCCTGAGCGCGCGGCGCTGGTAGGCGAGGTCGGGGTCGAACCGACACGCCGCTCACGCGGCACCGGCTCCTAAGGCCGGCGCGTCTGCCATTTCGCCACTCGCCCGTGCGACCGAGTCTAGCGCGCCGCCCTCCTCGTTCCCGGTGCCTGTCCCTGGTGCCCGCCCCTCAGGTCCCCGCACCCGGTGCTCGCTCGTCGTTCCAGCTGCTCGCGCCTCGTTCCAGGCACCCCTTCCTGTTCCCGTCGGCCGGAGGTCGTGGCTGCGGGCGTGCCGCCCCGACCGGCGACCCACCCTATACTCGCCCGGCGATGAATGTGACGGCCACCCCTGCTCCCAAGAGCACGATCATCCTCGAGATCGAGGTCCCTGCCGACCGGCTCGACCGGTCCATCCGCGACGCCGTGGCGCGCCTGTCGCGCCGTACGCGCGTGGCGGGCTTCCGACCCGGCAAGGCACCTCGACCGATCCTCGAGCGCGTCCTCGGCCCGAATGCCGTGATGGAGGAGGCCGTCGACACGCTGGTCCAGTCCTCGTACCGGGACGCGGTCCTCGCGGAGGAAATCCTGCCGCTGGCCAACGCCGACGTCGAGATCGTCGAGGCGGAGGAGGGCCAGCCGCTCCGCTTCAAGGCCACGATCCCGGTCCGGCCCACGGTGACCCTGGGCGACTACGGCAACTTCAACTTCGCACCCGAGATCGAGACCGTCGACGACGCCAAGGTGGACAAGGTGGTCGACGAGATCCGGGACCAGAACGCGACCCTCTCGGCGGTCGAGGACCGGCCCGCGAAGGTCGGGGACTGGGCCATCATCGGGTTCGTGGGAACGAAGGACGGCGAGCCGTTCGACGGCGGCAAGACGGAGCGAATGCCGCTCGTCATCGGCGAGGACCGCCTGATCCCCGGCTTCGAGGCCCACCTCATCGGCCTCGAGCCGGGTGGCGCCACCGAGTTCGACATCACGTTCCCCGACGACTATGCGGAGCCGACGCTCGCAGGGCAGCCGGCCCACTTCACGGTCGATCTGAAGGAGCTGCGCGAGAAGATCCTGCCGGCCGCGGACGACGATTTCGCCCAGGGCATGGGGGACTACGCGGACCTGGCAGCCCTCAAGGTCGAGATCGCCGAGCGGCTCCGGCGCAACGCCCTCGACCGGGCCCGTCACGAGTTCTCGGACAGGATCATCGAGTATGCCGTGGCCAACGCAACGGTGGACCTGCCCGACGTCCTGGTGGAGCAGGAGGTCGAGGTGATGCACGACGAGTTCAGGTCGACGCTCGTGCGCCAGGGCATCGCCGAGCCCGCGTATCTCAAGGCCACGGACCAGAGCGAGGCTGACCTGCACGCCGAGTTCCGTCCCCGGGCCGAGCACCGCACCAAGGTCCTGCTCGTCCTGTCCACGATCGCCGATACCGAGGGCGTAGAGGTCTCCGAGGGCGAGATCGAGGTCCAGGTCGGCCTCGCCCGGGCCCGCTACGACGACCCGAAGACCGTCCGCTACTTCGAGTCCGAGCGCGGCCGGAACTTCATCCGCAGCACGCTGCGGCGAACCCGCACCGTCGAGACGCTCGTCGATCGCTGGCTCGCCGCTCACCCAGAGCACCCCGCGCTGCCGCACCTCGAGGACGATGCGCCTTCGGCCATCGCCGCCCCGGAGGCGGAGGCGGCCGCCGCCATCGATGCCACGGATCCCGGCGCCATCCCTGGTGCCGAGGATCTCGCCGGCTCCTGACCTGGATGCCCGATCGAACGCAGGAGAGGCCAGCCATGCTCGTCCCCATGGTCATCGAGTCCACCAGCCGTGGTGAACGCGCGTACGACATCTACTCACGGCTGCTGAAGGAACGGATCATCTTCCTCGGCGACGCGATCGACGACCACCTCGCCAACCTGATCATCGCCCAGCTGCTGTTCCTGGAGTCCGAGGACCCCGAGAAGGACATCAGCCTTTACATCAACTCGCCGGGTGGCGTCGTGACCAGCGGTCTCGCGATCTACGACACGATGCAGTACCTGCGGGCACCGGTCAGCACGATCTGCATCGGCATGGCGGCCTCGATGGCGGCCGTCCTGCTCGCGGCAGGCGCCAAGGGCAAGCGCTACGCGCTGCCGCACAGCCGGATCATGATCCACCAGGGTTCCGGCGGCTTCCGCGGCAACGCGCCGGACGCCATCATCCAGATGAAGGAGTGGGAGTACCTGGTCAAGGTCAACCACGAAATCCTGGCGAACCATACCGGCCAGCCCGTGGACAAGGTCGTGCATGATACGGACCGGGACTACTTCATGGGTCCCGATGATGCCAAGGCTTATGGCATCATCGACGCTGTGTACACCCTCACCGGTGACTCGCTGATCGCACAGGCCCACGATGCTGGGCTGACCGGCGGCAAGTCCGACCAGTAGGGGAGGGACCAATGCCGGTGTCGACGACGGGCTCCAAGGGGACGAAGGTCCCCTACCGCTGCTCCTTCTGCGGCAAGAGCCAGGAACAGGTGCGCAAGCTCATCGCAGGGCAGGGCGTCTACATCTGCGACGAGTGCATCAACCTGTGCCAGGAGATCATCGAGGAGGAGTTGCTGGAGGCGCCGAAGACGCGTCCCGCCCAGCAGAAGCTCCCGAACCCTCGCCAGATCACCGCATCCCTGGACCAGTACGTCATCTCCCAGGAGAAGGCGAAGAAGGTCCTCTCGGTGGCGGTCTACAACCACTACAAGCGGATCAACGTCGGCAACAGCGTCGATGATGTCGAGCTCCAGAAGTCGAATGTCCTCCTCGTGGGGCCGACCGGCTCGGGCAAGACCCTGCTCGCCCAGACCCTGGCGCGGGTGCTGGACGTCCCGTTCTGCATCGCCGATGCGACGTCCTTGACCGAGGCCGGCTACGTCGGCGAGGACGTCGAGAACATCCTCCTGCGCCTGATCCAGGCGGCCGACTTCGACGTCACGCGCGCCCAGCGCGGGATCATCTACATCGACGAGATCGACAAGATCGCCCGCAAGGCGGACAACCCGTCGATCACGCGCGACGTCTCCGGGGAGGGCGTGCAGCAGGCGCTGCTCAAGATCCTCGAGGGCACGGTGGCCAACGTGCCACCCCAGGGCGGCCGCAAGCACCCGCACCAGGACTTCATCCAGATCGACACCACGAACGTGCTGTTCATCTGTGGCGGCGCGTTCGACGGGCTCGAGAAGATCGTCGAGGAGCGGGTGGGCAAGCGCTCCATCGGCTTCGGGTCGGACAGCGTGCTGTCCCGGGTGGACAAGGCGAAGATCATCGAGAAGCTGATGCCCGAGGACCTGCTGAAGTTCGGGCTCATCCCGGAGTTCATCGGCCGTCTCCCGGTCATCGTCACGCTGTCGCCGCTGACCGTTGACGACCTGATGCGGGTCCTGGTGGAGCCGAAGAACGCCGTGACCCGGCAGTTCCAGAAGTTCCTCCAGCTGGACAAGGTCGAGCTCGTCTTCACCGACGGCGCGTTGCGCGCCGCCGCGGAGGTAGCCCTGGACCGCAAGACCGGGGCCCGTGCACTCCGCTCGATCGTGGAGGAGGCGCTGCTCGAGGTGATGTTCGACATCCCGGAGCGCACCGACGTCCGCAAATGCATCATCACCGAGGAGACGATCCGCAGGGGTCGCGCGCCGCTGCTGCTGACGAAGACGGACGTCGACAAGGGCGTCGACGAGACGAACTACCAGGAGTGGCTCTCCGAGCAGGGCGCGAGCGCGTAGGTCCGTCCCGGCTGTCGTCGGCGCCTGCGCGGCTCCCAACACGGTAGCGCGGCCCCCGACGCGGTAGCGCGGCCCCCGACGCGGTAGCGCGGCCCCCGACGCGGTTGCGCGCCCGAGTGCGCCCTCCACGCGGGCGCGCCCGCGTTGACCTGCGCTCGCCCGCCCGCCGCGACCGCCTGCGCGCCTGCGTTGACCTACGCTCGCCCGCCCGCCGCGACCGCCTGCCCGCGCGCGTGATCGTTCCATGTGCACGTTCAGGGTTGGCCGGGTCGCAAGGATCGGCGCGACCGCCCAGCCTCGCCCTTCGAGATGGCCCTGCACATGCGCCGAGCATCGCACCCGACATGGTCAACACGCCGGGCCATAAGGCCGGGCGAAGTGCGGGATGTGAACATGGCTGGATCATGTCGGGACGTAGACGGACTGCCCTCGCCCTCGATGCCGAGCGCCGGAACCGCGAACAACTGGTGCGCCTCGGCGGCATCGTCCGCACGGCTCGCGTCGCGAGGCGTCTGACCCAGGCGCAGCTGGGCGAGCGGACCGGTCTTGGCCGCATGTCGGTCAGCCGCGCCGAGAGGGGCCTTGGCGGGCACCTTACGGTCGACGCATGGCAGCGCATCGGTCTCGCGCTCGGGATGCCGCTGCTGGTCGGTCTGCAGCGTGACGCGCAGCAGGACACTGCCGATGCCGGACACCTCGCCATCCAGGAGCTCGTTTTGCGGGTTGGGCGTGCGGGCGGCTATCGGGGCCTGGTGGAGCTGCCGACGAGGCCGGCCGAGCCGTGGCGTTCGATCGACGTCGCACTCGTGGACGATCGATGTCGACGGATCGCCGTCATCGAGTGCTGGAACAGCATCGGCGACGTCGGCTCGGCCGCCCGAACCTCGGCCCGAAAGGGAGCCGAGGCGGAGGATCTCGCCACCGCGCGCTGGGGGGCGGCCACACACCGGACCGGTCTCTGCTGGGTCGTAAGGTCCACCGCCCGCAACCGCGCCCTCGTCGCCCGCTACCCGGAGGTCTTCGCCGCGAGGTTCCCGGGCAGCAGCGCCGGCTGGCTGCGGGCGATCACCGCGGGCGCCGACATGCCATCGGGAGCCGGACTGGTCTGGTCGAGCATCGATGGGGCCCGTCTGTTCGCATGGCGCAGGCGCTGATCGCTGGCATAGACGCTGATCGCTGGCGCAATCGGTGATCCTGGCGCAGGAGGTGATCCCTCCGGCGCAGGACGTCATCCGGGTCTGGCCGCGGTCCTGGACCGATGGGCGCGAACCGGCGGCACTTCCCTTCGCGGCGATGATTGGGGCATGAACCACCGCGACCACGTTGCCCTGATCGCTGGCGGCGTCGAAACCGCTGGCGATCCGGAGACCGGCGAAGGTGAGACCGCCGACGACGAGCCCGGCGACGCCGAAGAGAGGCGCCGCCGGTGGCTGGAGCTGGGCGCGGGCAACGGCGAGTTCACGCTGGCTCTCGCGGAGTGCATCGGCAGCGGCGACATCACCGCGGTCGACCTCGACGCCTGGGCGCTGTCGGAGCTCGAGGCGCGCGTGGTCGCTCGCTATCGGGAAATCCGTGTCGCGCTCGTCGTGGCGGACTTCACGCACGGCCTGCCCGAGGGACCGTTCGACGGCGTGCTTGCCGCAAACAGCCTGCACTTCGTTTCGGATCCGGTTCCCGTGCTCATCACAGTCCGGGAGCGTCTCGCCCGGCACGGGTGTCTCATCGTCGTCGAGTACGACAGCGAACACGGCAACCCCTACGTCCCGCACCCGATCTCCGCTGCCCGTCTTCCGCTCCGCCTGCGGGCCGCCGGCTTCGGGCCGCCACGGGAGATCGGCCGCGTGCCCAGCCGGTTCCTGGGTGCAATCTACGCGGCCGTGGCAAGGCCCGCGACGCCGTACGATCGAGGCCGGGAGACCTGACGGCGACCTGACGGCGACGTCCCGCAAGGTCACTGGCCGGGCGGCATCGCCGGCGTCGACGACGCAAGCACGGAGTGCCAGGACGACGTACCCGACGCCGCGACAACCGCGCGAGAGACCGTGCGCGCCTGACCCGGGGCGTCCGCGTACACTCCGCGCATGCCGCGTCCCAACCCCAGGCGCATCGCGATCGCAGCGGCGCTGAGCCCGCTCGCGCTCGTGCTGTCGCACAACCTCGCGTTCCTCGCCACGTACGGCGCCGGCTCCGAGGAGGCGCTCACCGCCACCGGCCACGATCAGGCCTGGTCGTCCGCGGTGAACGCGACCATCACGATCAGCGTCCTGCTCGGGATGCTCGCCCTGATCAGGGTCGTCGTCCTGTGGCGGACGGCTCGGCGGCTCGAGGGCGAGAGCGGCATGCGCGGTCGAACGGATGGGCAGGCGTTCGCGGGCACGGTCCTCGCCACGTGGTGGTGCCTCGCGCTGATCACCACTTGCTGGTTCCTCCTCCAGGAGAACCTCGAACGCGTCGCCGTCGGGCAGCCGCTTCCGGGCCTTGATCCTCTCCTCTCGGAGGGACCCATCGGTCCGCTCCTGATCATCCCCGCGATCTCGCTGATCATCGCCCTCATCGCAGGGCTGTTCCTGTGGGGGATCACGACCCTGCGCGCCTGGATCGCGGCGGCTCTCGCTGCGAGGTTGCGTCGCCGACCCGCGCCGGTCGGCATGCCGGCGGGCGCCGACCCACACAGGTCCAAGGTCCTCTCGCTCAACCTTGGCCTCCGGGCACCACCCGGCTTGCTCGCGCCGTAACGCGCCCTCGGGCGCCCCGTCACGTTTCGCGCGAGAGGTCACCATGCATCGCCGTCCCTTCGCGGTCGCTGCCAGCGGCGCCGCCATGCTCGCGATCCTGGTCGCGGGCACCACCTCGGCCCATGTGGTCAACCAGTACGGGCCGTTTACCGTCACCCTCGGGTGGCTCCACGAGCCCGCCTATGTCGGCGTCGATAACGCCGTCCAGGTCATCATCAAGGACGCCTCCGGCAACCCCGTCGACGACGTCGCGGCCTCCGACCTCGGGGTCACCGTGACCGCCGGGGGCCAGACGTCGGCCGTCTTCCCGCTCAACGCCTCGAGCGACCCCGACACGGGTCTCGGGACGCCGGGCGAGTACACCGCCCACATCACCCCCACGGTCCCCGGCGACTACACGTTCCACCTCGCGGGCACGGTCCGCGGCACGGCAGTGGACGAGACCGCGACCTCGTCGGAGACCACGTTCGACGCCGTCCAGGAACAGACCGAGGCCCAGTTCCCGGTGAAGATCCCATCGACGAGCGAGCTTGCCGCCAAGGTCGACCGCCTGGACGCGCGGGTCACCGCCGCCCAGGCGTCCGCCAGGGACGCAACCGACGCCGCCAGCAGGGCACTGCTCGTGGGGGCGACGCTCGGAGGGATCGGCATCGTGATCGGGCTCGCGGCCGTTGTCCTCGCCCGACGCTCCCGCAGGGCCGCCTGACCCATGTCCCGCGGGCGCCGGACTGCCCTGGCCCTGGTGCTCGCGCTCTCTGCGATCGCGGTGGGGAGCGCGAGCGTCTCGGCGCACGCGCTCCTCGCCTCCTCGGATCCGGCAGCGAACACGGTCGTGCCGACGGCACCGACCGTGGTGACCCTGACGTTCACCGAGCCTCCGGATGCGCGGCTGTCGTCGATCCAGGTGCTCGATGCGGCAGGAGTGTCGCAGACGTCCGGACCCGCTGTCGCGGGGGCTCCCGGCTCGAACACGCTGGCTGTGCCCGTCGACAGCCTCGAGGATGGCGTCTACACGGTCGCATGGCGGACGGTCTCGGCCGCCGACGGCCATGCGATCGCAGGCTCCTTCGCCTTCAGCGTCGGGGCCAATACCCCACCGCCCGCGGGTGCCGGCACGGCCTCGGCCGGGACCTCGAGCGTCTCGGCCGCGTCCGTGCTCGCCCGCGCCGTCATGTACCTCGGGCTCGTCGCGCTGCTGGGCGCGCTGTTCGCGGGCGGGATCATCGTCACCGGGCGGGGTGGCCGCCTCGTGCGCCTGCGCACCCTCGCCTGGGTCCTCGCCGTCCTCGGCGCTGCCGGCGTCCTGGTGGCGGCGACCTCCGATGCGGGCGTGGCCCTTGGTGCTGCGATCGGGAGCACGCTGGGCAACGAGGCGCTGATGCGCCTGGCGCCGATCGTTCTCGCGGGCCCGGCACTCTTCGTGGCCGGGAGGCGGGGGGCAACTCGCGGCCCGGCCATCCTGGCCGCGACAGTCCTGGTGGCGGTCGCACTGCTCGCCGATGCCATGGCCAGCCACGCGGCAACGGTGCCGCTGCCGACGCTGAACATCGCCCTCCAGTGGCTGCACGCCGTGGCGATCTCGATCTGGCTGGGCGGCCTCGCGGGCGTGATCCTGGTGCTCGGCGATCGCGATGCCGCCGACCGGGCCGCCGTGACGGCGCGCTTCAGGCGCTGGGCCACGGTCGGCATCCTCGTCGTCGCGGCGACCGGCGCGGTGCGAGCCGCGTCCGAGCTGCACGACCCGGGCGAGCTCGTCTCGACCGATTACGGGCGCCTCATCCTGGCCAAGGCGACCCTGTTCTCCGTGCTTGCCGTCCTCGGCGCGGTCAATCACTTCCGGAACGTGCCGGCGGGGGACCGGGGGGTCGGCGCCCTGCGCCGCGTCGGCTCGGCCGAGCTGCTCGTCGCGACGTCGATCATCGTCCTTGCCGCCACCCTCGTGACGACGCCGCCGCCGGCCGGCGCGGTCGCGGGAAACGGGGCGGTGCCGCCGGCTCCGCCGGGGTTGACCGTCGAAGGCAGCGACTACGGGACGACGATCCGGGTGCGGCTCAGGATCACGCCCGGGACTGCCGGGCCGAACGCGTTCCGCGGCACCGTCGTCGACTACGACACCGGAGCCACGGTGGACGCGACGAGGATGACGCTGCGCTTCGATCTGCCCGCACGGCCGGACGTGGGTGGCTCCTCTCTCCAGCTCGAGCCGGTGGGCGACGGCTCGTTCGCGGGCACCGGGAGCAACCTGTCCCTGGCGGGCACCTGGACCGTGACCGCCCTGGTCGTCGTGCCCACGACCGCGGTCGAGGTGCCGATCACCGTGGACGTCGCCGCTGCCCCGACCAGGGTGGACGTGAACCGCGTCGCGGGCCGTCCCACCCTCTACACCGTCGGGCTCGAAGGCGGGGCGAGTGCGGAGCTCTACCTCGATCCTCGGGCCGACGGCGCGGCCGACCTCCACGTGACCTTCTTCGATGCCGCCGGCATGGGCCTTCCTGCCACCTCGATCGCGGTGACCGCTGCGACCGGTGGTGGCGCCCCGATGCCGCTCGTCATGACCGCCCTCGAGGCGGGCCACGCGGTCGGCCGCCTGGCGACGGTCGCCGGGGTCCCGATCCGGGTCGCCGTGACCGCCACGGCGCCCGACGGCAACCCGCTCGGCCTGTCGCTCGCGATCACCCCCGACCGATGAGGACTCCCATGCAGATGCGAACCGTGCTCGTCATCGTGTCGCTCGCCGTCCTCCTGGCGGCGTGCGCGCCGGAGAAGTCGACCGCGACGGCGGACCCATCCACGGCGGCCGGTCCGCGACCCTCGTCGAGCGCCACCCTGACGATCGCGGCACCGACCTCAGGGCAGTCGGTCAAGGGCCCGGCCGTCCACATCGTCATCAACCTCGCCGGCGCCACCATCGTCAGCGCGACGACGAAGGACATCACGCCGGACACGGGCCACATCCACCTCTACGTCGACAACAACCTGGTGTCCATGAACTACGGCTCGACCCTCGACCAGCCCGTTCCCGCCGGGACCCACGTGCTGCGTGCCGAATTCGTGGCCGCGGATCACGTGCCGTTCGACCCGCGTGTCGTGACGCCCGATGTCGTGTTCACGGTGACCCCGTGACGAACCGCCGGCCGGCCGTTGCGGCACTGGCGCTGGGAGGCGTCGTCGTCATCGCGTCGGCCTTGATCATCGCCGGGGCGCCCGGGCCCCGGATCCTCATCGGTGCGGTGTTCCCGTTGTCGAGCAACGCGTCGGGCCTGGCGGGCGAGGAGCTGCGGGGCGTGCAGCTCGCGGCCGACCTCGTGAATGCCGACGGTGGCGTCCGCGGGCGTCGAATCGAGCTCGACGTGCGCGACCTCACCTCGGCGGACCAGGCGCCGGCCACGATGGCCTCGCTCAAGGCGGACGGCGTCAGCGTCGTGATCGGCGCCTACTCGTCGGACCTCTCGATCGCGGCCAGCGCAGCCGCCGATTCCGCCGGGCTCGTCTACTGGGAGGCCGGCGCCGTCGCAGACCGCCTCACCGGGCGCGGGCTGCCGATGGTCTTCCGAGTCGGTGCGAGCGGGACCAACCTCGGGACGAACTCCGCGTCATTCGCGGTGGAGCAGCTTGCCCCCCGCCTCGGCAGGACGCCGCAGAGCCTCCGGGTCGCGATCGTCGCCGTCGAGGACGACTACGCCAGCTCGGTCGCGGACGCCGCGGCGCGGACCGTCGGGTCGGCCGGGGCGCCAATCGTCGCGCGCCTCAGCTACAACGCGGTCGTGCCGCGGTTCGCCGACCTGATGGAGACGCTCAGAGCGGCCCGCCCCGACGTCCTGATCCTCGCCTCCCACATCCCCGACGGCGTCGCGTTCCGCAGGGCGATGCTCGCGGCCGAGCTGCGAGTCGGGGCATTCATCGGTTCGACGATGGCCGAGTGCGACCCGGACTTCGCCGGTGCCCTGGGGCCCGATGCGATCGGCGTGTTCGCATCCGACCGGCCCGTCGGGGGATTCCGGCCGGACGCGCTCGAGCCCGCTGCGAGGGTGGTGTACGACAGGTTTGCCGCGGCCTGGGTCAAGGCGACCTCGGCTGCCCTGGTCAGGACGAACGCGGGCGACGATGCCGCCCTGAACTGGACGTCGCGGCCCGGCGGCGTTGCGCCCGGCGGATACGGCTCCGGCGGACGATGACCCCGCGGCGATGCACCCGGCGGCTACGGCTCCGACGCCGTCTCGCCCACCGCCGCGGCGAAGATCTCGGGCCCCCCGGCGACCCTGCCGTGGAACGGCCCAACCGAAGAGGGCATCTCCGGCTTCACCGCCGGCTGGGCGCTGTTCCAGGTCGTCCTGCCGCGAGCGGCGGGCGACGATGCCCCGGCGATCGCCGAGGCCGCGCGGGCCGTCGACCTCCCGTCCGGAAGCCTGCCGAACGGTGCCGGCCTCCGCTTCTCCGGGGAGAGCGACACGCTGGGCCAGAACCTGCGGGCGGCCGCCGTCATCTGGCAGTGGCAGGCGGTGCGCTCCTACACCTACGTGTGGCCACCGACCTACGCGACGGGCACGGTGACCGACGTGCCGCTCACGCGATGACGGCGCTCGTCGAGCGCGGCCCGTGGACGGGTCGCACGGTCGGTCGCCACCTTGCCGGCCGGGTCGCAAGGATCGCAGCGATGGTCGGGCTGCTCGCGATGTGCGTCGAGGCGCGACGGATCGCCGTCGTCGCCGGGGGTGACGGCCTCGTCGTCGGTGGTGCCTTCGGCGCCGCGCTGGTCGCGATCGCGCTCGCGGTCCGCTGGCGGCCGCGACGACCGGCGACCCGGTCGATCGTCACCGGGCTCCTGGCCGGACTCGGCGCCGCGTCGGCGCTCGTGCTGCTCGCCGTCATCGGCCGTGCGCACGGCCCATGGATCCCGCTCGACCCGGCCGCGACCCTGGCGCCCTGGGCCCAGGTCACGCTCCTGGTGGCGATCGCCGAGGAGCTCGTCCTCCGCGGAGCCCTTTTCGACGAGGTGGACGGGGCCGGCGGCCGGACGGTCGCGGTCGCGACGACGGCCGTCGTGTTCGCCTTGCTCCATGTTCCGTTGTACGGCTGGCAGGTCGTCCCGCTCGACCTCGGCGTGGGCATCATGCTCGGCGGCCTGCGGGTGGCGAGCGGGGGCGTCCTTGCGCCGGCCGTCGCACACGCGCTGGCCGACCTCGCGGCCTGGTGGATCTGATGGCGGCCGTCGCATCGCCGAGAGCGGGCCTCGTCGCATGCCTCATCGGGCTCGCCCTCGCCTCGGCCGTCCAGGTCGCCGGTCCGCTTCCCGGGCCACCGCTCTACGACGGCGTGGTGTCCGTCGAGCCATATGTCTACCTGCAGCCCTCGGGCACCCAGCCGGGCGGGCCCCGTGGGGCGACGGCCCACCTACCGGTCGTCAACGGGTCGAGCCCGGTTGTCGCGCTCGGGACCCCGGAAAACCCGCCGCAGGCCCAGCTGATCGCGGCTGCCGGGGCGCTCCTGGTGCCGGACGGTTCGACGGAGCTCGTCGTCTCCATCACCCCCGTCGCTCCGACCGCGCAGCCAACCTCCGGGACGATCGACGGCAACGTCTACCGCGTGTCCGTGGTCAACCAGGCCGGCGCGGCCGTCCACCCGGACCCGGGCGAGCAGGTGACGATCGCCCTCGAGGGATCCCGGATCGTTCGACCTGGTCACGATGGAGCTCCTGGCGGGTGGCACCTGGCAGCCGTTGCCGACGGTGAGCGCACCGGTCGCAGGCGCGTACCTGACCACCGGTCTTGCGACCTTCGGCGACTTCGCGCTCGTGGGATCCGGGTCGTCTGCCGGAGGCGGGGCGATCGGCTTCGCCTCGCCGTTCGCCCTGGTCACGGCTCTCGTCGTCGTGCTCGTGGTGCTCGTGCTGGCGATCAGGTTCCTCCGGGGTCGGCCGGGGCGGCCTCGAGGAGCGCCGTAGGCACGCTCCGCGGGCACGGATGATCGCACAGGCCCGCGTGGTAGACTCCCGGCCTCACGGCGACGACCGAGAGGAGTAGGTCCGGAACGGCCAAAAGCGAGCGCGGGACGGTGCGAGCCGCGCGGGCACGACGGACGCGAAGGTCGCTCGCGAGCCGTGCGGGTGGCGCCCGATAGCGCGCCGAGAGCGTGACCGGATCCAGGCGAGCCGCGATGAGCGACCCGCGCCGGCCACGGAACCAGCAGGTGGTACCACGAACCCGTTCGTCCGCTGGACGATCGGGTCTTTTCGTCTTCGGGGCAGGAATGCCCCGGCGACCCAGGACGCGGGAGCAGCCGATGACGCAACCGCAGCAGCCGATGACGCAGCCGCAAGAGCCGCCCGAGGCCCTGGCCAAGGCCTACGTTCCGGCCGAGTTCGAGCACGACATCTACGCGCGCTGGCTCGCGGCGGACGTCTTCGCCCCCGACGGCGCGGGTTCGACCGCGGACTGGTCCCTCGAGCCGTTCGTCCTCATCCAGCCGCCGCCCAACGTCACCGGCAGCCTCCACCTCGGCCATGCCCAGCGCACCACCGTCGAGGACCTGATGGTCCGCCACGCCCGGATGCTCGGCCGCCCGGCGCTATTCCTGCCCGGACTCGACCATGCCGGCATCGCCGCGCAGTTCGTGCTGGACGGCATCCTCGCGCAGGAAGGGGAGAGCCGTACCACCCTCGGCCGCGAGCGATATCTGGAGCGGATGCGCGGGTTCATCGAGGACACGAGGACGGTCATCCTCGGCCAGCAGCGGCGCGTCGGTGGCAGTTGCGACTGGGGCCGCCTGCGGTTCACGATGGACGAGGTCAGCAGCAGGGCAGTCCGAGAGGCATTCCTGCGCCTCTACCGCAAGGACCTCGCCTACCGCGCCGAGGCGTTGGTCAACTGGTGCCCGGGCTGCCGCACGAGCGTGAGCGACCTCGAGGTCATCCCAACCCCGGAGACTGGCTCGATCTGGCGCGTCCGGTATCACCTGCTGGACGAGGCGACCGGCCTGCCGGACCCGCAGCGACCGTCACCGTGGCGACCACCCGTCCCGAGACGATCCTGGGCGACACCGCGGTCGCGGTGCACCCGGACGATCCCCGCTACGCAGCCCTGGTCGGTCGCCGGGTGCGGATCCCGTTCGTGGAGCGGGACGTGCCGGTCATCGCTGACCCGGTGGTGGACCCCGCGTTCGAGACGGGTGCCGTCAAGATCACGCCGGCGCACGACCACGACGACTACGAGACGGGCCGCCGCCACGGTCTCGCTGATGCCGACGATCCTCGACGACTCGGCGCACGTGGCGGACACGGGGACGGCCTATGACGGCCTCGACCGCCACGTGGCGAGGGCGAGGATCGTTGAAGACCTCGCGGCCCAGGGCGACCTCGAGGGCGTCCAGCCCCACGAGATGGTCATCGGGCGGTGCCAGCGGAGCGCGGACGTCGTGGAGCCGCGCCTCAAGACGCAGTGGTTCATCCGGACCGGCCCGCTGGCCGAGGCGGCCCTCGCCGCGACCCGATCCGGCGCCACCCGCATCCTCCCGGAGCGGTTCGAGAAGACGTGGGAGCACTGGCTGGTCAACATCCGGGACTGGAACGTCTCCCGCCAGCTGTGGTGGGGGCACCGTATCCCGGTGTGGTACTGCCCGGACGGCCATCCGACCGTGTCCGCCGAGCCCTCCGGCCCCGACGCCTGCGAGGCGTGCGCGAGGCCGGCGTCCACCCTGACCCAGGACCCGGACGTCTTCGACACCTGGTTCAGCTCGGGCCTCTGGCCCTTCTCGACGCTCGGCTGGCCCGCAGGGACCGATGACCTCGCCCGGTTCTACCCGGGGGCGGTGATGGAGACCGCCTACGACATCATCTTCTTCTGGATCGCCCGGATGATGATGCTGGGCATCGAGCTGATGGGGGAGGTCCCGTTCAGGGTCGTCTACCTCTCGGGCCTGATCCGGGACCCGTACGGCCAGAAGATGTCCAAGACCAAGGGCAACACGGTGGATCCCCTCGGCACCATCGACGTCGTGGGGGCGGACGCCCTGCGCTTCGCCGTGGTGCACGGGGCGACGCCCGGGAACGACCAGCGGTTCGGGCCGGCCAAGGTCGAGAACGCGCGCAACTTTGGCAACAAGCTCTGGAATGCGACACGGTACGTCCTGGGCGCACGCCCGGTGACGATCCCAGGCGATGCTCCGCGGCAGGCGCCCGATCCGGCCCTCCTCGGTCCGGCGGAGCGGTGGATCCTGTCGCGAGCCGCCGACACGGTCGGCGCCGTCGACAGGGCCATGGCCGACTTCGGGTTCGGCGAGGTGACTCGGCTCCTGCACGAGGCGATCTGGAGCGAGTACTGCGACTGGGGCATCGAGCTGGCGAAGACCCGCCTGGCCGACGAGGGTCTCCCGGCCGTCGAGCGCGAGGCCACGTGGTGGGCCCTGGTCGACGCGCTCGACACCTACCTGCGCCTCCTCCACCCGGTGATGCCCTTCATCACCGAGCGCCTGTGGGCCGCGCTGCCCCACGCCGCCGACGACCCGGCGCTGCTGATCGTGGCCCGCTGGCCCGCGGCGGGGGAGCGCGACGAGGCCGCGGAGACGCAAGTGGGTGCCCTGGTCGACCTGGTGCGCGCGGTGCGGAATGCCCGGGCGGACGCGAAGCTGGAGCCCGCAGCGTGGCTGCCGCTGGACGTGTTCGTGGAGCCGGAGCTGGGCGAGGCGCTCGAGGCGTTGCGGCCCGCGCTCGAGCGGATGGGTCGTGCCCGTCCGCTCCGCCGTCACGCCAGTCGCGGGGCCCTTCACGAAGCCGCGGGCGCGACCGGCGGCCTGGCCGTGATCGCGGGGCCCGCGGAGGCCATCGTGGGGACGGGCGAGGCCGATCCGGGAGCCGTCGAGGCCGATCGGGCCCGGCTGGACAGGGAGCTGGCCGATGCCGAGCGCCTCCTGGAGGCGGCGCGCGCCCGGCTGGCGAACGAGGCCTTCACGGCCAAGGCGCCGCCCGCGATCGTGGAGGGTGCTCGATCCCGTGAGGCCGAGCTCGCGGACCAGGTGGAGCGCCTGCGGGGGCGGTTGAGCCGTTGACCATCGGCAGCACGAGGTCATGCCGGTCGCGCGCTGATAGGATGACCGGGTTCCGCCACCAGGCCGTGTCCCGGAGGACGCCGTGCCCCTCGAGTTCCTGAAGCGCCGCGGAAGCGACGGCGACAAGACCGGCTCCCAGCAGTCCGCGACCGTCGGGCTGCCCGAAGAGGTCGTCGCCCAGGAGTTCCAGCTCAAGCTCCACTACGCCGGCAAGAGCTCCGAGGGCGTGCGGATGCGGGTCGGGCCGCGTGCCATGGCCGAGCTGCCCGACATGCTCGCGGGCATCGGCCTGGCGGACGTCGAGGTCGTCGAGCCGCTGCCGCTGGAATTCGCGCACGCGATGCCGCAGATCGTCCGCCCGTCCGAGGCGATGCAATGGCTCAACGCGCACCACGAGCTGAGCCCGGTCACGCGCCATGCCCTGGTCGTCCTCGAGACGATCGACGCCATCGATCTCGCGTTCGACACCTTCGCCTGCACCCTCCTGGATGGCGAGACCGACACCTCGGGCTACCCGGAGTACAACGCGATCGTCGGTGGGGTGGCGGCCCACTGGGACGAGGCGACCGGCGACATGATCGTGCGCGGCGTCGTCGGCTGGGGTGGGCGCGGCGTGCGCGGCGACACGGACCGCATCGGCCAGAAGCTCCTCGGGGGGATCCTCACCAACATCCTCGCGAACCGATACTCCATGGGTTTCACCGCCGTGGACCGCCCGGTCCCGGCGGCCGGGCGAGGCGGGCTGGTGTGCGCACATTGCGGTTTCGTCTCCGGCCACGAGCGCGCGTTCTACTGCCCCAAGTGCGGGATGCGGCTGCTCCGCGGCTGACCCACCACCACTGACCACGACGATGCCGATCTACGACTACCTCTGCACCGCCTGCGACCACCGGGCCGATATCCTCCACGGGATCCACGATCCCGGACCGCAATTCTGTCCGAGCTGCGGAGCCGAAGGGACGATGCGCAAGCAGTTCGGGGTTCCCACCGTCCACTTCAAGGGCACGGGCTGGGCCAAGAAGGACCGCGGCGGGTCGAGCCGGACGCGCGCGGCGTCGTCGTCCGGCTCCGGGGAGGCCGGGGGCTCGAAGGACGGCGACTCCGGCACCTCGGCGTCGGGAGACGGCTCGTCGGACGGCTCGTCGAAGCGCGATGCCTCGTCGGACGGCTCGTCGGATCGAGGCGGTTCGTCGGACGGCTCGTCGAAGCGGGACGGCTCTGTGGATCGCGGCGGCTCGTCGGGCGGCTCGTCGAAGCGGGACGGCTCCTCCACGTCGAAATCCGACTCATCCCCGTCATCCGGACCCTCGTCCGACAAGGTGGACTGACCTCGATGCCTGCCGCCGCAGACTGGATCACGCTGGGTGAGGCTTCCGAGATCCTCGCCTCGGCCAACGTCCATTTCCGCCCCGAGACCATCGGCGCCTGGGCGCGGAGCGGGCGCCTCGCGAGCATCAAGCTCGGTGGGCGACGCTATGTCCGGCGCGGGGAGGTCCGGGCGCTCGTCGCGGCGCCGCGCCGCGTCCACGCCCAGGACATCCAGCCCGGGCTGTTCGAGGACCTGAACGGCTGATCGCATGAGCCCGGTGAGCGAGGACGAGGGCGGCGTCGACCGGCTGCGCGTGCTCACCCAACGGGTGGTCGAGCGTATCGGCGGCCTCCGGGCGGTCACTGCCCTGGCCGCCGTCCTCGAGGTCTACGACCGGGCCGGTGGCGGGCTCATGGCGGGAGGCCTGGCGTACGCGGCGCTGATCGCCCTGCTCCCCGGCCTGCTCCTGATGCTGACGATCTTCGGCGTCATCGTGGAGGACGAGGCGACGCGCGAGCAGATCGTGGCGGTCATCGCGAACGCGGTCCCGCCCCTCGAGGAGATCGCGCGCACGGCATTCGAGCAGGTCTCGGCCGGGGCGGTGCCAACCGGGGTGATCGCGTTCGTCGGCCTGCTCTGGGGAGCCAGCCGCTTCTACGCTGCGCTCGACTACGCGTTCACACGAATCTTCCACGGTGCCCGCCGTCGCAACGAGATCGAGCGGACGCTGCGCGGGATCCTCGTGACCGGCCTCATCGTGGCCCTCCCGCTGGCGGCTCTCATCGCTGGATCCCTGGCGAGCTGGCTGCTCGACCTTGCGCCCGAGGGGGCGGAGGCCACCGGCATCGTGCGCGGGCTGCTGCAGCTGGCGACGCCCGCCGGCTCGTTCGTGCTGTTCGTCACGGGGACGACGCTCGTGTACCGCTATGTGCCCGGCAACCGGGTGCCCAACCGGGCGATGCTCCGGCCCGCGATCCTCGTGGGGATCGTGCTGGCCGCCTTTGCCCAGGTGTTCACGTTCATCGCGCCGCGGCTGACGCACACGGCCGCGATCTACGGCACGTTCGTCGCGTTCTTCGCGATCCTCGCCTGGCTCTCGATCAGCTTCAACGTGCTCCTGCTCGGCGCGTCCTGGACGCGCGTGCGCGCCGTGGCGATGGCCCCGTCGGCCGTCCCGGGGCCCGATGCCGAGGGCGCGTCGACAGCGCCAACGGGCCCGGCGGACCCCGTTTCGGGGTCGGGCCAGGCGTAGGCGTTTGCTCAGGAGGTGCGTCACCCGCGGGTCACGCGGGTGACGCCACCATCCCTTCGATCCGGCCGACCGTCAGCGGGACAGGCGGTCGGCCACGTCCTGGCCGTAGCGCTGGAGCTGGCTGCGGGCGACGGCCGGCGCACGCACCGCTCCGCCGGTCGATGCCCCAGCCACCGCGATGGAGCGTTGCACGCCGGCCAGGGTGACGACCGGCTTCGTCGTCGCGAACAGCCACGTGTCGAAGAGCGCACCGAGGTCCTGGCCGGACATGCGTTCGGCCAGGGCGATGAACTCGTCGGTCGTCACGTTGCCGCCGGCCTGCGTCCGGGCCCAGCGCTTGAGCAGGCGGAAGAACGTGTCATCCCCGATCGTCGTGCGCAGGACCTGGAGCGTCATGGCGCCCCGGGCGTAGACCGGGAACGCGAACTCCGATCCCGGCCCCGGATCGCCGATCGGCAGGGCCCAGAAGGGGTCGTCCGCAGGGATCGCGCCATAGAAGAAGTCGAAGTTCTCCTGTGCGGTGCCCAGGCCCTCGTGCTCGCTCCAGAGCCACTCGGCGTAGGTCGCGAAGCCCTCGTTGAGCCAGATATGCTGCCAGCGCTCGACGGCCAGGCTGTCGCCGTACCACTGGTGGGCGTTCTCGTGGACGACGACACCGGCGGCTCCGATCGGGTCGCCGAAGAAGTCGCGCGCGTAGATCGGTCGCGTCTGGGTCTCGAGCGCGAAACCCAGGCCCTGGACGTCGTCCACGATCCCGCCGGCTGCCGAGAACGGGTACGGGCCGAAATCGTCGGCGAGGAAGCGGAGGATCTCCGGCTCCCGCGCGAACGCGCCAGCCGCGATCTCGCCGGGAGGCGGCGGCGCGTCGGCGGCGGTCCCGACGAACCAGTCGCTGTCGTTGCCCGGGCTGCCGGGGGGCGGCCCGGGGACGGTCCATCCATCGAGCGGGTCCGCGTCAGCCTCGAACGACGTGCTTCCCTCGCCGGTGGACACCACCACGTCGTCGATGAACACGCCACTCGCCTGGACGGTCTCGTCGCTCGCATAGGAGAACGACAGCTCGACGTCCTTGCCGGCGAAGGCGCCGAGGTCGACCAGCCACGACTCGGGACCGCCGCTGTTGCCGGTCGCCGCCGACCAGGTGCCGGTCGTGCCGCTCGGGGTGCACGAGGGGTCGATCCCGTTTGCCGGGTCGCCCGGGTCGCGTGTCTGGTAGCTCGCCAGGAACGGGTGGATCCCCTGCCAGTTCCCGAACGGGCACGAGAAGCCCGTGTCGTTGCTCGAGTGGCCGTTGGCGTCGGGCAGGGTCGTCCAGTCGCCTGCGCTGCCGGCCGTGTGGGCCTCCACGAAGAAGAAGTCCCAGTTTGTCTCCGTGTCGCGCGTGACCGTGAAACCGACCGTCGCGCCGCCCGCCGGGACCGTGATCGTGCGCATCAACCGCTTGTACGAGAAGTCGGCGGGGCCACCCGACAGCGCGAATTGCGAGCCGGTGCTCGGCGCGGCAATGGGTGCATAGAGGTCGGGGTCGATCGCGTCGGTGAAGGCGATCCCGTCGCGGCGATAGCTCGTGAGGTCGAACTGGCCGACGTTCACCGTGGCGAGGTATGTCGCCATCGGTTCCCGGGCGTCCCACGTCCAGGTCGTCCACCCATGGCGCGTCCGCCGGTTCAGCAGCCTGCCGTTCGCGACGACCTCGAGTCCCTGGGGCACGGTCATGTCGAAGGTGAACGAGGCCTTGTCAACCGGGTGGTCGTTGGCCGGGAACCACGTGGCGGCGCCATGCGGCTCGCCGGCGATGATGAAGCCGTCGTCGGTTGCGACGAACCCGGACTGGCCGCCGGTCTCGAGGGTCGGCTCGGGGATCCCGTCGTAGCGGATCACGACCCGGAACGTCTTGCCCCGCTCGATCCCGGAGCGCGGGGTGATGACCAGCTCCTGGCCGTCCCGCGCCCAGGCTGCCTTGCGGCCGTCGACGCGGGCGGAGCGCACGTTCAGCCCGACGAGGTCGAGGTCGAACCGCGACAGGTTCTGCGTCGCGCGCGCGGTGATGGTCGCGATGCCGTCGAGCACATCGGTCTGCGGGTCGTAGCGGAGATCGAGGTCGTAGTGCTGGACGTCGTACCCGCCGTTCCCGTCGAGTGGGTAGTACGGGTCGCCGGCGCCGGGTGCTCCGGGGCCGAACGATGGGCCCGCGGCGACGCTCGCTCCCGGCAGCAGTGCCACGCCGAGCAGGGCCGTGGCGATCACCATCGACGCGCGGGTCATGGGTTCCTCCCTCCGGGGGCCGCTGTGGGCGGAGATCGGCGCATACTGCCACTGGACCATACGCTTGTACATGGGGTGTTTCCGCCCCCTCAGCCCGGGGTGTGGTCGCCCCGGCGGCGCTCCCGGTCAGTCGCTGTTCAGAGCCAGCCCCAGCGGCCGAACCATGTCCCCATCCCGCCCGCGACGGTGATGCACGCCACCCAGGGGAGCCGGTGGGTGATCGAGTTGTCAGGCCGCGTTGCGGGTGGTCGGCCCATGCACTCTGATTAGCCCTGGCGGGTGCCGCAGCGGCGGCAGAACCGGGCGCTCGCGGAGAGCGAAAGGCCACAGCCGACACAGGGCCTTGCCGTGGCCGGGCCACTGGCCTGCTGGACGGCCGGTGCGCCACTCAGGACTTCACGTGCCGATGCGGCCCACAGCGCGGTCGCGTCGTCCTGGGGCAGGATCGGGCGGCCGGCGATGGTCATCGGCGTGTCGCGGCGGACGCTTGTGGACTGCCAGGCCGGTGCGGCGGGCCACTGGGGCTCGGCCGACCGGTCGTCCGGGGCGACCGCGAGCCAGGGGGTCGGGGCCGGTTCAGCCGGCGGCGGTGAGGGCGGGGGTGTTGCGGGCGCGAGCGGCGCTGCGGGGGTGGCGGCGACCGGCCAGGAAGGTTGCGGGACGCTGTCGTCGCGACGGGGTGTCGGCTCGGTTTCGGGCTCCGGCTCGGGGGCCTGGGCCGCGGCGGCCACCGGTTCGGGCACCGGCACAACGGCTTCCGGCTCGGCCGCCACAGGCTCCGGCTCCGGCGCGGCTGCGACTGCCTCGAGCTCCGGCTCGGCTTCGACGGCCTCGACGGTGACGGGCTCCGGCTCGGCTCGACGGCCTCGACGACCACGGGCTCCGGCTCGGCCTCGACGGCCTCGGCGGCCACGAGCTCCGGCTCGGCCTCGACGGCCTCCGCGACCACGAGCTCCGGCTCGGCCTCGACGGCCTCCGCGACCACGAGCTCCGGCTCGGCCTCGACGGCCTCCGCGACCACGAGCTCCGGCTCGGCCTCGACGGCCTCCGCGACCACG
Source organism: uncultured Chloroflexia bacterium (assembly GCA_963776395.1). GTDB lineage: Bacteria > Chloroflexota > Limnocylindria > Limnocylindrales > CSP1-4 > CAIXZV01. The sequence goes on along the minus strand of CAVZML010000004.1, from coordinate 194,010 downwards.
AGCTCCGGCTCGGCCTCGACGGCCTCCGCGACCACGAGCTCCGGCTCGGCCTCGACGGCCTCCGCGACCACGAGCTCCGGCTCGGCCTCGACGCCTCCGCGACCACAGCTCCGCTCGGCCTCGACGGCCTCCGCGACCACCAGCTCCGGCTCGGCCTTCGGCCTCGGCGACCACGAGCTCCGGCTCAGCCTCGGCCGCGACAGCCTCGGCCGCGGCCTCGGCGATCAGCTTGGCCTCCCAGGCGGCGACGGCCTCCTCGACCGACTGCCCCGGCTCGAGGCCCTTGACCCGGACGGGCGCGGTGGCTGGGATCCCCTCGGGAGCCTCCAGATTGGCCTCGGTGCTGGCCGCATCTTCGGTCGCGGTCTCTTCGAGCGCGACGAGAGCGGCCGCAGCAATGGCAGCCGCACGCGCGTCAGCAGCCGCACGCTCCTGGATCTCGGCCTCGTCCCATGCCTCCGGCTCGGCCAGCGCCGCCTCGGGCTCGGCGACTTCGACCGATTCCGGCCCGGCCTCCGCGGCGAGCTGGGTCTCGAGCAGCGCGGCCGCTTCGAGCTCGGCGAGCGCCGCCTCCGGCTCGACCGGAGTCTCGGGCTCGGCTAGCGCCGCCTCCGGCTCGGCGAGCGCCGCCTCCAGCTCCGCAACTTCGACTGGTTCCGGCCCGGCCTCTGCGGCGAGCTGGGTCTCGAGCAGCGCGGCCGCTTCCGGCTCGGCCAGGTGTCTCGGCCTCGGCAACTTCGACCGCCTCCGGCTCGGCCAGGGTCTCGGCCTCGGCAACTTCGACCGCCTCCGGCTCGGCCAGGGTCTCGGCCTCGGCAACTTCGACCGCCTCCGGCTCGGCCAGGGTCTCGGCCTCGGCAACTTCGACCGCCTCCGGCTCGGCCAGGGTCTCGGGCTCGGCCAGCGCCGCCTCCGGCTCGGCCAGCGCCGCCTCCGGCTCGGCCAGCGCCGCCTCCGGCTCGGCCAGCTTCGACCGCCTCCGGCTCGGCCGGGTCTCGGCCTCGGCCATCGCCGCCTCCGGCTCGGCCAGGCGTCTCCGGCTCGGCCAGCGCCGTCTCCGGCTCGGCCAGCGCCGCCTCCGGCTCGGCCGGCGTCTCCGGCTCGGCCAGCGCCGCCTCGGGCTCGGCAACTTCGACCGATTCCGGCCCGGCCTCCGCGGCGAGCTGGGTCTCGAGCATCGCGGCCGCTTCGAGCTCGGCCATCGCCTCGATCTCCGCCAGCGACTCCGGCTCAGCCTCTGCCTCCGCAACGAACTCGGGCTCGGCGGCATCCGGCTCGGCAAGCGCCTCCAGCTCGACCTGGGAAACCGGCTCTGGCTCTGCCTCCTCGGCAGGCGAGACGCCGAGCACCATCGCGAGGCGGGTCGCCGATACGTCGGCATGTGCCCACGCCTCGTCCTCGGGGAGCGCAGCGATGGGCGATGCCTCGATGGGAATTGCCGGCGTGGCGGTCCGCCCGGGCGCCTCCAGGGCTGCCACGGCCTCGGTCGCGTCGAGCCCGGCGATCGGAGCGCACGTCTGGCAGCGGCCCTCTGGCTCGTTCCAGCAGGCTCCACAGGTGTACTGGCGGCAGTTCAGGCAGAAGTTGAACGCACGATGGAACGCGTCGAGCTGGTGTGACGTCGCGTTCAGCTCTTCCACGCTGCGCGCGTCCGCCATCGCCTCCGAGAACGACGAGTCGTCGGACATCACGAAGTTGCGGATGCCCCGCGAGAACACCCTGACCCGGCCGATGCGCGACCTGCGAGGGGCGCCCGACTCGAAGGTGTAGCGCGTGCCGCATCGTTCGCAGAACGACTCGGTGAGGATCTCGGTCATCGGGCCCCCGGAGCCAAGCACCATGCCGCGGCAGCGTTGCTGTCGGGCACCGTCAGAGTATAGCCGCGGCCCTTCTGGTGGCCTCGGACCGAGGTACCGCGACGGGGTTGACGTTGGTCCCAGCACCGGGCCGCGGGGTCGCGGCGCTCCCTCTGATACGGTTCCGCGCGATGGCAGCAGTCGCGGATCTCGAACGTCTTCTCGAGCGAGTCTTCGAGCGCACCACCGCGCGGCTTTTCAGGGCGGGGGTCCAGGTGGTCCAGTTGGAGCGACGGGTCGAACGCGCCATGGAGCGAGCGCGGACCCAGGACGGGACGCGCGTCTCCGTGCCTGCGCGCTATCGTGTTCGTCTCCATCCGTCGGATCTCTCCGACGTCGCAGCGCGCGCCGACGGTGCGCCTGCGGTCGCCGCGCGCCTCGCGGAGGACGCGCTCGTGTTCGCCCGGTCCCACGGATACCACCTGACTGGGCGACCCGAAGTCTGGCTGGTGGCAGACCCCCTCCTGGAGCGCGGACAGGTGGAGGTGGACGTCGTCGGCAAGGAGACCGTTGTGCCGGCTCCGATGCCCCACCCGGCAGCCGGCGCCGTGACAGGCGGCCACCCTGCAGCCGGCGCCGTGACAGCCGGCCACCCCGCAGCCGTCGCCGCGACAGTCGGCGCCGCCATGACAGCGGGCGCCGCCGCAGCCGCACCCCCCGCAGCCCGCTCCGCCGCCTCCGGCCCCCCCGCCGCACCGCACCTCGCGGCCGCGGCCTCCAGCCCCGCCGCCGCACCGCCACCCGCAGCCGCGACCGGGTCAGCCCGCCCGGCGGTCGCTTCCGTCAGTCCCCGAGCACCGTCGCCGGCAGGCCACGAGCCATCCGCCCACCCGATCCCGGCGCCTGTGCCGGCCCTGGTCTCCCCGGAATCCCTGGATCCCGCGGGCGACCCGGGCGCCGGCCTCGAGTCCGCCCTGGCCGGCATCCGCGGTGACGGCTCCCAGACTCTTGTCTTTCGCCGCCCGGCGCCGCAGGCGGCGCGTGCCGTCCTGCGCGTGTGCCCGGCCGACGGGCGAGAGCGGACGGTCGAGGTCGACGCCATCCCTCTCACGATCGGCAGGTCGACCGACAACGTGCTCGTCCTGGGTGATCGACGGGTGTCGCGCCACCACGGCCGCCTCCAGGCGCGACACGGCACCCTGGTCTACACGGACCTCGGCAGCACGAACGGGAGCCGCGTCAACGGCATCCGCGTGGACGAGATCGTGCTCGGGGAAGGGGATCGCCTCCAGGTCGGTGACACCGTGCTGGTTGTCGAGACCCTGCCAGGGTGAGCCATGGACGGCTTCGTCCTCACCATCTGGCTGGTCCGGCTGCTGTTCCTTGCGCTCCTCTACGTCTTCCTGTTCGCGGTCGCGCGGGTGCTCCTGCGTGACCTCCGCGCGGCCGCCCGTGGACCGGTGGAGCTCGGGCGGCTGGTGGTCGTCGCATCGCCGCGTGGCGAGCCGCTCCCTGGTGCGATGTTCCCGCTCGACGCCGTCACGACGATCGGTCGCGACGTCAACAACGGCATCGTGGTGGACGACCCGTTCGCGTCGGCGGACCACGCGGTCCTCACCTTTCGTGGGCGCGTCTGGTATGTCGAGGATCTGGACAGCACGAACGGGACGTTCGTGAATGGCATCGCGGTGCCGGGGATCGCCGAGATAGGGTTCGGAGACGAGCTCCAGGTCGGAGAGGTCCGGCTCCGCCTGGATCGGGGCCGCTCGTGAGCGTGGCCGCCCAGGCGAGGCCGTTCGCCAGCGCCAGGCCCCGGATCCGGCCGCGCCCGCGCACCACCGAGACGGGGCTCCTCGCGCTGGTCGCCGTGGCGCTCGTCATCGGTGCTGCGACACTCGGGGCGACCCAGAGGCTGCTCGCCGCACGGGTCGCGGGCGAGACCCCGCCCTCGCTCGACTTCTCGCCGCCCGATCCCGGAGCGCTGGCCGTCTACCTCGGCGCCGTCGGCCTCGTCCACGCGGCGTTCATCCTTGCCGGTCGCCGGATCGACCAGGTGCTGCTGCCGGCCGTTGCGCTGCTGGGCGGCATCGGGCTCCTGCTGATGCAGCGCCTGCCGCAGGATCTCGTGGAGCAGTCGTTCTTCGGCCTGGTCCTCGGCCTGGGCCAGCTCCAGCTGATGTGGCTCCTCATCGCGATGGCCGTGATCGCGGTCCTGGCGCTCGGCGTCCGGTCGGATGCCTGGCTGCGGACGTACAAGTACACGTGGGCGGCGGCCGGGATCGGGCTGCTGCTGCTCACGTTCGTGTTCGGCAGCGACGTCAATGGCGCCCGCCTGACGCTCTCGATCGGGCCGGTCTCGGGCCAGCCCTCCGAGCTGCTCAAGGTGATCCTGGTGGTGTTCCTCGCGGCGTACCTCTCCGAGAACCGCTCGCTCCTGGTGGAGGAGAGCACGCGCCTGGGTCCGATCCGCCTGCCGCCGATCCCGTACCTCGCGCCGATCGGGGCGATGTGGGCGATCGCCCTGGGGATCGTCATCGTCCAGCGCGACCTCGGCGCCGCCCTCCTGTTCTTCGCCGTGTTCCTCGCCCTGCTCTACGTCGCGACGGGCCGGTTCTCGTACGTCGCCGGCGGCCTGGTCCTGTTCCTCGCCGGCTCGGTCGTCCTGTACAACCTGTTCGGCCATGTCCACCAGCGCGTGGACAACTGGCTGGACCCCTGGGCCGACCCGTCCGGGGCGGGGTTCCAGGTCGTCCAGGCGCTCTACGCCCTCGGTCGGGGTGGCCTGCTGGGCGTGGGACTCGGCGCCGGGCTCCCGACGATCGGGGGTCGCCTGCCGGTCCCGGCCGTCCACACCGACTATCCCCTCGTCGCACTGGGCGAGGAGCTGGGCCTCATCGGCCTGCTCGCGATCCTTGGGCTCTACCTCGTCGTCGTGGAGCGGGGCCTTCGTATCGCGGCGGCCGCCCATGACGACTTCCGGTCGCTCCTCGCCGCAGGCCTGGCCCTGGTCGTCGGGATCCAGGCGTTCATCATCGCGGCCGGGAACCTGAAGCTGATCCCGCTCACGGGCATCACCCTCCCGCTCATCTCGTACGGCGGCTCGTCGCTCCTCGCCAACGCGATCATCATCGGCCTCCTGCTCGCCCTCTCGGATCGGGGGGCCGGCGCCCCGCCGCCGCCGCGGGTCCGGCGCGGGCTCGTGGCACGGCTGCGGGGGGCCCGCCGGTGAGCGCCGCCGGCGGCGCCGGACCGCGGGCGATCCGGCCGATCGGTGCCAACGTGTTCCGGACGGGGCTGGCGCTCGCCTGTGCGTTCGCGATCCTGGCCATGGGGGCGGGCTGGTGGCAGGTGGCTGATGCCCAGCGCCTGACCATCGCGCCCGACAACCCCGCGGTCATCGCCCTGGCGCGGCGGACGCTGCGCGGCCCGATCGTGGACCGGCGGGGACAGTGGCTCGCCCAGAGCAGGCGCGACGCGAACGGCGAGGCGCTGCGCACCTATCGCGACGATACGATCAGCCCCGTCGTCGGGTACGCCTCCCGCCTCTTCGGGACGAGCGGCCTCGAGCGTGCCTACAACGCACAGCTCCTCGGCCTGGTCGGCTCCGACCCCCTGGGCGGCCTGACCGACAAGTTCAATCCCACCCGGCGGGACCCGCTCGGCCTGCAGCTCGCGCTCGACCTGCGCCTGCAGCGTGCGGCGGTGAAGGCGCTCGGAGCCGACGCGGGTGCGGTCGTGATGCTCGACCCTGCCACGGGCGAGGTCCTGGCGCTCGCCTCCACGCCGACCTTCGACGCATCGGCGATCGCGGATCCGGACACCGCAGCCGAGGCATTCACGGCCCTTCGCGAGGACTCGACGAACCCGCTTCTGCCCCGGGCGACGCTCGGCCGGTACGTGCCCGGGTCGGTGTTCAAGATCGTCACCGCCATGGCCGCGCTCGATTCCCGGGCCGTGACACCGACCACCACGTTCGCGCGGCAGCCGGCGGCCGAGAGCAAGGGTCTCCTGGTGAACGGGTTCCGGATCCGCGACGGCCACCACCCCCAGACCGGGGACACTCCCCTCGATCTGACCTCTGCCACCGAGGCGAGCTGCAACATCTGGTACGCGCTCGCGGGCCTCGAGACCGGAGGCCCGGCCCTGGCATCGACCGCCGCGGAGCTCGGGTTCGGGTCGCCGATCCCGTTCGATCTGCCGACGGCGATCAGCCGGGTCACGTCCGGCAAGGGAAGTGCCCCTGGTGGCTTCGCTGACGACGTGGAGCTGGCCTCGGCGTCCTTCGGGCAGGGGCAGACATTCGTGACGCCCCTCCAGATGGCCCTGGTCGCCGCGACGGTCGCCAACGACGGTGTCCTGATGAGGCCGCACCTGGTGACCGCGCTGACCGGGAAGGGTCCCGGGGCGCGATCGATCGACCCGGAGGTCTGGCGGCGTGTCATCGCGGGTGGCGATGCGCAGGCGATCCAGGTCGCGATGCAGCGTGCAGTGGAGGGGCCGATCGGCCGCCAGTTCACCTCCGGCGCGAAGGTGACCGGGGTGCCGACCGCGGGCAAGTCGGGCACGGCCGAGCTCGGTGGATCCGGCGAGCCGCACTCGTGGTTCATCGGGTTCGCGCCCGTCGAGAACCCGAAGGTGGCGATCGCGGTGCTGGTCGAACAGGGGGGTCGCGGAGGGGAGCGGGCCGCACCCCTGGCGGGGACGATGCTGACGAAGTACTTCGAGCTCTACGGGAAGCCCTGACGCGCCGGCGACGCGGGCCGGGTACGCTGGCCGAGATGACCGAGCCCGCCGACCCGCCGCCCGCCGACGTGCCTCTTGCGCCGCCCGCCGACGCGCCATCCGCCGACCCGCCGGGAGCGCCGGCCTCCGCTGCGCCAACGACGCGGCCTCCGACGCGCAATGACGCCGGCCTCTGGCACACCAACGACGCCGGCCTCCGGCGACTCGTCGGCAACGACGGCTGCCTCGCCCGAGCAGAGCCGCCCTCGCCCACTGATCGAGCGGATCGGGCTGGCCGCGATCGCCCTCGTGATGGCGGCCATGTTCGCGGTCGTCGGCATCGCAGCATTCGTGGGCGGCGAGCCCTTCCTCGCCGTCATGGGCCTGATCGGGACGCTGATGGTCCTCTGGGTCGGGGGCCTGACCCTGGTGCGGGGCTGACCGCGCGGACCTCTTTTCGTATGCGGTCGTACACTGCGCGGGGGACACGACCTCGCCGCGTCCCGATCCCGTTGCGCGGCGTCATCCTTGGGCCGGCCCGGACCATGCGGTCCGGGTGCGGGAGGCGTGCGGTCGGGGAACCGCAGACCACGGGAGTCCGATGAGCAACATCCAGCAGGTCGGCGACAAGGTACTCGCCAACGTCGAGCGCGTCATCGTCGGTAAGCACCACGAGGTCCGACTGGCCCTGGTCGCGCTCCTCTGCCGTGGACACCTCCTGATCGAGGACGTCCCGGGCACGGGCAAGACCGTGCTCGCGAAGGCCATCGCCCGGAGCCTCGGCTGCACCTTCCGGCGGATCCAGTTCACGCCCGACCTGCTTCCGTCGGACGTGACCGGGCTCTCGATCTACAACCAGAAGACCCAGGAGTTCGAGTTCCGTCCCGGGCCGATCATGAGCCAGGTGGTCCTCGCGGACGAGATCAACCGGGCGACCCCGAAGACCCAGAGCGCCCTCCTCGAGTGCATGGAGGAGCGCCAGGCGACGATCGACGGCGTCTCCCACGCGATGCCGGACCCGTTCCTCGTCATCGCCACCCAGAACCCGATCGAGTACGAGGGCACCTTCGCACTCCCCGAGGCCCAGCTCGACCGCTTCATGCTCCGCATCCGCCTCGGCTATCCGGCCCTGCTGGACGAGATCGTGATCCTGGACGAGCAGAAGCGGTCGCACCCGCTCGACGCGCTGACGGAGGTCTGCTCGGGGGACGAGCTGCGTGCGCTGCAGACGTCCGTGCGCGAGATCTACGTGGACCCGGCGGTGAGCGACTACATCGTCCGCCTCGTGACTGCCACGCGCACCCACCCGGACGTCTACCTCGGCGCCAGCCCCCGCGGGTCGATCGCCCTCTACCGGGCATCCCAGGCCCTGGCCGGCCTCCTCGGCCGGGACTACGTGATCCCCGACGACGTGAAGGCACTCTCGGAGCCGGCCCTCGCGCACCGCGTGATCATCAAGACGGCCTCGTCCATCCACGACATCAACGCAGCCCACGTCGTCCGCGAGCTGGTCGATTCCACCCCCATCGAGGCCGCACGGCAGACGGGCGGCCCCCGCGAGGTCAGCCCCAGCCCGGCCGCGGGCTGAGGGGGCGGGACAAGGGTCGCGGGAGGGACGACCGAGTGCTGCGCCGGCTCCAGCTCCTGATCCTCGGCGCCGTCCTCCTGGTGGCCGCGTTCTCCACCGGCTGGCCCTTCCTGTTCTTCCTCGTCTACCTGGGGCTCCTGATCGGGGGCGGCAGCTACATCCTGACCCGGCTCGGTCTCGCCGACCTGGAGGCCGGCTACGCCGTGAGCCAGTTGAGCGGGTACGTGGGAGACCGGCTCAAGGTGACCTACACGCTCCGCAACACGGGCCGCCTGCCGAAGCCGTGGCTCGAGGTCCACAACCCCACCAGCATGCCCGGCGGGCTCCCCGGCCGGGCGCTGTCTCTCGGCCCGCGCAGCGAGCGGTCCTGGTTGGTCAAGACCGCGCTCGCCCGACGGGGTCATTTCCGCATCGACCCGCTCCAGATCAGGACCGGCGACCCGTTCGGGTTCTTCGAGGCGTCGGCGGGCGTCGGCCATGGGATCACCCTGGTCGTCTACCCGCGCGTCGAGACACTGCCCCTCTGGCGTCTCCCGCCGGCCAACATCGAAGGGGCGCATACCTCCCCCGAGCGGACGATGCAGACGACGCCGCTCGCGACGACCGTCCGCCCGTATGCCCCCGGCGACTCGATGAACCGGATCCACTGGCGGACCACGGCGCGTCTCGGCGAGATACAGGTCAAGGAGTTCGAGCTGGAGCAGACCGCGGACGCCTGGCTGTTCCTGGACCTCGACGAGGCCCATGTCGTGGGTCAGGGCGACGAATCCACGACGGAGGTGGCGGTTCGCGCGGCCGCCTCCATCGCCGAAAAGGCACTGGGCGAGAACCGTGCCGTCGGCCTCACCGTCAACGGTCACCGCCTGACCGTGCTGCCGGCCGACAGGGGTCCGCGCCAGCGACTCAAGATCCTCCAGCTGCTCGCCGCCGTCGAGGCGGACGGTCGGACGCCGCTCGCCGAGGCGCTGATCACCGGCGTCGGGCGCCTGCGCCGGGGGATGACGGCGATCGTCATCACCGCGTCGCAGGATCCGTCGTTCATCCGGCCGTTGGCCACGCTGCGGGCCCGCGGGATCGGGGGCGTCGTCGTGCTATTGGACCCGGCCGCGTTCGCGCCGGCCTCCGACGAGCCCGGCGCCGAGGCGCAGCGGCAGCGGGCTCGAGCCATTCGCCATGCCCTGGCCGAATACGAGCTGACCACGTACGTCGTGGGCCCGCACCGGTCCCTGGCCGAGGCCCTGGCGCGGTGAGCGGGTCGGACGGGCGGCGCCTCCGGCGACCCGAGGAGGGCTGGCTGGCGCTGGGCCTCGTGCTCCTGATCGTCCTGCTCGTGGCCTTTGCGGTGGACGACCCGGCCTGGGTCAACGGCAAGCCCCGGCTGACGGATGGCCTGGTCTGGTGCGCAGTGCTGGGCATGGCCGTTGGCCTGATCGGCCCGAAGGTCGGCTGGGGCCGCTGGACAACCCACCTGGTCGGGGCGTTGTTCGCGGGCCTGCTCATCCCGATCATCGCCGGCTGGGCCTTCGCACCCGGAGCCCCCATCGCGAAGGCGTTCCACATGACCGCCGAGGGGACCGTCGAGGCGTACCTCGACATCGCGTGGCGGGGGCGGCAGTTCACGAACCAGGAGATCCACTACGTCCTCGTGCTCGGGGCGCTCGTATGGGCGACGGCGCAGTTCACCTCCTACGCGGTTTTCGGGCACCGCAGGCCCCTGAATGGGGTCCTCCTGGCGGGCATCGTCCTCGTCGGCAACATGTCGCTGACGATCCGCGTCGAGCTGCCGTACCTGATCCTGTTCGCGGGAGCGTCGCTGTTCCTGCTGATCCAGATGCATGCCTTCGACGAGCGTGCGACGTGGCTCCGGCGCAGGATCGGCGACCCGGGCGCGATCTCAGGGCTCTACCTTCGTGGCGGGACTGTGTTCATCCTCGCCGCGATGGTCGGCTCGATGATCCTGACCGAGCGCGCGGCCTCCGCCCCGCTGGCCGGCGCCTGGGATGGCGTGAACGACGAGCTGATCGGGGTCGGCGAGACCATCAGCCGGCTGTTCCCGGTCGGCGGCGACGTTCGGCCAGGCGGCGGCGTCAGCTTCGGATCCAGCGCGCGCGTCGCCGGTCGCTGGTTCAGCGACGATGGGGTCGCCTTCGAGGCCACGGTCCCGGCCGATGCGGAGGAGTTCCTGTGGCGGGCGGCGACGTACGACACCTACTACCTCGCCGGCTGGGAGCAGACCGGCGTGAACCGCGTCCATGTCGATCCGGGAATGCCGCTGCTGGCCGGTACGCCGGAGGACCCGGTGCCGGAGCTGACCCGGGAAATCAAGGTGTCCGTCAGCCTGGACGGCTATCACGACCCCCTCCTGGTGAGCCCGGGCACGCCGACGTTCCTCGACCGCGACGCGAACGTGGTCCTGGCAGCCGAGGATGGCTCGTTCGCGGGCGTCGAGGTGCCCGGCGCCCGGAGCGGTTACGACGTGACGGCCAGCGTCCTGCGGCTGGACGACAAGGACGCGATCAGCGGGAACCTCCTCAGGGCGGCGTCGGAGGACTACCCGGCCGATATCAGCGCGCGCTACACGGCCGTCCCCGACGGTGCGCTCGGCCCCCACGCGAACGACCTCCTGGCGACGGTGCTCGCCCTGTCTCCCAGCTCGGATCCCTACGACATCGCCGTGACGCTCCGGGACGACCTGCGCAACGACACCAACTTCACGTACACGACCGACGTCCGGGACGTGGTGTGCGATTCCCCGAGCGTCGCGGTCGAGTGCTTCGCGCAGAGCAGGCGCGGCTATTGCATCCACTACGCCTCGACGATGGCGATGCTGCTCCGCGCCGCGAACCCATCGAACCCGATCCCGACCCGCCTCGTCCAGGGGTTCCTGCCCGGGACCCGCACCGGGACCCTGGACACCGTCCGCAACAAGGACGCACACGCCTGGGTCGAGGTCTACTTCCCCGGCTACGGCTGGATCCCGTTCGACCCGACCGGTGGCGGCCGCGGCACGCCCAACGTCATCCAGCCCGGTGCGCCCGTCGCGAGCGCCGCTCCGACGCCGAGGCGCACCCCCGCCCCGAACCGGCCGGCCGTCACGCCCCGCGTCGACGACCCCTTGCCCGACCGTGGCGCCGCGGGCACCACCCCCGGGTCCGGCGGATTCGGAGGCGGGATGCTGGTCCTGTTCGCCGTGATCCTGGGGGCGCTCGTGCTGGGCGCCGCGTTCGCCGCCTGGGTGCGCGGGCCGCGCGGCGAGCTCAGCCCGGACGCGGCCTGGGGGGCGATGGCGCGCCTCGCGTCGCGGTTCGGGTTCTCGCCGCGGCCGACCCAGACGGTGTACGAGTACGCCGCGGCTCTCGGTGAGCTCGTGCCCGGGGCTCGAGAGGACCTGGGCGTCGTGGCGACCGCCAAGGTGGAGACGACCTACGCCGGCCTGAGCCTGGGGGCCGCCCGCCTGGATGCCGTTCGCGCCTCGACACGGCGCCTGCGGGTCACGCTGATCCGCCTGCTGTTCCATCGCGGGCCGAGGCGCCGCCGCTAGTCAGAGCGCGCCGGAGCGGGCCCGTCGCTCGGCAAGCTCGCGGGTACGCTCGTCGTCGATCGGCGCGAGGTGGGCGGTCAGGTTGTGCGCCCGAAGGACCGGACGACCGCCCCTGAGCTCGACGACGCTCACGCCCGTGAGCCCCAGGCTGAACATCCAGAACTTCGTCAGCGGGAGGCCGAACAGCGTCAGCATGACCACCTTGAACACGCCGTCATGGCCCACGAGGACGGACCAGGGCTGATCGGGGCCGGCGCCCACGCCCGCGTACCCGCCGACCTGGGGGCGGTCGAAGGTGCCGCGCGGGTAGTCGCGGCCCAGGCGCTCGAGCACGCGTCCCAATGCCGGGCGGACGCGCTCCTGGACCCGCGCCAGGGTCTCGCCACCCGGGGCGACCGACTCCCATGGGCGGTGCCGCCACGCGGAGAGCTCAGCCGGCCAGCGGCGGGCGATCTCCTCCTGGGTCTCTCCCTCCCAGTCACCCTGGGCGAGCTCGATCAGCCCCGGCTCCGACCGCACGGGGACGGGGACGGCATCGGGGCCCGCGACTTGCGCGATGGCGTCCGCCAGGGCTTGCGCGGTGGCGGCCGTGCGGGCCAGGGGCGAATGGACGATCTCAACGGGACGGCCGCCGGGAACCGGGAGGGCGGGGGAGGCGTGCGGTGACGCCAGGCGTTCCCCCGCGAGGGCCGCCTGGCGAAGGCCCAGGGCGGACAGCGGAGTCTCCGCCTGGCCCTGGAAGCGGCCCTCGCGGATCCACTCGGATTCGCCGTGGCGCAGCAGGACGAGCGTCGCGTCCAGGCCGTCCGGGATCGGCGACCCATCGTCGGGGATCGGCGACCCGCCGTCGGGGAGGGGGCTCCCGGCAGCTGACCCGTCCCTCACCGGTCCCCGCCAAGGCGGACGACCCATGTGTCGATCATCGCGTCCAGGCCCTGGATCGCCTCCACGACCGATTGCGGCGGATCGTCGTCCAGGGCGAGCACCATGTAGGCCTCGGCCCGCGGCGCGGACCGGGCGAGGGTCATGGAGCTGATGTTCACGTCGGCTTCGCCCAGGATCACGCCGACCTTGCCCACCGTGCCCGGGCGGTCCCGGTGGTAGGAGATGAGCATCACGCCGGCCGGCGCGAGGTCCATCGCGTGCTCCTGGAGCCGCACGAGCCGCTGCTCGCCGTTGGCGACCGTGCCCGCGAGCGTGAGGACCTGGCCGTCCCCCTCGGCAGTCAGGGTGAGCAGCGAGGAGAACGCTCCGGCGTTGGGTGTCTTGCGCTCGACGACCGTGATACCCCGTGCCTTGGCCAGCGTGCCCGCGTTCACCAGGTTCACGCGCTCCTCGGTGTCGGTCTCGAGGAGGCCCCGCAGTGCCCCGGCGACCAGCGACGTCGCGTCGTACGACGCGGGCTCCCCGGCGATCTCGAGGGTGAGCGTCCGCGGCGCCTCGCGCATCATCTGCGCCGAGAACCGGCCCAGCGTCTCCGCGAGCGGCAGGTAGGGCGCGATCGCCTGGGCGGTCTCCGGGGTCAGGAGCGGCGCGTTCACCGCATACCGCGCAGGGCGCCCGTCGAGAACCTCGAGGATCTGCTCTGCCACCTCCTCCGCGACCGCGATCTGTGCCTCCGCCGTGGACGCCCCGAGATGCGGCGTGAGCAGCGTGTTGGGGGCGTCGAGGAGCGGCGAGCCCGTCGGCGGCTCCGTGTTGAAGACGTCGATGCCGGCACCGGCGACCCTGCCCGACCGGAGAGCGGCCGCGAGGTCGGCCTCGTCGATGACGCCGCCGCGGGCGACGTTGAGCAGGATGACCCCGGGCTTCATCCTCTCGATGACGGCCGCATTGATGAGGCCCGTCGTCCCCTTGTTCCTGGGCACGTGGACGGTGATCGCGTCGGAGCGTGCGACGAGGTCGTCGAACGGCACGAGCTCCACGCCCAGGGTCGCGGCCTGGTCGTGGGTCACGAAGGGGTCGGTGCCCAGCACGGTCATCTGCATCGCGCGGGCCCGGACCGCGATGGCCTGGCCGATCTTGCCGAGGCCCACGATGCCCAGCGTCTTGCCGCGGACCTCCATGCCCGTGAACTGCGAGCGCTCCCACTCGCCCCGGCGCATCGACGCGTCCGCGGCGGCGGTCCTGCGGGCGAGCCCGAACAGGAGTGCCAGGGTCAGCTCGGCGGCCGCGATGGTGTTGCCGGTGGGGGCGTTGACGACCGTGATCCCGGCCCGCGTCGCGGCCTCGAGGTCCACGTTGTCCACGCCGACGCCGGCCCGGCCGATGACCACCAGGCGCGTGCCGGCGGCGATCATCGCGGCATCCGCCTTGACCTGGCTCCGGACGACGAGGGCGTCGTACTCCGGCAGGATCGCCAGCGATCTCCTCGCGGGACAACCCGAGCTTCTCGTCGACGTCGTGATGGCGCCGCAGGATCTCGAGGCCCTCCACGGCCAGGGGCTCGACGACGAGGATCCTCATGCCACGGGCTCCGCGGCGTGCCTGGCGAGCAGGGCCTGCTGGGCGGCGGCGACGGCCGAGCCCGGCGCAACGTTCAGGCCCTGCTCGATGGCCGTGGCCTCGAGGACGCCGATGGCGGCCAGGATGTCGTCCGTCGTCACGGAGCCCAGGTGCCCGAGACGGAAGATCTTCCCCTTGAGCTTGCCCTGGCCCCCGGCGAGCACGAGACCGCGACGTTTGAGCCCCGCGTTGAACAGCTTCCAGTCGAGCGACACCGGGATCCACGCCGCCGTGACGGTCTTCGACGCGACGGCGTCGACCGCGAGCAGCTCGAACCCGATCGCCCTCAGGCCCGCGCGTGTCATCGCCTGGCACGCCTCGTGGCGGGCGAAGACGCCGTCGCCCTCGGCTTTCATCAGCCGGATCCCCTCGTCGACCTGGTACAGCACCGCCACGGCGGGCGTCCAGGGCGTCTCCCCGTTGACGGCCGTGTCGCGATGCCGCTTCAGGTCGAGATAGAAGCGCGGCATCCGGGCCGTCTCGCCGGCCTTCCAGGCGCGCGGCCCGACGGCCGCCATCGCCATCCCGGGTGCCGACATCCACGCCTTCTGCGAGCCCGTGACGACCAGGTCCAGGCCCCACTCGTCCATCGCGAACGGCACGGCCCCCAGCGCCGAGATCCCGTCCACGAGGATCAGCGCGTCCGGTGCTGCGCCACGGATCGCTCCCGCCAGCGCGCCGATGTCGTTGGCCACGCCCGTGGAGGTCTCGTTGTGGGTCAGGAGGACCGCCTTCAGGCCGGGAATGGCGGCCGCGGCCTCGCCGACGGCGGCCGGCCGCGCAGCCTCGCCCCACTCGATCTCGAGCTTCGTGACCGCCGCGCCGTAGACCTCGGCGACCTTGGCGAACCGGTCGCCGAAGGCGCCCATCGTCACGGCCAGGACTGGATCGCCGGGGGAGAGGACGTTCACGACCGCCGCCTCCAGGGCCCCGGTGCCGGCGCAGGTGAGCAGGATCACCTCGTGCTCGGTGCCGAAGTAGGGCTTCATGCCCGACTCGACACGCCTGAGCAGCGCCTTGAACTCCTCGCCGCGGTGGTTGACCATCTGGCGCCCACCGGCCTCGCGCACGGTCGGGGGGAGGGCTGTCGGCCCTGGGATGCGCAGGTTGGGCTCGAAGCGGGTCATGGGTCCGGATCTCCTGGGTCGCGAGCGGGGTCTGCGGATGGTGCAGTACAGGACACGGATCCGTCCACCGTGGTAGATATGACGTCATATGAAGACCGTCCGCACCACGATTCTGCTCGATGCCGACCTGCTCGACAGGCTTGACCGTCACGTCCGCCGGCAACGGACGACCAAGACGTCGGTGATCGCCGCCGCGCTCGAGACGTGGCTCGACTCCCACGAGGCCGCGCCGGAGTTCCCGTTCCTGGGCATCGGGCGGTCCTCGCACGGGCGGCTGTCGCTGGACGGACGGTCGATCGCGCGGCGCGAGGCCGGGCGCCGCCCGGGTGACCGGTAGGTGGCGATCCTGCTGGACCCGTCCGTGGTGCTGGCCGCTGCGGACAGCGCGGACCTCAACCATCGTGACGCGGTCGGCTGGTTCGGGCGCGTGGACGAGCCGCTCCTGCTGGGCGCGCTCGGGCTGGCCGAGCTCGACGTGCTGCTCCAGCGCGAGCTGGGCGCACGCTGCCTCCCTGGCGCTGGTCGAGGCCCTGGTCGCGGGCTCGATCCGCCTGGTCTCCCCGACACCGGAGGACCTGGCCCGCGCGGCGGTCCTGATGGGGGAGGCCTCGGAGCACCGGCCGCGGCTCGCGGACGCGCTCCTGGTCGCGACCGCGGAGCGCCTGGGGGTCCGCCGCGTCGCCGCGTTTGATCGCCGGCCGCTGGCCGTGTTCCGGCCGCGGCACGCCCGGAGCCTCGAGTTCGAGCCCTAGAGGAATCAAACGGGGCCGGCGAACCGGCCCCGTGTGCTGGGCTGTGCGGGTTGGGGCGTCAGGCGACGCGCTTGACGACGACGGTGCCGGACTGGACGTCGTGGAAGCCCTGGCGCTTGGGGCTCTGTGACGCCGTGTACAGCAGGTAGAGCGCATAGAAGAACGCGAGGAACGAGATCAGCCAGCCGAGGATCGGGATGGCCACGCCGAGCGCCCACGGGCCCCACAGGAAGGCCCATCGGCGAATGGCCTGGTTCTGCGTCAAGGTCGCGCCGTCGGCGGCGTTGACGGTCTCCAGGTTCAGGAACTTCTGGCCGTAGGAGGCGCGCATCCTCGTCCAGCCGTAGACGAAGTACACGAGGTTGATGCCCGCCCAGATGACCCCGAAGAAGAGCCCGATCAGCAGGCCCATGCCCGCGACGGCCAGGATCCCAGCGAGGATGACGAAGAGGAAGTTGATCACGCCCAGGATCACGGCATCGATCACGAGTGCGATGATCCTGTTCATGAGGTCCGCGTAGGCCACTCCCGGCGCGGGCCCGGGCTCTGCCGCGACGGCCTGGGTCTGGAACCCGCCCGGTGCGGCCGTTGGCGGCGGCGCCTGCCAGCTGCCTGCGGCCTGCGGAGGCGCAACCGCGCCCGGAGGGGGCGGGACTGCGCCCGGCGGCGGTACTGAGCCCTGGGGGGGCGGAGGGCCCCCGGCCGGATCCGTCATCGAATTCCTCCCTCGCCGGCGTCACGTGCGCCGTTGGGCGACAGGATAGTCCGTCGCGCAGGGCCCGGGTACCCGCTTCGTGCGACGGGTCGATCATCCGATCGTCCCGGTCCCCGCCGCGAAAGGCACCCACGTCGCGCCATTCGACGAATACCGCGGGCCTTCGCTTCGTCCGTCGAGAGCGTGCAGGCCCGGGTCCCGATGATGAATCCGGTGCGTGCAGCAATCGTGCCCGATGTGAAATCGCGAGGGCTGGAACGCGTCGCTCGGATCGTTGGCGAGATCGACGATTCGTGACATGATCGCTCTCGCAGCGGAATGCACACTCGTTGGAGTAGAAACCCCGAAATGCGAATTCGCGTGGCGAAGATCGAAGAGCTCGCGCCCAAGCCGCGCGAGCGGGCGCTGTCCCCCCGGCAGCTCGCCGCCCTCCAGCGGGAGGACGAGATCCGCAAGGCGCTCGCACGGCTCAAGTCCGACGAGGACATCCTGGCCCTGGAGCTCGATCCGGCGGAGAAGATCCCCACGATGCGCGCCGCGGTCAAGCGCGCCATCGCCGCCCACAAGCCGGGCACCAACATGGCGATCCGCGGCCGGACGATCTACCTCTCCACGGGCGCGCTCCCCGGCGGACGCGGCCGCAAGCCGAAGGCCGCCTGATCGCCGGCTGGCCGGGTCGTCGCATTCCAGGGCGGCCGGACGTCCCTCCGGCGGCCTGAACCGTCCCGGAGTCGCCCGTGTCCACGCATCGTCGCCGCCGCTCCGCCTGGCGTCCTCTCCTCGCCATCGCTGCCGCGCTGGTCCTCCTCGGGGGCCTCGCGGTGTGGACCAACGCCCTCGGCGTGCGGGACACGGCGCGCGAGGTCGCCAAGAGCATCGAGCTGATCGTGGACCCGCCGCCGGACCGCCCGATCGAGGCCGAGGTCCACGTGACGCCGCGTCCCTCGCGCGCCCCGACCCCGAGCCCGGAGCCGACCGCCCCGGTGTCGCTGGCCCCCGGGGAACCCACGCCCGCCCCCACCCCGACGCCGACGCCGGTCCCGCAGCGCGTGCGCGTTGACGCGAACCTGTACGCCGACCCGGATGCCCACTTCATCACCGAGATCGACCACGAGTGGTGCGCGGTGGCAGGGACACAGATGGTGATCGCGGCCCACGGGAAGGGGCCGCTGACGGAGGCGTTCCAGAAGAAGCTCGAGTCGCGCATCGGGGAGTGGGAGAGCCGGCGCGACAGCCTCAACGGCGGCTGGGGACCGTCCGCGATGGTGGCCGCCCTCGAGGCGTACGGGGTCCCCGGCTACCAGGTTCGCACCTACGAGTCCCGCGCCGACGCCCTGCAGGACGCCGCCCACGCCATCGCGAAGTATCACGCCCCTGTCCTCCTGATGGCGTGGCGTGGCGCCCATACCTGGGTGATGACCGGCTATCGGGCGGACGGGGACCCCCTCAAGTTCGATGACGTCAAGGTCTCCGGTGCCTACATCCTCGACCCCTGGTACCCGCGGGTGTCGTCGATCTGGGGCCCGTCCGACCCGCCCGGGACGTTCCAGAACGCGGCCGAGATGCGCCGGAACTACCTGCCGTGGAAGCGGCCGGAAGGTCACTACGCGAGCCGGGACGGGCTGTTCCTGGCGGTGGTCCCGACGGTGGCCCTGAAGCCCTGAGCCTCAGGCCGCGGTGGCCGGTGCAGGCAGCGCGGCGGTCGGTGCGTCGCCGCGCATCCGCCTCGCGAGGAACAGACCCTGCAGCCCCGTACGCACCGCGGTGCCGGCCGCGAACCCGAGCGGGATCGAGAGCACCCCGGCCGGTCCGACGAGAGCGAGGGTGACCGCGATCGTGACGGCGAACCCGGCGAGCGAGGCCAGGACCGGCAGCACGGTGTTGTGGGTCGCGTAGAGGCCGCGCGCCGTCAGGTGCCCCAGCGCATCGAACGGCACCGCGAGGGCGAAGGCAGCCAGCACCGCCGCGGTGACCCGGACGTCCTCGGCGTCGAACGCACCGCCGCCGAGCAGGACCCCGATCAGCAGAGACCCGAGCAGGGCGAGGCCGACGGCCGCCCCGACCGTCAGCACCGCGATCGTCGTGCCGCTGGTGCGGACCTGGCGCCGGAACTCCCTGCGGTCGCCGGCAGCCCACGCGGTCGACAGCGCCGGGAACGCCGCCAGGGAGATCGAGACGCCGAAGAGAGCCACGGGCACGCTCTGGAAGTTGCGGGCGAAGCTGACCGAGGTCACGCTGCCGGCGGCGAGGGTCGTCGCGACGCTGGTGAAGAACAGGAACGTCAGCGGCTCGATCGGGTGGCTCAGCATCTTGGGCACCATCAGGAGCAGGAATTCCCTGAGGGCAGGCAGCCGCAGGTCGAGGCGCAGCCGCAGCGGGACGGAGGAGCGGAGCATCCCGACGACCCGGATCCCGAGGTGGAGGAACGCGCCGATCACGGCCCCGACCGCCGCCGCCATGATGCCGAGGCGGTCGTGGAGGAGCACGGTCCCGGCCACGATCCCGAGGTTGTACAGGATCGGTGCGAGGGCGTAGAAGAGGAACCGGCGCTCGGCGACGAGGATCTCGCCCAGGGCGATCGACGCCGCGAACACGATGGGCGTGATCAGCATGAGCCGGTAGAGCCCGAGATAGCGCTCCCGGTTCTCGGCATCGAAGCCGGGGACGATGAGGCCCGCGGAGGCCGGGGCGAGCAGGAGCAGGACCAGGCTCGCGACACCCATGACCAGGATCACGAGCGTGAGCACCGTCTGCGCGAACCGGGCCGCGGCCGCACCGTCGTCGCGGCGGAGGGTGTTGAACACCGGCACGAAGGGGGCCGCCAGCCCGCTCGCGACCAGGACGTCGAGGGCCAGCTCCGGCAGGATGAACGCAGCGTTGTAGGCGTCGAGCTCCGCGCCCGCGCCGTAGGTCCGGGCGAAGATGCGGTCCCGGAGCAGGCCCGCGGCATAGGCGGCGAAGGTGAGGACCGACAGCAGGATCGCGCCCTGCGGCAGGAACCGCGCCAGGAGCGCCCGGATCCCGGTCACCGTCACCTCCATCCTCGGCCGCAGCGGCGGCGCGTCGACTCCGACGCGCGGCCCGCGCCCCGTGGGACGGTACGAGAGGCCTGAGCCTTCGGCGCCAGGCGTCGGCCCGAACCGGCGTATCACCCCACGGTCAGGTCACCCCGCCGTCGCGTCACCCCGCTTCGAGCTCGCGTCACCCCGCTTTGAGCTCGCGCAGGCGGCTCGGGAACCGGGCCAGCGTCGCGATCACGGCGTCGAACTCGCGCGAGTCGATGCACTCGCCGATCTTGTGGACGTTCTGCTCGATGCCCGACGCCGATGCCGATCATCGGCGGGTAGGTGAACGTCCCGTCCTCGATCCAGTCCTTGCCCTCCCGGCCCGGGAGGCTCGGGTCGTCCGGCGGGACCGGGAAGCCCACGCCGTCCGTGGAGAAGATCCAGCGGCCCACCCTCGGCTCCCGGTGCAGGGACCCCGTACCGGTCGTGAGCTCGACGATGGGGGTCGCGCAACGCGCGTACGCGTCGACGGCGGCCACCACCGCAGGGTGGTCCTCGGGCGTCACCCAGCCCGGGTAGACCTGCGCGTTGTCCGCCTTCGTTCCGCGCCAGGACGGGCGGTCGTAGTGCGGCGCCCGGACCTGGACCACGCAGCCGGCCTCGCGGGCGGCGGCGACGCTGGCCATGGACTCGACGGCGGCGAGCGCCGCCGCCGGGTCCTCACCGGCGGTCAGGCGGCGATCGAAGCGGAACGTGAACCGCTCGGGCACCGCGCAGTCGCTCGGGGTCTGCAGCGACGCCCAGCTGGCGGTGCGCGTGCCGCCGCCCAGGAACGCGTCCACGCCCATGTCGACGCCGTCCCGGTAGCGCTGCGCCGCCTCGACGATGATCGGCGCCCCGAGCTCCAGGGGGTTGCGCCCCTCCCAGGGCATCGATCCGTGGCAGCTCTTGCCCGTGACCTCCACCTCGATCTGCATCCGGCCACGCTGCCCGCGGTAGATGCCGGCGGCGCCGTCGTTCGCGCAGCCGGTGCCCTCGGTCAGGACGTAGGCGTCGGGGATCAGCTCGGGGCCCGCGCCGGGCCACTCGTGACGCCGGACATGCATCATGCTGCCGCCGTCGTTGTCCTCCTCGGCGACGGTGGCGTAGCTGCGGACGATGACGCCGCGCAGGGAGCCGAGGTCCCGCGTCTCCATCATCACCTTGGAGGCCACGACCTGGCTCACGACGCCCGACAGCTGGTCGGCCGCGCCCCGGCCCCAGACGAGGTGGTGCCACTCGTCGTCGGGCGGCAGGAAGCCGAGCTCGGCGCGCAGGAAGTCCCGGTTGAGCTTCGTCTCGTCGATCAGGCCGTCGAACGGGTCCAGGCCGCCCGTCGCCTCGTGCCAGCGGTCGCGCAGCGGCCACACGGTGTCCGTGTGGCCGTCGAAGTAGACGACGGTCTTCGCCTCGTCCGGGATCCCGTCGGTGCGGTCCACGAGGACCCAGACGAGGTTGCCGAAGTCGTCGAACCAGGCGTCCTCGGGTCGCTCCACCGCGCCGATCTCGACGAGCGTCCGGCGCAGGTATTCGACGCGTGGACCCTCGTGGTTGGACGTGCCGCACAGCGGATCGCCGCCCTCGTCGACCGGGCGATCGACGTAGTCCGCCGGGACCCGGATCGTCTCGCGCAGGATGTCGATGGCGAGCGGCCGGTACGCGCGGGTGAGCTCGGAGATGCGGGTGTCCAGGGTCATCTTGTTCGGCCTCGTTCTGGCTTCGATCGGTTGCTGCTTCGTGGTCTCAGGATGCCGCCGCCCGTTCGAGGGCGCGGCCGGAGGTCGCGCCCCTTCGCCGCCGCGAGGAGCGCCATGATCGCGTAGACCTTCTTGTTCGCCTGGCGGGCGAGGTCGTGCCGGAACCGGTCCATGACGCCGGGGCTCACCTCGGCGCCGATGTCCGCCGGCAGGCAGTGGAGGTAGAGGGCATCCCCGCCGCGGGTGAGCTCCATCAGGCGCTCGTCGCAGATCCAGGCGCGGTTGCTCGGCGTTCCGCTCGAGGGCCCGCCGCTCGATGTCCCGCAGCGCGTCGGCATCCTTCGCGCGGTTCGCATCGACCCGTTCGGTCATCAGGTCGAAGGGGCCCCAGCTCTTGGGGTACACGATGTCCGCGCCCGCGAAGGCGGCGTCCATGTCGTGCGTCATGGTGAACGAGCCGCCGGACGCAGCGGCGTTGGCGCGGGCGGCCTCGAGCGGTCCGTCCATGAGGCGGTAGCCCTCCGGGTGCGCCAGCCGGACGTGCGCACCGAAGCGGGTCATGAGCGTGACGATCCCCTGGGCCACCGAGAGCGGCTTCGCGTAGCTCGGGGAATAGGCCCAGCTCATCGTGATCGTCCGGCCGGCCAGGCCGTCCGGGAAGCGCTCGCGGAGCCAGAGCAGGTCCGCGAGGGCCTGGGTCGGGTGGTCGATGTCGCACTGCAGGTTGACGACCGGCACGACCCGGTCGTCGCCAGTCGCGGCGAGGTGGTCGTCGATGCCCCGCTTCGCGTCGCGCATGAAGCGGTTGCCCTCGCCGAGGATGAGGTCGTGCCTGATGCCCAGCGCGTGCGCGTTCATCCCCAGCATCGCGCCGGTCTCGACCGACGTCTCGCCGTGGCTGACCTGGGTCGACGAGCCGTCCACGATGACGGCCTGGCCGCCGAGTCGCGCCGCGGCGCCCGCCCACGACGACTTCGTGCGGGTGGACTGGTCGAAGAAGAGTGCCCAGAACAGCTGCTGCGGGAAGAGGGCGGGGACCCGGCCCTGGCGATCGAGCGCCTGGAGCGCCTCGGCCAGGCCGCACAGGGCGTCGATCTCGCCGGTCGTCCAGTCCTGCGTGAGCAGCATGCTCCGTCCATGGAGGGACTCGAGGACGGCGCCGTCGAGACGCGCGATGGCGGGAGCTGTCGGGGTCGTCATGGGGTCTCCTCTGCCTGCGTGCCGGCTGTCTGGGTGCCTGCGTGCGGACCGGCCGGGGCGCGCCTGACGCCGCTGAGGACGACGGCGACCGAGTGCATCCGGCTGCCAGTGCCCGCCCCGGGCGAGGGCGAGGAGGCCGGCGACACCCGCCGTCCCGGTCTCGTCCGCGTCGATCCCGGTGGCCCCGCGCGCGAGCGCGTTGGCCTCGAGCAGGGCGGGCTCGTCGACCACGACGGCGCGCCCGCCGGTGACCAGCATCGCCCGCACGACCGCGAGCCAGTCGTACGTCTCGTCGTCGAGGATCCCGTGGGCGACGCTCGCGGGCACGGTCTCCCACGGCCACATGTAGCGCGAGCGCCGGTTCGCGACGCGCCGGAGGCCGTCGCGGGCGACGTCCGGATCCTGCGGGTCCCCGGCCGCGACGCCCAGGTCGTCGAGGACCCGCTCCCAGGCCCGGGCGAGGGGCCACGCGCCGCGGGTCTGGACCGTGTCCAGGCGCGGGACCGCGTCGATCGCGCCGACGGCCGCGGCGTCGCCGAACCCGAGCGCGATCCCCGACGCGAGCGCCCCGCCGCCGACCTGGACGACGATCCCGTCCAGCGACCCACCCGCCGCGCGCAGCGCGTCGACGATCTCCCAGGACGAGCGTGGCGCCGCCCTCGATCGCGAGGCCGTTGTCGGGGCCCTGGCAGGTGAACGGGACGGCGCCCTCGGCGACGGCGTCCCGCAGCCGCCGGTACGAGGGGTCGCCCGACTCGCCGGGATCACGCTCGCAGGCGGTGACCAGGGCGCCCGAGCTCCCGCAGGCGGTCGACGATGGCGGGGTCCGCCTCCGAGGGGACGAAGACCCGCAGCTCGCGCGAGACCGCCCGCGCGACGACGGCCGCGGCCAGGGCGGCATTGCCGCAGCTCGCGATCGCGAGCGGCCTCCCGGGATCGCCGCCGGCCACCGCCTCGGCGACCCGGAGCTCGAGCAGGATCCCGAACAGGTGGCGCGCCTTGTGGGAGCCGGCGACGTTGCGGGTCTCGTCCTTGACCCACACGGTGCCCGCGGGCCCGAGCCCTGCCGCGGTCGCGATTCCCGGCGCGCGCACGAGCGGCGTGACCCGGAACCCGCGGCCGTCCACGCGAGCGACGGCGTCGTCGAGCTCGTGCACGAGGTCCACGTAGCGGCGGTCGCCCCAGCCCGCCGCCCGGGCGACGTGGTAGGCGTGGAACAGCGCCCGGTACCGGACGAACGGGTTCGGGTCCGGGTCCGACGGCGGGTCGAGCCGGCCGAGATCGATGACGCGGGCCATCACGTGGTCGATGTCGTCGCCCGGCCGCCGGGCCGGGCAGGTCGGCGTGAACGGGCGGTCCGCCGGCGCGGGCGCACCGCACCCGGCACACACGAGCCCGGTCGTCGACGCCCGGCGGTGGCTGTGTGACCCGGGGGGTGCTCGTCCCGGCCCTCACGGCACGGCCCGCCCGGTCACCGGTGCCCGCCCGGTCACCGTTGCCCGCTTGGTCACCGGTGGCCGCCCGCGACGACGTCGTTGAACTCGTCGATCAGCTCGTCCCACCGGTGCACGACCTCCCGGGTCGCGGTCCAGAACGCCGGGTCCCGCCGGGCCTCGAACTCGTCGGTCGGCACCCCCTGCTGCTCCACCCAGGTGAAGTAGCCGAGGTTGAAGATCCGGTCGCGGTCGGCCCGGGTCGCCTCGAGGACGTGGTCCTCGGCGGCCGCCTGGAGGTACGCGCCGAACGTCTCGCCGGCCGCGACGGCGTCGAACCCGCCGGGGAAGTCGCGGGCGGCGATCCGCTCCAGCTCGGTCCCGTACATCGCCGCCCCATCGGTGGCGACCGTGAGGATCACGTCGTCCGGCCCGAGGCGCTGGTGCCGCGCGACCTTGATCGCGGCCAGCACGTTGCAGATCGAGGACAGGCCGAGGGACCCGAGCGCCTCGACGGTCTCGGCCGGCACGCCGCGCCGCCGGACGAGGTAGTCGCGGCCGACGGCGGTGTTGAACAGGACCAGCAGGGCGTCGGTCGCGCGGTCCGAGACCGCCACCACGAGGTCGGTGGCCATGACGTTGTGGATCAGCGGGACGTGCTTGTCGCCGATGCCCTGGATGTTGTGCTCGCCGAAGCCGTTGGCGAGCATCGTGGGGCACTCGAGGGCCTCGACGGCGACGGTCCGCGAGCCGAGCTGCTCCTTCAGGTAGTCGCCTGCGGCGATCGTCCCCGCCGATCCCGTCGCCGAGACGAAGGCGGCCGCCCGGGCTCGCGGGGCCGACGCCGCGACATGCTCGAAGACGCGGGCCAGCGCGCGGCCCGTCAGCGCGTAGTGGGCGACGTGGTTCCCGAGCTCGCTGAACTGGTTGAAGATCACCGTGTCGGGCTCGCGGTCCAGCTCCGCGCAGCGGTCGTAGATCTCCTTGACGTTGCTCTCCGTGCCCGGCGTGCGGACGATGTCGGACGGGTCCGCGACCCATCGCTCCAGCCACTCGAAGCGCTCCCGGCTCATCCCCTGCGGGAGGACCGCCACGCCGCGGCAGCCCATGATCCGCGAGATCGCGACGCCGCCCCGGCAGTAGTTGCCGGTCGATGGCCAGACGGCCCGCTGGGTCACCGGGTCGAACTGCCCGGTGACGATCCGCGGCGCGAGGCAGCCGTAGGCGGCGATCACCTTGTGCGAGCCGATCATCGGGAATCGATCGCCCAGGGCGACGACGATCGGCGACGCCACCCCCGTCAGCTCGCTCGGCAGGACGAGGTGCTCGGGGACCGCGGTGCGGCCTCGCCGCGAGCCGTCGTTGTACCAGTGGACGCGGAACAGGTTCAGCGGGTCCGGCGCGTCGGGATCGATCGAGGCCAGGCGGTCCTGGATGTCGGCAGGGATCAGGCCGGGGTCCGCGAGCTGCGCGAAGGTGGGCAGCCGGACGCCCAGCGAGCGGCAGCGGCCGGCGGCGCGGTCGCGCACGGCCGGGTCCACGACCTCCCGTTCGATCCCCAGACGGCGCATCACGACCTCCTGACCCGGCCGCGTCGTCGCGGCACCCCGGCCGCGTCGTCGCGGCACCCGGCCGCGTCGTCCGCGCCCCACGCCATTCTCGCGCCATCCCGCGGCGCCCGCCGCGTCCAACGGCGCCGCCCTGCCGCCCGCGCGACGGCCCGGGCGGGCCTTCCGGGCGATCGGGACACTCGGCAGGAGTCGCGCTCTTCCCGTCGCGACTACGATTTGGCATCGGCACGGTTCCGCCCAGGGCCAGACGGTCCAGCGAGAACCGGCCGCGAAAGGGTCGGATGGACTTCACCCTCAACGGTCGAGCGATCGCGGTCGAGCCCTCTCCCGGGGAGTCGCTCCTCGGCGTCCTGAGGGGCGCATGCGGGCTCAGGTCGATGAAGGACGGCTGCGCGCCCGAGGGCTCCTGCGGGGCGTGCACGGTGATCGTGGACGGCCACGCCGTCGTCTCCTGCGCCCAGCCCGCGACGCGGGTCGCCGGCCGGACGGTCGAGACGCTCGAGGGTCTCCCGGGCGATGCCCGGAGCCTGTGGGCGGACTCGTTCGTCGCGACAGGGGCGTCGCAGTGCGGCTACTGCTCGCCCGGCATCGTGATGAAGGCCGAGGCGCTGCTGCGGCGCGACCCGGAGCCCTCGCGCGAGGCGGTGGCCCGGGCCCTGGCCGGGAACCTGTGCCGGTGCACCGGATACGCGTCGATCATCGAGGCCGTCGAGCTCGCCGCGGCGGTCCGGCGCGGCGGCCCCGGCGCGCCCGGGGTTCCGGCCGCCTCGCTCGACGGCGGGGTCGCGCGCTACGACGGGCGCGCGCTCGCCCTGGGCGACATGCCGTTCGTGGGGGACCTCACGGCGCCCGGCATGCTCCAGGGCGCGGTCCGCTTCGCGGGCGTGCCGCGGGCCGTCGTGCGCCGCATCGACACGACGCTCGCCTCGGCGGTGCCGGGCGTGGTCGCCATCGTCACGGCCGTCGACGTCCCGGGCAGGCGGGAGCAGGGGCTGATCGTGGCCGACTGGCCGCTGCTGGTCGCCGAGGGCGAGACCACGCGATACGTGGGGGACATCCTGGCCGCGGTCGCCGCGGAGACGCGCGAGGCCGCCATCGAGGCGGCCGCGCTGGTGGACGTGGAGCTTGAGCCGCTGCCGCCCGTCACGGACCCCTTCGACGCCCTGGCCGACGGCGCCCCGCCGATCCACGAGGGCGGCAACCTGGTCGACCGCTCCGTGGTGCGGCGGGGCGACGCGGCGACCGCGCTCGCGTCGGCGGCCCACGTGGTGAGCGGCTCCTTCCGCACCCAGGCGATCGAGCACGCCTTCCTCGAGCCGGAGGCCAGCCTCGCCGTGCCGATGGGGGCGGTCGGGCCGGACGGGGAGACCGTGACCGTGCACCGCGTCCACGTCTACTCCGAGGGCCAGGGCGCCTGGGAGGACCGGCGCCAGGTCGCATCGTTCCTCAGGCTGCCGCCGTCCGACGTCCTGGTGACCCAGGTCCCGACCGGCGGGGCCTTCGGCGGGAAGGAGGACCTCAACGTCCAGGGTCATGCGGCCCTCCTCGCCATCCGGACCGGCCGCCCGGTCATGCTGCGGCTGAGCCGCCACGACAGCCTCACCTTCCACGTCAAGCGTCACCCGATGTGGCTGGACTACACGGCCGGCTGCGACGCCGAGGGCCGCCTCGTGGCGGTGAAGGCACGCATCGTCGGGGACAACGGGGCCTACGCGAGCGTGGGCGGCAAGGTCCTGGAGCGCGCCGCCGGCCACGCCTGCGGGCCGTACCGGGTGCCGAACGTGGACGTCGAGGCCCGTGCCGTGTACACCAACAACCCACCGTCCGGCGCGATGCGCGGGTTCGGGGCGAACCAGGCCGCGTTCGCGCTCGAGGGCGTGCTGGACATGCTCGCCGAGCGGGTCGGCATCGACGGCTGGGAGATCCGCTGGCGCAACGCGCTCGAGGTTGGCGACCGGTCCGCGACGGGCCAGCGGATGGGGCCGGGGGTGGGGATCCGGGCGACGCTGCTGGCCGTCCGCGATGCCTACAGGGCGGCGCGGTTCGCGGGGATAGGCTGCGGCGCCAAGAACGTGGGGGTCGGCAACGGGCTCACGGAGCGCGGGCGCGCGGTGCTGCGGCCCGAGGCCGACGGCACCCTGACCCTGTTCCATTCCTGGACCGAGATGGGACAGGGGTGCCACACGGTCCTCCGTCAGATCGCGGCGGAGGAGCTGGGGATCTCGCCGGACAGGATCCGCGTCGTGGTGGACACCAGCCACGAGCTCGACACGGGCGAGACGACCGCCTCGCGGGCGACGATGCTCGGCGGCCGGGCCGTTCAGGATGCGAGTGCCGCGCTCAGGGCGGCCCTCGGGGACGGGCGGTTCGAGGATCTCGCGGGGCGCGAGTTCCCGGGCGAGTTCGTGGTCGACTGGACCACGCCGCTGGGGGCGGCGACCGACGACCCGGTCACGCACTTCGCCTACGGCTGGGCGACCCAGGTGGTCATCCTCGACGACGAAGGGCGGATCGAGCGGGTGATCGCGGCCCACGACGTCGGGCGGGTGCTGAACCCGGTCCTGCTGAAGGGCCAGGTGGAGGGCGGCGTCCACATGGGCCTGGGGATGGCGCTGACCGAGGAGTTCCGGGTCGCCGGCGGCGTGCCCGTCACCGACACGCTCAAGTCGCTGGGGATCATCCCGGCGGCCACGATGCCGCCCGTCGAGACGATCCTGGTCGAGGTCCCCCAGCCCGATGGCCCGCTCGGTGCGAAGGGGATGGGGGAGGCGGTGCTGGTCCCGACCGCGGCCGCCGTCGCCGGTGCCCTCCACGCGTTCGACGGCATCCGCCGCACGCGGCTGCCGATGCAGGACTCCGCGGCGGCCCGGGCACTGCTACCACGGCTCGGCCGCGAGTCCGTGGGCCCGGGGACGCCGCGGTGAGGCTGGTCGTCGCGGGCGGCACCGTGGTCGGTTCGCTGGACCCCGTCCGGGTCGACGTCGCGGACGTGGCGATCGAGGGCGGGCGCGTGACGGCGCGTCGGCCCGGCCCTCGACGAGCCGGGCGCCGGGCGGATCGACGCGCGTGGATGCCTGGTCATCCCGGGCAACGTGTGCGCCCACACGCACCTCTACTCCGCGCTCGCCCGGGGCATGCCGTACGGGCTCGAGCCTCCGGGCGACTTCGTGGAGACCCTCCGGCGGGTGTGGTGGCGCCTCGACCGGGGGCTCGACGAGGCGTCGGTCCGTGCCTCGGCCCTCGTCGGTGGCATGGAGGCTCTCCTCGCCGGGACGACCACGCTGGTCGACCACCACGCTTCGCCGAACGCCATCGACGGGTCCCTCGACGCGATTGCCGAGTCGCTCGCGTCGCTGGGGATCCGCGGCGTGCTCGCCTACGAGGTGTCCGATCGGGACGGACCCGCGCGTGCGGCCGCGGGCGTCGCCGAGAACCGCCGCTTCGCCGTGCACGCCGGTGGCGGGGCGCTGCCCCTCGCCCGGGCGATGGTGGGCGCTCACGCATCGTTCACGCTGTCCGAGGAGACGCTCGCCGCATGCGTGGACGCCACCGAGGACACCGGTGCCGGCCTCCACATCCACGTGGCGGAGGACGCGGCCGACGAGGCCGACTGCCGGGCCCGGTTCGGCATCTCGGTCGTCGAGCGCCTCGCCCGGGCCGGTGCCCTGGACGGCGCGCTCGGTGCTCGCCCACGCGGTCCACCTGGACGAGCGCGAGGCCGAGACCGCACGCGAGGCGGGGGCGACGGTCGTCCACAACGCGCGCTCCAACATGAACAACGCCGTCGGCAGGGCGCCGCTGGCCCGACTCGGCCCCCGGGTCGCCCTCGGGACGGACGGCATCGGCGCCGACATGTTCGAGGAGTCACGGTCAGCCTACTTCCGAGCCCGGGAGGACGGGGCGGCCGACGACCCACGCTGGGTCCTCGCGCGGCTGGCCGAATCGGCGCGCGTGGCGGGACGTGCCTTCGGGGAGCCCCTGCTCGGACGCCTGGAGCCGGGCGCGCCGGCGGATGTCGTGGTCCTCGACCACGCGGCACCGGCGCCTCTCGACGCGGGTTCGCTCCCGGGTCACTGGGTGTTCGGCCTGTCGGCACGGAACGTGCGCGACGTCATCGTCGACGGAGAGGTGGCGGTTCGTGACCGCCGCCTGGAGTTCGTGGGCCAGGACTGGCTGATCGATGCGGCCCGTGCCCAGGCGTCGCGGCTCTGGGCCCGGCTCGGGACGATCGGGGAGCACCCGTTCGACCCGCGCCTGGAGCCGGTCGCGTGACCCGGCCCGTGACGCCTTCACGCCGGGGAACATGCCGCACCGGATCACCATCGACGGGGTGGATGTCCTTGCCGACGACAGCCCGACGCGTGCCGACGCCGACGAGATCCGCGCCAGGGCGCGAGAGCAGGCAGTCCGCCTGCACGCCTGCCTCTGGATCTCTCGGCGCCGAGTCGGTGCACCTCCCGCTCTGACTGCCACGAGGGAGCACCCGATGTCCGACCGCTTCCATCCCCTCTCGATGGAGCAGCTCACGAGCTGGGCCTTCACCGAGCTCGAGCAGAAGGGCTCGCTCTTCAACGTCCCGGCATCGGCCGTCTTCACCCCCCGCCCGGACCACCGCTTCCGGCGCCGCGAGTTCGGCGTCGAGCTTGACACGCCGTGGGGCGTTGCCGCCGGCCCCCACACCCAGATGGCCCAGAACATCGTCACCGCGTGGCTCGCCGGCGCACGGCTCATCGAGCTCAAGACTGTCCAGACCCTCGACGACATCGATGTCAACAAGCCCTGCATCGACATCGAGGACGAGGGCTATAACGTCGAGTGGAGCCAGGAGCTGCGCGTCCACCAGTCGTTCGACGAGTACCTGCGCGCCTGGGTGCTCGTCCACGCCCTCCATCGCGCGCTCGGGTTTCGCGGCGAGCGCCCCGGCGTCGTCTTCAACATGAGCATCGGCTACAACCTCGAGGGAATCCGCCGGCCCAACGTGCAGTGGTACCTCGATGCCATGGCCGACGCGTCGGCCTGGCTGCCGGCGTACGTGGACGTCGTTGCCCGCCACTTTCCCGCCGTCCGCGAGGTCGTCATCCCGGCCCGCGTCTCCGACTCCGTGACGCTGTCGACGATGCACGGCTGCCCGCCCGACGAGATCGAGCGGATCTCGCAGTACCTGCTCGAGGAGCGGGGCCTGCACACGACCGTGAAGTGCAACCCGACACTGCTGGGCGCGGAACGGGTCCGCGGGATCGTGAACGAGCAGCTCGGGTACCGCGACGTCCCGATCCCCGACGAGGCCTTCGGCCACGACCTCCGCTGGGAGGACGCCATCCCGATGTTCGAGCGGCTGCGGGCGGCCGCCGCCGCCCGGGGGGTCGCCTTCGGGCTGAAGCTGTCGAACACGCTCGAGGTCCGCAACTGGCGCGGCGTCTTCGACCGCGACCCGACGATGTACCTGTCCGGCCGCGCGCTCCACGCCGTGACCGTCAACCTCGCGGCCCGGATCGGCGACACGTTCGAGGGGTCGATGCCGCTGTCGTTTGCCGGCGGCGCAGACGCCTTCAACCTGCCCGACCTCCTCGCCGGTGGCCTGCGGACCGTCACCGTCTGCTCCGACCTCCTCAAGACGGGCGGCTACCTGCGCCTCCTCCAGTACCCGGAGCTCGTCGATGCCGCGTTCGACGCGGTCGGCGCGACGGGCATCGACGACTTCGTCCGCCGGCGCGCGCTGGCCGGCGGGCTCGCCCCCGAGGCTGCCGGGGCAGCCGACGTTGCCGCCTGCGCCAGCTTCAACCTGAGCGCCTACGCCGACCGCGTCGCGGCCGACCGGCGGTACGCAAAGGAGACGTTCGTCACCGGTCACTCGAAGACCGCGCGTGCGCTCGGCGCCTTCGACTGCATCGCCGCGCCTTGCCTGGACGAGTGCCCCGTCGACCAGCAGGTGCCGCGCTATATGCGTGCCGTGCGCGAGGGCGACCTCGCCGAGGCGGCCCGGATCACACGGCTCGACAACCCGCTGGCGGCGATCCTGGGACGGGTCTGCGACCACCACTGCGAGCATACCTGCGTCCGGACCCACCTCGACGAGCCGCTCGCGATCCGGCAGGTGAAGCGGTTCATCATGGACACGGAGGCCGGCGGGGCGGCCGACGGCGCGGCCGAGGCGGCGATCGGGCAACCGGGTGCCCCGCGCGTCGCGATCGTCGGTGCCGGACCGGCCGGGCTTGCGGCTGCGGAGTGGCTCGCTCGCGCCGGCGCCGCGGTCACGGTCCTCGAGGAGCACCCGTACCCCGGCGGCATGGTCGGCGGGGCGATCCCCGCCTATCGCCTGCCGCAGGCGCAGATCGCGCAGGACCTGGCGGTCCTGGAGCGCCTCGGCGCAGAGCTCAGGTATGGCGTCCGCGTCGGGGACGACGTGACCGTGGCCGGCCTGCTCGGGGACGGGTTCGATGCCGTCTTCGTCGCGGTCGGCGCCCAGCGGGGCAAGCGCCTCGGGCTGCCCGGCGAGGATGCCGCGGGCGTGCTCGACGGGGTCGAGTTCCTGCGCCTCGTGCGCGAGGGCCGCGCGCCCGCCGTCGGGCCGCGGGTCGGCGTCGTGGGCGCAGGCGACACTGCGATGGACTGCGCCCGCTCCGCGCGCCGCGCCGGGGCGGTGCTCGTGCAGCTCGTCTACCGCCGCACGATCGACCAGATGCCGGCCGACCGGGAGGAGGTCGCGGCGCTCCGCGACGAGGGGATCGAGGTCGTGGAGCTCGTGCGCCCGGTCGGCCTGCGCGTGGAGGACGGCCGCCTGGCCGGGCTCGTCGTCCGCCGGACTGCCTACGACGGCACGCGCGACGCCTCCGGGCGCAAGGTTCCGCGCGACGTCCCGGGCTCCGATGCCGAGCTCCCGTTCGACACGCTGATCCTGGCGAT
The DNA here is from genome assembly GCA_963776395.1 of uncultured Chloroflexia bacterium. Classification (GTDB taxonomy): domain Bacteria; phylum Chloroflexota; class Limnocylindria; order Limnocylindrales; family CSP1-4; genus CAIXZV01. The sequence goes on along the minus strand of CAVZML010000004.1, from coordinate 161,416 downwards.
CAGCCAGTCACCGGTGCTCGATCTGTTCGGCGACCCGGCACCGGAGCTGACGCAGGCCGGTTTCATCACCGCGGATCCGGAGACGATGGCGACGTCCATCCCGGGGGTCTGGGCTGGCGGCGACGTGGCGGCGTACGGCCCGGCGTCCATCGTGAAGGCTGCCGCCGACGGCAAGCGGGCGGCCGCGTCGATCGCGCGGTTCCTCGGGCTGTCGTCTGGGACCGCCCTGCCGGCACCGGCCGGCTACCGGGAGGTCGGCGATCTCGACGTCGGCGCGCTCACCGTGCGCCGGGCCCACCGGGCGTACCGCATCCCGGTTCGCGCGACCGGCCTCGACCGCCGCGGCGGATTCGACGAGACGGCCCTGCCCTACAGCGCCGACGACGCGCAGCGTGAGGCCGCGCGATGCCTCGACTGCGACACGCTCTGCAGCCTCTGCGTTGGCGTCTGCCCGAACCTGGCTCTCCTGACGTACGACACGGCGCCGATCCGGGCGGAGATCCCGGTCCTCGCGCCGCGCGACGGGGCGCTCGTGCCGGCCGGGACGCAGCCCTTCGCCGTTGCCCAGCGGTTCCAGGTGGCCGTCCTTGCGGACCTCTGCAACGAGTGCGGCACATGCGTCACGGCCTGCCCGACGGCCGGCCGGCCGTACGTGGACAAGCCGCGTCTCTACGTGGACGCCGCAGATTTCGCCGCCGAGCCCGCCAATGCGTACCGGATCCTGGGCGACTCGGCGATCGAAGGACGGTTCGGCGGGGCGACCCATCGCCTAGACCGCCGGCCGGGCGACCCGACCTGCGTCTACCGGGCGCCGGGCGTACGCGCCGTCCTCGATGCGACAACGTTCGCGGTGCTCGAGGTCGAGGCGACCGGGCCGGTTGAGCCGGGCGACCGATCGCTCACTCCGGCCGCCGTCCTGGCGGCGCTCCTCGCCGGGATCGCGGGTTCCGTGCCGTACCTGCCGACGGCCGGCGACGCGACCGAGGGCGCCACGCGGGTCGCCGAGCCCACGCTGGCCGCCGGCTGACGCACGGCCCCGCGATCAGGTCTCAGGCGGAGCGTAGCTAGCCCGATGCGTCCTTCTTCTGGTCCGCGGCGAGCTTCGCCCGAGCCTCGCTGGCGGATTTCATCGCATCTCCGAAGACCGACATCGTGTCCGCACCTGGGCGGACCTTCTTGCGGCGCGGAGGCTGGCGGCGGGTCTCGGCGCGGTCGGCCATGCGGGCAGCGATGTTCGCGTCCTGGCCTTGGTCGGTAGGGACGTAGAACTGGCGGCCGGCGAGCGCGTCGGGGAGGTACTGCTGCTCGACGTCGTCGCCTTCGTAGTCGTGCGGGTTCTTGTAGCCCACCCCGATTCCGTGCTGCTTCATCCGCCGATCGGCCGCATTCCGGAGATGGCCGGGCACCGGGAGTGCGCCGTGGCCGAGCACCTCCTCCATCGCGGCCGCGTAGGCCCGGCCCACCGCGTCCGACTTCGGCGACACGGCCAGCAGCACCGTCGCCTGGGCCAGGGCGTACTGCGCCTCGGGCAGGCCCACGTGGTCCAGCGCCTGGGCCGCCGCCACGGCCACCTGGAGCGCACGCGGGTCTGCGTTGCCGACGTCCTCCGAGGCGGAGATGATCAGCCGGCGGGCGATGAACCTCGGGTCCTCCCCGGCCGCGATCATGGCGCCCAGCCAGTAGACCGCCGCGTCCGGGTCGTTGCCGCGGATGCTCTTGATGAACGCGGAGACGGTGTCGTAGTGGCCGTCGCCGGCACGGTCGTAGGCGAGGACGCGCTGTTGGGCGGCCGTCTCGATGTGGGCCAGGGTGGGGGAGACCCGACCGCCGGCGTCGCGCGCATCGTCGTCCTCGGCCAGCGCCGCGGCGCTCTCGAGGACGTTGAGGGCCTGTCTCGCGTCGCCGCCCGCGATGTCGACGAGGTGGTCGAACGCGTCGTCCGCGAGCGCGATGCCACCCTGCGGCCCGAAGGGTCCCGCCAGGCCTCGGTCGGAATCCTCGATGGCCCGGCGGACGATGGCGCCGACGTCGTCGTCGCTCAGGGTCTCCAGGCGCCAGACGCGCATCCGCGACAGCAGGGCGGAGTTGACCTCGAAGTACGGGTTCTCCGTGGTCGCGCCGACGAGCGTGACCGTGCCGTCCTCGACGTGCGGGAGGAGGGCGTCCTGCTGGGACTTGTTGAAACGATGGATCTCGTCGATGAACAGGACGCTCCGGCGGCCCTCCAGGGCCAGGCGCTCCTGCGCGGCGGCGATGCTCGCGCGGACCTCGGCGACACCGGACATCACCGCCGACAGGGAGTGGAAGTCGGCGCCGACGGCGTCGGCGAGGAGCCGGGCGAGCGTCGTCTTGCCGGTGCCCGGCGGGCCCCACAGGAGCAGGGACGAGAGATGGCCCCGCGCGACGGAGCGGCGGAGCGGGCCGCGCTCGCCGACCAGCTGCTCCTGGCCCACGAACTCGTCCAGGGTCCTCGGGCGCATCCGCGCGGCGAGGGGCTGACGTTCTGGGGGCGGCCGGAACAGGGGTTCGGGACGGGCACCGGAGGCCGAGCGCCGAGGGGGCATGCGCGCGATGGTAGCGCCCCGGCGACCCGGGCCCCGTGGCCGTGTCCGGTCGCCGCGTCCGCGTCGGTCCCGGCTCCGCCGCGCCTCTTGCCGCGCCGGCGTCGTGTCGCCGCGCCTCCCGCCGCGCCTCTTGCCGCGCGGCTGGTCGTCTTCGGCTCGACGACCGCCTGGTCAGCGGACGGCCGGCCCGAACACCGAGGCCGCCATCGCGCGCGCCTCGTCCAGCTTCGGCTTCTCGGCGTCGGTCTCGTAGGTCTGCTTGCCGGAGGCGGTCTCGATCGTGATCTTCAGGAATTGCTGCTCGAAGTCGTCATCCGAGCCGGCGCTGCGCGTCTTGCGCTCGATCCTGAGCCCGCGCACGTCGGCCGGGCCCAGCGCCCCGTTGCCGGGGCTCTCCGCGAGGATCGCACCGGGGTCCGCGCCGAGGTAGTGCGACCCGAACGAGATGCTCGACTTGAGCTGCGCGCCCAGCTGCGAGACGAACCCGCCTCCCTGGTCCTTCGCTGCCGCGCGCGCCCGCGCCGTCGCGGCGCTGACGAGATCCTTGGTCATCTCGGCGAGGATCAGCCGCCGGTTCGTGAACACCAGGGTGTAGGCCCTGGAGGAGAAGAACCCGGTCTTGATCCGTGCCGCCGGGATGACCCCGATCACCGTCTCGTCCGACATCCGCGCCCTGCTCCCGCTGGTCGCGACCCGGGCCGGTCCCGGGTCGGCCCGCGGAGCATCGTTGGGCGGGGCCGATGCACACAGGGCCGACCGGGCCCCGGTGGGATCAGCCGATCGGCACGATCTTGGCCACGTCGATGACGTACCAGAGGCCGAACAGGACCGCGAACAGCAGCGCCGCGATGCGCACGATGTCCTTGACATCCCGGGCGACGTAGGCGTATTCGACCTCGGCGCGAAGCTCCAGCGACCCTGACGGAGCCCGGCCCTGCGTGCCCGCCCGCGGCTGGGACCGGATGCGTGCCTTCTCGGCGGCGCGCTCGTCGGCGACGAGCTGCGCCTCGAGCTCGGCGGCGCGTGCGGCCTCGGCGTCGGTCAGACCCGTGGAGCGCGGGGTCGCGGGTGCAACCGTGCCGCCCGCGGCGGCCGGCGTCGCGGCGGGCGCAGTGCGGCGATCGATGGGCCGGCGCTGGCCGGGACGGACGCTGCCGCGGGCGCGTTTCGCCATGGCGGGGTCGAGGCCTCCTGTTGCGAGCGGCCGGCGCGGGCGCGCGGGCCGTCGGCCGGAGAGTCTACACCGGGTTGCGCCCACGGCGGGGAGGCGTGCCGGCCAAGGCGCCGGGATGGGTGCCGCGAACGGTGTGGGGAGAGCGGCCTGGGAGACCTGCGGGGAGCGTGAGCGGGGTACGTGAGGGGAGAGGGCCGGCTGGTAGACTCGGGACGCCTGCCCGGAGGACCCTTGGACTCGCTCAACGCCCTCGTCGCCCCGTACCTCGGCGCCATCACGATCGCGCTGGCGGTCGCCTGCGTCGCCCTCGCGGTCGTGGTCGTCCGGCTCTCCCGGCGGACGTCGCTCCTGGACCAGCGGCTCGACGGCCTCACGCGCGGCGAGCAGGGCCAGAGCCTGGAGGCCATCCTGGACGCCCACCTCGGCAGGGTCCACGAGGTCGGCCGGCAGCTCGACGGCCTCGTGGCGCGATCGGCCGTCCTCGAGGCCGTGCAGAAGAAGGCCGTCCAGCGCGTCGGCCTCGTCCGGTTCAACCCGTTCGAGGACACGGGCGGCAACCAGAGCTTCGCGCTCGCCCTCCTCGACGCGAACGGCGACGGGCTGATCATCAGCAGCCTGCACGCCCGGACCCTGACCCGCGTCTACGGCAAGGCCGTCGGTGGCGGCAGGTCCGAGGCCGCGCTCTCGGAGGAGGAGTCGGAGGCCCTGGGCCAGGCGCTCGCCTCGGGCCCGGGTCCCGCCCGGGCCGGCTGATCCGGGTCGGTGCCGTGACACCAGAGCTGGCACGGAGGCGGCCCATCCTGACGCCGTGTCCCGGTTCCCCGCCCCCACTGCCTCACCTCCCGCCGCCGGCGCCGACCCGGCGGACCGGGCGGACGGGCCGCGCAGCATGAAGGTCCGGGGCGCCCGCGGCACGCCCGAGCCCCTCGTCCAGATCCCCGTCTGGGGCGGGTCCGAGCCGTCCGCGATGGAGCTCCCCGGCCCGGACGGGACGGAGGCGCTTCTCGCGGGGCTGAACCCGGAGCAGCGGCGCGCGGTGATGCATGGCGAGGGCCCGCTCCTGGTGGTTGCCGGCGCGGGAACGGGCAAGACCCAGGTGATCACGCGCCGGATCGCGTGGCTGATCGCGACCCGGCGGGCGAAGCCGTCGGAGATCCTCGCTCTCACCTTCACGGACCAGGCCGCGGACGAGATGCAGGTCCGGGTCGACCAGCTCGTGCCGTACGGATACACGGACACGGCCATCAGCACGTTCCACGCGTTCGGGGACCGGCTCGTCCGCGAGTTCGCGTTCGAGCTCGGGCTGCCGGCCGACCTCCGCGTGCTGTCGAGGCCGGAGACGGTGGTGTTCATGCGGGAGCACCTGTTCGAGTTCGACCTGGACGAGTACCGCCCGCTCGGGGACCCGACGAGGTTCCTGGACGCCCTCGCCCTGCTCTTCTCCCGGGCGAAGGACGAGGACGTGTCACCCGAGGCATACCTCGCCCATGCCGCGCACCTCGCGGGGGAGGCCGCGGCGGCGTCCGCGGCGGTCACTGCGGCGTCCGCGGCGCGCGGCGCCGGGCGGGCGGCACGGAGGCAGAGCAGGATGCCGCAGCCGCGCTCGAGGAGGAGGCGCGCCGCCAGGGCGAGCTGGCCAGGGCGTACGCCCGCTACCAGGTCCTGCTGGCCGCGAGCGGCGCGATCGACTTCGGGGACCAGGTCTCGCTCGCGCTCCGTCTCCTGCGGGACTCGCCGGCGGCCCGCGAGTCGGTCCAGCGCCGGTTCCGGTACGTGCTGGTAGACGAGTTCCAGGACACGAACCGGGCCCAGGCGGAGCTGGTCGCGCTGGTCGCGCAGCGGCACCGCAACGTCACCGTTGTGGGGGACGACGACCAGTCGATCTACAAGTTCCGCGGCGCGGCGATCAGCAACATCCTCGAGTTCCGGGAGCGCTACCGGCAGGCGAAGACGGTGGTGCTGCGGCGGAACTACCGGTCGCGGGCGCCCATCCTGGACGCCTCCTACCGCCTCGTACGCCACAACGACCCGGACCGGCTCGAGGTCCGTGCTGGCATCGTCAAGCGGCTGGTGCCCGAACGCGGCGGCGACGACGCGCCCGGGGTCCGGCACGAGGCGTTCGCCAGCGGTGCAGAGGAGGCGGACTGGATCGCCGGGGATGTCGCGCGCCGCATCGGCGAGGGCGCCCGGCCGCAGGACGTCGCCATCCTCGTCCGCTCCAATGCCGCGGCGGACGCCATCCTGCGGTCGCTCAATCTCGAGGGGATCCCGTGGCGGTTCTCCGGGACGAGCGGCCTGTACGCGCAGACCCGAGGTCAAGCTCCTGCTGTCGTTCCTCCGGGCGATCGCGGACCAGGGCTCGTCGGTGGACGTGTACGCGCTGGCAGCCTCGGAGCTGTACGGGCTGGGCGGCGTGGACCTCGCCGGCATCATGCAGATGGCGCGGCGCCGCAACAGGTCCGCGTACGAGGTCATCGAGGAGCTCGGCCGGCAGCCAGGGATACTGCGGCTGACCCCGGAGACGCGCGCGGGTGCTGCGAGGCTGGTCGCGGACCTGCAGGCCTATGCGGAGCTGGCGCACCAGCGGCCCGCCGGCGAGGTCGTCTACGCGTTCCTCAAGGGGACCGGCTGGCTGAAGCGGCTCGCCGAGGCGGGGACGGTCGCGGCAGAGGAGGCGCTGTCCAACATCGCCCGGTTCTTCGACATCGTTCGGGCCCAGTCTGCGCTCCTCGCCGACGACCGGGCCGTGTTCGTGGCGCGTCACCTGCAGACGCTCATCCAGGCCGGGGACGATCCGCCCACGGCAGACATCGACCCCGATGCGAACGCGGTCGCCGTGATGACCGTCCACAAGGCGAAGGGACTCGAGTTCCCGTTCGTCTACCTGCCGGGGCTCGTGAGCGGTCGGTTTCCCACGGCCGGACGGCGCGAGCCGCTGGGGCTGCCGCTGGCGCTGGTCAAGGAGACGCTGCCCGAGGGGGACTACCAGCTCCAGGAGGAGCGACGGCTGTTCTACGTGGGCATGACCCGGGCCCGGGACGAGCTCGTCCTGTCGCACGCGGCGGACTACGGCGGACAGAGGGCGCGGCGCGTCTCGCCGTTCGTGCTCGAGGCGCTGGACCTGCCGGTGGCGGCCGGCGCCTCGGGCGCGGGTGCGAAGACGTCGTCGCCGCTGGAGCGGATGGCGGGGCTCGAGCAGACCGCGGCACCACCGGCGGCGGCGCGCGATCGATCCGGGGAGCCCCTGATGCTCTCGTTCTATGCGATCGACGACTATCTGACCTGCCCCCTCAAGTACAAGTTCGCGCACCTGCTGCGGGTGCCGCTGGCGCCCCACCACTCGATCATCTACGGGTCTGCGCTCCACGCCGCCGTCTCCGAGTTCCACAAGCGCCACGCCCGCGGGGACGTCATGTCCGAGGAGGCGCTCGTCGATGCGTTCCTTGCTGCGTGGCGGAACGAGGGGTTCCTGTCGCGCGAGCACGAGGAGGCGCGCCTGGCCGCCGGCCGGGCCGCCCTCCACCGCTTCCGCGAGGAGCAGCTCGCCCCCGGCGCGGTGATCCCGGCCTACGTCGAGCGCGAGTTCAGCTTCATGCTGGACGGCGACCGCGTTCGCGGCCGCTACGACCGCGTGGACATCACGGCCCGGGAGCCCTCGCGCCGGGCGACGCCGCTCCAGGAGTCGTCGAGCTGGCCGGCGCGGCGCCGGGCCTGGACGCGGCGACTCCACCGGCATCGGGCGCCGACGTCGTGGAGCCGATGCTGGGCCTCGCAGACGAGCGCGTGGTCATCACGGACTACAAGTCGAGCGACGTCCGCGACCCGGTCAAGGCCAGGCAGCGTGCGAAGAATTCGCTCCAGCTGTCGATCTACGCGATGGGCTACGAGGCGATGACCGGCCGCCTCCCCGACGCCGTCGCCCTGCACTTCCTCGAATCCGGGCTCGTGGGCACCGCGCCGGTGGAGCGCAAGCGGATCGAGAAGGCCCGCGAATCGATCAGGACCGCCGCCGCCGGGATCCGCGAGCGGAGCTTCCCGGCCCGCCCGGACCACCTCGCCTGCAGCTACTGTGCGTTCCGCGAGATCTGCCCGTCCTCCGCGGTCCGCTGAGCCGTGGCGGAGCTTTCCTCCGGGGCGCGCGATGCGCTGGCCGACGTGATCCGGGGAGCCAGCCCCGGCTCCGTCCTCGAGGCGGACAACCTGGACGTCCTGGCGGCGATTCCCGACGGCGCGGTGGACCTCGTCTATGCCGATCCGCCGTTCGCGACCGGCGGCGTCCGGCGCCTCACCTCCATCCGCACCGGGTCGGGGGAACGGACCCGGCGCGGCTTCGGCGACCGCGAGGTCGCGTGGGAGGTCGTCGGCGACCAGGCCTGGGCGGACATCCTGCCCCTGCCGGAGCACCTCGCCGCGCTCCGGGCGCGCGTCGTGGAGATCCGCCGCGTGCTCGCTGTTCACGGCTCGCTGTACCTGCACGTCGATTGGCGGACCGCCCACCACGTTCGCCTGATGCTGGACGATGTGTTCGGCGCGGAGCGGTTCCTCAACGAGCTCGTCTGGGCGTACGACTACGGCGGCCGTGCCCGGGACCGGTGGCCGCGCAAGCACGACACGATCCTGTGGTACGCGAAGGGCGACGCCTGGACGTTCGAGCGCGACCAGGTCGCCCGGATCCCGTACATGGCACCGGGCCTCGTCGGCCCGGAGAAGGCCGCCCGCGGCAAGCTGCCGACCGACGTCTGGTGGATGACGATCGTGCCGCCCGCGTCCCCGGAGCGGACGGGCTACCCGACGCAGAAGCCGGTGCGGCTGCTGGAGCGGATCGTGGCGGCCTCGAGCCGGCCCGGCGACCTCGTCCTTGACCCGTACGCCGGGAGCGGCACGACCGGTGTGGCTGCGGCGAGGCTCGGGCGGCGGTGGCTGCTCGTCGACAGGAACCCGGCGGCGGTGGCGATCGCGCGCGATCGGCTGGCCGCCGAGGCGGGCCGACCGGGATGATCGAGGCGATCACGCTCGACTTCGGCAACACGCTGGTCCCCGTGTCGGCCGCGGGCCTCCGCGTGGTGGTGGCGATGACGGCGCGCTCCATGGCCGACCGGCTCGGGTCCTTCGGCGCCGACGAGGTGCTCCGACTCTGGGCGGAGGAACGGGAGCGCCAGTTCCGCGAGGAGGTCCCGCTCTTCCGCGAGGTCGACCTGGCGGTGCGGATCACTCGGATCATCGCCCGCCTGCGCGGGATGCCGCCGCCAGCCCCCGAGGCGCGCTGGGACGACGCAGCGGCGGCCGCCCTGAGCGACCCGGACGAGGTCGCCTGGGCCGTGGACGTCTATTCGCACGGGTTCGTCGCCGCCCTGCCGCCGGACCCGGCGGCCGCGACCATGCTCGCCCGCCTGGCGTCGCGCTACCGGCTTGCCATCCTCTCGAACTGGCCGCTGGCCGCGACCATCGACCGGTACGTGGAGGCGGCCGGCTGGGCGCCGTGCCTCGTGGCGGTGGTGGTGAGCCAGCGGGTCGGGACGATCAAGCCCCACCCCGCCATCTTCGCTGCCGCACGGGTCGCCCTCGGGAGCCCGCCGCCGGGCGCGATCCTTCACGTGGGCGACGACTGGGCCGCGGACGTCGTCGGCGCGAAGAGGGCAGGGTGGCTCGCCGCCTACATCGCTTCCCGGCCCGGCGACTCGCCGCTCCCCGGAAGCGGTCGGGACGGCACGGCGGTCGCGGACCTGGAGCTCGCGACGCTGTCGGACCTGGAGCCCGCGCTCGCGGCGCTGGAGGCCGACGGCGCGCTCGGCTGAACCGAGCGGCGCGTGCAGCGCGCCAGTTGGGGCCGGCGCGTCCCGGTGCCACCGCGGGGAGAGGTACAGGCCTCCCGCTGCCAGGGGCCCCTTGCGTGCCGCGCACGTTCCGAGGACGACGCCATCGGTAGACTCGGTGCGTGGAGACGAGGGATCGCATCGCGAACGTTGTGCTGCTCGTCGCCGCGCTCGCCGCGTGGATCCTCGTCGGGATGCTGGTCACGACGAGGGACCCGATCCTGGACCCGATGGCCGGCTACCTCGGGGCCATCCTGATCGGCCTCGCCGTCGGACTGACCGCGACGTCCCCTCATGTGGCTGTTCGTCTTCGGCCGCCACCGCCGCATCGCCTACGCGGGCGACTGGTTCCGGGCCGCCCGCCGCGGCGCCTGGATCGGCCTGCTCGTCGCCGTGGCCGTCATCCTCCGCCTCGTCGGCGCATTCCAGATCCCGATCGTCCTGTTCCTCGCTGCCATCTTCGTCGTGGCCGAGATCACGCTCTCGGCCGAGCGCTGAGGCCAAGGAGACCCGAGTGACCGACCCGCCGCCCGTCGCGCGTCCAGCCGAGCCCTTCGCCGACGTCAAGGCGCGAGCCGCCGCGGCCGTCGAGGCAGCGCGCGGGGAGATCCTCGACCTCTCGCACCTGATCCATGCGAACCCGGAGCCCGCGTTCGAGGAGGTCCGGGCGGCCGCCTGGGTCGCCGCGGCGGTCGCCCGCCATGGCTATGCGGTGGAGCATCCGGCGGGGAGCCTCGCCACCGCGGTCCGCGGGAGGCTGGCCGGCGGCCTCGGCGCCGGCGGGCCCCGGATCGGCATCCTCGCGGAGTACGACGCGCTCCCCGGCCTGGGCCACGGCTGCGGCCACAACACGATGGCGGCGTCGGGGGTCGGTGCGGCGATCGCGCTGGCAGCGATCACGCGACCAGTGGGCCGGGCGAGGTCGTGTTCCTGGGCACGCCCGCCGAGGAGCGGGGGAGCGGCAAGGAGATCATGCTGCGTGATGGCCTGTTCGACGGCCTCGACGCGGCGCTCCTGTTCCACCCGTGCGACCGGAACCACGTGGAGAGCGCGGCCCTCGCATCGGAGGACGCGACGGTCGTGTTCCATGGGCTCCAGTCCCACGCGGCGTCCGAGCCCTGGGCGGGGAAGAACGCCCTCGACGCGATGATCGCGCTGTTCGTGTCGGTGGGGCTGTGGCGCCAGCAGCTCCGCCCGGCCTGCCGGGTGCACGGGATCATCCAGGAGGGCGGCACGGCGGCGAACATCATCCCGGACCGCACCCGGGCGTGGTTCATGGTCCGCAGCCCCGACCAGGCCTACTACGAGGTCATGAAGGCAAGGTTCCGCCGGCTGTGCGAGGCGGCGGCCATGGCGGCCGGCGTGACGGTTGAGGTCGAGTTCTCCGGGGCCGCGTCCACGATGAAGCACAACCGCGCGCTGGCCGCGCGATGGGCGGCCAACGCGGAGGCGTACGGCATCCTCGACGAGGGGCTGGATCCGTCGGCGGGTTCGCACGGACATGGCCAACGTCTCGTGGGCGATGCCGGCGATCCACCCCGAGCTTTCGATCACGGACGAGCCCACGCCCGGCCACTCGATCGAGTTCCGTGACGCCGCAGGCCGCCCGAGGGCGGACCGGGCGGTCCTGCTCGCGGCCACGCTCGTGGCGCAGACGGCCCTGGACCTCCTGCTCGATCCGGCCCTGGTGGACCGGGCCTGGCGGGAGTTCACGGGGAGGCGTAGGCCGCGGTTCCGGGGGTCCGGCCGGGAGCGCGGCCGGCGGGGAGTCTGGCGGCGCGGTACGCGCTACCATTCGGCCCTGCGCGCCCCGCTGGACGGTGGAACCGAACCGGCGACGCCCAGGCTGAGGCGGCGCATGCCCGGCAGCCCGGTGGACCGGGACCAGCGGCCGCCTCCGGAGGACCACCGTGCCCGACGGTCCCCAGCGCCTCGGCGCCGACGACTTCGCCGCGCGCAACGGCTGGGACCGCGCCTACGAGACGTTCGACGACTACGACCTCCCCACCTACGTGGGCATGCCGACGTTCATGAAGCTCCCGTGGGTGCCGGACGCGGCGGAGCTGCGCGCCCGCAACGTCGACGTGGCCATCGTCGGCGCCCCGTTCGACGATGCCGTCAGCCACCGCCCGGGCGCCCGGTTCGGCCCCCGGGCCATTCGCCAGGCGCAGTACACGACCGGCTCGATCCACTCGCTCCAGCTGGGCGTGGAGCCGTTCGAGATCCTGACCGTCGTCGACGCCGGCGATGCGAACATCATCCCCGCCTGGATCGACCGGGCACACGCGATGATCTACCGCAAGGTCCACGAGGTCGCCGCGACGGGCGCGATCCCGATCGTGCTCGGCGGCGACCACTCGATCACCTGGCCGTCGGCGACCGCCGTCGCGGACATCCGCCGGCCCGACAGCATCGGCATCGTCCACTTCGACGCGCACGCGGACACGGCCAACGACGACTGGGGCGTGCTCGCCGGCCACGGGACGCCGATGCGGCGCCTGATCGAGTCAGGCGCGGTCAAGGGCAGCAACTTCGTCCAGGTCGGGCTGCGCGGCTACTGGCCGCCGGTCGAGACCTTCGAGTGGATGAAGGAGCACGGCATGCGCTGGCACCTGATGACGCGAGGTCGAGGAGCGCGGCGCCGAGGCGGTGATCGATGACGCCATCGCAGAAGCGCTCGACGGACCCGACTCGATCTACATCTCGGTTGACATCGACGTCATCGACCCGGGGAGCGCACCCGGCACCGGGACCCCCGAGCCCGGCGGGTCTGCCGCGCGAGCTGCTGCGCGCCGTGCGGCGGATCGCGGGCGCCGTCGAGATCGCGGGCATGGACATCGTGGAGGTGTCGCCGCCGTACGACCACGCCGAGATCACGGCGATGGCCGCCAACCGCGTCGCCCTCGAGGTCGATCTCGCGCGCTGGCCGCGAAGCGACTCGCGGGTCACGTCATCCGCCACGAGCGGCCGCCGGGCCGCGGTGACGCGGCGAGTCGGCCGCGGCGGCCCTCGCCCGCCTCTACGACCTCGACCTGACCGACGACCCGGGCGACCTCGACCTCTACCTCGCGCTGGCGGCCCGGGCAGGTGGGCCGGTCCTCGAGCTCGGCCGTCGGCTCCGGGCGGCTCGCCGTCCCGCTGGCGGCGGACGGCCACGACGTGACGGGCGTGGACCTGGACCCCGCGATGCTGGCCCGTGCCCGGCTGGCCGCGGATGGCGCCGGCAGCGCGACCGCTCGCCGCGTCCGCCTCGTCGAGGGCGACGCCCGGACCATCCGGCTCGACGGCGCGGGCGCCTTCGACCTCGCCTTCATCCCGCTCAATTCGATCTTCCTGATGGGCGGCCGTGCCGGCCAGGCGGCCGCGGTCGCGACGCTCGCCGCGCACCTCGCCCCGGGCGGGATCGCCGTCGTGGATGCGTGGCTGCCCGATGCCGACGACCTCGCCCGGTACGACGGCCGGCTCGTCCTCGAGTGGGTCCGCGAGGAACCCGGAACCGGGCGAACCGTGACCAAGACCGGCAGCGCGGTCCTAGACCAGGCCGCGGGCGTCGTCCGGCTCACGACCGTGTTCGAGGCCGGGCTCCCGGGGAGGCTCCCGCCAGGTGGGTGCGGAGCGACCGCCTCCGGCTGGTGAGCCCGGACGAGCTCGAGGGGTTCGCCGAGGCCGCGGGGCTGTCGGTCGAGACGATGGCGGGCGACTACGAGCTCGGTGAGCTCGCCGCGGGCGCCGAGCGCGCGATCATGGTCGCGCGGAAGCGCTGACGCGCCCATCTCCAAGGCGATGACGCCGCCTCCGGCGGCGCTGACGCCCCCGTTCCGGAGGGGGACTGGGCATGACTGTCGGGCCCCGGTCCGAGCCGACCGTGGTAGAGTCGCGCCGATGCCCGACCAGATCCGCCTTCTCGTCGTCGAGGACGTCCCGCAGGTCGCCCAGTACATCCGCGGTCTGCTCAACTCGCAGTCCACGATCAAGCTGCTGGACGTGGTGAGCGACGGCACCCGTGTCGAGCGCCTCATGGAGGAGCTGCGACCGGACGTCGTGCTGGTCGACGCGCTGCTCCAGGGACGCGTCAAGGGCATGTCGCTGGTCAAGCATCTCCACGAGTCCGGGTCGCGCGTCCCGGTCATCGTCCTGACCGTCCCCCAGCAGCCGGTCCAGGTCAACCCGGAGGCGGGCGTCGACGGCGTGCTGCCGATGCCGTTCACCGGGTACGAGCTGGTGACCGGCATCCAGCACGCGCTCCAGGCGGCTCCCGTCGCCGAGTCCGTGGGCACCGCCGCGCATGATCGCCGTGTTCGCCCCCAAGGGCGGCGTCGGCAAGACCACATCGCGTTCAACCTCGCCGTGGCCCTCGCCCAGCAGGGGTTGCGGACCGTCCTCGTCGACGGGAGCATCCAGTTCGGCGACCTTCGGGCCCTGCTCAAGGTGCCGAGCGACGCGCCCTCGCTGCTCGACCTGCCCACCGACCGCATCCAGGAGTCGGACCTCCAGGACGTCCTGTGGCGCGATCCCTCGGGGATCGACATCCTGCTCGCGCCCGCCGCGGATCGAGATGGCCGAGATGGTCACGCATCCGGGACCTGGAGAAGGTGATCTCCCTGATGCGGCGCGTCTACGAGGTCGTCATCGTCGACCCGCCCGCCGTCATCAACGACATGAACCTCGCCTTCCTCGACGCACCGACACGATCCTCGAGATCGTCACCTACGACTCCACGACGATCCACAGCGCGATGGTGGTCGCCGACACGTTCCGCGATGATCGGCTACCCGCCGACCAAGGTCCGCTACCTCGTCAACCGGTCCGACTCCACGGGCGGCTTCGACCCCGAGGTCCTGAACCAGGCCCTGGGCCGCGTCCCGGAGCACACGGTGTGCTCGGGCGGCATGCTGGTCGTCCGGACCAACAACGAGGGCATCCCGTTCGTCATCGCCGACCCGACCGCGCAGATCAGCCAGGACCTGGTGCGGACCGCGCGGGAGCTCATCGGCAGCCCGGTGCCCGCGCGGCCTCGGCCGGACGGCGGTAGCCGGGGCGTGTCCGACCCGCGTCCCATCGGCGTGTTCGATTCGGGCGTCGGCGGCCTCACCGTCCTGCGCGAGGTCCTGCGCCGCTCGCCGCACGAGTCCACGATCTACCTCGGCGACAACGCGCGCGCGCCGTACGGGGTGCGCACCGACGACGAGGTCCTCCGCTTCTCCGCCCAGGCGCTGGACGTGCTCGCCGCCGCAACGTCAAGGCATTGGTCGTCGCCTGCAACACGTCCACCGCCGTCGCGCTCCAGTTCCTGCGGGCCCGTACGACCTGCCGATCCTGGGCGTCGTCCGCCCCGGTGCCGCGGCCGCGGCGCTCGCCACGCGGAACCGCCGCGTCGGCGTGATCGCGACGCCGGCGACCGTGCGCTCGCACGCCTACTTCAACGCGATCAAGGACGAGAACCCGGCCGTGGAGGTCTACGAGCACGCGACGCCGCGTTTCGTGCCGATGGTCGAGGCGGGCATCCTGTCGGGGCCGGAGCTGGAGGGCGTCGTCGAAGAGGAGCTGGCGCCCCTGTTCGGCGAGCGTGACGGGGCCGGCGAGTTCGTGTTCCCGCGGCCGCCCTCGGCCAAGATCGACACGCTGCTGCTCGGCTGCACCCACTACCCGCTGCTGCGGGGGATCCTGACCGCCCGGGTCGGCGACCGGGTGGCCATCGTGGACTCGGCCACGGCCACGGCTGCGACCCTGGCGGAGCTGCTGTCGGTCAACGGGCTGGAGGCGCCCGGCACGACCCGGGGCACCGCCGCCGACCCGGGCAGGGCGGGCCACTCACGCCCGGCCGAGGCCCACGACGCGCCCGCAGCACACGTCCAGCTAACGACCGGCGACGTCGAGCGCTTCCGGTCGATCGCGTCCCGGATGTTCGGCGAGTCCTTCCCCGACGTGCGAGGCGGTGGCGCTGCGGGAGGACAGCTGATGCCGGCAGACGGGCGCGGGGGCCCCCGGCGCGGCCCCGGCCGCGGCGACGGACACGGCGCCCGGGCGGCGGGCGCCGGATCCCGAGGAGCGCCTCTGGCAGGTCGGCTTCATCGTGGGCTCCGTCGCTCGGCGCGGCGGTCACGGTCGCCGGCCGTCGCGCTCGAGCATTCCGTCCGCGCGCGGGGCTCGTCGACTGGCGGCGGGTGGAGGACATCGCGGTCGCGCGGCTGCGGCGCGCGCCCGGCACCCTCGGCGAGTCGGAGCTGCGGGCGACGGAGGGCACTATGCCGCGGCGATGGCACGGGTCGTCCCCGCCTCTCGCGGCGCATCTCGGCGCCGAGCTGCCGGGTGTCGTCGACCGCGTCGCGCGTCGTCGACCGCGCCGGCTGGGTCCGCGCCAACATCGAGGTCTTCGCGGGCGCTCATCGGACGCATCGAGGGGAACCTCCTCGACCAGATCCTCCCGTCGGGCAGCGGCCTCGGCAAGGCGGCGGTGGCGCTCGCGAACCGCTGGGTCACCACGCGCCAGATCGGGCTGATCCTGGGGTTCATGGGCCAGCGCGTCCTCGGCCAGTACGACCTGGCCCTCCTTCAGCGCTGAGGCGACGCCCGGGCCGCCTGCTGTTCGTCGAGGAGAACATCCGCCAGACGGCGCGGGCGATCGACGTGCCGCTCGAGCCGTTCCGGACCTGGATCGCGCTCCACGAGACGACGCACGCCTTCGAGTTCGAGGCGCATCCCTGGCTGCGGCCGTACCTCGCGTGGCGGCTGGAGCGACAGCTGTCGCTGTTCTCGGATGACGCGTCGGCGCTGGGACGGGACGCGGTCCGCGCGCGCTCGGCGCGGCCCTGCGGGGCGACGGCCGGCGGGACGACGCGCACTGGCTGGAGCGGCTGATGACCGACGAGCAGCGCGCGCTGTTCCGGGAGACGCAGGCCGTGATGAGCCTGCTCGAGGGGTTCGGCGACCACGTGATGGACGCCGTCGGGAAGGACCTCGTCCCGGGCGTGGAGCAGATCTCCGCCCGCTTCCACGGCCGTCGCGAGCATCGGACCCCGTTCGAGCGGGCGATGCTGCGGATCACGGGCATGGACCTCAAGATGGAGCAGTACCGTAAGGGCGAGGCGTTCGTTGCCGCGATCGACAGAGCTGGCGGGCGCCGCGGCGCTGCGCCGGCTGTGGGACGGGCCGGAGACGCTGCCGACGCCCGACGGAGATCGACGCGCCGGACGCGTGGGTCGCGCGCGGATGGGGCCTCGGACGGCCCGAAGGAGGCACGGCGTGACCGACGGCAGCCGCGGTGGGACCGGGGCCCGGTCGGGGACCGGGCGGGGCTCCCGTGGCGATCGCCCTCAGCCGATCCTCTCGGCCCGCTACCGGAACCGCGACCTCGATGCGATCCGGGCCGCCGCGCCGGGCGCCCGCATCGTGACGATCGGATTCGACGGCCACGCCGGACGGCCCGCTCGACGACGTCGAGGTGATGCTCCGCGGTCGCCTCTCCGGCCGCGCCTTCGACCGGTTCCTGTACCGCGCGCCGTCGCTGCGCTGGGTCCATTCCGCGACCGCAGGGGTCGAACGCGTCCTGACCCCGGCCAGCCGCTCGCGGGGCCTGGTGATCACGAACGCGCGTGGCGTCTTCAGCCGGCCCGATCGCCGAGTACGTGATGCTCATGATCCTGGCGGTCTGCCGCCGGCTGCCCCAGCTGATGGAGCTGCAGGCGGAGCGGACCTGGCAGCCGCTGGAGGCACGCGAGCTGCGCGACGTGACCGTGGGCATCGTTGGCCTGGGATCATCGGGCGCGGCGTCGGCGCCCTGGGCACGGCGTTCGGCTGCCGGGTCATCGCCACGCGTCGCCGCCCGGAGGCCGGGTCGCACGCGGTTGACGGCGCCGGCGACGAGCCGTTCCGGGCTCGCTGATGCTGGACCGGGTCCTCGCCCCCGACGCGCTGCCGGAGCTCCTGGCCGAGTCGGACTTCGTCGTCCTGGCGGCGCCCCTGACCGCCGACACGCACGGGCTGATCGCGGACGAGGCGATCGCCCAGATGAAGCCCGGCGCGTGGCTCATCAACGTCGCGCGCGGGGAGCTGATCGACGAGCGGGCGCTGGCCCGCGCGCTCCGCGACGGCCGCATCGGCGGCGCAGTGCTGGACACGTTCCGCGAGGAGCCGCTGCCGCCGACGTCGTCGCTCTACGACCTGCCCAACGTGATCCTGACGCCGCACACGTCGTGGTCGTCCGACGCGCGTCCTGGACCGGTCAGCGTCGACCTGTTCTGCGACAACCTGCGCCGGTTCGCGGGCGGGCTCCCGCTGGACAACGTGGTGGATCCCGCCGCCGGGTACTGACGAACCCGCCGCGCCGACCGCCCCGACCGGGGCACAATCAGCGCATGCAGATCGCCATCGTCGGTCTCGCCGGGTGCGGCAAGACGACCGTCTTCAACACGCTGACCAGGGGCCATGCCGAGACCGGGGGCTCGGCGGCATGCAGCTCAACGTCGGCGTCGTCAAGGTCCCCGACGAGCGGCTGGACGCGCTCGCGGAGATCTTCAAGCCCAAGAAGATCGTCCACGCGGACGTCACCTACGTCGACCTGCCGGCCCCGCCGGCGTCATCGGAGGGCCACGTCGGGACGGAGGAGCTGCCGGCCGAGCACCTCGCCCGGCTGCGCGATGCCGACGCGCTGCTCCACGTCGTCCGCGCCTTCGAGGATACGTGGCGCACCCGCATCCGGCGGGCTCCGTCGACCCGTGGCGCGACCTCGAGCACCTCGACCTCGAGTTCATCCTCGCCGACCTCGCGATGATCGACCGGCGTCTCGAGCGGCTCAAGGCTCAGCGGCCGCCACGGCACGCCGGCGGAACGCGAGGCCAACGAGCACGAGGGCGACCCTCCTGGCGCGCCTGATGCCGGCCCTCGACGCGGGCCGGCCGATCCGCGACGAGTCCCTCGACGCCGACGAGGAGAAGGCCCTCCGCGGCTTCCGGTTCCTCACCCAGAAGCCGGTGCTCGTCCTGCTGAACGTCGGCGAGAACGACCTGCCGCGCGAGCCCGCGCTGATCGGGACGTCCGGGACGCGCTACGACCACCGGCACGCCATGGTCGACGCGCTGTCGGCGAAGATCGAGATGGAGCTGGGCGAGCTCGAGCCCGACGAGGCGGCGGTGTTCATGGAGGAGCTGGGCCTCCACGAATCCGCGCTGGACCGGGTCATCGGGCTGTCCTACCGGCTGCTCGGCCTGATCTCGTTCCTGACCGCCGGCCCGGACGAGGTCCGCGCGTGGCCCATCCCGGACGGCTCGAACGGCGGTCGACGCCGCGGCGGCCATCCACACCGACCTCGCGCACGGTCTTCATCCGCGCCGAGGTCGTCGCCTACGAGGACCTGCTGGCGCTGGGCTCCATGGCGGAGGCGAAGAAGCACGGCAAGGCTCCGCTCCGAGGGCAAGACGTACCACGTGCGCGACGGCGACGTGATCGAGATCCTGTTCAGCCGCTGACGCCCGTCGAGGCAGCGCCGCTCCAGCCGGTGACGTCCGTCGAGGCCGCCCGCCCAGCCGTCGCCGTCGAGGCCGCGACGGTGGCCGCCCGGCGCCGGAAGGGCGCCATGGCCGACCGGCGCCGGCTCCTAGTTGAGCCGGGGATCGCCGGCCTTGAGGCCCGCCAGGATCGTGAGGTAGTCCACGCTGTCCTCGGGTTCGTCGAGGTCCGCGAGGAAGTTCTCGTCGTCGTCCCTGCGACACGTTCACCGCGGCCGTGCAGCCGGTCGTCGCTGACGGTGATGAACTCGTAGTCGCGCTCCAGCTCCGAGGCGATCGCCTCGATCAGCGTGTCGCCCTCGTACGCGTCCTGGATCCGGCGGCGGATCGTCTGGACAAGCTCGAAGAACTCCTCGGGATCCATCTCCTCCTCCCGGACGAGGAGCAGGTCCGCGAAGGTGTCGTTGTCACCCTCGTGAAGCTCGTAGAAGTGCATGATTGCGTGACCTCGGTCGGGACGGCCGGGGGAACGGCCGCGATCGCGCTGGCTCGCGCCAGGGACGGCCAGTATAGGCGGGCTCCCCCGAGGCCCCCGCGGAGGACCGATGAGCGAAGCACCCCAGGTCGTGGTGGTCGGCGCGGCGTGCCGGGACCTCGTCGACGACGACGAGCGCGGCTGGCGTCTCGGCGGCGGGGCCTCGTATTCCGCGCTGGCGCTCGCCCGCCTGGGTCTCCGGGTGGGTGCCCTCGTTGTCGCCGACGAGCTGGCGACGACCTCGCGGGAGCTGAACACGATCCGTGACGCGGGCGTTGACGTGCGGGTGATCCCCGGCAGCCACGGCCCGATCTTCATCAACGTCGAGACGCCGACCGGCCGCATCCAGCAGACGCCGCAGGTCTCCGACTCCGTGGACCCTCGGGCGCTCCCGCCCGAGTGGCGGGACGCCGGGGCCTGGATGCTGGCGCCGGTCGCCGCCGAGGTCCGCGACGAGTGGGCCGACGTGCCGCCGCCGGATGCCCTGGTCGGCCTGGGCTGGCAGGGCCTGCTGCGCGTGCTCCGTGACGGGGCTCCCGTCCACCACCAGCCGCCCGGAGCGTCGCCCGTGGTACGTCGCGCGAACCTGATCGGGGTCGGCGCCGACGACGTCGACGACGCCACCACGCCCGCCCATCTCGCCGAGTTCATGCGTGCGGGGGCGACGCTCCTGTTCACGGACGGCATTCACGGGGGCACCGCGTACCGGGTTGGCGAGCGTCCTGACGACCTGGAGCCCCGTCACTGGCACAGCATCCCGATCGAGAAGTACGTGGACCCGGTCGGGGCGGGGGATACGTTCCTGTCCGCCGTATTCGCGGCATGGGTCGACCCCGCCATCACCGCCACCTGGACCGGTCCCGACCCGGACCTCCGTCTCGGTGCCGCCTGCGGGTCCCTGATCCTGGAGGGCCCCGGCGTCTTCGGCGTCCCGTACCTCGCGGACGCGGTCCGCCGCATGCACGGCGGCGACAACCCCGACTGACCGGGCTCAGGCTCCCCGGACCGTCCGCCTCCGGAGCCGTGCCGCGAGCCGCGCCCCGCGCCGCTGGAGGTCCGCCTCCACCCGCGGGTAGGGTCGCCCGGTCGCCCGCGACCGCTCGAGCAGGCGCCATGCCGCCCGGGTCGCCGCGAGCGCCCCGCCGGGATCGTCGAGGCGGTGCTCGCGCAGCTTCGCCACCTCGATCCACGCGATCGCGCCGAGTCCGCCCCCGGCCGCGGCCGCCGTCTGCCACGCCTCCGCGGCCTCGGCCCAGCGACCCAGCCGGCGGAGCACCCGCGCGCGCTCGGCCGCAAGCCGCTCGTCCGTCCATCGCAGGCCGGTGTCCCAGGCCGCTGGCCCCGTGCCCGGGCCGAGCGGTCCGCCGCGGCCGTTGGCGAGGTCCCCGCGCCAGCCCGCCCTCGGGGGTCGACCGCCGAAGTGCGGCTTCGTGGCGGGCGACCACCACGCCTCGCGCTCCGCTTCGATCTCCTCGCGGACAGCCGTGGGTCCGACCGGCGTCCGCCCGAACGGGTCACGCGACGGGGCGGCGGCGGCGAGCGCGTCGTCCAGGCATTCCAGCGCCTCGTCATGCCGCCGATCCCGGCCGTACGCCCGCGCCAGGCCGGCCAGGTCGCCGCGCGGGGCGTCGTGGCGCGCGACCCGGTCCGCGTACAGGCGCTCGACGTGGGCCACGAGGAGACCGAGCGAGCGCACGTCCTTCTCGTTGTGGATCACGACGCCGGCGAGCGCGTCCACGGGGCCGCCGCGGAGGACGTCGAGGTAGATGCCGGGGATCTCCCAGCCCTCGACGTCGCCCATGCGCGACACGCCGAGGAGCCGGCCCTCCACGGTGCGGAGCCGCGCGTCCTCCATCCGGTGTCGGAAGACGCGGCGGACGAAAGGCAGCAGGTCCAGGTGGCCGGCGTGGGCAGGCGCGGCCCGCCCGGCCAGCCGGAACCTCGCCTCGATGAGCGGCCAGTCGAACCCGCGCCCGTTGTAGGTCACCAACCAGGCGTCGGGGGTGATCCAGTCGACGAGCTCCGCGAGCAGGGCGGGCTCGTCCGCGTGGTCCGGGAGGAGGAGCTGCGTCTGGCGGAACTCGTCGCCCTCCCAGCGGGCAAGCCCGACGAGGAACGCGAGGGTGCCGGCCGCCGTCGCGAGCCCGGTGGTCTCCGTGTCCAGGCATACGAGCGGCGCCCCCACCGGAGGGTGTCCCGGGAGCCGGGCCAGGCGCTCCCGGTCCAGCGGGATCGTCACGGGTGCCACGACGCGCCGGACGATCCAGCCGCCCGCCGTGTCCGCCGCATCGGCCCCCAGGGCAGCGGCCAGCCGGGCGGCGAGCACGCCGCTGCGCCGGCCCGCGAACGGCGCCCTCGCCGGCAGCGGGTCCGCCCCCGCCGGCAGCCCGCCGGGACGCGACATGCTCGCCCGCAGGTTCGCCAGCCTGCGCTCGCGCGTGACGGGGGACAGCGGCTCCGCCGTCACGCGACGGCCGCCCGGTTCCCCGCGGCCGCGCCCAGCGCCGCGAGCAGACGCAGCGCGAGCGCCTTTCCATCCACCTCGGGTTCGAGCCTGGGGCCCGTGCAGGCGGGGCAGCCGGCGTCGCAGGGGCAGTCGCGGATCAGGTCCGCCGCGCCCGCGACCAGCTCCTCGTGCCGGGCGAACAGCCGCTCGGACAGGCCGACGCCGCCGGGCATGGCCTCGTAGAGGTAGATGGTGGGTGCCTCGTGGTGGGGCGAGCGCACCTGGGACACCAGCCCCAGGTCCCGAGGGTCGACCATGAGCAGCACCGCGGACACGGCCTGGATCGCCCGGCCAGCGCCGATCAGCGCCACGTCAAGCTCGTCCCGCCGCCAGCCGGCCGCGGCGCCGTCGGCCGTGAGCCAGTAGGCCGTGGTCTGGAGCTCGATCTCCGGCAGGTCGATGGGTCCCCAGCCCACGTTCTCGTCGGTGCCGAACTTGAGCTTCTTGTAGAGCGTGACCAGGCTCGCGACCATGACCTCCCCGTGGACCCGCGTGCCACCCGTCGCGGGTGCCGTGGCAAAGACGTCGAGCGGCTTGAGGGTCACGGCCCTGTTCGCGTAGGTGTAGTGGTCCGCGTCGATCCGGTGGACATACGCCTTGCGCTCGCCCCACTCGAGGCGGTCCACGTGGTACTGCGTCGACTCGTGCATGTAGATGGCGTGCTCGTGGACCAGGACCTGGGCGCTGAACAGGTCCACCTCGCCGAGCACGCGGGGCCGGTCCGGGCTCGTGTCGATGATCACGACGTTCTCGGGAGCGGCCGCCCGGAGGGACACCTCCGACGCGGGGAAGTTCTCCGAGCTCCAGTACCACCGCCCGTCGTCCGCCTGGCGGACCTGCCCACCCTCGGCGAGGAACGCGAGCAGGTCGTCCGCGGGACCAGGCCCGAACCACTCTCCGGGCTCGAAGGGCAGCTCGAACGTCGCGGCGCGGATGTGGGCCAGCAGGACGTGGAGGTTGTCCGGGTCCAGGCGGGCCTCCTCGGGTCGCCCGCCGAGCACGAACTCCGGGTGGTGGATCACGTACTGGTCCACGGGCGCCGGCGACGCGACCAGGACCGCGACGCTGACGTCGCCGCGGCGGCCCGCCCGGCCCATCTGCTGCCAGGTGCCGGCGATGGAGCCCGGATAGCCGGCCAGGACGGCCACGTCGAGGCGTCCGATATCCACGCCCAGCTCGAGGGCGTTCGTGCTCACGACCCCGAGGACCTCGCCGTCGCGAAGCCCGCGCTCGATGGCGCGTCGCTCCGTGGGCAGGTAGCCGCCCCGGTAGCCGCGCACGCGGTTCCGTGGACCCAGGTCCTGGCGCAGCCTCTCCCGCAGGTTGCTGAGCATGATCTCGACAGCGACCCGGGACTTCCCGAACACCACCGTCTGGCGCCCGGCGCGCAGGAACGGCAGCGCCCACCGCTCGGCGAGCGTCAGCGCCGAGCCGCGGGCGCCGGTCGAGCCGTCGATGACCGGAGGGTCGACCAGCAGGAGGTGCTTCTCGCCCGACGGGGCCCCGTTGCGGTCCACGAGCCTGGACGGCCTCCCGGTGAGCGTCTCCGCGAGCTCGGCCGGGTTCCCGATGGTGGCCGAGCAGCACACGATCACGGGATGGCTGCCGTAGTGGGCGCACAGCCGCAGGAGCCTCCGCAGGACATTGGCGACGTGGCTCCCGAACACCCCCCGGTACGTGTGCAGCTCGTCGACCACGATGACCTTCAGCTGCTCGAACAGCTGGAACCATTTCGTGTGGTGGGGGAGGATCGCCGAATGGAGCATGTCCGGGTTGGTGACGACCACCTGCCCGGCCTTCCGGATGGCCGACCTGATCGGTGCCGGCGTGTCCCCGTCGTAGCAGGCCGAGGAGACCTCCAGCCCGGCGTCCCGGACGAGCTCGGATAGCTCCGCGACCTGGTCCTGACCCAGCGCCTTGGTGGGAAACAGGAACAGGGCTCGCGCGGACGGGTCCTCCGCCAGCGCCTGCAGGACCGGCACCGTGTAGCACAGCGACTTGCCCGACGCGGTGGGCGTCACCACGACGATGTCCTCGCCGCGATGGACGCCCTCGATCGCGTCGGCCTGGTGCGTGTACGGCCGTTCGATGCCACGCTTCGCGAGGCCGGCCCGGATCCGCGGGTCCAGCCACGCGGGCCATTCCCCGTGGATCGCGTCCCTGGCCGGCCGGACCTCGTGGTGGACGACGCCCCGGGCGAGCGACGGCTCCTCGAGCAGGCGCTCCAGGACGGCGAGCGTCGGGGCGGGGGCGTAGGTGCGCATGCCGGGCTCCCGTTGGTGAAACAGAACGGATGATCGGTATCTCGCGAAGCATACGCCACGCTGGCGCACGGCCGTGACAGGTTGCGTGTCACGCGGCGTGCGCGGATCGGCGAGCCGGACGACGGCCAGGCGGCGCGGGTTCGGGTTGACAGCCGAATCGAGCGCAGCGACCCTCGGTTCGATGCCGCGATCGACCAGCCGCCCAGCGACCGATCCAGGGCCCGTCACGCCGGATCGGCGGGTGCCCGAGCCGGGCACCGGGACGCCGTCACCGGCCGCCGCATCCGCCCTCGGGAGCCTGTCCGACCTCCCGGTCGCGGGCCTCACGCGCCGGCGGATCGCGCTCCTGATCGGTTCGCTCGTCGCGGCCTGGGTGATCATCCTGTTCGCCCGCCAGGTGGGCGAGGCCAGCGAGGCCACGGCCCGGGCCGAAGGCATGCGGGCCGCGAACGTCTCGCTCCAGGGCGAGGTGACCGCGCTCGAGGGCGAGCTCCAGCTCATCCAGCGCCAGGCCTACATCGAGCAGCAGGCGCGGGAGTACCGCCTCGGGACGACGCACGAGGTCCCGTTCGCCCTTGCCGACGACGCGCCGCCGCTCGCGGCCGACGCCCCCGGCGCCGCCGCCGTGCGGCTCGGCGCCTCCGTTGCGCGGCGAAGCCCGCTCGAGTCGTGGCTGCAGCTCCTGTTCGGACCGGGCGGCGATCCGGCGGACGCGCCGGGGTCAGGCGCCGGCGGCTGATCCGGCTCGATCGGCCCGTCGTGACGATCGGCCTTCCGGGGGCGCGGCCCCGGCCCTATGCTGGCGGCAGGCGCCCGTCCAGTCGCGCGGGCGCGCTCGCGCGGTACCGCGTCGCCGGTGCCGCAACGGGAGGGTGGGCCGGCCCCGGATGATCACGATCCCCGTCGAGGACTGGGTCTTCGCCGTCGCCGCCCTGGTGGGCGGCGTGCTCCTGCTGATCACCGTGGTGTTCGACGACATCCTCGGCGGGCTCCTCGACGGGTTCGGCTTCGACATCGGCGGGACGTCGTTCACGCCCATCCTGCTCGGGTTCGTCGGCATGTTCGGCGCCGGCGGGCTCTTTGCCACCCAGGTCCTCGACGTCCACGGGGCCCAGGCGGCCATCATCGGCGTCGTGTCCGGGATCGGCGGTGCCGTGCTCGCGGGGACGCTGTTCGGGGTCCTGCGCCGAACCGAGAGCGAGGAGCCGTTCACGCTCTCGGACCTGGTGGGCGGGACCGCCTACGTCGCCGTGGGGGTGCCGGCCGGCCGCTACGGGAGCGTCCTCGTCAAGGCAGAGGGCCAGACCCACGAGTTCGCCGCCACGGCGGACACCGACATCGCGGCGGGCCGGACCGTCGAGGTCGTGGGAGTGGCGGGCACCGGCCTCATCGTTCGCGAAGCCTCCACACCCGCCGGCGGCACCGGCAACGCGGAAGGGTAGGACATGGACGGGCTGTTCAACATCCTGGGCAGCGGCGTGATCGCGGTGATCGTCCCGATCATCATCATCGCGCTGCTGTTCGCGTACGCGACGAGCCGCGTGAAGGTCGCCAGTGCCAACGAGGCACTGGTCCGGACGGGCGGCGTGTTCGGCGGCGCGCCGACACAGCTCAAGGTGGTCCGCGCCGGTCGGGTCATCGTCCTGCCGCTGGTCCACAGGCTGGGCAGGGTGAACCTGAGCGCGCGGCAGATCAACGTGGCTCTCTCGGATGCGGTGACCAAGCAGGGCATCAAGGTCGCGGTGCAGGGCGTGGCGACCGTGAAGATCGGCAGCGACGACGAGTCGATCCGGAACGCGGCCGAGCGGTTCCTGGGCGAGGAAGGCCTCCTGGACTCCATCGTCAAGAACGTGCTGGAGGGCTCGCTCAGGTCGATCGTCGGCACGCTGACGGTCGAGGAGCTCAACTACGACCGCCAGAAGTTCCAGCAGGAGGTCCAGGGCGCTGCCAAGTCGGACCTCGCGACCTCGGGCCTGTCGATCGACAACTTCACGATCCAGGCGATCCGCGACGAGGTCGGCTACATGGACCTCATCGGCCAGCAGGAGACGGCACGTCGCGAGCGTGACGCCCGCATGGCCAAGGCGACGGCCGACCAGGAGGCCGCGGTCCGGGAGGCCGAGGCGCAGCAGGTCAAGCTGAACGCCCAGCGGGACGTCTCCCTCCGCCAGGCCGAGGTCGTCGCCCTGACCGCGGCGGCCGAGGCGAAGGCCGCGCAGGCCGGTCCGCTGGCGCAGGCCGAGGCCCAGCAGGAGGTCGTCCGCCGCCAGACCGAGCTGGCCCAGCTGGAGGCCGACCGCAAGCAGAAGGAGCTCATCGCCAGCACGATCCGTCCGGCCGAGGCCGAGGCGGAGGCGCAGATCAGGCGCGCAGAGGGTGACAAGGGAGCCCGGATCGCGGCCGCGCAGGCGGACGCCGAGCGGGTCAAGCTCGAGGGCGGCGCGGAGGCGGCCGTCCAGGTCACCAAGGGCGAGGCACAGGCGCGGGTCACCCTCGTCAACGCCGATGCCATCGCCAAGCAGACGACCCTCGAAGGCAACGCCGAGGCAGGGATCACGTTCACCAAGGGCGAGGCCGAGGCGAAGGCCCTCGCGCTCCGTGCCGACGCCTATCGCCAGTTCAACGACGCGGCGATCATCTCGACGGTGCTCTCGATGCTGCCGGAGATCGTCCGCGCGGCAGCAGAGCCGCTGGCCCACATCGACACGCTCACGGTGCTGTCCTCGGAGGGCGCGTCGGACGTGGTCAAGACGACCACCCGCACGCTCGCCGAGGCGTCGGCCACGGTCAAGGGCCTGACCGGCATCGACATTCCCGAGCTGCTCACCTCGGCGCTCGGCCAGGACGAGAGGAGCGCGGGGGCGAAGGCGGCCGCGGCACGCACGGTCGGGCGCCGCGGGCCCGACGACGCGGGCGGCGGCACGTCGACCGGCGGGGCGGGTGGCGGTGCCCCGGGCGGCGGTGCCCCAGGTGGAGGCGGCGCCCCGGGCGGAGGCTCGCATCCGGGCGGCACCGGTCCGGCGCCCGCGGGCGGCGCGGGTCCGGCAGCGACCGGCAGCGCCCCGACTTCGAGCGACTCGCGGGCGGGGACCTCCGGCCCGTCGACCGCAACCGCCCCGGGAGCCGCCGCGAAGGCCACGGCGCAGGCCCGCGGGGCATCTGTGACAGCGCCCGAAGCGCCCGTGCCGGCGCCACCCGTCGAGACGCCCGAGCAGCGGTTCGCGAAGGCGGCCGCGTCGATGCGAGCGGCGACGACCCGCGCAACGGCCCCGGCGGTCGGCGCCCTCGGCGGGCTGACCTCGCAGCTGCCACCCATGCCCACGGCGTCCGACCTTGCGCGGGGCGACAAGCGCCGGGTCGCCGACGCCGCGATGGGCGCGGCCGGGCTCAGCGAGCAGTCGACGCTGAGCGATTCCGCGGTCCGGCTCGCCCAGGAGCTCCAGCGGATCCCCGGGATCGAGCGGTTCGGCGGCACGAAGCTGCGCGATCTCGAGCGGAGCGGGCCACGCACGCTCCGGTCGCTGTGGGCCGTCGCCCGCCAGGACCTCCAGGCGCATTACGGTGACGTCACCATCGGCACGCTGCTCGATGCCTATCAGCACATCGGCGACGCGGGCGGCCCGGGTCCCAAGGCCTGAGCCAACCGCAGGGGTCTCAAGCCTGGACCAAGCCGACGGCATCGCCGTCGGGGATCACGACCAACAAGGGAGCGCGGCCTCGCGGCAGCGCTCCCTGATGCTCAACCCCATGTGAACGCTCAGCGAAGGACCTTGGCGGCGACCTCCTGGCCCAGCTGGCAGGTCTCGGGAGAGACCACCACGCCATCGGCGTTCGTGTCGTAGTTGCTGCTCCCGATGTCGCTGCCGATGAGGCTGATGTACGCGAGCCTGTCGCCCGACCGAACGAGGACCCCGAAGGATCCGACGTCCGACATCCCGGTGCAGAAGGCCTCGTCGCCGACCCCGGACACGGCACCGGCGAAGTAGCCGTCCGCCTTGGCCTTGTCCAGGGCCGACCGGAACGTGCCGGCGGCATCGCCGCCAGACTGGCGGGCGATCCTGCCCGAGCCGGTGTGGGAGCCAGCGATCCAGCAGTCCTCGGCATCCGGGATGACCCGCTTGTCGAGAAGCTGCCCGATCGTGGCGTCAACGATCCCGCCGAGCGGCAGGGCCGTGCTGTCGCTGCCGAGCACCGCGGCCAGGTCGGAGTTCGAGATGAGAGGGCACTCGGCGACGTCGCCGGTGGTGGGATCGATGCCCAGGTCCTGGGCAAACCTGAAGCCGAGGACCGTGATGGCGATGCCCAGGATGACGACGAGCACCACCCCGATCGCCCCGACGATCAGGCAGCCCTTGAGGCAGCCGTTCCCGCCCGACTGCGCCGGAGCCGGAGCCCACCCGACGGGCGGACCACCGGGCGCGCCGGGAGCCCCTTGTCCCCAGCCGCCCTGTGGCTGCTGGGGTCCCCAGCCGCCGGGGGGTTGCTGCGGGCCGGGTTGTTGCGGGCCGGGCTGCTGCGGGCCGGGCTGCTGGGCGGCGCCCCAGCCAGGCTGCTGCTGGGCAGGAGCAGCGCCCCAGCCGCCGGGCGCGGGCTGTTGCTGGGGTGGCGGAGCCGCCTGCGGTGCCGGCTGCGCCGGCGCGCCCCAGGTCCCCGGCGCCACCGGCGCCACCGGCGCCACGGGCGCAGGCCCGGGCGTCGTCGTCCAAGGCGCCGCAGGTGCGGAGGGTGCGGCGGTTTCGGGCTCGGACGGCGTCCACGTCAGTGGCGCAACCGGCTCGGTGGGCGCCGGCGCCGCGGGCGGAGGCTCGGGCGTCGTTCCCCAGGGCGCATCGGGCGCGGGAGGCGTGGCGTCGGGCGTCGCGGGTGCGTCGGCCTCGACAGGCCACGGCGTCGCAGGAGGCTCGGCCGGGGGCCAGGGGGCCGTCGGTTCGTCCGGCTGCGGCTGCGGACTGGGCTGTCCCCAGCCGGGCACGGCGTCCTTGCCCGGCGTCTCG
Source organism: uncultured Chloroflexia bacterium (assembly GCA_963776395.1). Classification (GTDB taxonomy): domain Bacteria; phylum Chloroflexota; class Limnocylindria; order Limnocylindrales; family CSP1-4; genus CAIXZV01. The sequence goes on along the minus strand of CAVZML010000004.1, from coordinate 132,123 downwards.
TTCGACATCGATCGTTCCCCTTGCAGATCGCTCCTGGTCGCGTCCATTGTCGGGCTTCGCGGGCCGTCTCTCAATGCCTTCCGCGCCGGCGCCCGTCCGCGTCGAACCCGCGCCGGTCCGTGCGCCGTGGCCGGAGCCCATGGACACCGGCTCGGAGACCGGCCCTTGGCGCTCGCGCCCGGTGGCGGTCGCGGGGGCTGAAGGGCGTTCGGATCTGGTCTACAATTCGCGCCCGAGGCTGGGTAGCTCAGCGGCAGAGCAGGCGACTCATAACCGCCCGGTCGGCAGTTCGATTCTGCCCCCAGCCACCACACTTCCCGAGCGAATCAGCCCGGTAGGAACCGCCCGCCCCATGTCGAGCCGGCGGCCGACCCCGTGAGCGCCAGGCCGCCGGACTGCCCGCGGGCCATCGGGCCGGGTGCTCGTCGCCGCACTGGCATCGTGGCGAAACCTGAACCTCGACGAAACGACGCCGAAGCCTGCGTGGCGGCGCCCGGGTCGTACCGTAGACTGCGTCGGGATCGCCGGGCCGCCTCTGAGGCCGTCTGGGACCCCGGCGGTATACTCGCCGAATTGCCGGTCACCGCCGGCCCGTCCCACTCGGAGGCGCTCCGTTTGAACGCTCGGTTCCTGCGCAACGGGATCGTGATGCTCGTCCTCGTGGCGGGCACGATCGCGCTGCTCTACACATGGGTGAGCTCGTCCTCGCCCGCGGACACCACCGGCTACTCGAACTTCTACAACGACGTGAAGGCCGGCAACGTCACCAAGGTGCAGCAGGACGGCGAGACCCTGCTGGTCACCAAGACAGGTGGCGGGACATACACAGTCGTCGTCCCCAACAACATCACCGGCGACGTCTTCGCCGACATGCAGAAGGCGGCGGCCGAGGGCGGGAAGCCCCTGCCGTTGGTAGATGTCTACACCCGGAAGCCGACGGCCGACACGTCCTGGATCGGCCTGCTCCTGACCGGCCTGCTGCCGCTGCTGGTCATCGGCGGCTTCATCTTCTACATGATGCGGTCGGCCCAGGGCACCAACAACCAGGCGATGTCCTTCGGCAAGAGCCGGGCGCGCATGTTCCTCGGCAACAAGACCGTGGTCACGTTCGCGGACGTGGCCGGCGTGGACGAGGCCAAGACCGAGCTCCAGGAGGTCGTGGAGTTCCTCAAGTACCCGGAGAAGTTCAACTCGCTCGGCGCGCGCATCCCGCGCGGCGTGCTGCTGGTCGGCCCGCCGGGAACGGGCAAGACGCTGATGGCCCGGGCCGTGGCCGGCGAGGCCGGCGTGCCGTTCTTCAGCATCTCGGGCTCGGAGTTCGTCGAGATGTTCGTGGGCGTCGGCGCGAGCCGTGTCCGTGACCTGTTCGACCAGGCGAAGCGCAACAGCCCGTGCATCGTGTTCGTGGACGAGATCGACGCGGTCGGCCGCCAGCGCGGCGCCGGCCTCGGCGGATCCCACGATGAGCGCGAGCAGACCCTGAACCAGATCCTGGTCGAGATGGACGGCTTCGACACCAACACCAACGTGATCGTGGTCGCCGCGACCAACCGTCCCGACGTCCTGGACCCGGCCCTGCTGCGGCCCGGCCGCTTCGATCGCCAGGTCATCCTCGACCGCCCGGACATGAAGGGACGGACCGCGATCCTCAAGGTCCACACCAAGGGCAAGCCGCTCGACAAGACGATCGTGGTCGAGGAGATCGCGCGCCAGTCGCCCGGGTTCTCCGGCGCGGACCTCGCCAACCTCGTCAACGAGGCGGCGATCCTCGCCGCGCGCCGGAACAAGAAGACCGTCGGGATGAACGAGTTCGGCGAGGCGCTCGAGCGCATCGTCGCCGGGCCCGAGCGCAAGAGCCGCGTCATCTCGGACGAGGAGAAGCGGATCATCGCGTTCCACGAGGGCGGCCACGCCGTCGTCCAGCGGATCCTGCCCAAGTGCGACCCGGTGGCCAAGGTCACGGTCATCAGCCGCGGCATGGCCCTCGGCTACACGATGGCCCTGCCGACGGAGGACCGCTACCTCCAGAGCAAGACGGAGTTCGAGGACAAGATCGCAGGCCTGCTCGGCGGCAACGTCGCGGAGCGCCTGGTGTTCGGCGATACGACCACCGGCGCGAGCAACGACATCGAGAAGGCGACCGACCTGGCCCGGCGCATGGTCACCGAGTTCGGCATGAGCGACAAGCTCGGGCCGCTCTCGTTCGGCAAGCGCGACGAGCTGGTGTTCCTCGGCCGTGACATCGCGGAGCAGCGCAACTACTCGGACGATGTCGCGCGCCTGATCGACGAGGAGGTTCGCGCGATCATCGACCGTGCCTTCGACCGGGCCACGGAGGTCCTGACGACCCACCGTGACCGGCTGGACCGGCTGGCCGAGAAGCTGATCGTGGAGGAGACGGTGGACGCCGTCGAGTTCGACAAGCTGTTCGAGGACCTGCCGCCGAAGCCGACCCGCCAGGCCGGCATCCCGCGCGTGATCGCGCCAGGCACCGATGGCGGAACCTCGCCCGGCCCTTCCGCCCCGTCGCCGAACCCGTCGCCCCTGCCGGCCTGACCCGCCCGGCTCTCGGCCGGCAAACACGCACCCGATCGAAGGGCGGACCACGCGTCCGCCCTTCATGCTGTCCGTTACGATCGAGCAGCCCCGAAGCCACGGAGATCCGATGACCGAGTTCAGCCCCGGGCCAGACGTGAGCCCGATCGATCCCGCCGTGGAGGCCGCGCTGCAGGCGTCGAAGGAGGCGCGGGCGGCGTCCCTGCTCGAGCTGGCGCGCATCCCCAGCATCTCGGCGCTCCCCGAGCACGCGACCGACATGGTCACGGCCGCAGAGTGGGTCGCCGAGCGGCTGCGGCGGGTCGGGGCGACCGACGTCGAGGTTGCCCCCACCGCGCTGCATCCGATCGTCTACGGCCGCATCCACGAGGCGCCGGGCGCGCCGGTCGCGCTGGTGTACTGCCACTACGACGTGCAGCCGGTGGACCCGGTCGACCTGTGGGAGACGGCGCCGTTCGAGCCGTTCCTGCGGGACGGCCGGTTCGTCGGGCGGGGCGTCGCCGACGACAAGGGCCAGCTGGTCATGCACCTCTCGGCCCTGGAGGCTCTCCGGGCGGTGGGCCTGGCGCCGGCGGTGAACCTGACGTTCGTGTTCGAGGGCGAGGAGGAGTTCGGTTCCGACAGCCTGTACGGCTGGATCGAGGCGAACCGGGAGCGCCTGGCCGCGGACGTCGCCGTGATCAGCGACACGGGCTACTTCGAGGGCAACGTCCCGGCCATCACGGTCGGTCTGCGCGGCATCATGTACGCGCAGATCGACGTGGAGCTCTCCCCGGTGGACCTCCATTCGGGATCCTACGGCGGGACCGTGGACAACCCGGCCATCGCCCTCGCCCGGATCATCGCGGCGCTCAAGGGCCCCGACGGCCGGGTCCGCATCCCGGGCTTCTACGACGATGTCGTCATCCTGGCACCTGCCGAGCGCCAGGCGATGGCCGCCCTCCCGTTCGACGAGGAGGCATACCGCGCCGAGATCCCGGTGCCGGCCCTCGTGGGCGAGACGGGCTGGACGACGCTCGAACGCAAGGGCGCGCGCCCGACGCTCGACGTCAACGGGATGTGGAGCGGCTTCCAGGGCGAGGGCGCCAAGACGATCATCCCGGCCCACGCCCACGCCAAGGTCTCCACGCGCCTCGTCGCGAACCAGGACGCACAGACGGTGTTCGCGGCCCTCCGCGACTACGTGGCCGAGGTGGCCTCGCCGGGCGTCACGGTGACCACGACCTTCATCCACGGCGGCGAGCCGAGCCTCACCCCGACCGATCATCCCGCGACCCGGGCCGCCGCCCGTGCCCTGCGGGCGGTCCACGGCGTCGACCCCGTCTACATCCGCGAGGGCGGATCGATCCCGGTCACCGCGGCCTTCGACCACACGCTCGGTCTGCCAGTCGTGCTGCTCGGTTTCTGCCAGCCGTCCTGCAACGCCCACGCGCCCAACGAGTGGCTGGACCTCGAGAACTTCGAGCTGGGGACGCGCGTCATCGTGCGGTTCTGGGACGAGCTGGCGGGCATGCCCCGCCAGGGATAGCCGGGAGGGATGCCCACGGACTGCCCTTGCGCGGTCGCTGGGCACCGTCGCGGCGTGCCCGCTTCCCCGACCGGTACCTTCGGGCCGGCCGACGGCGACCAGCGGGGTCGTTCTCCGCGCAGGGGGCCGGTGCTAGGATGCGGGCCACGGCCAACGCTGTCGGGAGGACATGCACGGGTGACGACGGATACGGGGGCGACACCGAAGTCGGCCTGGCGCCTTGACGGGCCGAACGGGAGCATGGCACCCCGGTCGGCGCTCGAGGTCCTGGTCGACCTGAACGAGAAGGTGACCGGCGGGCGGGTCGGGGAGTACCAGCCGGTGCCGCTCGGCTTCACCCCGCTCGACAAGACGATCGGCGGTGGCCTGCGCGCCGGGGAGCTGTTGCTCATCGGCGGCGCCCAGGGCACCGGCAAGACCACGATGGCCCTCCAGATGGCGCGCAACGTCGCGTCGGGCGGCCAGGCCAACGTGCTGTACATCTGCTTCGAACACGACGAGCTGTACCTGCTCAACAGGCTCATCGCCGCCGAGTCCGCGCTCGCCCACCTGCCGCACAAGACGGGCGCAATCAAGATCCAGGACGTCCGCAAGGAGATCCTCGGGACGTGGATGGCCGAGGGTGGCGGCGTGGCGCAGCTCGCCTCGAACCCGCGCCTCCGGCCGTCGCTCGACCGCATCGCACGCTACGGGCAGAACCTGTTCCTGCTCCGCGGCACCCAGACCGCGAGCACGATCGACGGCATCCGGGCCCTCGTCCGGCAGCACAGGGAGCTGTCCGGCGAGCGCCGGCTCCTCGTCGTCGTCGACTATCTGCAGAAGGTGCCGGTGATCCCGGAGCCCCCCAATGAGTCCGAGAAGGTCACCTACGTCATCAACGGGCTCAAGGACATCGCGCTGGCCGAGGACGTCCCGATGATCGCCATCGTCGCGGCCGACAAGGAGGGCCTCAAGGCGTCGCGCCTCCGCAACTACCACCTGCGGGGCTCGTCGGCGATCAACTACGAGGCCGACATCATCCTGATCCTCAACGAGAAGTACCAGATCGTCGCCAAGGTCAACATCGAGTTCAACCCCTACCAGGCTCAGCGGTTCCGGGACTGGGTGATCGCCTCCGTCGAGAAGAACCGCGGCGGCCAGGACGCGGTGGACCTGGAGTACGAGAAGCACTTCGAGTTCTCCTGCTTCGACCCGAACGGGCGGAGCGTGCAGGAGAAGCTGATCGAGGAGCGCCTCTACAACGAGTAGCGGCAGCGGGCCGGGAACGGGTGGCCGACGGCGATGCTCGCGCCGCAGCCCGCGACGGCCCCGTCGGGTGCGGGCCTTCCCGACGACGGCCGTTCGTGGCGACGGCCGTTCGTGGCGACGGCCGTTCGCGGCGACGGCCGTTCCCGGCGACGGCCGTTCCCGGCGACGGCCGTTCCCGGCGACGGCCGTTCCCGGCGAGGGCCGTTCCCGGCGAGGGCCGTTCGCGGCGTCGCCATTCCCGCGTCGCGCCATTCCCGCTCGCCCTGATCGTCTCATGTGCATGGCCGGCGTTGGACCCGGCCTTGGCTCCTGCCCTGGCGGTCCCCGCCGCGAGCTTGGGCCAGCCCTCGCACATGAACGGTGCATGTCGGTTGCCAAGGCAGCCGCGGCGGCGTCGAAGACCTGCCGCACAGCGCCTTCGCCCCGTCCCTCCGCTGCACGTGCACATGGCTCGATCACCGCACGGCCCCTGGTGATCCCGAGCATCCCGTACCGCGTGGTCCGTCGACCCGGCCCCCGCCCGGCCCCCGTCCCGCCGCCGGCCCCGCCCCGCCGCCCGGCCCCCCCCCCGCCCGGCCCCCGCCCGCCGCTCGGCTGCCGACAGGCAGGAGGCGAGCGGCACGGTAGAGTTGCGGGATGAGCACGATGCACGCCGAGAACTTTCCCGCGGTCGTCGAGATCGTCGTCGAGATTCCGCGGGGGAGCCGCAACAAGTACGAGTACGACGAGGTCGCCCACGTCTTCCGGCTGGACCGCGTCCTCTCGTCGGCCGTGTTCTACAACTTCGACTACGGGTTCATCGAGGGGACCCGCGCCGACGACGGCGACCACACCGATGCCCTCCTGGTCATCGACGAGCCGACGTTCACCGGGTGCCACGTCTGGGCGCGCCCGATCGGTGGCCTCGAGATGCGCGACGAGAAGGGCTTCGACTTCAAGACCCTGTGCGTCGCGATCGGAGACCCGCACCAGCAGCACATCGAGCGGCTGGAACAGGTTCGCCCCCACCGCCTCGTGGAGATCGAGCAGTTCTTCAACACCTACAAGCTGCTCGAGGACAAGGTCGTCGATGTCGTCGGCTGGCGCGACCGCGACCGCGCCCTGGAGGTGCTGGCCGCAGACCGCGTCCGCTACCAGAACGAGCACGGTGGCTGAGGACCTCGACCGGCTCTTCGTCGGGGTCCCGGTTCCGGCGGCCGCGCTGGCGGCGTGCGCCGCGCTCCTCGATGGCGTGCGGGCAGACCACCGCGGCCGTGGCGTGCGCTGGGTGCACACGGACAACCTGCACCTGACGCTGCGGTTCCTGGGCATGCTGCCCCCGGACCGGACCGGCGACCTCGGCATGGCGGTCGACGCTGCCGCCGAGGGCACGAGCCCCTTCGAGGTGGTCCTCGCTGGGGCGGGGGCGTTCCCCGGCGACCGGCGCCCCCGTGCGATCTGGCTCGGGATCGAGCGCGGCGCCGACGAGCTCGGCACGATCTCGCGGGCCCTGGACGCCGCGCTGGTGGGCATCGGCATGGCCCCCGACGACCGGCCGTTCCGTCCTCACCTCACCGTGGCCCGAACGGACGCCGCTGGCACCTCGGGCTCCGTGGCCGTCGCGGCGGCCCTCCGGGAAGCGGCCCGGGACTGGCGCGTCGACTTCACGGCGGATCGGGTCGTCCTCTACCGCAGCCACCTGGGCGGAGGCCCGCCGCGTTACGAACGGGTGCACGAGGCGGTCCTCGGCCGCTGAGCGGCGGAGATCGTTCGCCGGGACGTTTGCCGGGACGCCCCGGAGGCGCTAGTCTCGGCGCGCTCCAACGCCCGCCGCCCAGCTCCAGGAGGTCGCTCGACGATGGCCATCGCCCAACCCCGCCGGACCAAGTTCCTCCTGGACGAGGACCGGATCCCTCGGGCCTGGTACAACATCGCGGCCGACCTCAGGACGCCGCCCCCGCCGCCGCTGCACCCGGGCACGGGCCAGCCGATCGGCCCGGCCGACCTCGCGCCCCTGTTCCCCATGGCGCTGATCCTCCAGGAGGTCAGCACGGACCGCGAGATCGAGATCCCGGATCCGGTCCGCGAGGCCTACCAGCTGTACCGGCCGTCGCCGCTGCACCGCGCCTACCGGCTCGAGCGCGCCCTCGACACCCCCGCGCACATCTACTACAAGTACGAGGGCATCAGCCCGGCAGGGAGCCACAAGCCGAACACGGCGCTGCCACAGGCGTTCTTCAACAAGGAGGCCGGTGTCAGCCGCCTCGCCACGGAGACCGGCGCGGGCCAGTGGGGGAGTGCGCTGGCGTTCGCGGGCGCGGTCTTCGGCCTGGACGTCAAGGTCTACATGGTCAGGGCCAGCTACGACCAGAAGCCGTACCGCCGGATCCTGATGGAGACGTACGGCGCGGAGGTGGTCGCGAGCCCCAGCCCGACCACGAACTACGGGCGCGCGGTCCTGGCGGCGACGCCGGACTCCAACGGGTCCCTGGGCATGGCGATCAGCGAGGCCGTCGAGGATGCCGCCACCCGGGACGACACCAAGTACTCGCTCGGATCGGTGCTCAACCACGTGATGCTCCACCAGACCGTCATCGGCCTGGAGGCCCAGGAGCAGATGGCGCTCGCCGGCGAGGAGCCGGACGTGATCATCGCGTGTGCCGGCGGGGGTTCGAACTTCTCGGGCCTGACCTTCCCGTTCATCGGGCGGATGCTCCGGGGTGAGGCGTCATATCGGGTCATCGCGGCCGAGCCCGAGGCTGCGCCATCCCTGACCCGGGGGATCTACGCCTACGACTACGGCGACACGGGCAAGATGGCCCCGATCGTCAAGATGCACACCCTCGGGTCGGAGTTCATGCCCGAGCCCATCCATGCGGGCGGCCTGCGGTACCACGGCATGTCACCGCTGGTGTCCCTGCTCAAGGAGGAGGGGCTGATCGAGGCGCGGAGCGTCCACCAGCGCGCGTGCTTCGAGGTCGGCGTCCAGTTCGCCCGGGCCGAGGGCATCCTCCCCGCGCCCGAGAGCACCCACGCGATCAAGGTCGCCGTGGACGAGGCCCTCGAGGCGAAGGCGGCCGGCGAGGCGCGCGTCATCCTGTTCAACCTGTCGGGTCACGGCCACTTCGACCTCGCCGCATATGAGAAGTACCTCAACGGGTCGCTCGAGGACTACGAGTACCCGGCGGAGAAGGTCGCGGAGGCCCTGGCGGCTCTGCCGTCGGTGGGCTGAACGCCCGGGGCGGGGTGTGGGCGGGGCGCCAAGGCGTGGTGTTCCGCCCGGTCCGCCGCCCGCTAGGATGGGAGGCGTGCCGAAGCTAGCCTGCCGCGTCTGCGGCCGCCAGATCCACAGCGTCGCCCCGCTGGATGCCATGCCCAGCGCGGAGCGCCGTTGCCCGCGCTGCGGCGCACCCCTGGCCGTCGACCGGCGACTGGCCGACCGGCGGCTGGCCGACCGGCGGCTGGCCGATCGCAGTCTGGATCCACCCGGCGACCCCGGACCTCCGGCGGCTGTCGGCGAGCGGAGGCTGGGCGAACGACGGAGCAGCTGGCGTCGGGCGCGTGACGGCGGCGGCTTGCCGAAGACCTGAACACCGGTCGGGCCCGGCTCCGTCGGCCCCGCCGCTCCTCGTCCGCGCGGCGCGGGCCCCGAGTGAGCCGCGGGCCCCGAGTCCGCGCGGGGCGGCGCGGGGCCCCGAGTCGGCGGCGCGGCGCGGGCCCCGAGTGCCGGGGGGCGCAGGCCCGAGTGCGGCGCGGGCCCCGAACGTCCCGTCCGAACTTGGGCCCCGGACGTCCCACCCGAACGCGGCGCCCGAGCGCCGCGCGCGACGGGCGATAATCGCGCCCATGCACGTGGCGCTCCTCGGGCTGGGTCTCATCGGCGGCTCCATCGCGCGCGCCCTGGCCGCCGATCGCGAGGCCGGGGAGCCTCATCGCGTGACGGCGTGGACGCCAACGGGTGAGGGTCCGCGGCAGGCGCTCGCCGCGGGCGTCATCGACGCGATCGCCCCGGACCCCGCCGCCGCGCTCGCCGGGGCGGACCTGGTCGTGCTGGCCGGCCCGCCACTCGCCTGCGCGGACCTGCTCCGGCGACTCGGATCGGACCTCCGCGGCTCTCTCGAGATCGGTGCGACGGTCACCGACGTCGCCTCCACGAAGGGCGCCCTGGACACGATCGCCCGGTCCGCGCGCATCCCGTACGTGGGCGGCCACCCGATGGCCGGGCGCGAGACGAGCGGCTTTGCGGCCGCGGATGCCGGTCTCTTCCGCGGCCGTCCGTGGGTCATCGGCGAGCCCGTCGCTGGCGGCGACCCGACCCGCGTCAGGGCCCTGGCCCTGGCCTGCGGCGCTCGACCGGTCGAGCTCGACGCCGCGACCCACGACCACCTCGTCGCGGCTGTCAGCCACCTGCCGCTCTTCGCCTCCGTGGCGCTGGTCGAGGCGGTGGCCGGGACGGCCGCCTCGCGGGTCGCAGACTGGCCGGATGCGGCGGGGCTCGCGGCCTCCGGCTGGCGCGACACGACACGCCTCGCCCGCGGCGACGTGACGATGGGGACGGAGATCGCGGTCACGAACGCGGCGGCGGTGGCCATCCGCCTTCGCGCCTACCGCGACCGGGTCGACGAGTGGATCGCGCTGCTGGAATCGCCTGGTGGACCCGACCCCGAGGCGGTGCGCGCCCGGCTCGCCGACGCACGCGCATGGCTCGCCGACGCAGGAGAGCGGCAAGACGCCGCGCCCGAACGGCAGGACGCCCGAGATGGGTGACCCCGGCGAGCGCGTCCTCGTCGTGTCCCGCGAGGCGATCGTCCCGGGCGACGGCTGGCTCGGCGTGTGGCGCGACGGCGTCGGGGCGGCGCTCGCCGCCGTGGCTCGCGAGGGCCGGTTCGTCCTCCGCTCGGTGGCCGAGGAGGACCCACGCCTGAAACAGGTCATCCCGTACCTGGTCCTGCGGGACGGCGAACGGTGGTTCCTGATGCGGCGCACGAAGGCCGGGGGCGATGCCCGCCTGCACGATCGCTGGTCGATCGGCGTCGGTGGGCACCTGAATCCCGGGGACGGCGACGTCACGGGCGGGCTTCGTCGCGAATGGGCGGAGGAGCTCGCCGCCGGTTTCGTGCCCGACTTCACCCCCGTCGGGCTGCTCAACGACGACACGACGCCCGTGGGGGCCGTCCACGTTGGGATCGTGTACGTCGCCGACGCCGCGGGCCGGCCCGTCGCCGTCCGCGAGACCGAGAAGCTGGCCGGCGCGTTCGCCCCGACCGACGAGGTCGCCTCCGTGCGCGACGCGATGGAGACGTGGAGCCGCCTGGTGTTCGACTTCCTGACCGGGTGAGGCCGGGGACGGGCGGTTCCGCACGCGACCCCGGAGACCGGCCGGTGCGATACTCACCACAGGTCCCATGACCGATCGCCCGCCCGTTCATCGCCGCCGGATCGCCCTGTCGCTCGCGCTGCTGGGGCTGTTCATCCTGAGCACTGCGTCCGCGGCCGGCGCGGAGCAGCCGCGGGTCGACGTCCTCACCGCGGACGGCATCGTCGACAACGTCATGGCCGGGTACATCGCCGATGGCGTCGCGCAGGGCGCGAGCGACGGAGCCGCGGCCGTCGTCATCGAGCTCAACACGCCGGGCGGCAGCCTGGACTCGACCCAGACGATCACCCGCGCCCTGCTCGAATCGACCGTGCCCACGATCGTGTGGGTCGCGCCTTCCGGCGGCCGGGCCGCGAGCGCGGGCACGTTCATCACCCTGGCCGCGAACCTGTCCTACATGGCCCCCGGCACGAACATCGGCGCCGCCTCGCCCGTGGGCAGCAACGGCGAGGACATCCCCGGCACGCTCGGCGTCAAGGTCATGAACGACGCGGTGGCCAACATCACGGCCATCGCGGAGGCACGCGGCCGTCCCGTGGACTGGGCAGCATCTGCGGTCCGCGACGCGAAGTCCTATCCGGCGAGCGTGGCCGTCGCAGCGGGGGCCGTGGACGGGATCGCCGCCACGCTCGACGAGGTGCTGGCCGCCGCGAACGGGCAGGAAGTGACGCTGGCCGGGGGCCAGTCGGTCACCCTCGCCCTCGACGGCGCCGCGATCAACGAGGTGCCGATGAGCCCGGGCCAGGGGTTCCTTCACCTGCTGTCGGACCCGAACATCGCGTTCCTGCTGTTCGTGCTGGGCGCGCTTGGCCTTGCCATCGAGCTCGTCCACCCGAACCTGCTGACCGGGTCCGTCGGCGCGCTGTGCATGATCCTCGCGTTCGTCGGCTTCGGGAGCCTCCCCCTCAACGTCGCCGGGCTTCTGCTGGTCGGGCTCGGCCTGCTGCTGTTCCTGCTCGAGACACAGTTCGTGAGCCACGGCCTGCTCACGATCGGAGGGATCGTGTTCTTCGTGCTCGGCGCATCGGCCCTCTACAGCGCCCCGGGCAACCCTCTCGAGCCGGGGGTCCAGGTGGCGACGCCCGTGATCGTCGTCACCGTGGCGACGGTCGCCCTGCTGATGGCGCTGATCACGGTCGCCGCCGTCCGGAGCCGCCGCATGACGGGCTCGTCCGGGACCGTCGGGGTGCCCGTCCCAATCGGCACCGAGGGCGTCGTCCAGGCGCCCCTCGAGCCCCTGGGCACCGTCCACCTGGCCGAGGAACCGTGGAGCGGCCGCACCGCCGATGGTTCGGCCCTCGCGCGCGACACGCCGGTCCGGCTCATCGGCTTCGACGGCCTCGTGGCCATCGTGGAACCCATCGAACCCTCCGGCGCGGCTTCGGCCGTGCCGGCGTCCGCGTCCGCGTCAGCGTCCGCCCAACGACCATAGCCCCGGAGGAACCAATGCAGCTCGCCATCACCCTCGCGACACTCGCGTTCGTGATCGTCATCGTGCTGACGGCCCTGTACCTGTCGGTGCGGGTCGTCCAGCAGTACGAGCAGATGGTCGTCTTCCGCCTGGGCAAGACCAACGAATCCATGGTTCGCCAGCCGGGCCTCCGGTTCCTGATCCCGATCGTCGACCGGCCGGTCAAGGTGGACATGCGCGAGCAGTTCATCGAGGTGCCGAGCCAGACGACCATCACCAAGGACAACGCGCCGATCAACGTCGACTTCCTGATCTACTGGCGGATCGCCGGCGCGCTCAAGAGCGTGGTCAACGTCGCCAACTTCCCGGGCGCGCTGCAGGGCGTCGCGACCACGACGCTTCGCGCGGTCATCGGCGACATCCTGCTCGACGACGTCCTGTCCAAGCGGGAGCAGATCAACGAGGTCCTCCGGACGAAGCTGGACGAGGTCACCGAGCGCTGGGGTGGCAAGATCACCACGGTCGAGATCCGCGAGATCACCCCGCCGCGCGACGTCCAGGACGCGATGAACCGGCAGCTGTCCGCCGAGCGGACCAGGCGCGCGGTGATCACGGAATCGGAGGGCGCGCGCCAGTCTGCGATCAACGTGGCGGAGGGCCAGAAGCAGTCCGAGATCCTCAAGGCCGAGGGCGAGCGCCAGGCGGCCATCCTCCGCGCGGAGGGCTTCTCCCTGGCGCTGGAGCGGATCTACGGGGCCGCGAAGGGGATCGACGACAAGACGATGTCGCTTCAGTACCTCGAGGCCCTCAAGTCGCTGGGTGCCAGCCCGTCGACGAAGTTCCTCATCCCGACCGAGTTCACGCGCCTCGCCGAGCAGATCGGCACGTACGTCGGACGAGGGATGAGCGCCGGGCCGATCGGCGGGTGATCCGGCGCGCAGTCCTGGTCGCCGCCGCGCCGGTCCTGGCGATCGGCGCGGCGGGTCCCACGCTGGACCGCATCGCCCGCCGGATGATGCAGGCGCCACGCCGCCTGCCGGGGGAGTCCGCCCTCGCACCGGCCCTGGACCGGTTGGGCGGGGAGGTCGTCCGCCTCAGGTCCCGGGACGGCGTCCGGCTCGTCGGGCGCTGGATACCGGCCGGGTCTGCCACCGGGACGGACCCCTGGGTCCCGGATCCCCGGGAGGCGATCCTGCTGCTCCACGGCTACAGCGGGTCGATCGGGCCGAACCTCGTCGAGCTGGGACCGTTCCTGCGGCAGACGGCCAGCGTGCTCGGCCTCGACTTCCGCGGCCACGGCGGGTCGGACGACGGGCCGACGACGTTCGGGCTGCTCGAGGTGGAGGACGTGGCCGGCGCCCTCGCGTTCCTGGGCGAGCGCGGCGTGCGGCGGGTCGCGCTGGTGGGCTCGTCGATGGGCGGGATCACGGCGATCGCCGCCGTGGCGGTCCTGGGCGATGGGCGGCTGGCGGCCGCGGACGCCGACCCTGCCGCGCCGGCCGCGGCGCTGGACGCACCGCGGCCCCGGATCGTGGGGGTCGTGGCCGACTCGGTGACCCCGGAGCTCGCCATCGTCGTCGGCAACCGGCTCCACCTGCCGCTCGGGCGCCGGATCGCCGGACGTGCATTCGGCCGGTTCGACCGGCTGGTCGGCGGCGACCCGCGCACGACCGAGCCGATCGCCGTGGTCGGCCTGCTCGAGGACATGCCACTGCTGCTGGTCCACGGCGAGGCCGACCGGACGGTCCCGATCGGCGATGCCCGGCGTCTCGCGGCGGCGGCGCCCGCCGGCACCCGGCACCTCGTCATCCCGCGCGCCGACCACGGGGCCGGCCACGGCACGGACCAGGTCGCCTACGAGGCGGCCGTGACCGGCCTGCTGCGCGATGCGTTCACGGCGGCTCGATCGTAGGAGAAGACGCGCAGCGCCCCCCTATACTGCACCGGGCACCCTCGGCGACCGGGCGCAGGCTCGTCGTGGCGGTGTCGCTCCAGGAGGTCGGATTGGCCGGGAAGGTACTCGTCGTCGACGACGACGCCAGCGTCCAGCGACTCCTTCAGAACACCCTCCGCCAGGAGGGCTTCGAGGTCGTCATCGCGGGCGACGGCGTGGAGGGTCTCCGCCTCTGGCAGGAGGAGGTCCCGTCGCTCGTCCTGCTCGATGTCACCCTGCCGAGTCTCGACGGCTACCAGGTGGCCGCCCGCATCCGCGCCGAGGAAGGACCCGGGCTGCACATCCCGATCATCATGCTCACCGCCGAGCGTGACGTGCAGCAGAAGGTGCGCGCGCTCCGGGCCGGCGCCGACGACTACCTCATCAAGCCCTTCCATCCCGCCGAGCTGCTGGCGCGGATGAAGAGCCTCATCGCGCGCTTCTCGCCCGGCGAGACCATCGTCGGGCGCCCGCCGCTGGGCCGGGTCCACGCCTACTACGGCGCCAAGGGCGGCGTCGGCACAACGACCATCGCGATCAACACGGCCATCGCCCTCCAGGGTCTCGGCCGGCGCGTCTGCCTGCTCGACGGCAACCTCCAGTTCGGCGACCACCGCGTGTTCCTGGACCTGGGCCTCGATCGCAAGAGCATCGTGGACGTCGTCAGCGCCCCGTCGATGGACGCGGACCTCATCAGGAGCATCGTGCAGCAGCACGACACCGGCGTCGACCTCCTGCTGGCCCCACCGTCGCCGGAGGCGGCCGAGCTGGTCACGGCCGCCCACCTGCACCAGATCCTCGCGCTTCTCAGCGGCATGTACGACTACGTCATCGTCGACATCGACAAGCGGCTCGACGACCTCAACCTCATGGTCCTCGACGTCGCCGACACGATCTACGCCGTGATGACGGCCGACCTGTCCTGCCTGAAGAACGTACGCCTCGTGCTGGAGACGATCGGCCACCTCGGCTACGAGGCGGGCAAGCTCAAGCTGGTGCTGAACCGCTCGAACGCGTTCACCGGCATCAACGTCAAGAGCGCGGAGGGCGCACTCCGGCGGCCGATCGAGCACCAGATCGTGAACGAGTATCGCGGCGCGATCTCGGCGCTCAACAGCGGCGCCCCGTTCATGGCCGCGAAGGCGGACTCCGTCCTCGGGCGGTCGGTGCTGGACTTCGCCAAGGCGATCGACAAGTCGAACGGGCAGACCCAGGCGCAGCTGACGGCGGGCCCGGTGCGCCAGACGAAGTCGGCCGCGTCGCGCGGCTGACGGTCGCGGCCGTCGTCGGGAGACCACTCTCTGGCCCGGGCGTGCCGCAGCGATAAGCGGCAGGTGAGCGGCGCGGCCTACCGTGCGGCTCGTGCTTGCCACCCTCCTCTCCGCAACGCTCCAGGGCATCGCCGGACGAGTCGTCCGGGTCGAGGTCGATGTCGCACCGGGGCTGCCCGGGTTCACGATCGTCGGCCTCCCGGACGCCGCGCTCTCCGAGGCGCGGGAGCGCGTGCGCGGCGCGCTCCGGAACGCGGGCTTTCACCACCCGCCCCGGCGGATCACGGTCAATCTCGCCCCGGCCGAGCTCCGGAAGGCCGGAGCATCGCTCGATCTCGCGATCGCGCTCGGCATCCTCCTCGGATCGGACCAGCTGCGGGGAGGGCAGGGTCGCGTCGCCCTCGTCGGCGAGCTGGGGCTCGGTGGCGAGGTACGCCGCGTGCCCGGGATCCTGCCGATGTGCCTCGCCCTGCGTTCGCGCGGGGTGCGCCGGGTCGTCGTCCCGGCGGAGGCCGCCGCGGAGGCCGCGCTGGCGCCCGGTGTGGAGCCGATCCCCGTGGCTGACGTCGCGGAGGCGGCAGAGGTGCTCAGGGCGCCTCGCTCCCGGGCTGCGCGGCCCATCGCGCTGCCGCGGGCCGGGGCCCCGTCCGACTCCTCGACGGACGCGTCACCCTGCGATCCGGCCATCGGAGCCGCGCGGGACCCGGGTGTGGTGGACCTGGCAGATGTCCGCGGTCAGGCGGTCGCGCGGCGGGCCCTCGAGATCGCGCTGGCCGGTGGACACGCACTGCTCCTCATCGGGCCGCCCGGCGCGGGCAAGACGCTCCTCGCCCGGACCATCCCCCCGCTCCTCCCGGACCTGGACGACGCGGCCGCACTGTCCGCGACCATCGTCGCCTCGGCGGCGTCACCGTCGCCCGTGGTCGCCCTGGTCCGACGGCCACCGGTCCGCATGCCCCACCACACCACGTCCTACGCCGGGATGGTGGGCGGCGGCCCGCGGATGTCGCCCGGAGAGGTCACGCTGGCGGACCAGGGGATCCTGTTCTGCGACGAGCTGCCCGAGTTCGGCAGGGACGTCCTGGAGGCGCTGCGCCAGCCCCTCGAGGACGGATTCGTCTCCGTGGTGCGGGTGGGACGGTCGGCGACCTTCCCGGCGCGGTTCACCTTCGTGGCTGCCATGAACCCCTGCCCGTGCGGCCAGTTCGGTGCCGCCGACCGGAGCTGCTCCTGCCCGCCGGGCGTCCCGGAGCGCTACCTCCGGCGCGTCTCCGGGCCGTTGCGGGACCGCATCGACCTGTGGGTTCGGGTGGATCGCGTGCCACCCGAGATCCTGCTGGCGGGTCCCGAACCGGAGGCGTCGGCGGCGGTCGCGGTGCGGATCGCGGCCGCCAGGGAGCGCCGGCTGGCCCGGCTCGCCGGGGGCGCGGCGGGGGCGGATCCCGGCGAGCGCCTCCAGGGTCGGGCGCTCCGGGCGGCATGCGCGATGGGCCCCATCGCCCAGGCCCGCGCCATCCTCCTCGCCGATCACGAGGGGCTCTCCGCACGCGGGATGGACCGGCTCCTCCGCGTCGCACGCACCATCGCCGACCTCGCGGACGAGGCGGTCGTCCTGCCGTCGCACCTCGATGAGGCGGCCCGGTTCCGGTCCCCGGTGGATCGAATGACGATGTGGCGGGCCGGCTGATGCTCGGGATCGGCCGCTGGGGTCCGCTCGGACGCCTGGACGCGGCGGAGGCGGGAGGCCGGACGGACGGACGCGCCGACCCCGGTCCCGTTTCGTCGGGGACGCAGATCCGGGTTCGCGGGGGTCTTGCCGGCGGCGAACGGGACGCGTGGATCGTCCTGGCCGGGGTGGACGGCGTTGGGCCGGTCTCGTTCGCCCGTCTCGTTGCGGCCTTCGGGAGCGCCGGCGCGGTCCTCGCGGCGGCACGCCGGAGCGGTGCGGTGGCCGCGCTCGTCGCGGCGACCCGCTCTCCGGACGGGGGAGGACCCACCCTGGCCCCGTCGGCCGCGGGCGGTATCGTCGCGGCCGCCTTCGACCCGGGGCCGATGCTCGGGCCCGTGCGGCGATCGGGCGTCGCGGTCATCACGCTCGCCGACGAGACGTACCCGAGCAGGCTTCGCCGGATCGATCTGCCGCCGCCGGTCCTGTTCCTGCGTGGGGACCCGGCGGCCCTGGACCGCCGCCATGCCGTGGCAGTCGTCGGGACGCGGCGGCCCACGACGGTGGGCATGGCGACGGCCGGCCGGATCGCCGACGCGGTGGCAGGCCTGGGATCGACGATCGTGTCGGGCCTCGCCCTCGGCATCGACGGGGCGGCGCACGCCGCCGCCGTCCGCATCGGAATGCCGACCGTGGCGGTGATCGGCGGTGGCCACGAGAGGCTGTACCCGGCGGCGCACCGCGGCCTCGCTCGCGCGATCGTCGATGGTGGCGGGGCCGTGGTGAGCGAGTTCCCGCCCGACACGATCCCGACCCGCGGGACGTTCCCGCGGCGGAACCGGATCATCAGCGGGCTCGCGGACGCGACGGTGGTCGTGGAGGCGGGTGCCCGGAGCGGAGCACTCACGACCGCGGCCTGGGCCCTCGAGCAGGGGCGGGAGCTGTACCTCGTGCCGGGACGCCTGGACGACCCGGCCGTCGCGGGATGCCTCGCATTCCTCCGGGAGGCAGGCCCGGAGGCGCGGATCGTCACCGGCGTCCCCGAGCTGCTGGACGACCTCGGCATTGCGGACGGGGCCGCGGCGAACACGCGGGGACACCACCCCGGGGCAGCCGGGCCTCGCCCTGGTGCCGCGTCGCTGGAAGGGGTGGTGGCCACGTTGGGGCCCGCGGAGCGGGCCGTGGCGCGCGAGGTGGCGGCCGGCCGCGGGTCCGTGGACGAGCTGGTGATCGCGACCGGCGGCCCGGGCGCGATGGTGCTCGGCGCGCTGACGTCGCTCGAGGTGCGCGGCCTGGTCCTGGAGACGTTCGGCAGGTATCGGCCGGCGGGTGCGCTCGCGCGTGCGGACCCATCCGGCGGTCATCCCCGGGACCGCGGGAAGAGGCTCTGACCGGGGCTCGGACCCGCCCGCCGAGCGTGAGTGGGGGCGGCGGGTCGCGGCTCGGTCCGGCGCGGTCCGCCTCGCCGGTTTGCCTCGGCGGGGAGGGCGGTGTTACCCTTCGGCCAGTCCCGGGGGCCACGCGACCAGCGTGGATCAGCGCCCGGGAGCCGGCGCCATGCTCCCCGGGCGTCCACGAACGGCGGCACGGAGGACCGGCTATTGCGAAAGCTCGGCGCGGCCCTGCTCGCCATCCCGGTCCTGTTCGTGGTCTACCTCGCCTCGTTCAGCCAGCGCGGGATGCGGGCCAGGATCGCCTCCGGACTCGCCGCAAGCGCGGTGATCGGGCTGGTGGTCGTGGCAAGCATGCCGCCCGCCCAGAGCGCAGCCGTCCCGAAGTCGCAGCCACAGCCCGTCTCCGCCGAGCTGCTCGACGCCGTCCGCACGGGACACTCCCTCACGGACCCGTTCACGATCGCCTTTGCCGCGCCGATGGAGCCCGCCTCCGTCGCCGCCGCCCTCCGGGTGTCGCCCGAGGCGTCCGTCACGTTCGGGTGGGACTCCGCCGGCCGGGTGCTCACCGTCGCGCCCGTCGGGCACTGGGCGCCCGACACGCTCTACTCGGTCACCGTCTCCGATGCCGCCCGGAGCGCGGACGGTGCCGGTCTCCGGGCTCCCGTGAGCGCCCTCGTCCTCACCGGGCATGCGGGCACCGGAACGCTCAGCGTCGTGCACAGGTCAGGAAACCGGGCGCGCCTCGACACATCCTTCCGCGTCGCCGTCGACCGTGCCGTGGATCTCGCAGCCGTGCGCGCCGCCCTGCGCATCGAACCGCCGATCGACGGCCAGGTGATCGAGGGCGCGACCGACCGGGAGTTCGTCTTCCGACCGTCCGGTGACCTCGCCCCGAACAAGACCTACCGGATCCGTCTCGTCGGTCTCGCCGACGCGGACGGCGTGCCATTCGCCGTCCTGGCCGCCCTGAAGGTACGGACGGTCGCGGCCCCCGCCGTGGTGCGGTTCCGGCCCCATTCGGGCGTCACGCACGTGACCCGGGGGACGACCGTCTCGATCCGGTTCACGGACCGCATGGACCACAGGACGACGGGCGCCGCCCTGCGGGTCACCGTCGCGGGGAAGGCGATCGCCGGCAAGCTGACCTGGGCGGAGAAGGACACTGTGCTCGTGTTCGATCCGGCGGCGGCCCTCCCGTACGGAGCGAAGGTCTCCGTCACGGTCGGTCCGACCGCGCTCTCGAAGTCGGGCGTGCCGCTCGCCGAGCCTGCATCGGTCACCTTCAAGGTCGTCGCCCCAAGCCGGCCGCGAAGCCGGCGCCGGCCGCGAAGGCGAAGCCGTCGCCACGACCCAGGAAACTCCCGAGGCCCATCCGCCGTTCCGGTGGCGGCGGTGCCGTGTCCGGCAGCTGGTCCGGGGTCGAGGCGTACTACCTCAAGCTCATGAACTGCACGCGGACCGGCGGCTGGGTGACCTCGCGTGGCTCATGCTCCTCGCCCGGCGGCCGTTCGGTCGCGGCGCTCAAGCTCAGCGGGCCGATCAGCGCCAGGGTGTCGCGGCCCTATGCCAAGCTCCTCGCCAGGCGTGGGATCTGCAATCACTTCATCGGGGGCACGCCGGGAGACCGCCTGCGCCGGGCCGGCTTCACGAGCTACCGCTGGGGGGAGAACCTCGGCTGCCGATCCGGCAACCCCTACAGCGCGGTCCTCGGCTCGCACCTGTTCTTCCAGAACGAGAAGCCGTACAACGGCGGCCACTACAGGAACCTGATGAACGCGCAGTACGACCGGGCCGGGATCGGGGTCTGGGTGTCGGCCGGCCGGGTCCGGCTCGTGGTGGACCTGTACCACCCCTGATCGGTCGTCCGGGAGCCCGCGTGGGACCTTCGGGCGGGTGACGGACCGTCCGCGACCGTGGACCATGGTCCCCGTGATCCGCAACGTATGCATCCACGTGACGAACGAGCAGCCGTTGGTCGCCGACCTGTTCGACGTGCCGAACGCCAGCGACGCCGGCCTCCTGTGCACCAACGTGCGGTCGCTCGACGGCAAGCGGCCCGTCTTCATCGACAACATGGCGGCCACGTTCTTCTTCCCGTACCGCGTCATCCGCTTCCTCGAGATCCCGGAGGGGGCGGCGGACCTGCGCCGGTTCGACGGCGCGCCGGGCGCGACGGGCCTCGCGCCTGACGATGGCAGGGTGCCTGGGGCGGACCGCGGCAACCACCTGCCGGCCGTGGTCGGCGGTCCCCGGGACGGCGACTCGGAGGGGATCCGGAGCTCGAGCTGGAGATCGACGAGGACTTCCTGCAGCGGATCCGCGACATCTGAGGATGAGCCGCAGGTAAGCGGTGGCCAATGGGGCCGGTGCTACACTCCCGGCCGCCATGCCCAAGCATCTCGTGATCGTGGAGTCGCCCGCCAAAGCGCGGACGATCGAGAGGTACCTCGGCGAGGACTACGGCGTCCTCGCCTCGTACGGTCACGTCCGGGATCTGCCGGAGAACCCCGGCAAGGGCAAGTTCGGCGTGGACGTGGACCACGACTTCGCGCCCGAGTATGTCGTCCCCGACGATCGCCGCAAGCAGGTCGCGGCGATCGAGAAGGCCGCCCGCGGTGCCGTGGACGTCTGGCTGGCCACCGACCTCGACCGCGAGGGTGAGGCCATCGCCTGGCACGTGGCCGAGGCGGCCAACGTCCCGGCGTCCAAGACGCACCGGGTGACGTTCAGCGAGATCACGAAGGGCGCGATCCTCGAGGCCTTCGCCAATCCGCGCGACATCGACCGGCACCTTGTGGACGCGCAGCAGGCGCGTCGCATCGTGGATCGCCTGGTCGGGTACACGCTCAGCCCGCTGCTCTCCCGCAAGGTGCGCGGTGGCCTCAGCGCGGGGCGGGTCCAGTCCGTCGCGCTGCGCCTGGTCGTGGACCGCGAGCGCGAGATCCGGGCGTTCACGGCCCGCGAGTACTGGACGCTCGAGGCGCTCCTGCGGTCGGCCGCGGGAGACACCTTTGCCGCCGACGTCGTCCGGATCGGCGGCAAGGCCGTCGACGTCGGGGACGGCGAGACCGCCGCCGGTCATGCCGAGGCGCTGCGCGGCCTGGGTCCCGTCGTCGACTCGGTCGCCACCAAGCCCTCGAAGCGCAAGCCGTCGCCACCGTTCACCACCAGCACGCTCCAGCAGGAGGCGAGCCGGAAGATCGGGTTCAGCCCGAAGCGCACGATGTCCGTCGCCCAGCGACTGTACGAGGGCGTCGAGACCCCGGACGGCCATGTCGGCCTGATCACCTACATGCGGACCGACTCGACCGCGATCGCGAGCGTCGCCATGGCGGAGGCGCAGGTCGTCATCAGGGAGCGCTTCGGCGACCGCTACGGCACCGGCAAGGGCAACGTCTACAGGACGAAGCAGAAGGGTGCCCAGGAGGCGCACGAGTCGATCCGGCCGACGTCGTTCCGGCGGGACCCGGACTCGATGCGGGCGCACCTCAAGGCGGACGAGCTCAAGCTCTACCGGCTGATCTGGCAGCGTGCCATCGCGTCGCAGATGGCGGCCAAGGAGCTCGAGACCACGACGATCGAGCTGGTCGCCGGGGACTACCGCCTGCGCGCGTCGGCGACGCGCACCCTCTTCGACGGCTTCGCGGCCGTGTACACGGAGGGCCAGGACGATGCCGCAGAGGAGGCGGAGCGCATGCTGCCTCCGCTGCGCGAAGGCGACACCACGACGGTCGAGACCGTCACGCCGGCCCAGCACTTCACCGAGCCGCCGCCCCGCTACACGGAGGCGACGCTCATCAAGGCCCTGGAGGAGAACGGCATCGGCCGTCCCTCGACGTATGCCGCCACCATCTCGACCATCGTCGATCGAGGCTACGTCAAGATCGAGGAGCGCCGGCTGCGCCCCGAGGAGATCGGCGAGATCGTCACGGACTTCCTGGTGGCCTACTTCGCCGAGTACGTGGACCTCGCGTTCACCGCCCGGATGGAGGAGGAGCTCGACGAGGTCGCCGAGGGCCAGCGGGAGTGGGTGCCGCTCCTGCGCGCCTTCTTCGGCCCCCTCAGGGACCGCGTCGACGAGGTCCGCAAGCAGGTCAGGCGCCGGGACATCACGACCGAGGAGACCGACGAGGTCTGCTCGGAGGGTCACCCGATGGTCATCCGGCTGGGCCGGAACGGCAGGTTCCTCGCCTGCTCCACCTACCCCGACCACAAGGAGACGCGCCCGCTCCCCGGCGAGGAGACCCCTACGCTCGAGGGCGACGGCGACCCCTGCCCGCAGTGCGGCGAGGGCGTGCTGGCGACCAAGCGGGGCAGGTTCGGCCCGTTCCTGGGCTGCTCCCGCTACCCCGACTGCACCTACATCCGCAGGGACGGCCCGCCGCCGCCGGACCCGCTCCCGTTCGAGGTGGTGTGCCCCAAGAACGGCGACGGCAACCTCGTCGCGCGTCGCGCGCGCCGCACCGGGAACGTCTTCTGGGGGTGCTCCGCCTACCCGAAGTGCGACTTCACGACCAACTACGAGCCGACCGGTGCCGTCCACGACGCCCACCGGGACGGCGCGGGAGCGGTCGCCCGCAAGGGCGAGGCCGGCCTGTGCCTGACCTGTGGCGCCGCCGTGGAGCTGCCCGAGGGCAGCCTCGTCGGGCTGCGGCTGCCGGGTGGCCCGGCGGACCCGTCCGCCCTGGCGAAGCCGTCCCGGGGCGCCAGGGGTGGCCGGGCGGGCGGCGCGCGTGCCGATGGTGGGGCGCGACGGACCACGCGCGCCCCTGCCGGCACGTCCCGATCGGGGGGCGGAACGCGGCAAACCAGCCGGCCGTGAGCCGGATGGCGCCGGCGTGACGGGCTCCGAGGCGCTCGACCGGTTCGTCCACTCGCTCGAGGCCCGGGACACCTCGCCGGAGACCCGCCGTTCCTACGAGGGGACCGTGCGTGCATACCTCGCCTGGCTCGACGCGCACGACGCCGACTGGCGGACACCCGGGCGCCTGGTCCTCCGCGCCTACCTGTCCGAGCTCTCCGTCGGGCGAGCGCGGACCTCCGTGGCCCAGAGGCTCGCGGCGCTGCGTGCCTTCCATCGCTTCGCCGCGCGTGCCGGGCTCGCCCCGGGTGACCCGTGGGGCGCCATCGCCACCCCGCGCCTGCCCCGTCGCCTGCCCCGGGTGCTCGAGGTGGAGCAGGTCGAGCTCCTGGTGGCCGCGGTGGAATCGGACCTCGACGCCGCCGGCAGCGGCGGGTCGGCGACCGCGCGCAGGGACCCGGCGCTCGCCCGGGCGCTCGCCCTGCGGGACCTCGCGCTCGTCGAGACCGCGTACGCCGCGGGGCTGCGGATCAGCGAGCTGGCCGCCGCGGACCTCGGCAGCCTCGACCTGCGGCGCGGCGAGCTGCGGGTCCTGGGCAAGGGTCGCAAGGAGCGGATCGGGCTCCTCGGGCGGCCGGCCCGCGAGGCACTGCGCGCCTACCTCGACGAGGGCCGCCCGGAGCTCCTGCGCCGGCTGGCGTCACCGGCCGGCCGCGGGTCCTCCGCGGTCTTCCTCAACCACCACGGCGAGCCCCTCGGCGTCCGGGGCCTGCGCGGGCGCCTCGACCGCCTGCGCCGGATCGCCGGCCTGCCGGAGGGCGTCAGCCCGCACACGCTCCGCCACAGCTTCGCCACCCATCTCCTGGAGGGCGGGGCGGACCTCCGCGTCGTGCAGGAGCTGCTCGGCCACGAGAGCCTGGCCACGACGCAGGTCTACACGCACGTCTCGCCGGCCCGGCTGCAGGACGCCTACCGGTCGGCCCACCCCCGCGCGAAGGCGACCTGATGGACGAGACCTCGGCGAGCCTCCTCGATCCGGCCGACCCCGAGACCGCTGCACCCGCCGCCGCGATCCTGGCGGCCTCGGCGACCCCGGCGACCCCGGCCTCGCGCGCCGGCTCCGCGACGACCCGGTCGATCGCGCACGCCGGGATGATCGTGACCGCGGCGTTCGCCGCCTCGCGGGTGCTCGGCTACTTCCGCTACGTCGTCATCGCCGCGGCGGTGCCGAATCCGGCGCAGCTCGACGCCTTCTTCGCGGCGTTCCGGATCCCGGACTTCCTGTTCCAGCTGGTGGCGGCCGGCGCACTCTCGTCCGCTCTCATCCCGGTCGTGTCGGCCCTGCTCGCGGCGGACGAGGAGCGGCGGGCATGGCGCGTCGTGTCCACGGTCACGACGCTGATGCTCAGCGTCCTGTTCGTGCTGGCCGTCGTCGTCCTGGTGGCGGCCCCCGTCCTCGTGCCGATCATCACCCCCGGCTTCGACGATGCCGAGATGGCATTGACGGTCGAGCTGACGCGGATCATGGTGCTGTCCCCGCTGTTCCTCGCGGGCGGGGCCGTGGCGACCAGCGTGCTCAACTCGAAGGGCCGGTTCGCGGCCTCCGCGGTCGCGCCGCTGGTCTACAACGTGGCGATCATCCTCGGTGCCGTCCTGCTCGTGCCCCTCATCGGCGTTGCCGGGCTGGCCGTCGGGGTCGTCCTCGGCGCCATCGGACACCTCCTCGTCCAGGTCCCGAACGTCCGCCGGATCGGCGCCCGGATCGTGCCGCACGTCGACCTCGGCGACTCCAGCGCGAAGCGGGCGCTGCTGCTCATGGGGCCGCGTGCCCTGGGGCTCGGCGCCACCCAGGTGGTGTTCCTGGTCATGACCAGCCTCGCCTCGATGCTGCCGACCGGCGCGATCTCCTCGTTCACCTTCGCCTTCGCCATGCTCCAGATCCCGATCGGCGTCATCGGGGTGCCGCTGGGCGTGGTCCTCCTGCCGTCCCTGTCGCGGGAGGCTTCGCTGGGTGACACAGCGGCGTTCCGCCGTCTCCTGGTCCGCGGCCTGCGGCTCCTGGCGTACGTGATGGTCGCGATCTCGTTCCTCGGCTTCGTCCTCGCCGACGACGTCACGCGCCTGCTGTTCGACTACAACGGCGCCTCGGACGCCGCCCTCCAGGTGACGGGCGCGGCCCTGTCCGCGTTCATGGTCGGGCTCACGGCCCACTCGCTGATCGCCGTGCTGGCACGCGCCTTCTACGCCCACCAGGACACGGCGACGCCGGTCATGGCGGCGATCGTCGCCGTGGTCGTCGACGTGGTCGTCGCCGTGGCGCTGGTCGGCCCGCTGGGCGTGGTCGGCCTGGCGCTCGCGATCGCCGCCGGGGCCTGGGTCGAGACCGCGCATGCTGGCGGGGCTCCTGCGCCACCGGGTACCGGGACTCGGCCTCGGGGCCGTGGCGAGGGTGATGGCGGTCACCGCCGTCGTCTCGGCCGCCGGTGCCGCCGCGGCGTACGCGGTCCAGGAGCTGCTGGCGGGTGCCGGGGGCGCAGACCCATCGCAGCTGGCGGTGCTCCTCCGCCTCATCCTGGCCACGCTCGTCGGGGGACTCGTGATCGTTGCCGGCTCCCTCGTTTTGCGGATCGGGGAGTTGCGGACTATCGTCGGGGTCGTGTCCGACCTCTTCCGCCGGCGCGGCCGCGCATGACCGGCCGCCTCGATCCCGGCGGTGCCGGCGCGCCACCCGGCGCCATCCGCGACGCCGACCCCGCGGCCTGGGACGCCTTCGTCGAAGCGAACGCGCGCGGCTCGTACCTGCAGCTCACCGGGTGGGCGCGCGTGAAGGCGGTCAACGGCTGGTCGGCGCGCCACCTGTTCGATGCCGGGACCTCGACCGCCCCCGCCGTCGGCGCCCAGGTGCTGCTGCGCCGTCCGGGAGCGCTGCCGTGGGCCTTCGGCTACGCCCCACGCGGTCCAGTGCTCGCCCGCTGGGACGCCGAGGCGATCGCCCGCTTCACGGGGCTGGCCCAGGCGGGGCTCCGGACCGGGGGTCGCGTGAGCCACCTTCGGATCGACCCGGAGATCGAGCGCGACACGGGCCCCGACGCGGCCGGGGCGGTGACCGAGGGCTTGCGCCGGGCCGGCTGGCGGCCCGCGCCCCCGATCCAGCCCGCCTCGACCCGTGTCATCGACCTGGCGGCCGACGAGGACGCCCTGTGGGGTGAGCTGCGCAAGAAGTGGCGGCAATACGTCAACAAGGCGCGCACGGGTGGCGTGCGCATCGTCGAGGCTGGACCGGAGCGCCTCGACGAGTTCTACCGGATCTATCGCGAGACCGCCGACCGGGCCGGATTCCTGATCCGCGCCCAGTCTGCGTACCGTGATGCGTGGGACGCGTTCGGCCCCGACGGCCGGGCCCGCCTCCTGTTCGCCGAGCTGCCCGACGGTACGCCCGCGGCCACGCTGTTCCTGGTGCGGTGCGGGACGCGTGTCGTGGAGCCCTACGGCGGCATGACCCAGGCGGGCGCGGAGAGCCGGGCCAACTACCTGCTGAAGTGGGAGGCCATCCGCTCGTCCAGGGAGGCGGGCGCCACGACCTACGACCTGTGGGGGCTGGCCCACGCCGGGATCGCGCACTTCAAGACCGGGTTCGGCGGGCGGGAGGTCGGCTACGTCGGGGCATGGGACCTGGTGCTCGACACGTTGGGGCGGACCACCTACCAGGTCGCGCAGCGGGCAAGGGTCCGCGTGGAGCGGCTCCGCCACGGGCTGCGCGGGGGCGGGACGACGGCCTCCGGGTACGCGGGCGGGGGAGCGGGTGGGACCGGCGGGAGCGACGCGGGGATTGACGGGTGACGGGGGACGTCCGGGAGCTCGCCGGGACGGACCTCGACGGCTGGGACGCCGCCGCCGTGGACGCGCCCGGTGGGCATATCTTCCAGTCGCGGGCGTGGGCGGCACACCGCGAGGCCGGCGGGTGGCGGCCGCGGTTCCTCGCGGCGGGGGACGTCCGCGCCCTTGCCCTCGTGCGACCGTGGCCGCTGATCGGCGGCGGTTCCGCCTACGTCCCCCGGGGTCCGGTCGGCCCCGGGACCCCCTGGGCGGGGGACGGGACGGGCGCGGCGATCGCGGAGACGCTCGTGGCGGCGTCGCGCCGCCTCGCGGGCGACGGGGTCGGCGTGGTCGCGGCCGATGCCGAGGTGGCGGCCGCCGACACGGCCTACCTGCCGACGCTCCGCACGGCGGGCTTCCACGCCATCCCGGAGATCCAGCCATCGCGGCACCGGATGTCCCTGGCGCTGCCGGACGGCGATGTGCCGGGCGTCCTCGCCGGCGTCGCGAAGTCGACCCGCCAGCGGATCCGGCACGCGGAGCGCGACGGGGTCGTCGTCGTCCGGCACGACGCCCGGGCCGCGGAGCTCGAGGGGTTCACGGCGCCCGGGGAGCCGGCCGAGGTCGCCCTGCGCCGCTTCTACGACCTGCTCCACGCCACGGGCGAGCGGCGCGGCTTCACCCTCGGCGGTCCGGCCGGGTTCGTCGCGTGGTGGCTGCGTGCGCTGGCGGCCGGCCACCTGGTCCTCCTGGAGGCGCGCGAGGGCGGCACGGAGGGCCCGGTGCTGGGTGCGCTCGTGCTCTACCGGCACGGCCGCCGCCTGTCGACCGCTCACTCGGGCGACGTCGCGGACGGCCGCAGGGACCACCCGGGGACGATGCACCTCCTCCGCTGGCGCGCGATCCAGCTGGCGATCGCCGAGGGGCGCACCGAGATGGACCTGGGCGGCGTGGACGTCGTGGGGGCACGCAGGCCACCGGCGCCCGGCGAGCCGACGTTCGGCCTGTACGAGCACAAGCGCTCGTTCGGGGCGGAGTGGGTGGAGCTGGCCGGTGCGCAGGAACGGGTCGCCAGCCCCGCGCGGTACGCCGTCGGCCGGGTGACGACGATGGCCGCCCGCGTGCTCGGGCGGGGGAGGGGCGCGTGAGCGCGGAGCCCACACCGCTGGAGCGCCTGGTCGAAGCGGCCGCAGGCCACGAACCGTGGGCCCTCGGGCCGCTCCTGGATCGCCTGGAGGGCGCCGGCCTCGTGCGCGAGGTCCGCGCGGCCGGCGATGCCGCGACACTGGCGGACATCGCGGGGATCAGGGTGACCGGCCTGGCCGAGGACTCGCGCGCGGCCGGCCCGGGGACGCTGTTCGTCGCCGTCCCGGGGTTCCACGTCGACGGTCATGACTTCGTGGTGCGCGCGGCCGCCGCCGGCGCGGCGGCCGCCCTCGTCGAACGGCCGGTGGCCGGCGCCGCGATCCCCCAGGTCGTGGTGCGCGGCACCCGGCCCGCCCTGGCCCAGGCGGCAGGCTGGTGGGCAGGCGACCCGTCCCGGGACCTGGGCCTGGTCGGGATCACCGGGACGGACGGCAAGACCACGACGTCGTTCCTCGCCCTGGCGGCGCTCGAGGCGGCGGGCGTCTCCACCGGGCTCGTCGGCACCGTCGAGACGAAGGTGGGGGACCTGCGGGAGCGCCACGAGGCCCACGTCACGACGCCGGCCGCCCCGGAGCTCCAGGCGACGCTCGCCGCGATGCGCGGGGCCGGCAACGCCGCCGCCGTCCTCGAGACCACGTCCCACGCGCTGGAGCTGGAGCGCGTGGCCGGGATCGCCTACGACGCCGCCATCCTCACCAACCTCACGCACGAGCACCTGGACCTCCACGGCACCTTCGAGCGCTACCGGGACGCCAAGCTCCGCCTGTTCGCGGCGCTTGCGACGGGTCCCGCGAACCCGGCCAAGGTGGTCGCCGGTCGGGCGTGGCCGAAGGCCGCGGTGATCAACCGTGACGACCAGTCCGCCCCGGAGTTCGAGACGGCGGCCCGTGCCGCCGGGGCGATCGTGATCGGCTATGGGACCCGTGCCGGGGCCGACGTGCGCGCGACGGGCGTCGAGGAGGACGCCCGCCACCTCCGCGTCGGGTTCGACGCGCCGTCCGGGCCCGGCACGCTCACCCTCCGGCTCGCGGGCCGCTTCAACGTCCTCAACGCGCTGGCGGTCGTGGCCCTCGGGGAGGCGCTGGGCCTGGACCCGGCCGCCGTCCGGGCCGGGCTGGAGGGCGTCCCAGGCGTGCCCGGGCGCATGGAGCGCATCGACGCCGGGCAGCCGTTCGGCGTCATCGTGGACTACGCCCACTCGCCGGCGTCGCTGGAGGGCGTGCTGGATCTGCTCGCGCCCGTGGCCGAGGCCCAGGGCGGCTCGCTCATCGCCGTCTTCGGTTCGGGCGGGGAGCGGGACACGGCCAAGCGCGCCGCGATGGGCCGGATCGCCGGGGCGCGGTGCCGCGTCGTCGTCGCCGCCGACGAGGACCCGCGGGGCGAGGACCGGTACGCGATCCTCGAGGAGATCGTCCGGGGCGCCGAGGCCGCGGGCCGCCGCCGGGGAGAGGACGTCCTGGCGATCGCGGACAGGCGGGAGGCCATTGCCGAGGCGTTCGGCCGGGCCCGTCCTGGCGACCTCGTCCTGCTCGCGGGCAAGGGCCACGAGCCCACGATCCTCTACGCGGACCACGCGCTGCCGTGGGACGAGGCGACCGTCGCGCGCGAGCTGCTCGCGGCGATGGGCTTCGCCGGCGGCTGACGATGCGGGGCTGCCTGTTCACGCTGCTGCTCGGCGCGATCGTCCTCGGGTTCGGCGTCTATGTCGGCCTGCCGGCCGCGGCGTCCGCGGTCCTCACCGCGGGGATCACGGCCGCGGGCCTCCAGGCCGACGACACCACGGTGACCGTCACCAGCTCGCCGCCGACGGATCTCCTCGGGCTGCACGCCGACCGGGTCCGCGTCCAGGCCACGCACGCGACGTTCCGCGACCTCGAGATCGGAGGGCTCGACGTGGCCCTGGGAGACGTGGCGATCCTCGACCGGACGGCCCGGACCGTGGACGGGGACCTGACCGACGTCACGGTGCCGGACGTCGGCGGACGGCCGCTGGACCTCGCCCGCATCACGCTCTCCGGCGGCGGGGACGCGGTGTCCGCCGCGACGACGATCGATGGCGCGGAGGCCGGGCTGCTGCTGGCCGACGTCGTCGCCACGGAGCTCGGTGTCCGGCCGACCTCGGTCACGCTCACCGCCCCGGACAGGGTGACGGCGAGGGTCGGCGTGACGGTCCACGCCCGCATCGGCGTTCGGGGCGGGAGACCTCGAGGCCGAGATCCTCGACGGCCCTGGGCGGGCCGGACCGTGGTGCTGCTGCCGGCCGGGGGCGACCTGCCGATCCACCTCACGTCGGCCGTGGTGACGCCCGCCGGCGACCTGCGCCTGGCCGGCACCCTGGCCGTCGGCCTGCTCGGCATCAACGCACGCGCCGCGCCGGACACCATCGAGACGGCCGGGCGCATCGCGCGGTAGACTCCAACGCATGCCCGACCAGGTCGTCCACGATCCCAAGGCCCCGCTCGCGCCGGCGCGCGCGGGTCTCGCGGGCGGCCGCCGCGCCGCGCGCCGCGTGGCCGGACCGCTCGACTCGGACATCGAGTCCGGCCCGATCGCCGCGACGGCTCCGTCGACGGTCCGGCTCGACCTCGAGGGGCTGCGCCGCCACCTGCTCGCCGCGATCGGCAGGCATCACCCCCAGTCGGACCTGTCCATGGTCAACCGCGCCTTCGACCTGGCGGCGGAGGCGCACACCAGCCAGGTCCGAGCGTCGGGCGAGCCGTACGTCACCCACCCCATCGCCTCGGCGCAGATCCTCGCCGAGCTCGGCATCGACCCGGTGGCCGTCACCGCCGCGCTCCTCCACGACGTGCCCGAGGACACGGAGTACAGCCTCGCCGACGTCGAGGACCGCTTCGGGCCCGAGGTCGCCCATCTCGTGGACGGCGTCACCAAGCTGTCCAAGTTCAGCACCCACAGCCACGAGCAGCAGCAGGCCGAGAACATCCGGAAGATGTTCCTGGCGATGGCGGACGACATCAGGGTCGTGCTCATCAAGCTCGCCGACCGCCTCCACAACATGCGCACCCTCGGCGCGCTCCCGGTCGAGAAGCAGCAGCGCATCGCCCGCCAGACGATGGAGATCTACGCGCCCCTGGCGGAGCGCCTGGGAATCTGGCAGATCAAGTGGGAGCTGGAGGACCTCTCGTTCAAGGCGCTCGAGCCGGAGGCCTTCAGGGACCTCGCGAAGCTCCTCGACACCCGCAGGACGAGCCGCGAGACCTACATCGAGCGCGCCATCGAGGAGCTGCGGCCGCGCCTGGCCGAGGCCGGGATCGTCGCCGAGCTCCAGGGCCGACCCAAGCACATCTACAGCATCTGGAAGAAGATGCAGCGCAAGAGCGCGGAGTTCGGCGAGATCTACGACGTCTACGCCATCCGCCTCCTGGTCGACGACATCCGGGACTGCTATGCGGCGCTGGGCATCGTGCACGCGCTCTGGCGCCCGATCCCCGGCCAGTTCGACGACTACATCGCCGTTCCCAAGAACAACCTCTACCAGTCGCTGCACACGGCCGTGATCGCGCTCGACGGCAAGCCGCTCGAGATCCAGATCCGGACCCACGCCATGCACCAGGTGTCGGAGGTCGGCATCGCGGCCCACTGGCGGTACAAGGAAGGCTCCAAGGCCGAGCGGGACTACGACGCGAAGCTCGCCTGGCTGCGCCAGCTGATGGAGTGGCAGCGCGACGTCAGCGACTCCGATGCGACGGAGTTCGTCGAGGGCATCAAGCTCGACATCTTCCAGGACCAGGTCTTCGTGTTCACCCCCCGTGGCGATGTGAAGGACCTGCCGGCTGGCGCCACGCCGCTGGACTTCGCGTACCGCATCCACACCGACATCGGCCACCGGACGATCGGCGCCAAGGTCAACAACCGACTGGTGCCGCTGGACTACCGGCTCAACAACGGCGACATCGTCGAGATCGTGACGACCAAGGGCGAGCACGGGCCGTCGCGCGACTGGATGAACATCGTCCGCACCTCCCACGCCCGGGAGAAGATCCGCCAGTGGTTCAAGAAGAAGGACCGCGCGGAGAACATCGTCCACGGTCGGGAATCGCTGGAGCGCGAGCTCCGGCGCCTGGCCCGGACCAGCCTCCAGACGATCGGCCACGACAGGCTGGCGGATGTCGCCACCACGTACTACAAGCACGACTCGGTCGACGACTTCCTGGCCGCGATCGGCTACGGGGCGATCTCCGCCCAGCAGGTGGTCATGCGGCTGGGCGTGCTCGACGACGGCCAGATCACGCTCCCGACGGTCGCCCCGCCACAGCCGGCCAGGACCGGTGGCGTCCGCGTCAAGGGGGTCGGGGACCTCCTCGTCCGCTTCGCCAAGTGCTGCCACCCGATCCCGGGCGACCCGATCGCCGGGTTCATCACCCGGGGCAAGGGGATCACCGTGCACCTCCGCTCGTGTCCCACGGTCCTCAACGAGCGCGAGGTCAGCCGCCTGATCGACGTCGAATGGGAGGCCGCGCCCGCCCAGACCTACCCGATCGCGATCCGCGTCGAGGCGTTCGACAGGACGGGGCTCCTCTCCGACATCACGCAGATCATGGCCGAGAACAAGGTCAACATCCTGGCGGCCAACGTGGGCGTGAGCCCGGACCACGCCGCCGTCGTCGCGATGACGCTCCAGGTCGCGTCGGTCGCGCAGCTGGCCAAGGTCATGAGCCGGGTCGAGCAGCTGAAGGACGTCCTCAGCGTCCAGCGCGACCTCAGCTGAGCGGGCGGGTCAGGCCGGCGTCGTCGGGACCGCTTTGCGCTGGATGCCGGAGGCGGCGATGCGCCTCAGCCACGCGAAGGCGATCAGCCCCAGCGCCGCGCACGCGACCCCGCCGACCGCGAGTGACACGTCCACGCCGTAGCGCGACGCGACCCAGCCCATGAGGATGCCGCCGATGGGGGAGGAACCCACGAACACCGTCGTGTAGACGCTGATCACCCGGCCGCGCAGCTCGTTCGGGACGGTCAGCTGGATCACCGTGTTGGCGGTGGCGGCCATGCCGATGGCCCCGAAGCCCATGACCGCCATCGCGACGAGGGCGAGCGGGTAGAGGTGGATCAATGCCGCGGCGATCTCGGCCGCGCCGAGGAGCAGTGCGCCGCCCGCGATGTTCGCCGGCGTCGAGCGCCCGGAGAAGGCGATCGAGAGCGCCGCCACCAGCGACCCGATCCCCGACGCGGCCATCAGGAACCCGTACCCGGCAGGCCCGACGTCGAGCACGTCACGCGCGAGCGCCGGGATGATCACCCCGAAGTTCATGCCGAACAGCGACACCAGCCCCACGATCACGGTGGCCAGCAGGACGACATCCGTCCGCCGCACGTATCGGATGCCCTCAGCCAGGGTCTGACCGACCTCGCTCACCGAGTGCGGGCGGCCGATGACCGGGGGTGACAGGAGCTCGTCGTCGCGCATCAGCGCGTAGGCGCCGATCGCCGCGAGGAAGCTGAGGCCGTTGATCAGGAACGCAATGGCGATGTCAAAGGCCCCGATCGTCAGGCCGGCGATCGCAGGCCCCACGATCCGGGCCGCATTGAAGACCGCCGAGTTGAGCGCCACGGCATTGGCGACGTCGCTGCGACCGACCATCTCCACCACGAACGACTGGCGGGTGGGCATGTCGACGGCGTTGGTGATCCCCAGCAGCAGCGCGAGGACCATGATCTGCCAGACCTCGACCGCGCCCGTGACGGTGAGCCCGAACAGGGCGAACGCCAGCACCATCTGCACGACCTGGGTGACGATCAGCGTTGGGCGCTTGGGAAGCGCGTCGGCGATCAGCCCGCCGAACAGGCCCAGGACCATGACCGGCAGGAACTGCATCGCGGCGACCACGCCCAGCAGCAACGGGTCACCGGTGAGCTGCAGGACCAGCCACGCCTGGGCCACCGTCTGCATCCACGTGCCGACCAGGGAGACGAGCTGGCCGGTGAAGAACAGCCGGTAGTTGCGGTGGCGGAACGCGCGCGACCCGTTCCGCAGGATGCTCACCGCGCGTCCCCGGCGGGTCGCTCCGGCTTCGCGCGCGCGGCGCCGCGACGGGGGCCGCGACGGCTGCGGGGCCGGCGACCAGGTCGGCGTCGAGGTCGGCCAGCCGCGAGGCAAGGCGTTCGCGCCTCTCGTCGACCTCAGCGAGCATCGACTCGAGCCGGGCGACCTTGGCGCCCAGCGTGGTCCGCTGGCGATCCGCCCGGTCCATGGCCTCCACGAGGATCGAGCGGCGCTCGGTCGTGTCCCTGGCGACCTGAAATCGTGCCCTGTTGCGGGCCCGGGCCTGCTCGTCCTCCAGGAGCTGCCGGATCTCGGCCAGCGAGAACCCGGCGTCGTCACGCAGCCCCCGGATGAACCGGAGCCGCTCGAGATCGTCACCGTCGTAGAGGCGGTAGGCGCCCCCCGACCGCGCCGCCGGGGCAAGGAGGCCAACCTCCTCGTAATAGCGGATCGTGCGCGGTGTGAGGCCCGTCGAGGCGGCGACCTCCTGGATGCGCAGCAGCGGGGCTGCGACGGCGGTCCGGGGAGTGGAGATCGGGATGGCTCACGGGCCCGAGTCTACCAAGACCTTCCCGTTCGCGTAAACGTTAGAGTTCGCAACGTCCACGTGGTGGCTCGGGCACATTCGTGCGACAATGGGGGCCTTCGCGACCCCTCGTCGCGATGCGCCGCGTGGTCGACTCTCCTCTTCGAACGGACCGTGCGTCACCGCCGTCCCAGTTCGGGGAGCGAAGGAGGCCCTCATGGCCACCGGAACCATCAAGCGCATCGTGGCCGACCGCGGCTTCGGATTCATTGCCGCAGACGACGAGAAGGAGTACTTCTTCCATCGTGGCGGTCTCGACAGCACGCTCGACTTCGATCGGCTGGTCGGAGGCGAGAAGGTCGAGTTCGACGCCGAGGCGAGCCCCAAGGGCCCGCGCGCCAACCGCGTCCGCGCGGCCTGACACAACGGATCGGCGCCCGTCCTCCGGGCGGGCGCCCGGCATCCCGACCGCTGCCCGTCCATGACGCGTCATCCGGCCGCACCTTCTGAGGAACCCGCATGACCCGGTCGGCGTTCGTGTCCACCTATCCGCCGCGTCAGTGCGGCATCGCAACCTTCACCCAGCACCTGGCAACCGCCGTGGGCGGACGCGAGATCGTCGCCCTCCATGCGTCCGACCTCCCCTCGCCGTATCCGCTCGAGGTGCACCACCGCCTCCGGACCAGCGAGCCCGAGGAGTTCGCACGCACGGCCGCGACGATGCGCGGCTGCGCCGACGTCGTCTCCATCCAGCACGCGTTCGGCATCTGGGGTCCCGACGAGACCGCCGTGCTCGAGTTCGCCGAGGCGCTCGAGGTGCCGGCAGTCGCCACCCTCCACACCGTGCCGGCGGCTCCCACCGCGGAGCAGCGCCAGGTGATCGCCGGGCTCGCGTCCTACGTCTCCGGGGTCGTGGCCCTGTCGCAGGCGGCCGCCACGCTGCTGACCGAGGTCTATGGGATCGACCCCGGCCGCGTCACCGTGATCCCGCATGGCATACCCGACCTGCCCCTGCTGGACGCCGAGACGATCAAGCCGGCCGTGGGGATGGCCGGCCGTGACGTCCTCTTGAGCTTCGGCCTGATGGCGCCCGGCAAGGGGATCGACCTGGCTCTCGACGCGCTCCCCGCGATCATCGCCGCGCGCCCCGCGACCACGTACGTCGTGCTGGGCACCACCAACCCGGACATGTCGCCCGAGGCAGCTGTTGCGTACCGCGCCGGGCTCTCCGCCCAGGCGAAGCGGCTCGGTGTCGGCGACCAGGTGCAGTTCATCGACCGCTTCGTCGGCCGGGTGGAGCTCACGCGCTGGCTGGAAGCGGCCGACGTCATCGTTGCGCCGTACACGGACCCGGGCAAGAGCGCATCGGGGACCCTGCCCTACGCCCTGGGCGCGGGGCGACCCGTCGTCGCCACCGACTTCGCCCATGCCCGCGAGGTGCTGGCGGACGGCCGCGGCGTGCTCGTGCCGCATGGCGATGCCGCGGCGCTGGCCGGCGCGGTGGTCGGGCTCCTCGACGACACCGAGGGTCGCCTGGCGATGGGCCGGCTGGCCCACGAGCACAGCCGCACGATGACGTGGTGGCAGCTCGGCGCCATCTACCGCGAGATGCTGGTGAAGGTGGCGACCGCCCCCATCCCGCGTCGCGACACCCGCCGTCAGCCCGGCCGCCTCGCCTAGGCATGGCCACGGCGCGGGCGCCCGCCCACGGCCGGCGGTGAGCCCCGGGATCCCTTCTTAGTACAGCGTGATGCCTGAACCCGCGGGGAGCCACAGCCCCGCCCATGGACCGTCGATGATCCGGTAGTGGAGCCGACCGAGGATGATCGCCCGCTCGGCGACGTGCATCCGCGTGGTCGCCGACATCGTGGCCGCGACGCGGCGGTCGATGGACCCGTCCGCGGTGAACGAGAACGCGGTGTAGGTACCCTTGCGCACGTCCAGCTTGCGCACGGGGTCCCAGGGGATCCGGTACACGATCCCGCGGATGTAGCTGAGCCCAGGCCGTTCGGGGACAAGATAGCCGGCGAAGGTGCCATTCGAGATCGCGAGGTAGACGCCTGATCGGCCGAGCACACGTCGGCGGGAGCTGGCGTCGGCACCGGATGCCCTGACGAGGACGACCGTCCTGTGGGCCACGACGCGGCCTGCGCTATCGAACTTGTACCCGGTGTGGGTCGTGGCGGCGAACCGCACCGGGCCGTAGACCGACTCATAGTCAGGGTAGTCCGCGAGGAACCCGTCCCCGAGCATCGCCCACCACCGTGTGCCGGTCACGTGGTAGACCGAGTACGCGAGGTCCGTGTGCAGCACGTGATAGTGGATGTTGCGGACGACGTGGGCCATGCAGTAGCGGCTGACGCCGCCGGGCAGCCGCCACGCGGTCGAGTAGGCCCGGACCGTGGCCAGCGCACCCCGCACGAGAAGGAGCGCGTTGGGGTCGTGCGTCATCTGCCAGTAGTCGTACAGGCCGAGCACGGCGAAGAGGTGGCCGTTGAACGTGCGGTCCGGTTTCGGCGCGAAGGGATACTCCTCCAGCCACAGGTAGCCCGAGGCGTCCAGGTGGACCACCCACGGCTTTCCGATGCGCGGGCCCTTGATCTTCAGGCTCTCGAACGCGGCGTCGGCCGCGGCTCGCCACCGGGCGTCACCCGTCACCTCGAACAGCCTGGTGAACGCCGAGAGCGCCTGGCCCTGGGCCATCGCGGAGTACCAGGGCGGCTTCATCGTCTCGCTCTTGTTGCTGTGGAGGGCGAACGAGAACGGGTACGGGAAGTAGAGCGCCCCGCCGTCGCTGACGCCGGTCGCGATCAGGCGGTCCGCGTTCCGGACTGCCCGATCGAGATATGCCGGGTCACCCGTCAGGCGA
This sequence comes from uncultured Chloroflexia bacterium, assembly GCA_963776395.1. Lineage (GTDB taxonomy): Bacteria > Chloroflexota > Limnocylindria > Limnocylindrales > CSP1-4 > CAIXZV01. Next base: position 94,601 of record CAVZML010000004.1, on the reverse strand, counting down.
TAGCCGTTCAGCATCGCCAGCGCCGTCGACGCCTGGCGGACCGGGTGGTCGTATGCGACGCCGTTGAGAAGGTACTTGGCAACCCCGTCGGGGTCCGAGTCGGAGCCGATCACGAGGCTGGGGGGATCCGCGGTCTCGTAGTGGCGGGTTCCCGCGGGGACGGCCCTGAGAGCCACGGGGGTCATCGGGAAGGTGAAGGCGAGGGGTGTCGGGGTCGGCGCCGGTGTGGGCGCCGGCTGGAGCGGGGGTCGGCGCCGGCGTAGGGGCGGGTGTCGGCGCCGGGGTGGCCTGCGGCACCAGTGTGGCCTCCGGCGCCAGCGGGGATGCGGTCGGCATCGGCGTCGGGGCCGGTGTCGCGTCCGGCGTCGGCCGGAGGCGCGGTCGTCGGGGGCGAGGTCGGCGTGGCGGTCGGAGCCGGCTCGGTCCCGACCGGCGTCGGAGCCGGCGGTCCCGACGGGCGTCGGAGCCGGCGCGGGTCGGGCGTGACCGCCGGCGTGGGAGTCGGTCGCGGTGTCGATGTCGCTGTAGCCCCGGGCGTCGCATCGGGCGTCGGTACCGGTGTCGGGGCGGGCGTCGCGTCGGCCGAGAAGGAGGAGGAGCCGCGCGACGGGCCGGTGTCGAGGTCCGACGCGCGGGCGGGCGCGAGCGGGCCCGCCGTACCGGCAACCCCCGAACCGAGAATGATCGCGACGAGCAGGGCCGCCCCGCTACCCGGCGGACCGAGGCGCCATCGCCATGGGGATCGCCCGGCGCGACCTGGGGCCGTGAACTCCAATCCAGACCGATGCCAGCGGCGGTGCATCTGCAGACGATATCGCGGCGGTCAGGAGCCGGAACCCCCGATCTGCCCGCCTGGCGGGTTGCCGGCCCGCCCTCACGTCGGCGCGGACGATCCCGACGCGCGGGGAGTGCGGGGCCTAGACTTCTGGCGATGCCGACCTTCCGCGCCCCCCGGGGCACCCGCGACCTCCTGCCCGACGACCGCGCGGTCTTCGACCGCCTCCAGCGCGCCGCGACGGCCCTGACCGCGCGCTACGGGTACCGGCCGATCGAGACGCCGTTGTTCGAGCAGGTCGCCGTCTTCGAGCGCGGGATCGGCGAGGTCACCGACGTCGTGGAGAAGGAGCTGTTCCGGATCGCGCCGCGGACGGACGAAGCGGAGGCCTGGGCGCTGCGCCCGGAGCCCACGGCGGGGATCGTCCGGGCCTACGTCCAGCACGGGATGCAGACGTGGCCGCAGCCGGTGAAGCTGACCACGACCGGGCCGATGTTCCGCTACGACCGTCCGCAGGCCGGGCGCTACCGCCAGTTCTGGCAGTTCGACGTGGAGGCGATCGGCGATGGGGGACCGGCCATCGACGCCGAGATCGTCGAGCTCGGCCATCGCTTCTTCGTGGAGGCCGGCGTCAAGGGTGTGGAGGTCCTGGTCAACTCGATCGGGGATCCGGCCTGCCGGCCCGCCTATGTCGAGAGGCTCACGGACTACTACCGCGGGCACGCGGCCTCGCTGCCCCCCACGGAGCTCGACCGCCTGGAGCGCAACGCCCTGAGGCTGCTGGACTCGAAGGACCCCGCGATGACGGGGCTCAATGCGGCCGCGCCGCGCATCACGGACCACCTGTGCGCTGCCTGCGCGGCGCACTTCGAGTCCTTCAGGGCGCACCTCGCCGCGCTCGGCGTGCCGTTCCGTGTCGAGCCGGCCCTCGTCCGGGGACTGGACTACTACACCCGCACCGCATTCGAGTTCTACGTGGCGGGTCGAGAGGGGCAGCAGCAGGCTCTTGGCGGCGGCGGCCGGTACGACGGCCTCGTCGCGCTGCTCGGGGGCAAGCCGACGCCCGGGATCGGCTTCGGCCTCGGGCTCGACCGGGTGGCTCTCGTGCTGGCTGAGCAGGCTGAGCAGGCGGGCGCGACGGCGCGTATCGAGACTGGACCGCTGGCCGTCGTGGTGGGGGCTGACCCGGACGACACGGTCTCGCGGCTGCGCGTCGCCACGGACCTGCGGGCCGCGGGCCTCCGGGTGCGGGCCGACCTCGCGCGGCGCAAGCTCGGGCGCCAGCTCGAGGCGGCCGTCAGGGACGGCGCGCATTTCGCGGTCATCCTGGGCGACGAGCTCGACGCCGGGCAGGTCCAGATGCGGGACCTCCTGGCCGGGACGCAGCGGCCGGTCCCGATCGGGGACCTGGCCCGGGAGCTCGCCCGCGCCGAGGCCGGCCACAGGCACGGCTGACGCAGGCAAGGAGCACGGCTGACCCCGGCCAGAAGCATGGCTGGCCCCGGCCGCAGGCACGGCTGACGCGGCCGAACCGCCACCTCCCGGACCGCCGGCGCTTCGCGGCGGGTCGCGGCCGTGACGTACGATGGTCGCCCGACGAACCCGCACCCGGAGACCACGTCCGTGCCCGCCGACCGCGCCTCGCTCGCCACCCCGTACCGCACCCATACCTGTGGCGCGCTGCGCGTTGACGATGCCGGAGCGCCGGCGAAGCTCGCCGGCTGGGTTCACCGCCGTCGCGACTACGGGAAGCTGATCTTCATCGATCTCCGGGACCGCCACGGGATCACCCAGGTCGTGATCGACGCCGCGGACGCTCCCGAGGCGCACGAGATCGCCAACAGGGCGCGCTCGGAGTTCGTGGTCACCGTCGAGGGCGTGGTCGAGCGGCGCCAGCCCGGGCAGGAGAACGCCAGCCTCGAGACCGGCGCCGTCGAGCTCCAGGCACGTACGTTCACGATCCTCAACGAGTCGAGGACGCCGCCGTTCTACGTGAACGACCCCGACGCACCGATCGACGAGAGCCTCCGCCTCAAGTACCGCTACCTGGACATCCGCCGGGACGCGATGCAGCGCCGCCTGCTCCTCCGCAGCCGCCTCGTCCAGGCGATCCGGCAGGTCCATGTCGACAACGGGTTCGTGGAGGTGGAGACCCCCAACCTGATCAAGAGCACGCCCGAGGGGGCGCGGGACTTCATCGTCCCGTCCCGGCTCCAGCCGGGGACCGTCTACGCCCTGCCGCAGAGCCCCGCAGCAGCTCAAGCAGCTGCTGATGGTGGCGGGTATCGACCGCTACTTCCAGATCGCCCGCTGCTTCCGGGACGAGGACCTGCGCGGCGACCGCCAGCCGGAGTTCACGCAGCTCGACCTCGAGATGAGCTTCGTGGACGAGGCCACCGTCATGGCCTTCATCGAGCACATGGTGATCGAGGTCTCCAGGGCGACCACCCCCGACCGGCCGATCCGGCAGATCCCGTTTCCGGTCTTCACCTACGACGAGGCCATCGAGCTCTACGGCTCCGACAAGCCGGACCTGAGGTTCGGGATCGAGCTGTTCGACCTGGCACCCGCGCTGGTCGGCCCGGACGGCGTCCCCGCGTCCGGCTTCCGCGTGTTCGACGAGACGCTGGCCGCCGGCGGGCGGGTCAAGGGCGTCACGGCCCCGGGCATGGGCGCGCGTGTCGCGGCACCAGATCGATGAGCTCACGGAGCTCGTGAAGCGGCTCGGTGCGAAGGGCCTTGTGCACCTCTCCGTCCTGGCCGGCGGCGAGCTCCACGGGCCCATCGCGAAGTTCCTCTCCCGGGAGATGCAGGCGGCCGTCCGGGAGCGCGCGGGCGCGGGAGAAGGCGACCTGATCCTCGTCATCGCAGACGCCTCGGACACGGCGAACGACGTCCTCGGCCGCCTGCGGGTCGAGCTCGGCGCCCGTCTCGGGCTCGCCGACCCCGACCAGCTCGCCTACTGCTGGGTCCACCGCTTCCCGATGTACCAGTGGGACGCGCCGTTCAACCGCTGGGACGCCACGCACAACCCGTTCAGCGGCGTGGTCCCCGAGGACGAGGTCCTGCTGACGACGACATCGGGCGACCTTGACGTACGCAGCCCTGGCGACCCGGCGGGCAGGGCCCGCGCGATGCAGTACGACGTCGCGCTCAACGGCTGGGAGCTGGGCGGAGGGTCGGTCCGGATCTGGAAGCCGGATCTCCTGGCGCGCAGCTTCAACCTGCAGGGCTACACCCTCGAGCAGATGAAGGAGCGCTTCGGCGCGATGCTGGAGGCGTTCGAGTACGGCGCCCCGCCGCACGGCGGCATCGCGCTCGGGATCGACCGCTGGGCCGCACTGCTCAGCTACCAGACGAACATCCGCGAGGTCATGGCGTTCCCCAAGACCCAGTCGGGCTCCGACCTGATGCTCGAGGCGCCGTCGGCGCCCGACGACGGCCAGTACGCGGACCTCGGGCTGCGGTTCGTCGGGGTCCCGGGCAAGCCGGTCTGACCGAGCGTCCCGTCCCGCCCGCCGGCCCGCCGGCGTGACGCTGCTCGACCGGGTCGCTGCCCGGCCCCGCACGGCGGCGATCGCCGGCGCCCTCGCCATCGCGTTCTCGGGGATCTTCTACCTCTGGTCGGGCGTGTCGCCGGCCACCGGCGTCTTCTTCCGGTGCCTCTTCGGGCTGCCGCTCCTGGTGCTCGTCGCCCGTTCCGAATGGAGCGCGCTGGGCCCGATGTCACGCCGGACGATCGGGCTGAGCACCCTGGCCGGCGTGTTCTTCGCCGTGGACCTCGTCACCTTCCACTACGCGGTCGACTGGATCGGCGCGGGCCTCGGCACCGTGATGGGCAACCTGCAGGTGCTGATCGTGGGCCTGTCGGCCTGGGCGTTGTTCGGGGAGCGCCTGCGGCGGGAGGTCGTCGTTGCCCTGCCGATCATGCTGGTCGGCGTCGTGCTGATCTCGGGCATCGTGGGGTCGGGCGCGTACGGGTCGAACCCGCAGCTCGGCGTCCTGATCGGCCTGGTGACGGCCGCGGCGTACTCCGGATACCTGCTGGTGATCCGCCGGGCAAGCCCGGACCGCCGGCCCGCCGGTCCGGTCGCGATCGCGACGGCCGTCACGGCGGCCCTCGCGGGGCTGTTCGGCGCGGCCATCGGCGACCTCGACCTCGACCCGGGCCTGCCTGCCCTCGCCAGCCTGCTGGCGCTGGGCATCCTGTCCCAGTCGGTCGGCTACCTGTTCATCCAGGTGTCGCTGCCGCGGCTGCCCGCGGTGATCACGTCGGTCCTGCTGTTCGTGCAGCCAATCACGACCATGTTCCTCGGCGCGGTCCTCCTGGCCGAGGCACCGTCCGGCTGGCAGCTGGCCGGCGTGGCCCTGGTCCTCGGCGGCATGGCGCTCGCGACCGGGGCGCCGGCCCGGGTCCGCGTCGCGCTCGCGACGCGGCGGGAGGCCCGGTAGGCAGCTATTGCGGGGGCGGCGCGATCGTCTCGAGCATAGCGACCGTCGCGTCGACGACCTGCCGCTGCTGCTCCGCGCGCCCGATCGTCGCCGGTGGGTCGTTCGGCTGGCCGGTGTACCAGCCCATCTGCTCGTGGTTGCCGCCCTCGACCGGGACGAAGGCGGTGTCCGCCGGGAGCTTCGCCCGCGATTCGGGGCCGGACATCCGGGCCGCCCCTCCGTCCAGCGTCCCGTAGATCGACACCGCCCGAAGGTCGCGCCCGGACAGGTCCGTCGCCGGGTATGAGGCCCAGAACGCGATCCCGTCGATCGCGTCCGGATGGTCCGCGGCGTACTGCGCCGCCATCGACCCGCCGAGCGAGTGGCCGGCGATCGCCCAGGTGGCGACCTCGGGGTGGGCGGCGATCACGCCGTCCGCCGACCCGATCCCGAAGACGGCGAGGTCGAACGGCATCGGCGTGATCACGACGAGGTAGCCCCGGGCGGCGATGGCCTGCGCCGTCGGCCCGTACCCGGCGGCGGGCACCTTCCCACCCGGGTAGATGATCAGGCCCGTGTCATAGACGCCGTCCGCGGGCGCCCACTCGAGGCGACCGTCCGTCTGGGTGAAGGTGACGTCCGGCGTCGACGCGAGCGAGGCCGTCGCCTCGGGGAGCAACGGCTGGGGCTGCGTGTACCACAGCCACCCCGCCGCGAGCAGGGCGACGATCGCGAGCAGGACGACTCCGACGGTCCGCCGGCGCGGGCGGTGGAGACGGGCCATCGCGGCGGGGCCCTCAGGACGACGGGTCGTCGGAGGCGAGCCGCGCCGGCCCCGGGACGGGGGCGTCGTCCGGGTCGTCGGCCGTGGCCGCTCCCCACTCGTGGGCGTGGGCGTCGGCGGGTTCGGGCGGGCCGGCGTACGGCGGGAGCTCCCCACGCGGGACGGCCACGTCGTGCGTGACGCCGGGGTCACCGGTATCGATCGAGCCGCCCGGCACGCCTGTCGCGGCCAGGTCCTCGAAGAGCTCGCCCGGCATCCGGTCCGCCGCGAGCGCCCGGAACGCGGCCAGGTGGGTCACCGGGAGCAGCACCGGGAAGCCGTCCTCGCCAGCGAAGGCCGGACGCAGCACCGCGTCGCGGTCCACCGCCGTGCGCCGCGATGAGTGTGGTCACGGTCTCGGCGTCCACCCACGCGAGGCGCGCGGGCCAGACCAGGGCCGCGTCGGTTTCGGCGACCAGGCGGACGGCGGCGTCGCAGCCGGCAGCGATCTGGCCCACGGGGCCGAGTGCCACCGCGACCGGCTCCGCGAGCGTCGCCTCCGTGTTGGCGAGGGCGGAGCCTACCGTCCCGTCGGGATCGAACGAGACGACGACGACGGGGGTCGCGCCGCCCGCCCACGCGACCTCGGCCAGGCGTCGGACGGCCGGCGTTCCGTCGGAATCGGCCAGGGCAGAGGTGGGGGACGCGGCCAGGATCACGGCGGCGACGGTCATTGGCTCTCCTCGTGCACGGGTATGCGCCTCTGTCAGGCGGCCGAGGCGAGTGTATCGGCGCCGGGCGGTCCGGCCCGTCACGGCGGTCACGGCCCGTCACCGGCGGTCACGGCCCGAAAGGGCGGCATGTGCGAAACTTCAGCGGCCCATGAATGACGCTCCCGGCTCCGCCGTGCCCACAGCCCAACCCGCCCACGACGTCCGCGAGGATCTCCGGAACGTCGCGATCGTCGCCCACGTCGACCACGGCAAGACGACCCTCGTGGACGCGCTGCTCCGCCAGACCGGCGCCTTCCGTGCGAACCAGGCCGTGGTGGACCGCGTGATGGACTCGGGCGACCTCGAGCGCGAGAAGGGCATCACGATCCTCGCGAAGCAGACGACGATCGACGTCGGCGGCGTGCGGCTGAACATCGTGGACACGCCCGGGCACGCGGACTTCGGTGGCGAGGTGGAGCGCAGCCTGCTGATGGTCGACAGCGTCCTGCTGCTGGTCGACGCCGCCGAGGGCCCGCTCCCGCAGACACGTTACGTCCTCCAGAAGGCGATGGCCCGCCACCTGCCGGTCGTGGTGGCGCTCAACAAGATCGACCGCCAGGACGCACGGCCTGCCGAGGTGCTCGACGACGTCTACGAGCTGTTCATGGATCTCGGCGCGGACGGGCACCAGATCGACTTCCCGGTCGTCTACACGAACGCGAAGCTGGGCACCGCGACGCGCGACCTCGCCGTCCCCGGGACCGACCTGCGACCATTGCTGGACATCCTCGTCCACGTGACGCCGGCCCCGGTGTTCGAGCCCGGCCACCCACTCCAGCTGCTGGTCACCAACCTGTCCGCCAACGAGTACGTCGGCCGGATGGCGGTCGGCCGGATCCGCAACGGCACGATCCGGATGGGTCAGCGGATCACGGTCGTGCGCGAGGAGGCGGACGATACCGCCGGCGCGATCGAGCCGGGTCGGACCATCACGCTCACGGGCACCGTCTCCAGCCTCCAGACAGCGCACGGGATGGAGCGGATCGACATCCTGGAGGCGGGGCCCGGCGAGATCGTGTCCGTGGCCGGCCTCCCCGAGGTCACGATCGGCGACACCATCACCGAGCCAGGCGACCCGCGCCCGCTGCCGCGCCTGGACGTCGATGCGCCGACGCTGAGCATGACCTTCGGGGTGAACACCTCGCCGCTCGGCGGCCGCGACGGCAGGTACGTCACGTCGCGCCAGATCAAGGCGCGCCTCGAGCGCGAGGTCCTGGGCAACGTCTCGATCGAGGTCCACCCGACCGAGTCGGGCGACACGTTCGAGGTCCGCGGCCGCGGCGAGCTCCAGCTGGCCGTCCTGATCGAGCAGATGCGCCGCGAGGGGTACGAGGTCACCGTGAGCCGCCCCGAGGTCATCCTCCGGACGATCGGCGGCGATGTCCACGAGCCCTACGAGCGGGTCACGATCGACATCCCGCCCGACTACATCGGCGTCGTGCAGCAGGCGCTGGCCGGCCGCAAGGGCCGCCTCGAGCAGATGTCGACCGACGCCGACGGCCGGGTCCGGATGGAGTTCGTCCTGCCCGTCCGCGGCCTCATCGGCTATCGCGGCCAGCTGCTCACCGACACGCGCGGCACGGCGCTCCTCCACCAGATCGGTGAGGGCTACGGTCCGTGGGCCGGCGAGGTGACGCACCGGACCAACGGTGTCCTCGTGAGCGACCGGACGGGAACGTCCAACGCCTACGGCCTGTTCAACCTCCAGGACCGGTCGGAGCTGTTCATCGGCTCTGGCGTCGACGTCTACGAGGGGATGATCGTGGGCGAGAACGCGCGGTCCGGGGACATGGACGTCAACGCCACGAAAGAGAAGAAGCTCACCAACATCCGGACGCACTCCCACGACGAGTCGCTGCGCCTCACGCCGCCCCGGCCGCTCACGCTCGAGAGCGCGATCGAGTTCATCGGGACCGACGAGCTGGTCGAGGTGACGCCGTCCGCGATCCGCCTCCGCAAGCGCCTGCTGGCGAAGCACGAACGCGAGCGTGAACGGGGCCGCGCCTACGATCTCTCGAGGGTCGAGCCCGAAGCGTAGCGGCCCCGGGCCGGTGGTCCCCGTCCCGGTGATCGATCAGTGAGCGCGGGTCCGGGGATGGATGGGTTCCACGGGCACCGGGCGGATCGACGCGTCGGGGTCGACGGGCGGCGGCACCCTGCGCGGCGCCGGAGGATCGACCCGGGGCTCCGTTCCCCGCCATCGCCAGGGGATCTCGTCCTGCTCCTGGATCCCGGCCGGCCAGCGTGGCTCGTGGCTCGGGAAGAACACCCCCAACCAGCCGTCGTCGTGGGCCCGCACGATGCGGCTGGCCAGGAACGGGACCGCGAATGCCGCGAGAACGACCGCCGCGGACGTGACGATGAACGTCGGGTTCATGGCGCGATCATCTCACCGCCCTGATGCGGCGCCAAGAGCCTCCCGGACTGTGATGATCCCTAGGCGGCGGTGCGCCGCGAGCGGACGACGTACACCCCGACGCCGATCCCGCCGGCCACCAGGAGCAGGATGAGCAGGATCGGGCCGGATCCGCCATCGGACCCGGCGGGTGCGACGGGCGCCGGTGTGGGCACCGGACTGGCCGCCGGTGCCGGCGTGGCGACCGGCGTTACCACCACCTGGACATCGGAGCGCGCGTTGCCCTTCGTCAGGACCGGGACGCCGGCCGTCGAGAGCCACTGCGTGGAGCCGTCCCAGATCCCGCTGACGACGACGTAGTCCGCATTCGGATTGACCGTCGCAGGATCGTACGGGATGGAGTAGGGCACGGGAGCCGCAGTCGTGGGCTGCATGAATTGGAATCCGACGGTCACCCCGCTCGTGACATCGACCAGGGACGCAGTGCCCCAGGAATTGGGACTCCCGGAGTCGAGCCCGACGCCGTTGATCGTGCCGGTCACGGCACCCTTCAGGAGGTCTGGCCGGAACGCGAGCGGCAGCTCGACGTTCTCGACGAGCGCGACGCCGGTCTCCACCGGTACCCCGATCGGCGTCACCCAGGCGAGATCGCCGTCCACCATGCCCGCGTAGAGGCGGTACGAGGTGCCTTCGACGAGCGCCGAGAACGGGTACACGAGCTTCCAGGGCACGGGTTGCGGGCCGGGATCGGTGAACTCGGTGAAGGCGATGGTGGTGCCGGCGGTCGGACCAGCGGTACCCGAGACGAGGATCACGATGCCATGGGCGTCGGCGGATGGCTCGTTCTTCTCGGCCCAGGTCAGCGTGCCGGTGATCGTCCCGGAGGTCGGCGCGGCAGTCGGCGCGGCGGTCGGGCTCGCAGTCGGGGCGGCGGTCGGGCTCGCGGTCGGGGGCGGCGTCGGCGTTGCCGTTGGCGTGGCGGTCGGTGCGGCAGTCGGTGCCGCGGTGGGTGCCGCGGTGGGGGCGGCGGTCGGTGCGGCAGTCGGTGCTGCGGTCGGCTTGGCCGTCGGGGCCGCGGTCGGTGCGGCCGTCGGGGCGGCGGTGGGCTTGGCGGTTGGTGCCGCCGTGGGTGCAGCGGTCGGCTTGGCCGTGGGCTTTGCGGTGGGCGCGGCGGTGGGTTTGGCGGTGGGCTTGGGCGTCGGCTTGGCGGTTGGTGCCGCCGTCGGCGCGGCGGTCGGCTGCGCCGTGCCGACCGTCGCGACCGGGATCGCGAGGCCGGTGACCGGAGCGCCGTTCGTCACCGCGTCCACGCCGGTCCGGTTCTCCCAGGAAGTGCTCCCGTCCACGATCATCGCCTTGACGACGTAGGTCGCCGACGGATCGATGATCCCGGGGTCGTAGCTGATCTGGAACTTGACCGGGGTGGCGCCCGGCGCCGGCAGGACCTGGCGGGCCGTCAGCGTGTTGGTCTTGGTGTCGATGAGGATCGCGTATGCGACGGCTGCCGCGGTGAGCGCGGCCGTGTCGGACTTCGTGATCGTGCCGGTGACCGTTTCCGCATCGGCCGTGGCCGTCGACACCACGGGCAGCACGAGGCCGGTCGTGGGTCCGCCCGTGATCGCCGGCACGGCCTCGAAGGTCTGGCGGACGGTCCCTGCATCCATGACGCTGGCGAACAGGGCGTAGCTGTGGGTCGGGTCGATCGTCCCGTACGGGACGCTGAAGGCGATCGGGAACTGGCCCCCGTGATCGTCTGCTGGCCGATGACCACGGACGTGTTCGCGCCCGCCTGCTGGTCGGCGAGGGTCACGACCGTCACCGCCTGTGGCGAGAGCGCGATCTTCTCCTTGCTCGTCACCGTCCCGGTCACCGCGTTCGACGCGGCCGACGCCGTCGGGCCGGCCTGGGCGAGGACGGGCGCGATAAGCGCGATGAGGACCGCGACCAGCAGCGTGCGACGCATGAGCGTGGGTACTCCTTCGGACCGGCCCGGCAGGACCCGAGCGGGGCGCCAGTGTAGCGCGCGACCCGGTTCGAGAGGCCCGGGAGGGCGGCCGGACTACAATCCGCGGACGATGCCGATCTACCTCGACCATGCCGCGACGACCGCGCTGCGCCCGGAGGTCCGAGACGCCATGCTGCCGTTCCTGGACGGCGTCTTCGGCAACCCCTCGTCGTCGCACGCGTTCGGCCGGATCGCCCGTGAGGCCCTCGACGACGCGCACGAGCGACTCGCGCGGGCCATCGGCGCCGACGCCCGGGAGATCGTGTTCACGAGCGGCGGCACCGAGGCCGACAACCTCGCCCTCAAGGGCGCGGCCTGGGCCGGCAAGGCGAGGGGCCACCGGATCGTCACCACCCCGGTCGAGCACCACGCCGTCGGGCACGCCCTCGCGCACCTGGAGAAGTTCGGCTTCGAGGTCGTCGAGGTCCCGGTCGACCGCTACGGGCGCGTGGACCCGGCGGACGTCGAGGCCGCGATCACCGACCGCACGATCCTCGTCTCGGTCATGCTCGCGAACAACGAGGTCGGCACCATCCTGCCCATCCGTGAGATCGCCGACGTCGTGCGGGCCCACCGCGGGGTGCTGCTCCACGTCGACGCCGTGCAGGCCGCCGCCTGGGTCGACCTCGACGTCGGGGCGCTGGGAGCGGACCTGGTCGCGCTCGCCGCGCACAAGGTCGAGGGACCCAAGGGCACCGGGGCGCTGTGGATCCGGCGCGGGACCCACATCCTGGCCCAGCAGCACGGCGGATCGCAGGAGCGGCATCGCCGCGCCGGGACGGAGAACGTGGCCGGGTCCGTCGGCATGGCCACCGCGTTCGAGCTCGCCGCCGCCGAGCGTTCGATGACCGGACCCCGCGTGGCGGCGATGCGCGACCGCCTCGGCGCGGCGCTGCTCGCGGTGCCGGGCGTGGAGCTCACCGGCCACCCCGTGGATCGCCTGCCACACATCCTGTCGGTCGTCGTGCCCGGGATCGACGGCGGCTCCGTGACCCTGGCGCTCGACCTCGAGGGGATCGCGGCGTCCACCGGGTCCGCCTGCAGCAGCGGCTCCTCCGAGGTGAGCCACGTCCTCGCGGCCATGGGTTTCCCCCCCGAGGAGGCGCGTGGCTCCCTCCGACTCAGCCTCGGCCGGACCACCACGGACGTCGAGATCGACGAGGCGGCGCGCGTCGTGCCCGCGGTCATCGCACGGCTCGGTGCGAGGCTCCCGGACGGGGTGCCGGCCGGGTGAGCCGGATCCTCGTCGCCATGTCCGGTGGCGTGGACAGCTCCGTCGCGGCGGCCCTGCTGCACGAGCAGGGGCACGACGTCGTCGGCATCTGGATGCGGCTCCACGACGTGGCGGACAGCTACTCGGAGTTCCGCAAGAGCTGCTGTTCGGCCGACGCGGCCGACGACGCGCGCCGGGTCGCGGCGCGGCTGGGCATCCCGTTCTATGTCCTGAACCTCGAGCGCGAGTTCGCGGCGGGCGTCATCGAGCCGTTCGTGTCCGACTACCTGGGCGGCCGCACGCCCAGCCCATGCGTGGAGTGCAACACCCTGGTCAAGTTCGGCGCGCTCCTCGACCGCGCCCGGCACCTCTACGAGTGCGAGGCGGTGGCCACCGGGCATTACGCCCGCCGAACGGTCGTGGAGACGGCCGCGGGGCCCCGCGCCCGACTCGTCCGCGCCGCGGACGAGGGCAAGGACCAGACGTACTTCCTCTACGGTCTCCGCCAGGACCAGCTGTGGCACAGCCGCTTCCCGCTGGGCGACCTGACCAAGCCCGAGGTTCGGGGGATCGCCAGGGGGCTCGGCCTCGTGACTGCCGACAAGCCGGAGAGCCAGGAGATCTGCTTCGTCCCGGGCGGCGACTACCGCGAGGAGCTGAGGACGCGCGGCGGCTGGACGCCGGCCCCGGGGTGGTGCTGGACGCGGATGGAACGGCGGTCGGGGAGCACCCGGGCGCGGCCGGGTTCACGGTCGGCCAGCGCAAGGGGCTCGGCGTGGCCCTCGGCGAGCCCCGGTTCGTCTCGCGCATCGACCCGTCCTCGAACCTGATCGTGCTGGGACGGCGAGAGGACCTCGAGACACGCGAGGTGCCGCTCGAGGCGGCGAGCTTCATCGACGGGCGACCACCGGCGAGCACGCCCGGCGACCTGGTGCCGGGTTCCTTCCGGGCGCAGGTCCGCATCCGCCACCGCGCACCCCTCGTGGACGCCACGGTGCGGCCGGTGGCAGACGGGCGCTGGACGGTGGCGACGGACGCGGCCGTGTGGGCGATCGCCCCGGGCCAGGCCTGCGTGCTCTACGACGGCGACGTCTGCCTGGGTGGTGGCAGGATCGCGCTGTCCCACCTCGGCCGCGGTTCCGTCACCGGCAGGGCACGCCTCACCCGCAGCACCCGCGCCCCTGGCACCAGCAGCACCCGCGCGAGCGTCCGCGTGACGATCGGTCCGGGCCTGCCCCTGGCGCTCCTGGTGGGCCTGGTCCACACGGCCATCTACGTCCTGGTGCGCGGCAACGCGGGCGGCCGCCTGCCGCTGATCTACCTCGCGGCCGCCCTCGGCGCATGGGCCGGCGCGGCGATCGGGGGCCGGCTGGGCATCGACTGGCTGGCGATCGGGGACTTCGCGCTCGTCCCGGCCTCGATCGGCGCGTGGCTGGGCATCGGCATCGTGGCCGTCCTGGCGACCCTGGGACCCCAGTCGGAGAAGGCGGGCGGGGGATGAGCCGCACGCACCGGACGGGCTGGGGATGAGTCGCAGGCGCGTCGGGGACGTGCGTCGCCCGTCGGTCGCGGCCGGCGTCCCCGGGCCGCTCGCAGCGGTGGCGGACCTCGCCGAGCTGCTCGGCGGCGAGAGCGACCGGTCGCGCCGGTTCCTCGGTGGCCTGGCGATCGGCGCCCTGGTCGGGGCCGCGCTGGCCGGCGGCTCGTTCCTTCGCCGCCACGGCGACCGGGGCGATCGTACCGGCGAGGGACGCCGGGCGCGGCGCTGAGCGTCGGCCGGTCGGCGCGTCGGCCGGCCAGGTCGCCGGAGCGCCGCAACTCCGGAAGCGCCGGGTCCCCGTTCGCTACCATTGAGCCGATGTCCACTCCCTCCTCGCCCGATCGCGTCATCCCGTACCTCACGGCGGCAGAGATCCGCGCCCGGTTCATCGAGTTCTTCGCCGAGCGCGGGCACACCGTGGTGCCCAGCGCCAGCCTGGTGCCGGCCGGTGACCAGACCCTGCTGTTCACGAACTCCGGCATGGTCCAGTTCAAGGACGCGCTGACGGGCGCGGAGAAGCGCGACTACGTCCGGGCCGTGGACTACCAGCGGGTCCTGCGGGTCGCCGGCAAGCACAACGACTTCGAGGAGGTCGGGCGGACGCCCCGGCACCACACCCTGTTCGAGATGCTCGGCAACTGGAGCTTCGGCGACTACTTCAAGCGCGAGGCGATCCACTGGGCGTGGGACTTCCTGACCCGGGATCTCCGGATCCCGGCCGAGCGTCTCGCAGCGACCGTCTACTCCACCGACGACCTGGCCCACGACGTCTGGAGGGACGAGATCGGCCTGCCCCCGGAGCGCCTGGTGCGTTGGGGCGACTTCCCGGCCGGCGACGAGAAGAACTGGTGGCGCATGGCCGACGTCGGACCCTGCGGCCCGTGCTCGGAGCTCCACTACGACCGTGGCGCCCACCTCTCCGAGGGTCCCGAGTGCGTCCCGGACCACTCGGAGCACTGCCCGCGCTGGCTCGAGGTCTGGAACCTCGTGTTCATGGAGTTCGAGCTCCACCCGGACCGGAGCCTCACCCCGCTGCCCGCGCCGGGCGTCGACACCGGCATGGGCCTGGAACGGATCGCGAGCGTCGTCCAGGGCGTCACCAGCAACTACGACACGGACCTGTTCGCGCCGATCCACGCTCGGATGCGCGACCTCCTGGGCCACGACCCGGAGGGCTTCGAGGCGGAGCGCTTCAGCTACCAGGTCATCGCGGATCACAGTCGCGCGGTCACGTTCCTCATCGCCGACGGCGTCCTGCCCGCAAACGAGGGCCGCGGCTACGTCCTGCGCCGGATCATGCGCCGCGCCATCCGCCACGGACGCCTGCTCGGCCGCACCGAGCCGTTCCTGGGCGAGACCGCGCGCGTCGTGATCGACACCATGGCGGCCGCCTACCCGCACCTCGCGGAGCGCCAGGACGAGATCCTGGGCGTCATCGGACGCGAGGAGCGCCAGTTCAACCGCACGCTCGAGGCCGGCATGGGTCACCTGGAGGAGGCGCTGATCCCGCTGACCTCCGCCGAACGCACCGTCGGCCGCCTGGCCGAGGCCCTCCCGGCGGACGCCCCCGTCCTGCCCGGCTCGGTCGCCTTCCGGCTCCACGACACCTATGGCTTCCCGATCGACCTGACCGTGGAGCTGGCGGCCGAGTACGGCGTCCGAACGGACCTCGTCGGGTTCCGGGACGCCCTGGCGGAGCAGCGCGACCGCAGCCGGAGCCACACCAGGACCGGCCTGGCGGAGGCCGCCCTGGCCGCCTCGAGGTATGCGGAGATCCTCGGCCGCACCGGCCCCACCGGGTTCCTGGGCTACGAGACAACCGCCGCCGACGCAACCGTGGTGACGATCCTGCGCGACGGCGTGGAGTACGGGATGCTCGAGGCCGTCCCCGAGGTCGAGCTCCGGGCCGATGCGGGGGCCCAGGCAGAGATCGTCCTGGACCGGACCCCGTTCTACGCCGAGAGTGGCGGCCAGGTCGCGGACCGCGGCATCATCCGCGGGCCGGACGGCACGATCCTGTTCGAGGTCGAGGACGTCCAGCGCGTCGCCGGCACGCAGACCGCTGGCCTGACCGTCCACCGCGGGACCCTCCGTGGCCTCGTCCGGCTCGGCGACCCCGTGCGGGCGGAGGTGGACGCCGAGCGCCGCGCGCACACGATGCGCAACCACACGGGCACGCACCTCCTCCACCGCGCGCTGCGCAACGTGGTCGGCGAGCGGGCCCGCCAGGCCGGCTCGCTGGTGACCCCGGACTACCTGCGCTTCGACTTCCCGTTCGACCGCGGCCTGACGGACGTCGAGAAGGTCGCGATCGAGCGCGAGGTGCGTGCCGTCGTCCGCGAGGACCGGGCCGTGAGCGTCGAGTGGATGACCATGGCCGAGGCCCAGGACGCGGGCGCGGACGCGTTCTTCGACGAGAAGTACGGCGAGCGGGTGCGGACGATCCGGGTCGACGGCTTCAGCCACGAGCTGTGCGGCGGGACGCACTGCCGCGCGTCCGGCCAGGTCGGCAGCTTCGTCATCACCGGCGAGCGGAGCATCGGCTCCGGGATGCGGCGCATCGAGGCGGTCACCGGCGTCGCCGCCGACCGGCTGATGGAGGAGCGCTTCGCCCTCGCTGGACCGCGCCTCCGCGGCGGTCGGCGCCCGGACCACGGAGGCGCTCGAGGAGAGGATCCTGGCGCTCCAGGACGAGCTCCGCGAGACGAGGCGGCGGCTCCGGGCCGGCGCCGCGGCCGGCAGCCGCCCGAGGCCCGCAGGACGTCGCCGCGAGGGCCGAGGAGATCGCGCCCGGCGTGGCCTTCGTCGGCGCGGCGCTGGACCTCGAGTCCATCGAGGCGCTGAAGGGCTTCGCGAAGGACGTCCGGGTCGTCCTGGCGAGCGGCGTCATCGCCCTCGGGCTGGACGCGGACGAGCCGCAGCTGTTCGTGACCGTGAGCGATGACCTCGTCGCCCGCGGGCTCGCGGCCGGCAGGCTGGTCCAGGCTGCCGTGACGTTGTATGGACGGTCGGGGTGGGGGACGCGCCGAGATGGCCCAGGGCAAGGGTTCGCGCCGGGAGGGGCTCGGAGACGCTATCGCGGCCGTTCGGGCGGCCGCTGCGCTCGCCGCGCGCCACGTGATGGCCTGCGCCGTCGTCGCGTCCGTGGCGGCCTAGATGGCGTTCCTGCGCCGGATCTGGAACCGTGACGAGGCGCCGGTCCCGGCGGCGTGCACGGCGCTCGACATCGGCACGGAGTTCGCCAAGGCGCTCGTGTTCGAGATCGACGACCACGGGAAGGGCCTCGTCCGTGGCGTGGGGCGCAAGAGGCAGGGCCTGTCCCACATGCAGTCCGGGACGGTCGCGGACATCGCCGCGGTGGTCGACAACTGCGCGGTCGCCCTCCAGGAGGCCGAGGAGATGGCCGGCTTCCGGCCGTCGCAGGTCGTGATCGGCATCGCGGGCGAGCTGGTCAAGGGCTTCACGACCACGCTCACGCAGGAGCGCAAGAAGCCCGCGATCGCCATCAACGACGCGGAGCTGGTCAGGCTGATCGACAGCGTCCAGAAGGAGGCCCTGCGCGAGGCGGAGCGCGCCATCACCTGGGAGACCGGCCTCCCGCACGTCGACGTCCGCCTGGTCCACAGCGCCATCGTCGGCGCCTCGATCGACGGCTACGGGCTCTCGAACCCGGTCGGCTTCCAGGGCCGTCACGTCAAGATCGGCATCTTCAACGCGTTCGCGCCGCTGGTTCACCTGGGCGCGCTCCAGTCGGTCGCCAGCCAGCTCGACCTGGAGCTGCTGGAGATCGTCGCCGAGCCGTACGCGGTGGCCCGGGTCCTGGGTGCGGAGCAGGTCCGCCAGGCCGGGGCGCTGTTCATCGACGTCGGCGGCGGCACGACGGACGTGGCGCTGGTGCGCCAGGGCGGGATCGAGGGCACCCGGATGTTCGCCCTCGGCGGCCGTGCGTTCACCAAGTCGATCGCGGACCGGCTGGACCTGCCGTTCCCGCGCGCCGAGTCGCTCAAGGTCGACTACGCCCGCGGGCATGATGGTCGAGCGCAGGGACGACGTCGCGGAGATCGTCCGGCGACGACGTGAGCGTCTGGGCCGCGGGCGTCGAGCTGGTCATGGAGGAGATGGCGGGCGGGGAGATGCTCCCGGCGCGGATCCACCTCTGCGGTGGCGGCTCGCGGCTGCCGGAGATCCGGGAGGCGGTCGCCTCCGAGCGCTTCTGGAAGCGCCTGCCGTTCTCGCGGCCGCCGGAGGTCGTCGATCATGTCGCCCGGCCAGGTCGAGGCGATCCGCGACGACACGGACCTGCTGGTCGACCAGCAGGACGTCACCCCGCTCGGGCCTGGCCTACCAGGCGATCGAGCTGCAGACCTCGGAGGACCCGCTCGACGCGGCGCTCCGCCGGGTCCTGCGCGCGATGAAGGTCTAGGGGGTAGGCTCCGGCCGGCATGGCAACCATCGTCTACCTCGACCCCGACGACGAGATCACCTCGGCCGCCACCCGGATCCGGTCCGCGGACTCGGCGCGGGTCGGGCTCGTGCTCCCCTTCGGCTCGCGTGTCGCGACGTCGCGGATCAACTTCCGCCTGCTCGCGCGGGAGGCGCAGTCGAACGGGCGCCGGCTTGACATCGTCGCGCCGGACGCCTCCGCCCGGGCGCTCGCCGCGTCCGCGGGCCTGCCCGTGTTCGCCTCGGTGGGCGAGTACGAGACCGCGCTGGACAGCGGTCTGGACGACGTCGCGGAGACGTCCCGCCCGCCGCTGCCGGGGCCGGCGCGACCACCGCCGCCGGCGCGGTCCCGCTTTCAGGCGCGACCCCCGCTGCCGGCTCGACCCCCGCGGCCGGCGCGACCACCGTCGGCCCGGCCGCGGCGACGGTCGGAGTGGTCGCCGCGAGCGCGGCCGGGAAGGCGCCCACCGGGACCCCGGCAGCCGGCCGAGCGCAGGCGGGAGATGCCGCGCCAGCGCTCGGCCCGGAGCGGCAGGCGGAGCTCGACGAGATCGTGCGCCGGGGCCGCGACGTGCCGATCGCCAAGTCCCGTGGCCGCCGCCCGGGGACCAGGGCGATCGCGTCGATCCTTGTTCTCCTGCTCGCCCTCGGCGTGGCCGGCGTGGCCGGGGTCCTCGTGCTCCCGGCCGCGGACATCACCGTGACGCCCCGGATCGAGCCCGTCGGGCCCGTCTCGCTGACCGTCACCGCGGACCCGGCCGCGACCGCGGTCGATCGCGGCCGCCCAGCTCATCCCTGCCCAGACGATCGAGGTCCCGGTGGAGGTCTCGGGCGAGTTCCCGGCCACGGGCAAGCGGGTCGAGAGGACCCGCGCGGCCGGGCGGCGTCCGCTGGACGAACTGCGATCCGACCGCGTCGTACACGATCCCGAGGGGATCGATCGTCAGGACCTCCGGCGGCACGGGATTCGCGACCGACCGAATCCGTCCTCCTCCCGGTCGCCGGCCTGTCGGGCGTCCCGCCCAACCTGTCCGTGAAGTGCACCACGAGCGAGGTGGCCGTGACGGCCCTCGAGTCGGGGACCGTGGGCAACGTCCGGGCCGGGGCGATCCGGGTCGTGCCTGCCCGCTACAACCGGACGGTCGTCAGCGTGACGAACCCGGCCGCCACCACCGGAGGCACGCAGAAGGAGTTCCCGAAGGTCACCCAGAAGGACGTCGGACGCCGCGCTCGCGTCGCTCGGGAAGGACCTCGACGCCAAGTTCGCACTCGCGGTCGAGAACCCCGAGGGCGTGCCGGCGGGCGCCACCGTGTATCCGGCGACCGCGATCCTCGGCCAGCCCGTCCCGACCCCGGACCCGGCCACGCTGGTCGACAAGGAGGTGGCGACGTTCACGCTCGGCCTGGCCGCGACCGGCACGGTCCTGGCCGTGGACACGAGCCCGGTCGGGGCGATCGCGGAGGCCGGCCTCACGAAGTCGGTGAAGCCCGGCTACGACCTGGTCGACGGCTCGATGCAGGTCGAGGTGGGCGAGGGGTCGTCACCGACGGCCTCATCGACTTCGCGGTCACGGGGTCCGCGCGGGAGCGGCCGGTGCTCGACGCGGCTGCCCTCGAGAGGCAGGTCCTCGGCCTGTCCGAGGCACAGGCGAAGGCAGCGCTCGGAGCCTACGGCGACGTCTCGATCGCGCTCTGGCCCGGGTGGGTCACGAGCATCCCGACGCTGGACCAGCGCGTCACGCTGTCGCTCGCCGAGCCGGTGGACGCCAACCCGCAGCGGAGCCCTCCTCCCTCCCGGAGCCCGTCCCGTCGGCCGGACCCACGTCGACCGGACCCGGCTCGCCCGAAGGCGCGGCCGGGAGCGAGCCGGTACCATCGGGCTGATGCTGCCCCCCTCCGCCGACGGCCCGACGCGCGCGCCCTGCGGCCGGCTGTACCGCATGACCGCCCGCATCCTCGGGATCGATCTCGGCGCGAAGCGCATCGGCCTCGCGGTCGCCGACGCCGGCATCGGGATCGCCCGTCCCCTGGCCACCCTGAACCGCGGCCCGTCGCTCGACGTGACGCGCGACTCGATCGGCCGGGTCTGCCGCGAGCAGGGCGTGGTGGAGCTCGTCGTGGGGCTGCCCGTCGAGGCGGCCGGGCAGCGAGGGCGTGATGGCGGCCGGCCGCGCGACTGGGCCGCGGCGATGGGGGACCGACTCGGCCTGCCGGTCACGTGCGCGACGAGCGCCTGTCCTCGTTCGAGGCCGAGCGCCGCCTCGGCCGCATGCCTCGCGGGCGCTCCGGCGGCCCGCCGTCGAGGACCCAGCGCAATGTGTTCCGGGCGCGTATCGATCGCGAGGCCGCGAGCGTCATCCTCCAGGACGAGCTGGACGCTCGCCGGTCGGCGGCCGCGTCGGCCGAGGTGACGCAGTCGGGGGCCACGGGAGATGGCCGGCGGGAGCATCGATGAGCGTCGAGGCGGCAAGGCGCCGCGGGACATGGCCGGGCCCTCGACGGCGTCGCGCCGGCGCGGGAAGGCGCTACAAGCGCTCCGGCCGCTATGGGCGCGGGCCGGGCGACCAGCGGCGCTACGAGCACTACGGCGATCCGGCGTGGCATTGGCGGCATCGTCCGGTTCGTCCTCTTCCTCGTGCTCCTCGCCGCGCGTCGTGATCGGCGTGATGCTCACCGTCGCCCGGCCGCGTCCTGCGGATGGTCATCGTGCCGTGGTCCGATGGAAACCCCGGGGCGCTGCGGATCGGCTTCGTGGCCGACCTCGTCCGCGAGGACCTGGGCGACGCGCTGACGACGCCGGCGAGCGCGGACGCCGACCGAGATCGGAGTTCATCGTCGAGACGGCGACACGCCGGCCACCCTCGCGCCGCGTCTCCCGGAGGCGGGGATCATCACGAACCAGCGGGCATTCCTGTTCCAGGCGCAGATGAGCGACCTCGGCGCCAGCTCACGGCCGGCCAATTCGCGCTGGCCACAACATGACGCCCGCGGCAGGTCGTGGATGGCCTCGTCAAGAACCGCATCGTGGTCCAGTCCGTCAACGTGACGTTCCG
Organism: uncultured Chloroflexia bacterium; assembly: GCA_963776395.1. Lineage (GTDB taxonomy): Bacteria > Chloroflexota > Limnocylindria > Limnocylindrales > CSP1-4 > CAIXZV01. The sequence goes on along the minus strand of CAVZML010000004.1, from coordinate 73,249 downwards.
CGAGGGCCTGCGCCTCGAGCAGATGGCGGCGAAGCTCGCAGACCGTCGACGGGGCTCGCAGGTCGACGCCGAAGGAGTTCTACGACCTGGCCACCAAGCCGACCGACGCCCTGCTGGCCGACTACCCGTGGCTGCTGGACGACGGCGGTCCGCCCGAAGGGCGCCTCGCTGGAGGGGTTCCTGTACCCGGCGACGTACACCCTGCGCGTCGGCGCCGACTCGCCCACCACGGCCGATGACCTCGTCCGGATGATGCTGGACGCGTTCTACCAGCGGGTCGGGGCCGACCGCCTGGCGGTCGCCAAGGAGCGGGGCCTGACCTTCCACGAGGTCCTCACGCTGGCGTCGATCGTCGAGCGCGAGGCCCGCACGACGAGGAGCGGCCGCTGATCGCCGGGTCTACCAGAACCGGCTCACCCCGAAGAAGTGGCCCACCGGGCTGATCCAGTCCGACCCGACGATCTTCTACGTCAACGACACGCTGCAGCTCGACAAGCATGAAGTTCGCGGAGTGGACGGAGTACGTGTTCTGGGCGGCGCTCAAGGAGCAGCTGCCGGTCCCCTTGCCGCCGGAGCTCGCGGGGTACAACACGTACACCCACAAGGGCCTCCCCCCGGGGCCGATCTGCTCGCCGGCAGTCGCGTCGATCGACGCCGCCCTCGCGCCGGACACGAAGGCCGGCTACCTCTTCTTCATCGCCAAGGGCGACGGCTCCGGGACCAGTCGCGTTCGCGAAGACGCAGGCGGATCACGACAAGAACGCCCGCGCTACAAGAAGTAGCGTGCCGCCGCGCCTGCCGACCCCGGGGGACTTCGCCGCGCCGCCGGACGCCGCCACGCGCACGCGCTGGCTCGCCGCGGACCGCGAGCACCGGCCGGCGCGCCTCGCCCGGCTCCGGGAGCGTCTCGCTCGCGAGGGCCTCGACGCCTACTTCGGGGCGCGGCCGGAGCACATGCGCTGGCTCACGGGCTTCATCCTGGCCGAGGGCGAGGAGAAGGTCGCCGCGCATTCGGGGCAGTTCCTGGTGGGCGAGGACCGGATCACGCTCGTCACCGACTCCCGGTACACGGTCCAGGCACGCCGCGAGGCGACGGACGTCGTCGTGGACGAGATCGGCTACGACCTGGCGGCCGCCTGGCCGCGACTGATCGCGGAGGTCGGAGCCCGTCGTGTCGGCGTGGAGGCAGCGGCGATTCCGCACGCGCTCTGGGAGCGCCTGCGGACCGCCGCGCCCGGCGTCGAGCTGGTGCCGGTCGCCGGCTGGGTCGAGGCGATGCGCGCGGTGAAGACCGCCGACGAGGTCGAGCGCATCGGGGCGGCCTGCGCCGTGGCCGACCGCGCCCTCGCCGCCCTCCTGCCGGAGATCAGGGCGGGTGCGACCGAGCACGACCTCGCCTTGCGCCTCGAGTGGCTGATCAGGACCGGCGGGGCCGAGGCGCTCGCCTTCGATGTCGCCTGCCTCGCCGGCCCCGAGGCCGCCCTGCCGCATGGCTCACCCGGCCGGCCGCCCCGTGCTGACCGGTGCGGTCCTGCTGTTCGACTTCGGCGCGCAGGTGGAGGGATACCGGAGCGACATGACCCGGACGCTGTTCGTGGGCGAGCCGAGCCGGCGCGACCTCGACGTCTACGAGGTTGTCGCCCTGGCCCAGCAGGCGGCGATCGAGGCGCATCGGAGGCGCGGGTGACGAACGGGGCGCCGCCGCCGAGCGGTCGCGCCGTGGACGCGGTCTCACGCGCCGTGATCGCGGCCGACGGGCGGTGGCCGGTCCACGGCCACGGCCTGGGCCACGGGATCGGCCTGGCCACGCACGAGGAGCCGCCCCTCGTCGCCCAGGGCGTCCGAGGACCCGCTGCCGAGCCCGACGGTGTTCAGCGTGGAACCGGGCATCTACCTCGAGGGCGAGACCGGCGTCCGGATCGAGGACCTCGTCCACCTCGACGCGTCGCGCGGCATCCTGGAGCGACTGACCCTGTTCCCGCGAGACGTGATCGTCCTCGCCGGCTGACATGGTGCGGGCAAGGCTTGTCGGCATGCTGCTGGCGACGACCGTCGCGCTGGGCGGCTGCGCGCTGCTCTCGGGCACCGCATCCGGCCCCGGGTTCCAGGGCGGGGCGAGCTGCGCGGAGCTGTCCGGGGGCGCCTGCCAGGAGCAGATCGACCTGGCCACGGCCCGCCACCCCGGCGCGACGCAGCTGGACCTGGCCTGCACCGCGGCCGTGTGCGACCGCGCGGGCGGCGCCGGGACGGTCGTCGTGACCCTTGCCAGCGGCGCCCGGATCACCGAGACGTTCCGCTACGTCGGGAACCCGGCGCCCGTCCCCGCCCCGACCTGCGCGGGGATGGCGGTGGACATCTGCCGCCGGCTCGCCCGGACGACGGTCGATGATGTCTCGCCGTCGAAGGCGATCAGCGCGGTCTCGATCGCGTGCAGCGCGGCGTCCTGCACGGCCGACCGGGGCGAGGCGGACGTGCGCGTCCGGTTCGCCGATGGCACCGAATTCCGGACGAACAGCGGTTGGGAAGGCGGGTCGCCCTGAGCCGGGCCGGAGCAGCTGAGCCCGGGGCAGCGGGCCTGCCTCTGGTAGCATCCCGGCGCACATCCATCGACCCAGCGCGGGGAGCCTGCACGCCTCCCGAACGCGCCCCGCGCCACCGGAGCAACACCGAATGATCAGCACCGGCGAGCTGCGCAAGGGTGTCGTCATCGAGCTTGACGGCGACCTCTGGCAGATCCTCGACTACCACCACATCAAGATGGGCCGCGGCTCTGCGCAGGTGCGCATCAAGCTGCGCAACGTCAAGAAGGGAAGCACGGTCGAGAAGTCGTTCCAGGCCGGTGAGCGCTGGCCGAAGGCCCAGATCGACCGGCGGCCGGTGCAGTTCCTGTATCGCGACGGCGACGACCTGCACTTCATGGAGACCGAGTCCTACGAGCAGTTCAGCCTCCGCGCCGAGACGCTCGACGACGTCGTGGGCTTCCTCAAGGAGGGCATGACGCTCGACCGGACCAGCTACCAGGGCGAGACCCTCGGGGTCGAGCTCCCGGTGACCGTGGACCTGCTGGTGACCGAGGCGGAGCCCGGCTTCGCCGGCGACACGGCCCAGGGCGCGCGCAAGAACGCCACCCTGGAGACGGGCCTCGTCGTGACGGTGCCGCTGTTCGTGAACGAGGGGGACACCCTCCGGATCGACACCCGCACCGGCGAGTACCAGACCCGCCTGTAGGCATCGACCGGATGACGGGCAGGCCGGTGACCGAATGACTGGCGGGCCGGTGACCGGATGAGCCGCAGCCCCGAGCCGCCCGACTGGATGCTGCCGGCGTGGGATGCGGTCCCCGACGACGCCGGCCCGGCCTCGCGCGGTCAAGGCTCGCCGCCCGGGACCTTCGGGCTCCGGGTCCGGACCGTGTCCGAGGTCAGCCGCGCGATCCGGGACTCCGTCCGTGCCGACGACGGGCTGCGCGACCTGTGGGTCGAGGGCGAGGTCGGCCGGGTCACGGTGTCCACGGCGGGCCACGCCTACTTCACGCTCAAGGACGCGCGCGCCCAGCTGCAGTGCGTCTGGTTCCGGGACGACCGGGTGCGATCGCCCTTCCAGCCCCAGACCGGCCTCCTCGTGGTCGTCCACGGGCGCATGGACGTGTTCGAGCCCCAGGGGGCGCTGCAGCTCTACGTCGAGTCGCTCCAGCCGTCGGGCTTCGGGAACCTCGCGGTCCGCTTCGAGCAGACGAAGGCGCGCCTCGCGGCCGAGGGGCTCTTCGACGCGGCACGCAAGCGGCCCCTGCCGGCCCGACCCGCGGTGATCGCGGTCGTGACCTCGCCGACGGGAGCGGTCTGGAGGGACGTCTGCAACGTGCTCGCGCGGCGCTGGCCGCTGGTGCGCGTGGTCCTGGTCGCCTGCCAGGTCCAGGGCGAGGGCGCCCCGTCGAGCGTGGTCGCGGCCCTCCGTCGCGTCGAGCGCTGGATCGCGGAAGCCGGCACCTCCGGCGATCAGGTCGACACCCCGGCCGTGACGATCCTGGCCCGGGGCGGCGGTTCGCTCGAGGACCTCTGGTCCTTCAACGACGAGCGGGTCGTGCGCGCCATCGTGGCTCACCCGGTGCCGGTGGTCTGCGGCGTGGGGCACGAGACCGACGTCACCCTGGCCGACTTCGCTGCGGACGTGCGGGCGCCGACACCGTCGGCCGCCGCCGAGCTCGTCGTGCCGGATCGCGGCGAGGCCGCGGCATCGGTCGGCGCCCTCGGCCGGCGGTCGGCCGCGGCGGCGGCACGGCGCCTCGCGGCGGCGCGGCGGGACATGGACGCGGAGCGGCGTGCGCTCGACCGCCTGGAGCCCCGGGCGCAGCTCGCGGATCTCCGGGAGCGGTCCGGGCTGCTGCTGGACCGGCGCCGCGCGGGCCGTCTCCGACCGCCTCGCGGTCGACGGCCGGCGCCTCGAGACCCTGCCGGGCGAGGCCGCCGAGGGTCCTGGAGGCACGGCTGGGCGCGGCCCACGCCGGGCTGGCCGCGGCCGCGGCTTCCATAGCCGCGCTCGCACCGCAGGCGACGCTCGAGCGGGGATACGCGATCGTCCGCCGCCGCGACGACGGGGCGATCCTGCGGGATCCCGTCGCGGCACCCGGCGGGACGCCCCTGCTGCTCTCGCTCGCCGCCGGCACCCTCGCCGCGACCAGCGATGGCCCTGCGGCCGGGCGTGAGCCCGCGGGATGAGCGATCTCGTCGTCTTCGCCGGCATCCTGGGCCTGGTGGTCGTCTCGGGCATCGTCGTGGGTATGATCGTGGCCGGCCGGATCGACCGGATCATGGCCCCGGGTCCCGTCCGCCGCGAGGAGACACGGACCGAAGAGGAGGATCAGCCGTGACCGACGCCCCCGGATCCTCCGCCACCCCGGCGGTGGACGCGGACGCGCTCGCCTACGACGACGCATTCGCGGAGCTCCAGCGCGTCGTGACGGCGCTGGAGGCCGGCGGCACGTCGCTCGAGGCGACCATCGCCCTGTACGAGCGGGCGGTCGCCCTCCAGCGCCGCTGCGAGCGGCTCCTGGCCGAGGCGGAGCTCCGCGTCCAGCAGCTGATGGCTCGACCCGGATGGGACCCTTGTCCGCGGTCGACGTCCGCCCCGATGACGCGGTCGAGTAGGGGACACCCCGCGGGGGCGTCACCGCGGGGTCGGGTCAAACCATCGTGCTACGATCCGATAGCAAATAATCCGGGCCGATCCGCCGGAGGCTCACCGGCGGCCATCGGGCCGGCGCATCACCTGCAGGCGCGCCCGGCCGTCAGTAGCCCGACCGACCATCCGAGCAGCAGGAGCCATCGTCCGTGACGATCCTCGACCGCCTCCAGGACCCCGCGGATCTGCGCGGCCTGTCGGAGGCGGAGCTGATCCAGCTCGCCGCCGAGATCCGCGAGACCATCATCCGAACCGTTGCCGTGACCGGGGGCCACCTCGGTTCGTCGCTCGGCGTCGTCGAGATCACGCTGGCCCTGCACCGCGTCCTCGAGTCGCCCGCGGACCACATCGTGTGGGACACCGGGCACCAGGCCTACGCGCACAAGCTGGTGACCGGGCGCCTGGCGCGCTTCGCCACCCTCCGCCAGATCGATGGCCTGGGCGGCTTCCCGCGCCGCTCGGAGTCCGCCGCACGACGTCATGGACGGAGGGCATGCGGGCACGGGTCTGTCGATCGCCCAGGGACTGGCCACCGCGCGTGACATCCGCCACTCGATGGAGCGGATCGCGGTGGTCGTGGGCGACGCCGCGCTGCTGTCCGGCCTCAGCCTCGAGGCCCTCAACGACATCGGCCACCGCCAGACGCAGCTGCTGATCGTGCTCAACGACAACGAGATGTCGATCAGCCCGTCCGTCGGCGCCATCTCGAAGTACCTGTCCGAGATCAAGCTGTCCGCGGCCTGGCAGCAGAGCAGGACCGCCTTCGACACGGTGACCGAGCGGATGCCGATCATCGGCCCGCGCGCCGTGGAGCTCTCGCGGCGCCTGAGGCAGTCGGTCGTCTCGTTCGCGCAGCCGGGTCAGCTGTTCGAGGACCTCGGGATCACCTACATCGGGGTGATGGCCGGTCACGACCGAGACCTGCTGGAGGAGACGTTCCGCCGGGCCCTCGCCCTGAACGGCCCGGTCATCGTCCACGTCAGGACGCAGAAGGGCAAGGGCTACAAGCCCGCCGAGGCCGACCAGGTCTCGTTCCACGGGGCGGCGCTGCCGCCGATGACGCTCTCGCCTGCGACGGACGCGCACGACCGGATCGGCATCCCGTTCCTCGCCAACGGCGATCCGATGGCCTCGTCCGCCGCGGGTGGCCAGTCGCTCGCGCATTCGCGCAAGGCGGACCAGGGCGCCCCACCGTCGGCCTCGGTCATGGCCGACCGACGCACGCATGCGCCGGCGGTCGACGGGGAGGGGACGGCGGTTCCGGTCGCCGCCGAGGCGAAAGCGGGCGAGGCGCGGAAGACCCCGAACTACACCTCGTTCTTCGCGGACGAGCTGCTTGCCCTCGGCAGGCTGGACCGGCGGATCGTCGGGATCACGGCGGGCATGCCGACCGGCACGGGCCTGGCCAAGTTCCAGAATGCGTACCCCGAGCGGTTCATCGACGTCGGGATCGCCGAGCAGCATGCCGTGACCCTGGCCACGGGGCTCGCGCTCGGGGGGATGCGCCCGGTCGTGGCGCTGTACTCCACGTTCCTGCAGCGCGCGTTCGACCAGACCGTGCACGACGTGTGCCAGAACGATGCGCCGGTGGTCCTGGCCGTGGACCGCGCCGGCCTCGTCGGCGAGGACGGCACCAGCCACCAGGGCATGTTCACCATCCCGGCGCAGCGGATGCTGCCGAACCTCGTCATCGCCAGCCCGAAGGACGAGCAGGAGCTCCGCGCGCTGCTCCGGACGGCCTTCGCCCAGGACCATCCGTTCGCGCTGCACTATCCGCGCGATGCCGGCTTCGGCGTGCCCGAACGCGATCCCGTGCCGATCCCCGTGGGCCAGGCGGAGGTCCTCCGCGTGGGCCGCGACCTGCTGTTCGTGGGCTTCGGCCCGATCACGATGCGGGCCCTCGAGGTGGCGGACGGGCTGGAGGCGCAGGGCTGGTCCGTGGGCGTCATCAACGCCCGCTTCGCGAAGCCGCTCGACCGGCAGCTGATCCTGGACCAGGCTCGCGGGAAGAGGCTCGTCGTCACCTTCGAGGAGAGCGTCGTGACCGGGGGGTTCGGTGCGGGCGTGCTCGAGGCGTTCGAGGAGGCCCGGCTCTCGGATCCCGCGTACCGCGACGTGCCCGTCCGGATCATCGGCATCCCGGGCGACCGCTTCGTCGACCACGGGGCCGTGACGGACCTCCGCCGGCTCATCCGCCTGGACGTCCCCGGCCTGACCGCACAGGTCACCGAGACGATCGCCCAGCTTGGGATCCCAGCCCCGGCGGCCGCTGCCCCGGATGTCGGCGCCCCGGTGGGCGAACCGGCCTGACGCTCGCCCGGTAAGCCCGGGTGACGCGGGCTGTGCCACGATAGGGGCCATGCCGGCAACGACCGCCAAGCGGATCCGCCTCGACCAGCTCCTCGTGGAGCGTGGCCTCGTCGCGTCGCGCGCCCGGGCACAGGCACTGGTGCTCGCCGGCCAGGTCCGGGTGGGGGAGGGCGACGCGGCGCGCCACGACCTCAAGGCCGGCGACCTCGTCGACCGCGCGGCCCCGGTCCGGCTCGCGGTGGGCAGCCAGTGGGTGGGCCGCGGCGCCCTCAAGCTGATCGCCGCGCTGGACGCGTTCGGGATCGATCCGGCCGGGCTGGTCGCGGTCGACGTGGGTGCGTCCACAGGCGGGTTCACGGACGTCCTGCTGGCGCGCGGGGCCGTCCGGGTCTACGCCGTGGACGTCGGCTACGGCCAGCTCGCCGAGCGCCTGCGGCAGGATCCGCGGGTCGTGTCGATGGAGCGCGTCAACGCGCGGACGCTCGGGCCCGGAACCCTGCCGGAGCCGGTGGACCTCGCGGTCGTGGACGTCTCGTTCATCTCGCTCGGCCTGGTCCTGGGACCCGTCCGGTCCGTCCTCCGGGACGGCCGCGGGTCCATCGTCGCCCTCGTCAAGCCCCAGTTCGAGGCGGGACGTGCGGACGCGAGGGGCGGCGTCGTGAAGGATCCAGACGTCCATCGCAGGGTCCTCGCGGAGACCGTCGAGCGGGCACGGGCGCTCGGGCTCGGGACGCGGGACGTCATCGCGTCACCGATCAGGGGACCGGAGGGCAACCGGGAGTTCCTGGCCTGGATCGCGGCCGGCCCATCGTGCGCCGAGGTCGCGGACCGGATCGAGGCGGCGGTCGGCGCGGCGTGGGATGGTGCCGCGTGAGCGTGCGGCGGATCGGCTTCGCCTACAACCCGACCAGCCAGGCGGCCCTCGACCTCCGGGACCGGGCAGTGGCCTGGTGTGCCGGGCGCGGCCTCGACCAGTGGGCTGCCGCCGCAGGCGACCTGGAGGCTCAGCGCCGGGAGCTGCCCGCGACGGACGTGCTCGTCGTGCTCGGAGGGGACGGGACCTTCCTCCGAGCCGCGCAGGCGGTCGCCCTGGTCGACGTCCCGCTGCTCGGCGTGAACCTCGGCAAGGTGGGCTTCCTGTCCAAGGCGGAGGCCAACGAGCTCGAGGCGGTGCTGGAGCAGCTCGTCGAGGGCGGCTACTCGGTCGGGGAGCGCATGGCCCTCGCCGGCGCGATCCTGGCCGTCGGTCAGGCGGGGGAGGACCGGTTCACCGCGCTCAACGACATCGTCATCGCCCGGGGCTCGCTCGCCCGCGTCGTCCGGGTGGAGGTGACGATCGACGAGTCACACCTCGCGACATTCGTCGCGGACGGCCTCGTGATCGCCAGCCCCACGGGCTCCACTGGCTACTCGTTCTCGGCCGGCGGGCCGATCCTGGATCCGCAGAGCTGGAACCTCGTGCTGACGCCGATCGCGGGCTACCTGACCGCCATCCGCTCGATCGTCGTGTCGCCGCGCCAGGTGGTCCGCTGCCGCGTCCTCGACGCGCACGAGGCGCTCGTGTCCATCGACGGGCGCGAGGACCGGCAGATCCAGGTCGGCGACGTCGTGGAGGTGCGGGCCTTCGAACGGCCGATCCGGTTCGTGGAACCCGACGGGGCGCTCCCGTTCTGGGACCTGCTGCGGACCAAGGTCGAGCTGCTGCCGTCCTGACGATGGCCCTCGACCGTGCCCCGGCCAGGGCGGGCCGCCTGCTGGAGCTGGCGGTCAGCGACCTCGCGCTCATCGACAGGCTCCGTCTCCCGCTCGAGGCGGGCTTCAACGTGCTCACCGGCGAGACCGGGGCGGGCAAGAGCATCCTGATCGATGCCCTGGGCCTCGCCCTGGGTGCGCGCGCGGACACGACGCTCGTCCGCCACGGAGCCGAGAGCGCACGGGTCGAGGCGCTGTTCGACCGGTTGCCGGAGCCGCTGATCGCTGTGCGGGAGGTCGGCGCCGGCGGGCGGTCCACGGCCCGCCTCGACGACGAGACGGTCACCGCCGGGCGCCTGGCGGCTGCAACGGGCGGGCTGGTGGAGATCCACGGCCAGCACGACCAGCAGCGGCTCCTGGACGAGGACTGGCAGCGTGACCTGCTGGACGCGTTCGGCGGCCACCGCGGCCCGCGGCTGCTGGTGGCGGAGGGGGTGGACCGCTGGCGCGCGAACCGGGTGGCCCTCGCCGCGCTGACGGTGGACCCGCGCGAGGTCCTGCGCCGCGTGGACCTCCTCGAGCACGAGGCCGCCGAGATCGCCGGTGCCCACCTCCGCGCGGGCGAGGCCGACGACATCGGACGCCAGCTGGCAGCCGCCCAGCACGCCGAGACCATCACGTCGGGGGCGGTCGCCGTGCGCGAGGCCCTGATCGGCGAGGGACGGGGAGCGCGCGAGCGCGTGGCCCGGGCTGAGCACGACATGCGGGTCATCGCGCGCCTCGACGACCGGTGGCATCCCCTCGCGGACCGGCTGGCCGGCCTCGAGGCAGAGGTGGAGGACGTGGCCGCAGAGGTCAGGGCGCTGGCCGACACGGTCGACCACGACCCAGCGTCGCTCGCCCGCCTGGAGGACCGGCTGGGGGAGATCCACAGGCTCCTGCGCCGCTACGGCGAGGACGAGGCTGCGGTGATCGCTCACGGGGACCGGTCGACGGCGGAGATCGTCCGCCTGCGCGGCCTCGAGGCGGAGCGGGCCGCCCGCGCCGGGGAGGACGCCCGTCTGCTGCTCGACGTCGCGGACGCGGCGGCGTCCCTGTCGATCCTCCGCTCCCGCACCGCGACCGAGCTCGGGCGGGCGGTATCGGCGGTCCTGGTCGAGCTCGGCTTTCCCGAGGACGCCTTCGAGGCTGCGATGGGGCGCCGGCCGGCGGCCCGGGACGACCCCGCCGTCGAGGTGGACGGCGACGCCGTCGCGTTCGACGCCAGCGGTATCGACACCGTCGTGTTCACGTTTCGGCCGAACCCCGGCGAGCCGGCCCGGCCGCTCGCCCGCATCGCGTCGGGGGGCGAGCTGTCGAGGGTCGCGCTGGCCGTCAAGCAGGTGCTCGCCGGCGTGGACGAGACGCCCACCCTCGTCTTCGACGAGATCGACGCCGGGATCGGGGGCCGGAGCGCGGACCCCGTGGGCCGCAGCCTGTGGATGCTCGCCCGCGACCACCAGGTGCTGTGCGTGACGCACCTGCCGCAGATCGCCGCGTATGCGGACGCCCATTACCGGATCGTCGAAGCGCGAGCGCGACGGGCGGACGGTGACCGAGATCGCGCGCCTCTCCCGGGCGGAGCGGGAGACGGAGGTGGCGCAGATGATCGGGGGACCGGGCGGCGGGGACGCCTCACGGCATACCGCCCGGGAGCTGCTGGACCGCGCCGAGGCCTGGCGCGTCGGCCACGCTCCCGAGACCGTGGCCTGACGACCGCCCGTGCCTGCCGCTGCTCCGCGACCTGGACCTGGCGATCGAGGGCTTCCTCGCGCACCTGCGGGTCGAGCGCGGCGTCGCCGACGCGACGCTCGCGGCCTACCGGGCGGACCTCGCCGACTTCGCGATGAGCCGCGGGGCGGCGCGTGACTGGGCCGCCGGCCCGGAGGTCGCGCACCGGTACCTGGCGGCCCGGGCCCGTCGTGGGCGGGGCGCCGACCCGGGCCTCGCGCCCTCCAGCCTGCGACGCCGGGCGGCGGCCATCCGCGGCTTCTACCGGTTCGCGTTCGCGGACGGCCTGATCGCCGTGGACGTCGCGGCCCACCTGGACCTGCCCCGTCAGCCGCGCCTGCTCCCGGAGATCCTCACCGTGGAGGAGGTCGACCGGCTCCTCGAGGCGGCGGGCGGTGACGTGCCGGCACGCCGCGCGCCGACCCACGCCGAGGGCGCGGCCCTCCGGGACAGGGCCCTCCTGGAGCTCCTGTACGCGTCGGGGCTCCGGGTCTCGGAGGCCCTCGGCCTCGACCGTGGCGACCTGTCGCTCGAGAACGGGTTCGTGCGCGTCATCGGCAAGGGTGACAAGGAGCGGGTCGTGCCGGTCGGCGACGTGGCGCTCGGATGGCTGGGCCGGTACCTCGCCTGGCCCCGACCTGCCTGGCTGGCGGTGGCCGGCTCGGGGGACACCGACACGGCGCCGCTGTTCGTCACCGGGCGCGGCCGCAGGCTCGGTCGCGGCCAGGCCTGGAAGACGGTGAAGGTGGCCGCGGACGTCGTGGGGCTCGGCGACCGGGTCTCGCCTCACACGCTCCGCCACTCGTTCGCGACGCACCTCCTCGAGGGCGGCGCCGACCTCCGGGTCGTCCAGGAGCTGCTCGGACATGCCAGTATTGCGACGACGCAGCTGTACACGCATCTCACCGGCGAGCGGATCCGGGAGGTCTATGCCCGCGCCCACCCGCGGGCGTGAGGGAGCACAGGGAACAGAGGGAGCACATGGGTTACAGCGAGACGCTGCTGGCCAACGGGGAACGCATCGTGCGCCGCGCCCACCAGCACTGGTTCGTGCTCATCGCGAACGCGAGGGCGGCGATCATCGCGCTGGTGATCGCGTTCATCCTGGGGTTCGTCAGGGTCTGGTCGGGCGGCACGGGCCCGTTCTTCGACATCATGGGCTGGGTCGTCCTGATCCTGTTCGTCTTCGGGATCGCCAAAGGCGCCTGGGGGATCTTCGACTACCGGAACCAGGAGTACCTGATCACGAGCCGCCGCCTGATCCACGCCGAGGGCGTGATCAACAAGAAGGCCAGCGACTCGTCGCTCGAGAAGATCAACGACGCCGTGCTGACCGAGTCCATCTTCGGGCGGATGTTCGGCTTCGGCGACCTCGAGGTCCTCACGGCCTCCGAGACCGGCAACGAGAACCTCCGGATGCTGCGCGATGCCAAGTCGTTCAAGAAGGCGATGCTCGAGGCGAAGCACGAGCTGGAGATCGAGCTCGCCCGGCCGACGGCACCGGCCATGCGAGCGCCGGAACCTGCCACGGCCGCACCGGCGGCGCCGGCGGCACCGCCCCCGGCGGCACCGGCCGCCGCGGCCGCGGAGCACGACAACTCGATGACGGCCGACGAGGTCTCGGCCGCGATCGAGCGCCTGGTGGACATGCGGGACCGCGGCCTGATCACGCCCGAGGAGTTCGAGGCGAAGCGGACGGAGATGCTGGCCCGGCTGTGACCCCGGGGCCGGGTACGATACGCGGGACCCCACGACCATCCTGAAAGGCCCGCGTGTCCATCACCCCCACGGACGTCATCCTCATCGCGATCTTCCTGCTGATCGCGTTCCCGGTCCACGAGTTCACCCACGCCGCCGTGGCCTACTGGCAGGGAGACGCCACGGCCAAGCTGTTCGGCCGCATGACCCTCAACCCGATCGTGCACTTCGACCCGATGGGCGGGATGCTCACGATCATCTCGATCCTGGTCAGCCCGTTCCTGTTCGGCTGGGCGAAGCCGACCCCGATCAACCCCGCGAACTTCCGTGACCGTCGCAACGGCGAGGTGATCGTGTCCCTGGCGGGACCGGCATCGAACCTCGCGATGGCCGTGCTGGGGGCGATCGTGGTCCGGATCCTGGTCGCGCTGCAGATTCCGATCCCGAACCTGCTGGGGACGTCGCTCTACTACTTCGTGGTGTTCAACGTCGCGCTCGCCGTCTTCAACCTGATCCCGGTCCCGCCGCTGGATGGCTCGGCGCTCCTCTTCCGCATCCTCTCACCCCGCCAGGTGTGGCAGGTCCGCCCCTTCCTGGCCCAGTACGGGATGTTCATCGTGATCGGCGCCGTGATCCTCGGCGGCTCGTTGCTCGGGAACGTGATCTTCGGGATCGCAGGCCTCCTGATGGGTGTCGGTGGGTGATCATCGGTGTCACGGGCTTCCTGGTGGGTGCGTAAGGCGCGCCAGCTGCGGACGCACCTCTTCGCCCGCGTGAGCCCCGAGGAGCGCCGGATGCTGGCCGCCTGGACCCGCCCCGCCGAGCTCGCCCTGTTCGATGCCATGCACGTCGCCGACCGCCGCCACGGGCTCGACGTCGTCGCGCACCTGCGGCGGGCCGGCGTTCGGGACCGCGACGTCCTCGCCGCGGGGCTGCTCCACGACTGCGCCAAAGGAGACACCGGGCCATTGCCCCGGATCGCCTGGTCGCTGGGTGAGGCATTCGGACCCGGCGTCCACGCGGCCGCCGCACGCGTGCCGGGCTGGGCCGACGCGATGGACCGCCTCCGCGACCACGCGGACGCGTCGGCCGCCGCCCTCGAGGCCGCCGGGCTCCCGGCGCGTGCCGTCGCCCTCGTCCGCGAGCAGGACGCGCCGCGCGACCCCGAATACGGCGCGCGGTTCCATGCCGCGGACGAGGCCTGCTGATGACCCTCGCCGGGCCCTCCGTCGCGCCGCCGGCGGTCGCGTTCGGGGATGGTCGCCGTCCGGAGTCGGCCACCCACGTGAGCATGCCCGCATTCGACGGCCCCCTCGCGCTCCTCCTCGCCCTCATCGAGGCGCGCCAGCTCGACGTCCTCTCGGTGCCCCTTGGCGCCCTCGCGGGCGCCTATCTCGACGCCGTCGCCGGGCTCGAGGGGGACCGGATGGCGAACGTCTCGGCGTTCGTGGCGATCGCCAGCCAGCTCATCCTGATCAAGTCCCGGGCGCTGCTGCCGCGCCGGGTGGCCGAGGGCGCAGTGCCGCTCCCGGACGAGGGACCCGACCCCGAGGCCGAGCTGCGCGCCCGCCTGGTCCTGTACCGGGCGTTCCGCGACGGCGGGGTCCGGCTGCTGGAGGAGGCGCGGGTCCGTGTCGGCGTGTTCCACCGGGAGCCGACCGCATCGCGGGCGGCGGGTCTCGCGGGAGCCCGCCCGCCCGCCGCGGAGCCTCTCTCGGTCGCGATCCTGGTGGCCGCGCTCGAGGGCATCGCACGGGTTGCCCCGCCGCCACCGCCGCCGGCCGAGACGATCCGGCGCACCATCACATTGAACGAGCGCGCGGCCCTGCTCCGGCGGGCGCTCGACGGGGCGACCACGATCGTGCTCCAGGAGCTCCTCGCGGGCGTCCACGACCGGGTCCTGGTCGCGGTGACGTTTCTCGCGATGCTGGAGCTCATGAAGCGGCACGAGATCGTGGTGGAGCAGGCCGAGCCGTTCGGGCCGATCATCGCCCGCCGCACCAGCGCCGAGGAACGCGCCGCCGCCGGGCTCACCGGGGCGATCGACGAGGAGGCACCCCTGGACGAGTCGATGGAGCACTTCGGATGACCGCCGACGAGGACCGCGCAGGCCCGGAGCCCGCGGGCGAGGATCCGGCGGGGACGGAGCCCGCCGGCCAGGATCCCGCGGGCCAGGATCCCGCTGGGAGCCTGAGCGAGGCCCAGCTCGAGGCGTTGCTGTTCGTCGCGGAGCGGCCGCTCACGCGCCGCGAGATAGCGACCATCGCCGGCGTGGACCGCGCGACCGTTGACGAGCGCCTGGGCGACCTCGAGGTGTCCCTCGCCGGTCGCGGGATCCGGCTCGCGCTCTCCGGTGACCGCGTGGAGCTGGTGACGGCACCGGAGGCGGGCGTCCTCATCGCCCGCTATGTCGGGACGGACGCGGTTCGTCTGACGCCGGCGGCACTGGAGACCCTCGCGATCGTCGCGTACCGCCAGCCCGTCACGAAGGGTGGGGTGGAGCGGATCCGTGGCGTCGACTCCGACTACAGCATTCGCGCGCTGCTGCACAGGCGCCTCGTCGTGGAGCTGGGCCGCTCGGAGGCCCCCGGCCGGCCCATCCTGTATGGGACGGGCTTCGACTTCCTCGAGCGGTTCGGCCTCACGACGCTCGACGACCTGCCGCCGCTGGACGTCGACGTGGCGGCGCGCCTGGTCGATGGGCCGGACCGGGCGGGTGAGGCGATCGCGGACGACGCCGCAGTCGCAGCCACCGCCGCGCTCGGGACGGTCGACCGCGACGGGGACGCCTGACCGGTGCCCGCGGAGCGGATCTCCAAGGTGCTTGCCGCCGCCGGTGTGGCGTCCCGGCGGGGCGCAGACGACCTTGTCGCCGCGGGCCGCGTGACCGTGGACGGCCGGCCGGCCGTGCTCGGTGAGCGGGTCGATCCCGAGATCCAGCGGATCGAGGTCTCCGGCCGTCCGATCCGGATGCCGGAGGCCCGCCCGATCCATC
The DNA here is from genome assembly GCA_963776395.1 of uncultured Chloroflexia bacterium. GTDB lineage: Bacteria > Chloroflexota > Limnocylindria > Limnocylindrales > CSP1-4 > CAIXZV01. The sequence continues at coordinate 57,606 of CAVZML010000004.1, read as the reverse complement.
TCGCCGTCCACAAGCCGATGGGCGTGACGTCCACCGTCAGGGACCGCCACGCCGACCGCACCATCGTGGACCTGGTGCCACCAGAGCTCGCCCGCGGCGCCCGGCTGTACCCGGTCGGACGCCTCGACCAGGATTCCGAGGGCCTGATCCTCGTGACCAACGACGGGGACTGGGCCGAACGCGTGCTTCACCCTCGCTACGGCGTCGAGCGCGAGTACGCCGTCGGCCTCGTCCAGCAGCTGACTCGCGAGCAGGCCCAGCGGCTGGAGACCGGGGTCGAGCTCACCGAGGGGGTCGCCACGCTGTCCGGCCTGCGCGGCCAGACCAACACCGAGGACCGGCGCCTCGCCGACCTGCTCGAGCCGCCGCCGGACCCGCGCCTCATCTGGGTCCGGGTCACGATCCACCAGGGCTGGAAGCGCCAGCTGCGCCGGATGTTCGCCGAGGTCGGCGCACCGGTCCGGCGCCTGGTCCGGGTGCGGATCGGCTCGCTCCGCATCGAGGGCCTGGCCGCCGGAGACGTCCGGCCGCTGACGGCGGCAGAGGTGCGTCGCCTCGGCGCCGGGGCTCTCGGGCGCGACGGTGGCACCTAGCCCGGCTATGCTCGGGGCGATGTCAGACGCGCCGGTCCAGCCAGCCACCCGCATCGTCGTCGCGCTCGACGGGCCCGCGTCGAGCGGGAAGAGCAGCGTCGGGTCGGCCTCCGCCGAGCGCCTCGGCCTGCGGTTCGTCGACAGCGGCCTCCTCTACCGCGCCCTGACCGCGCTCGCGCTGCGAGAGGGGGTCGCGCCGGACGATGTCGCCGGCCTCGTGGCCCTCGCCGACCGCGTGGCGCTCGGCGACGACGGCGCCGGTCGCGTCGCCCGGGTCCTGCTCGACGGCGAGGACGCCACGGGTGCCGTCCACACGAAGGACGTCGACGCCGCGGTGTCCGCCGTGTCGCGCGTGCCCGAGGTGCGGGCAGCCCTCCTCGGCCGCCAGCGTGCCCTGACCGCCGGCGGCGGGGTCATCGTCGCGGGCCGGGATATCGGGACCGTCGTGCTGCCGGACGCGCCGCTGAAGCTGTACATCGACGCCTCCGTGGAGGAGCGGGCCGCCCGCCGGATCGCGGAGCGCGGCCTCGACCCGGGTGGCGACGAGGCCGACCTGGTCCGCCGGCAGCTCCGCGCCCGCGATGCCCAGGATCGGGGTCGCGCGACGGCGCCGCTCCGGCCCGCCGACGATGCCGTCGTGATCTCGACCGACGGCCTGGCGTTCGAGCAATCGGTCGACATCGTGACCGCGGCGATCTCCAGGGCGGAGTCGGCCCCGATCGCGCCGGCGGGCGGCGCGCCGCGAGCCGTCGCGAAGGCCCCGATCGCAGCAGGCGCACGCCCCCGGCCCCGTCCGGCCACGCCCGCGAACCCGGCCGCGCCCGCGAAGCCGAACCGGATCATCGAGGCGGCGATGCGCCTGGACGACGACAAGACGACGCTCGTCCGCCTCATGGCCCTGATCGCCCGGATCGGGGCGCGCTTCATGGCGAGGGTCCGCATCGAGGGGCTCGAGAACGTGCCCCGCACGGGCGCCGTCATCCTCGCCGCCAACCACATCTCCAACGCGGATCCGGTCGCCCTCGGTGCCTGGATCACGCCCGGGCTGAGGCGCCGCCGGATCCACTGGCTGGGCAAGCGCGAGCTGTTCGACTGGCCCGTGTTCGGCTGGCTGGCGGCCCACTGCGGGGTCCACCCGGTGGACCGGGGGACGGCGGACGTCGACGCCTACCGCCTGGCGACGCGCATCCTGGAGGCCGGCTGCGTCCTGCTGATCTTTCCCGAGGGGACGCGAAGCCCCACCGGCGAGCTCCAGGTGGCGAAGGACGGCCTCGCCGCCCTCGCCATGCGGACGGAGGCCGCGATCGTCCCGATCGGCGTCAACAACAGCGACGCGGTGTGGCCGAAGGGGCACCTGCTGCCGCACCCGTTGCCGCGTCGGACGATCACCGTGAGGATCGGCGAGCCCTTCACCACGGACCGAGTGGTGGCAGCAGGGACCGACCGGCGGGCCGCGAAGACGGTGGCAACCACGGCGATCATGGGCCGGATCGCCGCCCTCCTCGAACCGCGCCACCGGGGCGCCTACGCCGGCGCCGTCCGGGACGACGCCCCGCCCGACGTCGCGCCCGACGCTGCTCCCGACCTCCCGCCCGAGCCCTGATCGAGATCCCGCTCTGCGGCGAGAACGCCGCACGTATGCGAACATCGAGAGCCTATGGGCATGGTCGAGACAGTCCGGATCGCACATCGCACCGGGTTCTGCTACGGCGTCCGTGAGGCAATCGACAAGGCCAAGGAGTCGGCTGCCGCGGGCAAGTCGACCCACACCCTCGGCCAGGTCGTTCACAACGAGGGCGTCATCCGCAACCTGCAGCAGTTCGGCGTCGAGAGCGTCGACAGCCTCGACGACGTCGATCACGGGTCCGCCGTGGTCATCCGCGCGCACGGCGTGAAGCCGGAGGTGTTCGAGCGAGCCGAGGCGCGCGGCCTGGATGTCATCGACGGCACCTGCACCTGGGTGGTGCAGGAGCAGCGGCAGCTGCAGGAGCTCGTCGAGGAGGGGTACACCATCGTCCTCCTGGGCACGCCGCGGCACCCGGAGGTCGTCGGCCTGCTCGGGTTCGCGCCGGACGCGATCGTCGTGGACGAGGAGGAGGACTGGGTCCGGATCCCGAGCCGGAAGCGCATGGCCCTGATCACGCAGTCCACCCAGCCGCCCTGGAAGTTCGAGAGGCTCGCGGCGTTCATGGTGTCCCGGGCGCACGAGCTGAAGATCCTGAACACCGTCTGCCCGGTGACCATCCGGCGCCAGGAGGACACGCTCGAGACTGCCCGCCAGGTGGAGCTGATGGTCGTGGTGGGCGGCCGGCACTCGGCCAACACGAAGGAGCTCACCCGCCTGTGCGGGATCGCCGGGACCCGTGCGATCCAGGTCGAGAACGCGCGGGACATCGTGGACCCGGCAGCCTTCGAGGGCGTCCGCGTCGTCGGGGTCACGGGCGGGACCTCCACCCCCATCGAGGACCTGCGCGACGTGGCCGAGCACATCTTCGCCCTGGCGGGGACCCCGGAGGTCCGCGACCAGGGCCGCCGAGCTCGCCGGCGAGGCGCTCGACCAGGCGGCGACGCCCGCCGGTCGCACGACCTCGCTCCCCTCGCTGCCCGCTCCCGCCGGCGTGGGCTGACCCGGTGACCGCCAGGTCGGCCGGTCTCCCGGTCGTCGCCTTCGTCGGGCGACCCAACGTCGGCAAGAGCACGCTGTTCAACCGCGTCGTCGGGGACGACCGCGCCGCCATCGTCGAGGACCGCGCGCGGACCACCCGGGACCGTCTCTACGGTGACGCCGAGTGGAACGGCAGGCGGTTCGTGGTCGTGGACACCGGCGGGCTCGAGGTCTCTCCCGGGGATCCCATCGAGGAGCAGGTCCAGGTCCAGGCACGCCTCGCGATCAACGAGGCGGACGTCATCGTGTTCCTGGTCGATGCCGCCACCGGTCCCACGCCCGCGGACCAGGACGCGGCCGAGATGCTGCGCCGCGCCACCAAGCCCGTGCTCGTCGCCGCGAACAAGGCCGACAACCCCCGGCGCGAGATGGACGCCACGGAGTTCTTCGCCTTCGGCTGGGAGGACACGTTCGCCATCAGCGCGAGTCACGGGCGCGGCGTCGCGGACCTGCTGGATGCCGTGGTCTGGGTGCTGCCGCCCGAGAGCGAGCAGGAGATCGCGCGCAAGGCCCGTGAGGACGAGGCCGAGGCCTGGGCGAAGGAGATGGCCCGGGCGAAGCCCACCCCGTACGTCGTCGGCGATCCCGCGAACGCGGACGATCCTGACGATGACGAGGACGACGCCGGGGACGATGCGGCCGGGGGTGCCCCCGGCTCCGTGGAGGACGTCTCGGCGCGCTGGGATGCCGCGATGGCCGCCGATGACGACGAGCCGCCGGCCATCGCGTTCGTCGGCCGGCCCAACGTCGGCAAGTCGAGCCTCCTGAACGCGCTGCTCGGCGACACGCGGATGATCGTGTCCGAGATCCCGGGCACCACCCGGGACGCCATCGACACGACGATCCCGTGGGGTCGCAGCGAGGTCGTGCTGATCGACACCGCCGGCATCAAGAAGCGCGGCAGGGTCGCGAACGGTCCCGCCGCCGAGAAGTACTCCACCATGAGGGCGCTCAAGGCCATCTCGCGGGCGGACGTCGCGGTCCTCGTCCTCGACGCCCACGACGGGTTGACGGCCCAGGACGCGCACGTCGCCGGTTACGTGATCGAGGAGGGCCGGGGCCTCGTCATCGCCGTCAACAAGTGGGACATCGTCGAGGACAAGACCCACAAGAGCTTCGACGAGTTCGTGGCCCGGCTCCGCCGCGAGCTGCCGTTCATCGACTACGCGCCGATCGTGTCCATCAGCGCCACTGACCGGGCAGCGCGTGCAGCGCGTCCTGGAGCTGGCGGTCGACGTCTGGGGCGAGCGCCGCAAGCGCATCGGAACCGGCGAGCTCAACCGCCTGGTCTCGGTGTCGGTGGAGCGCAACCCGCCAGCGATCGTCCACGGCAAGCGCGCCAAGATCCGGTACGCCACACAGGCCGGCGTCGCACCGCCGACATTCGTCCTGTTCGCGACCGATCCCACCTCGATCCACTTCTCGTATCGGCGATACCTCGAGAACCGGATCCGTGAGGCATACGGGTTCGACGGGACCCCGATCCGTCTCGTCTTCCGCGAGCAGGTGCGGGAGAAGCGCCCGAAGGGGCGTTCCTCGCGGACACGCAGGGGCTGATGGGCGGGGCAGGGGAGGACGTCCCCGGCGAATCCGGCGTCTCAGTCCGTGCTCCGGGCGTCGAGCGGGCGCGCGTTGCGATCGTCGGGGCCGGGGCGTGGGGCACGACCCTCGCGGCGATCGTCGCCCAGCGCGAGCCCGTCACCCTGCTCTGCCAGACGCCCGACGCGGCGGCAGAGATCCGGGCGACCCGCCGGAACGAGCGACGCCTCCCCGGGATCGAGCTGCCGGCCCGGGTCCGCGCGACGGCCGACCCCGCCTCCCTCGAAGACGCGGCAGACCTGGTCATATTCGCGGTCCCGTCCGCCCACCTCCGGGCGACCGTCGGGCTGGTCGCAGAGCACGTGCGCCCGTCGGCAGACCTGCTGTCGGTCGTGAAGGGCATCGAGCGCGGGACGCACCTGCGCATGAGCGAGGTCATCGCGGAGGCGGGCGGGTTCGAGGCGTCGCGCATCGCGGCCCTGTCCGGCCCGAACCTGGCGCTCGAGATCGCACGCGGGCTGCCCGCGTCGGCCGTGATCGCCGCGGAGGACGAGGCGCTGGCGGTGAGGATCCAGGCCCGGCTCGGGCGGCGCGAGTTCCGCCTCTACGTCAACCGCGACATCCTCGGCGTGGAGCTGTGCGGGTCGCTCAAGAACATCATCGCGATCGCGGCCGGAGCCGCGGAGCAGCTCGGCTTCGGCGACAACGGCAAGGCCGGCCTCATGACCCGCGGCCTCGCCGAGATGACGCGCGTGGGCATCGCCTGCGGCGCGAACCCGCTGACGTTCATGGGCCTGGCCGGGATCGGCGACGTCATCGCCACGTGCGGGTCGACGCTCTCCCGGAACCACCGCCTCGGCGTGGAGCTGGCGCGGGGCCGGAAGTGGGTGGAGATCGAGGCGACCCTCGCCGGGGTCGCCGAGGGTGCGTACACCGTGGACGCGGCCCTCCAGCTGGCCGCGTCGCTGGGCGTCGAGATGCCGATCGCCCGCGAGGTGCACAACGCCCTGTTCGAGGGCAAGAGCGTGCAGCGCTGCCTGATCGACCTGCTGTCCCGCGAGTCGAAGGACGAGCTGGCGGACTATGACCGCTGGGCCGCCCGGCCCGGTGGCGAGGGACCGCGCGGCCGGGGCTGAGGGTACGCGGGCGGTACCTTCCGAGGCTCCGCTGTCGCGAACGGGGGAAGCACCACCGCGCTCGCCAGCTCCGCGTTTCGCGCCTCGTCGGAGCCGGCCTGGACGTTCTCTGGCCCGGCGTTCGTGGCGTCGCCGCTGTACATTCGGTCCTTCCGGGCGTGGGTCTCGGGCAGGAGGACCAGCCGGACATGTATGCGGTCAACTGGGATCTTGTCGACAGGCTCGGCCTCGACCGGAGGGCGCTCGCGGGACAGACCGCGCTCGTGACCGGGGGGTCTCGCGGCATCGGCGAGGGCGCCGCGACGACCATGGCAGCCCTCGGTGCCCGCGTCGTGATCGTGGACAAGCGACCGACGGGCCAGGACGTCGCCGATGCAATCGAGGCGGCCGGCGGTCAGGCCCGGTTCATCCAGTGCGACCTGAGCGGGCCGACGAGGTGATGGCGATGATCCCGCAGGCGACGACCGCCTTCGGTCAGATCGACATCCTCGTCAACAACGCCCTGCACGTCACCGTGGCCCCGATCGTCAGTCTCGACCTGGCGGACTGGGAGGAGACGTTTGCCACCAACGCGCGCGCGCCGTTCCTGACGATCAAGCACCTGCTCCCGGGCATGCTCGAGCGCCGGAAAGGCGTGATCGTGAACATGATCGCGTACGAGGGTGGCGCCCTGGCCGGCGCCTATGCCGCGACCAAGATGGCGCTCCGCTCGCTGGCGTTCACCGTCGCTCGCGAGATCGGGAACGAGTCCGGCGTCGCCGTGTTCTCGTTCGTGCCGGGGATCGTCGACACCCCCCTGCTGCGCGAGAACCTGCTGCCGGGGGTGATGGCGGCCGCGGGCCTCTCGATCGAGGAGGCGATGGTGATCGTCGCCCAGAACCCGGGGTACGAGGGCCTCATGCCGGTGGACCACTGCGCCACCACCCTCGTCCACGCGATCGCCCACGGCTCCGATCACCATGGTCAGGTCACTGCGCCATTCGAGCCGCTCGACCGGATCGGCGTGATCCAGATGCCCCATCTCGACCCCGAGCTCGCCACGGCGGCCCTCGACATGTCGGATCCCCAGTCGGGCCTGTACATGAAGCAGTACCTGGGCGATGTCGCGAGCCGCAACAAGGAGCTCGAGGACCGCGTCGCCCAGCGGACCAGCGAGCTCGAGGCGGCGCGCCGACGCTCGGACAGCCTGCTGCTGAACATCCTGCCGGCGCCCATCGCGGAGCGGCTCAAGGCGGGCGAGGACATGATCGCCGACCATTTCGCGGCCGTGACGGTGCTGTTCGCCGACATCGTCGACTTCACGTCGACCTCGGCGAAGCTGACGCCGCAGCGGGCCGTGGAGGCCCTCGACGCCGTGTTCTCGGAGTTCGACCGGATCGCGCAGCAGTACGCGCTCGAGAAGATCAAGACGATCGGCGACTGCTACATGGCCGTCGGAGGACTGCCCGAGCCGCAGGCCGACCATGCCGAGCGGGTGGCGAGCGCAGCCCTGGAGATGCTCCCCGCGCTCAGTCGCGTAAGCAAGTGGCTGGATCTGCCCCTGTCGGTCCGGATAGGGCTGCAGACGGGCGACGCCGTGGCCGGCGTCATCGGCAGGCGGAAGTTCGTCTACGACCTGTGGGGCGACACGGTGAACACCGCGAGCCGGATGGAGACCAACGGTGTCGGGGGGCATATCCAGTGCACCGAGCGCCTCTACCGGCAGCTGAACGGCCGCTTCACCTTCGAGCCCCGCGGTCAGATCGAGATCAAGGGCAAGGGACCGATGTCGACGTACTTCCTGGTCGGGGCCAGGTAGGCGGGCCCCTGGGCGCCTCCAGATACGGACGGCGCGGTTCGCGGGAGCCTGAGGCCCACCTGGCGCGAACCGTGCGGCGCCGTGGCGGGAGCGGCTGGGGTTGGGCGCCGCGGGCTCGGCTTGGCTGTCATTGGAGGATGAGGAGACCGGCCCCGGATTCGCATCGCCTTCTCGACGAAGGGCAACCCGCCGATACCGACATTGTCCCGAAGCGGGTAAGATCGCACTTCGCCGGGTGAGACCCGGACCTCCGAGGCCTTCCGTGAGCCCGGAGCGACATCGTCGGGGCGTGGCGCAGCCTGGTAGCGCACCTGAATGGGGTTCAGGAGGTCGAGCGTTCGAATCGCTCCGCCCCGACCACTCTTCTAAGCGCGAAACGGCCTCTCGGAGCGATCCGAGGCTGTTGTTCTGGGGCCATCCCCAATGGCCGTACCCAACGGACCTATCCGGCCCCCGCCCTCCGACCGCTGAGGATCCGGTTCATCCGCTCGGCGGCACGCTCGAGGATCGCCGGCGTAACGTGTGCGTACACAACGTTGCCGCTGGTCCCAGTGGCGACGCTGGCGGGCGCGAGGCGCCCGTGCCCAACATGTGATGGTCGACACCCGGGTCAAATCGGCCATGGGCCGTGTAGTCCCGCAGCGTCGGTTCGAAGAACGTGGCCTGGCCGCCTCTCGGTCTTGACGCGAGCTCTCGCCCGCGGATAATCGAGAATCTGCAATTCGCCCGTCTGGGACGCCTCTCCTCTGCGCGGCGGGATGCGAGAACCGGCGGCGCAGCGTCCCGCCCGGTCTCCGAAAGGGGGTGTGGCACACACCGACGCATATCTCGATCCAGGTCCAGGTCGCCGCTTCCCGGGTTCGGCCGGCGCATGGAAGGGCGGCACTCGAGAGGGAGCGAAGATCGAATGGACTCGAACAAGCCCCACGAGGATCCCCGATCGGACGAGACCACACCCGAGCGGCCCGCGGGGCAGTCGCGGAGATCGTTCCTCCGCACCGCCGCCCTTGCAGGCGCCGGTGCCGTCGTGGCAGGCGCGCTTCCGGGCGCGGTGAGCGCGGCCGCCCCGGCCACGAGGGCGGCGCCCGCTGGATCGGGCCGCGTCGTGGAGGCGGCGCCCAAGGCCGCTCGTCCCGGCGTGGCGATGATCGACACCGTCCTCGGCGAGATCCGACCCGACAGCGTCGGCAGGATCCTTGCCCACGAGCACCTGTACGTTGACTTTTCGCTTTTCAACGGCCTGGACGATCCCCACTACATGAAGCCGGTGGGCGGGTTCGACAAGGCGATCGACGTCATCTCGAAGTACGTCCTCGACGTCAAGGCGCAGGGAGTCGAGCTCATCATCGACTGGGGCTGCATGGGTGTCGGGCGCAGTGCCGACACCGCTCGCAAGGTGGCCCAGCGCACCGGTGTCAACGTCGCCATCCCGACCGGCATCTACAAGTGGCTCCTCGAGCCCCGCTTCTCCGGCTGGTCGGTCGACCAGCTCAGCGACTTCATGGTCAATGAGTTCAAGAACGGGATCGATGGGACGGGCATAAAGCCGGCCTTCGTCAAGATGGGGGCGGATCCTGTCCCGACCGCGGTCGAGACGATGATCCACCGTGCCGCGACCCAGGCCGCAGTCGAGGTCGGCGCAACGGTCGCGGTCCACCTCCCGTTCCCGCTCGACGCCCGCGCCGAGACGGAGATCGCACGGGCCCGCCAGGTCTGGGCCATCGCCCGCTCGAACGGCGTCAAGCCCGATCGCTTCGTCTGGGGCCACGCCAACGGCGTTATCAAGGCCGAGAAGGCGTCGTCGGCCCACCTCGACTCGGCGCGCGCCCAGTACTTTGAGCTGGCGGCCGAGGGGATCACGATGCAGTTCGACGCGGTCGGCTCGGACCCGAACAACGGCCCGGACCCGTGGTTCGGTGGGATCACCGATCCCGAGATCTTCCTCGCAATCCTCGAGAAGTTTGTCGCCCAGGGCTACGGTGACCGGGTGATGATCTCGAACGACTGCTCGGTCTACGTCAACCCGGGCGGCGGCCTGGGCGGCGAGCTGGCCGACGATTACGCAGCGGCGGGTCTCCCGAACTGGCAGTACCCGCGCGACATCCGCTACCTCTACGGCGGCTTCGCAGACGATTTGGCCTCACGGGTCGGCAGCGAGGCCGCGATGCAGATCCTCAGCCGGACCCCGGCCCGGGTGTTCAGCAGGGTTAGGGCAGGCAAGATCGACTGATCATCGGGCTGGCTGCCCGCGCGTCCGACCTACACCCCGCCCGCTACCTTCGCCCGATGAGCGGGGCGTCAGCACGCCCATGAGCTTCGCGAGCGCCCTGACCGATGAGCAGGGGGAGCTCGTCGCCGACCTGTTCGACGCGCCTGGCAAGCGCAGCGCGCTCGCCCTCGATCGAGGCCCTCCGCGACGGAGCAGCGGTCACCTGTGACACCGACATTGGCGAGGCGCCGGCTGTCGGGGCTCCAGCGCACCTGGCCGATGGCGTCGAAGTCCGGCTGCGGCACATCGTCGACCACCAGGCGATGGTGTTTCCCTGTGACGGCGTACGCGACATGCCTGCCATCGGGCGAGAACACTGCCGCTCGGGGCAGCTTGCCGAGGTTCTCCACCCAGAGTCCCGGCCTGTTGTCGACGACGACCCGTTGACGCGGCCACGAGCCGCCCTTGCCGGCCTCCCTAGGCGTGAACCCGTTGCGCCCGGCGGCACGGGTCCGTATGGTTGGCCGAACCCCGACCGATCGTTTGGGCGAGGCTGGAGCCGGGGCCGGCGCGTGGGAGGATGCGATGGACCCCCTGGTCGCACAAGTGGTGGGCGTGCTCGTCGCCTATGCCGCCGACGAGGGCGCCGCGCTCGCCAAGGAGGGCGGCAAGGCCGCGATCGACGCCGCCGGCCGCCTGTTCTCCAAGGTGATCGACCGCCTCAAGGGTGATCCGGCCACCGCGAGGACCGCGGACGGCTTCGAGCAGGACCCCGAGGGCTACAGGGCACCGGTCCGCGACGCGCTCGCCGAGCAGGTGGCCGCCGACCCGGCGTTCGCCGCCGAGCTCAGAGCGCTCCTCGAGGCGCTCAAGACCCAGGCGCCCGGCACGGTGTCCCTGGTCGTCACGGGCTCGGGTTCCGCCGCCAGCCACGGCGGGGTCGCGGGCGGCGCGGGCAGCGTCGTCATCGGCGGCCAGGCCCGGGTCGGCGGGCCGCTGCCCTCGCCCCCACCGCAGGTCGACCGCACGGACCGGTGACCGGTCCACCGCGGGAGGAGGAGGCGCGACCCGGACACATCGAGGTCTCCGGGTCGGGTGCCGCCGCGGCTCATGGCGGCGTCGCCGCAGGTGCGGGCGGGCTCGCGATTGGCGGCCACGCGCAGGTGGGTGCCGTCAACGTCGGCGATCAGGCCGACCCGGCCAAGGCGATCGAGCCCCCGTATCGTCCGCTGCCACCCGAGGCACAGGAGCAGCCCAACCTGCTGCTCCGGGCGGCCTACGGGGTCGTCCCCATCCGGGGCCGGGCGGCGCACCTCGACGCGCTCATGGCCTGGGCGACCGACGAGCGGCGCGGCCGGCTCGCCCTCGTCACGGGCCCGGGCGGCTCGGGCAAGACCCGCCTCGCCGCGGAGCTCGCCGAGCGCCTCCGCCTCGGGGGCTGGACGTCTGGTTTCCTCGTGTCGCAGCCCCCCGAGCTCGGCCTCGCGGGCCTCGTTCGGTCCCGCACGCCGGTCGCGGTCGTCATCGACGACGCGGACAGCCGCCAGGCGCAGCTGCTCGGGCTGCTCGACCGGCTCGCCCGAGAGCGCACGGGACCCTGGCGGGTGGTCGCCCTCGCCCGGGCGGCAGGCGACTGGTGGGAGAGCCTCGCGGTGACCGCCCGTGATGGCCCCGCTGAGCCTGCCCTGATCGCCGCCACACGGCACGAGCTCGAGCCTACCGAGCCCACCGAGCCCGACCGCCAGGCCGCCTTCCGCGCCGCCGCGGACCGCTTCGCCGAGGTCCTCGGGATCGCTGCCAGCCCGCCCGCCCCGGGGCTCGTCGACGCGCGCTTCGGGCGGCCGCTGTTCGTCCAGCTCGCGGCCCTCTCGGCCGTGCTCGCCACGCGACCGCACGGACCGGCTGACGTCGACCCGGCCGACCTCGTCCGCGACGCCCTCGACCGGGAGCGCGCCTGGTGGCGACGGACGACGTCAGCGGGTGAGCTCGGGCTCGATGCTGGCGAGCTCGACCGGGCGGTCGCGGTCGCCGGCCTCGCCGACGTCGCGGGCGAGGCCGAGGCCGCCGACGCGCTGCGCGCGGTGCCCGGCCTCGCCGGCGACGCGGAGGCCCGCCGCCGCGTCCTGACCGCCCGCTGGCTGCACGGCTGCTACCCGCCCGACGTCGCGGGCGGCTGGCTGCCGTCGATCGGCCCCGACCTGCTCGCCGAGGCCCACCTCGCGGCCGTGCTCGGCGACGACCCCTCGTTCGCGGCCCGGGCGCTCGGCGGCGTCACCGGGACGCGGGCCGAGAAGGGCCTCGGGCTCCTCGCCCGGTCGGCCCGTTCGCACCCGGCCGCCGGCACCGCGCTCGCGTCGCTTCTCGCGGACCGGCCCGCCGACCTCCTGCTCCCGGCGATGACCGTCGCCCTGCGCGTCGGCGACCCGATCGGCGCCATTCTCGCCGATGTCCTCGCGCGGGACCCCGACCCCGCGCTCGTCGACGCCGTGCTCGACGCCTTGCCCAAGCGCACCGTCGCCCTGCGCGGGCTCGCCCTCGTCGCGACCGGCGAGGCGCTCGAGCGGGCCCGTGCGGCGGGCGATGCCGGCGAGTTCGCCCGCCTCGCGAACATCGTCGGCTTTCGGTTCGGCCAGCTCGGCCGACGCGAGGATGCCCTGGCCGCGAGCGAGGAGTCGGTCGCGACCTACCGGGAGCTCGCCCGGGAGCGCCCAGGTGCCTTCCGGGCCGACCTCGCGTTGGCGCTGAGCAACCTGTCGAACTGGCTGGCCGTGCTCGGCCGGCAGGAGGAGGCGCTAGCCGCGATCGAGGAGGCGGTCGCCATCCGGCGCGACCTGGTCGCTCGGGACCCCGACGCCTTCGGGCCCGACCTCGCAACCTTGCTCAACAACCTCTCGAACCGGCTCGGGGACCTCGGCCGGCGCGAGGAGGCGCTGGCCGCGATCGAGGAGGTCGTCACCAGTCGCCGTGAGCTCGCCGCCACACAGCCCGACGCCTTCCGGCCGGATCTCGCCACCGCCCTCAACAACCTCTCCGGGCAATTCCGCAACCTCGGCCGACGCGACGAGGCTCTGGCCGCCGTCGAGGAGGCGGTCGCGATCCGGCGCGAACTCTTCGCAAGGCGCCCCGACGCCTTCGCGCCCGAGCTCGCAACCTCGCTCAACAACCTCTCGGGCCGGCTTGCTGAGCTTGGCCGAGGGGAGGAGGCCCTGGCCGCGATCGAGGAGGCGGTTGCCATCCGCCGCGAGCTCGCCCGACAGGTCCCCGACGCGTTCGCAGCCGACCTCGCGCGCTCGCTCGTCAACCTCTCCAGCCGGCTCGGGGAACTCGGCCGGAGCGCGGAGGCCGAGGCGGCTTTCATGGAGGCCGAGCGGTTGCGAGCCGGCTGAGCGTCCCGACGCACAGGCCTCCGCCGGGGCGCCTGGCTGACCACATCACGGTGACGCAGTCCTTCCGCTTCCGCTGTTCGGGAAGGGGGCCGTCCGTATCACGGCGCGATATATGCCGGCGAAGGCCCGCACGAGTCGCAGCAGGCGGATGAGGCGGAGCAGGCGAAAGCCCCGCAGGGTCGGTCCGCGGTGATCTCGCGTTCTTGGTCCACTGGACCGACTTTCCGACGGGTTACGCGGCTACCCACCTACACGGGATCTACGACTACACGCAGAGCCAGACGCTCGCCGTCAACGAGGCGACGCTCGTCGCGTCGCTGGCCCTTAGGCCGGCCGCGGTCTCGGCTCGCGGATCGCCGTCAACCCGATGGCGGCGAGGCTGCCGACGAGGAGAGCGAACCCCCCGACGCCCGCGAGCGTCGCCGGCAGCGGGGCCGTCGAGGACCCCGGGTTCGCCGCGTACCAAGCACTCGCCACCTGGCTGGCGATGAGCAACGCGGCGCAGCCGGCCAGGAAAGCAACGCCGATGCGCCTGGGGCCGCCGGGCCTGAGCAGGAGCCCGAGCACGACCACCGGGATGGCAGCGGCCGACGCGACCCCGCCGACCAGGAATGGCACCACGAACGCAAACAATTCGAGCGGGTCGGTCGTCATGGCGGCCGCGACCACCGTGGCGATGAGGGAGCAGCCGAGCCCCAGACCGAGGAGCCCGAGGCCGGCACGGACCAGACGTCCACCGATGGCCGGTGGGCCGACGATCGCCAAGGTCACGAACCCTGCGGCCGCCGCGGCGATCGCGGCGGTGAGCACGAGGCTGCCCGCCCCGGCGGCCCCGATCCCGACCGCCTCGCCGGTCGCGGCGAGCCCCGCCGCGACGGTTCCGAGGATCGCGGCGCCGATCACGAGGCCGCCGCCTATGGTCGCGGGACGCATTGGGTCTCTCTCCATCCCCCTCTCCCGCCTGGCCGATGTCGATGAGGCCGGGGCGCGATCATCGTAGCGGCCCGCCGATACCGACCACGCACCCCAGGCAACTCGCGGCTCGTCGCCTGGGGTAATGGCGTCATGGCGCGTTCCTCCAACGGCCGGCCGCAGCAAGGGCCGCCGCCTATCACGCGGGCGGCGCGGTTCCCGGACGAAGCGGGACGCCCGGCGACCGGGGGCCTCGGCGTCCATGCGTGGGCCATCGCCGGCCACCGTCATCGGCACGCGCGCTGACGAGCTCGCGGCATTGCGGGCCCTGGCGGAGTGGCTCGCGTTCCTGTTGGCCGCGTCGCGTGCCCGCTGGCCCGAGACCTCGTCGGCACACTGCTTGCACCCGTGGCCGCGAACGCGCGCGCGGACCTCGGCCTCGAACGAGCCGTGCGGGCACTGCCAGGACACCCTGCGCGTGCCGACCGAGGGACACGTTGTCGGGCGCAGGGGCCGGGGCACGGTCCTGCCGTTCGAGCGCATCCACAAAGGCTGACGCCCTACTCGGACGCCTCCATCTTCTCGCACAGCCGCTTCATCGAGGCCGAGTGCGCATACCGCACGAGCGGACCCCAGCGCAGGCAACCCCCGCTTCCGTCTGCTGTCACCTCCACCCGGGTCCGTGAGCCGCCGTCGAGCGGGGTCAGCACGTAGTCGAACCGACTGACCTGACCTCCTGACCCGATCCCGCTCATCGTCACCTCGGCGGCGATCCGCCGCTCCGGCTCGACGGCGGTGTATTCCACGCGCGCCCGCAGTTGGTCGAACTTCAGGACGAACCAGGACCCCTCGGCGAGCGGCCCCACCGATTGCTCGATGACCGGCCCCTTATTGTTGGCGACGAGCAGGTTGCGCGGGTTCGAGAGGAACGCGAACGCGCTGCCGGGAGGAATGTCAGCGTCGAAGGTCGACGTCGAGGGCATACCGGGAGCGTCGAGGCTCGCAGGCGGACCCGTCAAGGGCCGACGCGCCAGTGCCTCATCGTTGCCGTCGCAACCGCTCGCTCGCTAGAGGACGGAGCCGGATCTGACAGGCCCGACACGGCTACCCTCCGGTGAGTGGAAATCCGCGTCGTCCTCGAGGTGGTGGTCGGCCTCGTCGTCCTGTGGGCCGCGCTCCTGCTGTTGTTCTGGCTCCTCCGACCACGCGGCGTGCCGACCCGCGACATCCTGCGGGTGGTGCCCGATGTCGTCCGGCTGCTGCGCGCGCTCCTGACCGACCGGACCGTCCCGCTCGACGTCCGAGTGGTGCTGGTGGGCCTGCTCGCCTGGATCCTGTCTCCGATCGACCTCATCCCCGAGTTCATCCCGGTGCTGGGTCCGCTCGACGACATCCTCGTAGCCGTCGTGGCGATGCGCTACGCTCGGCGACGGCTTGGAGTCGCCACACTTCGCGATCGATGGCGGGGGACAGACGATGGCTTCACCCTGCTCCTACGAGTCATCGGAACGAGCGGGTAGACATGGATGACCGCGAACGCGCGTGGGGCGCCGTCCTGGACGCGCTCCCGGCCGGCGCTGACGCGGTGCGCGCGTCCAACGTTCGCGCGCGATGTGCCGCGCGGGTCTCGCTGGGGCAGGGAGGGGGCATGGCCGAAGCGGACGCCGCCTGTCACCCCTGTGCAAGTCGCCGGGCCAGGAGCATGCTGAGGGCATGACCGACCGCGACGACTTCCTGGCCTGGGTCAAGTCGACATTGCACGACGCGGAGTTGGCCCTTCACAACGGCGACGCTGCCCCACGACGCGCGCTGTGGTCTCGCAACGAGCCCGTGAGCATCCTGGGCGCGGCGCGCAACGCCTATGGGCAGCGTGAACTGGACGAAGCCTTCGCGTGGCTCGAGACGCGCTTTTCGGACTGCACCTCGTTCACGTTCGAATTGCAGGCCTGGGACGTGGTGGGTGAGATGGCCTACACCGCCGGCCGTGAGCACACCTCGACCTCCGTCAACGGCGAGCCGCGCAGTTACATCTTGCGGGTCACCCAGGTGTATCGCCGCGAGGGCGGCGAGTGGAAGGTAGCCCATCGCCATGCCGACGCCGCGGCCGAGTGACGCACAGAGCCTGTATCCGCCGCTGGTCAGAGGGCGAGGCGTGGATGCGCCATAACCCCGCGACGAGCCGAGTTCTAGGCTCCGAGACCCCTCCGGTCCGCGCCCGTCGGCTCGATCCCAGCTCGCCGGCCAGTCCGCGGCGGGGCGACCGGGGGCACGTGCTCACGATGCCCTGCCCGCGTCGCGTCCCACCGACCCCAACCGTGCATGACAGCCTGCCGTCCGTCACGCTCGCGCTCGGCGCCGCTGGCCACAGCCGCCGCACCATCGCTATCTAGGAGTCGGGCGCTCGGGGAGTCGCCCGGACCGGCGCGTGCTCGATCGCCCGACACTCGATCCAGTGGCCGTGGACGTCGCTCGTGGGCTCGATTCAACTGTGCCGAGGTGCGCTCCACGCCCTCGAGGTTGGCCCCGCGGCCAGGGCCGCCCCGCGCCCGATTGGCGCACGACGGGTGCATCCCGCACGTCGGGGTACTCGTGTGGGTCATCTTGCGGGAGGGACCAACGGTTGGGGGAGGCCATCCAAGAGGGCTCTAGATGATGACCCCACGAACCCCTCACTCTCCTCTGGACGCGACGGCTGGCGCGACCGAAGTGCGTGGGAGCCGCCGGAATCGCCATGACCAAGAACGCGGTCAGGCCCGCTGGACGCTGGAGGCGCGCAGATGGACTTCAAGGTTCCGATCGATCAGCGGCTTCTCAGGGCGCTCGGGGAGATCATCCCTGGAGCCGATCGAACCGTGGCCGCCGCGATGCCGGGAACCATTGCCCAGGGGATGCTGCGGCTCGGGCTCGTTGGCCAGGTGCTGGCGAATGGGGGTCAGGTCAGCCTGACAGGCGCCGACCAGACCACGCGGACCGCGTTCAGCAACGCCGCCAGCTACGGCTCGTTCCGGCTGGCCCGTGGCGGCCAGGCCGGCCTGGCCGGGACGGCGACCGGCCAGCCCATCCGGTTCGCCTGGAACGACCGGCTGCTGCAGGCCATCCACGAGCACTGGCCGCAGGTCCCCAAGCCGACCACCCACGTCCAGGCGGCGGGCCTGCTGGCCGACGCGATGAACCGCCTCGGCCTGACCGGCCAGTTCCTGATCCTCGACTGGCAGGTCAGCCTGACCGGCGCCGACCAGACCACGCGGACCGCGTTCAGCAACGCCGCCAGCTACGGCTCGTTCCGGCTGGCCCGTGGCGGCCAGGCCGGCCTGGCCGGGACGGCGACCGGCCAGCCCATCCGGTTCGCCTGGAACGACCGGCTGCTGCAGGCCATCCACGAGCACTGGCCGCAGGTCCCCAAGCCGACCACCCACGTCCAGGCGGCGGGCCTGCTGGCCGACGCGATGAACCGCCTCGGCCTGACCGGCCAGTTCCTGATCCTCGACTGGCAGGTCAGCCTGACCGGCGCCGACCAGACCACGCGGACCGCGTTCAGCAACGCCGCCAGCTACGGCTCGTTCCGGCTGGCCCGTGGCGGCCAGGCCGGCCTGGCCGGGACGGCGACCGGCCAGCCCATCCGGTTCGCCTGGAACGACCGGCTGCTGCAGGCCATCCACGAGCACTGGCCGCAGGTCCCCAAGCCGACCACCCACGTCCAGGCGGCGGGCCTGCTGGCCGACGCGATGAACCGCCTCGGCCTGACCGGCCAGTTCCTGATCCTCGACTGGCAGGTCAGCCTGACCGGCGCCGACCAGACCACGCGGACCGCGTTCAGCAACGCCGCCAGCTACGGCTCGTTCCGGCTGGCCCGTGGCGGCCAGGCCGGCCTGGCCGGGACGGCGACCGGCCAGCCCATCCGGTTCGCCTGGAACGACCGGCTGCTGCAGGCCATCCACGAGCACTGGCCGCAGGTCCCCAAGCCGACCACCCACGTCCAGGCGGCGGGCCTGCTGGCCGACGCGATGAACCGCCTCGGCCTGACCGGCCAGTTCCTGATCCTCGACTGGCAGGTCAGCCTGACCGGCGCCGACCAGACCACGCGGACCGCGTTCAGCAACGCCGCCAGCTACGGCTCGTTCCGGCTGGCCAACGTGGTCAGATAGGTCCGCAGTGCTGCGAGGCCGCGCACTTCTCCTGAGGCGACCGGCCAGGTCAGCGCGGCGTGGAGATCTCGTCCCCGCGAAGATGGCTGTCGTGTCCGCCCAGGCCGAAGTCCCGGTGTCCGCTGACAGTGGCGAACTCCCGACGCAGACACCGGTCCCGGGGCCGGCGCGCCCATATACTGGACGTGCGTCCGTCCCGATCAGGCGAATAGCAGGCGTTGGCCTGGTACGTAGCCTCCGTTGGCCATGAGGTGGGGCGTGGGAGGCGACGCAACGGTCACCCCGGTCCGGGATCGGGCCCGGACGAGATCCATCGGTGTCGCGATCGTGATGGCGACGCTGATTGTGTTCCCAGCCGCCCCGCCCGCACCGACGATCGCGGCACAGCAGGCCGGGGACCGCGCGGCAATTCAAAACGATGTCGGGCCGATGCAGTTCCCTCGCTCCATGGCGACCGCCCCGGTGCCGTCCGACGCTCCGTCAACGGCCGCGGCGGCCAACACACCGGGAGCCGCCGCCTGCGTGCAGGACCCTGGCGCCGCGACCGGGAGCACAACAGCCGGGGCGCGCCTGACGATCGGCGCGACGCAGGCAGCGCCGTCGGTCGAGATCGGGGAGATCGGGGTCCCCGCGGGGCGGGCAGAGCTCTGCCGGTACATCGTCAGGGTGTCCAACCACGCGAGTGAGGAGGCGGTCGCCGACGACGTCCTCGCCCAGGTCGGGCCGAGCGCTCCCGTCGGCCCCGCCCGCCGCGCCCCGGCGGCACAGAAGGCCGCCCGAGAGGCCGCAGGCGTCCATGTCTACGGTGAGGCACTCCACGGGTTCGTCGCATACCTGACGCGGAAGGAGGCGATGGCGCTCGCCCGAGACCCCCGGGTCGTGTCGGTCACGCCGGACTCCACGGTGACCGTCGCCGACACCGAGCTGTCGCCACCGTGGGGTCTCGACCGCATCGACCAGCGGGGGCTGCCGCTCGACGGCGGCTACACGTACGATCCGGCCGGCGGGGCCGGTGTGAAGGCGTATGTGATCGACACGGGAATCCTGTCAGCCCATACGGACTTCGGTGGCCGCGTGGCGGCCGGGGCCACCTTCGTCGAGGGCTCAACCTCGACGGAGGACTGCTACGGACACGGCACCCACGTCGCCGGCACGATCGGCGGGACGACCTACGGCGTGGCCAAGAGTGCGACGCTCGTTCCCGTCCGGGTACTCGACTGCGGCGGCTCGGGGTACATGTCCTGGATCATCGCCGGGCTGGACTGGGTCATCGCGGACCACCTGGCTGGCACGCCCGCGGTCGCGAACCTCAGCCTTGGCGGTGGGTTCGATGCGATACGAATGACGCGATCGCCCGCACCGTCGCTGACGGCGTCCTCGTCGCCGTCGCGGCCGGCAACTCGTCGGCGGACGCGTGCGCCTACTCGCCGGCGAGCGCACCCGCGGCGCTCACGGTGGGGGCGAGCGACAGCGCCGATCAGTACGCATCGTTCAGCAATTGGGGGACGTGCCTCGACCTGTACGCCCCTGGGGTTGGTGTCACGTCCGACTACTTCAGCTCGGACACGGCCACGAGCACGATGAGCGGCACCTCGATGGCGACGCCTCACGTGACCGGGATCGCGGCCGTGCTGTTCGGTCGGTACCCGACCGCGGACGCCGCCGCGATCGAGGAGATGATCCTCGGCGAGGCCACTCGAGGCGCGATGGCGACCCTCCACACGGGCGATCCCGACCGGCTCGGCTACCTGCCGGGCAGCACGCCTGGCCCCCAGACGATCTACCTCGGCCTGCCGGCCCTGTACCTCGGCGACGCACCCACGGCGTTGCACGGCGTCTCGACGTCGGGCCAGGCTCCGGCGTACGTGAGTGTGACGCCGAGCGTGTGCACCGTCGCGTCGGGCGCCGTCACCGCGGTCGCTCAGGGAACCTGCACGGTCCACGCCTCCGTCCCCGGTGGTGGAGGCTGGGACACAGCCGCCACGGATACGTCCACTCCCGTCTACCGGTACCGCCAGACCGTCACCGTGCCGGCGTGGTGGGTCGAGTTCCCATGGGGAACGTCGAACAGCCCGGGAGCGACGGCATCGTCGGGTCTCCCGGTGAGCTATCGCTCGCTGTCGCAGATGTGCACCATCAGCGGCGTGCTCGTCGCCGGCGGCCAGGTGGGCGACTGCCAGGTCGTCGCGAGCCAGGCCGGAGGGAATGGCTGGGGACCGGCTCCCGACGTCGCCTTCTGGCGGACCGTCGTCCCGGCGACCCAGACCCTTGCCGGGCCTGCCGGAGCCTCCGTGGCCGTCGATGGATCGGTGGCCTACGAGGCGTCCTCGTCGGCGGACCTCCCTGTGGACGTCCTCTCGGCGTCGCTCGAGATCTGTGCCACCACGCCGGGCATGCTGCACGGGCTCAGCGCGGGCGAGTGCGCCCTGCGCCTGACGCAGGCGGGCTCGGCAGGGGTCAGGCCCACCGGATCGACAACCCTCGACGCCGTCTCATCGACGACCCCGTGGTTTACGCGACTCGCGACCGACGCCGCCGGGCGTGCCGTCATCGCGTACTCGGTCGCCAACGAGCTCCGTCTCCTCCGCTGCAGCGACACGGCGTGCTCCTCGGCGACCGACACGCTGATCGCCGACGTCGACGAGCACTACAGCTCATCCCCCCTCGCCGGAGGGCTCCCCGTCCAGGACCTCGCGATCGTCGTCGCCGACGGTCGCCCCGTCATCGCGTATGTCGAGACAGCACCTCGTCCGAAGCCCTGGCAGCAGTACGTGGACATCGACTACGTGCTGCGCCTTCTCTCGTGCGCCGACGTTGCGTGCTCGACCTGGACCGACCGCATCATCGACGACCCGGACCCGCTCGCGGATGTCCAGGTGGAGACGGTGACGATGACAACGTCAGCGGCGGGCGCCCCGATCCTTGCCTGGGGCGGCGGCAACAACGGCGCCAGGATGTACTTCTGTGCCGACTCGGCCTGCGGGGCCGGCGTCACGCGGACCATCGCCGGCTCATTCCCGGGGGACTTCGGCATGGCCCCCGCCGTTGCCGTCGGACCCGACGGCATGCCCGCGGTGGTCTACCTCCGGTGGGTGCAGGACGCCGTGAGCGGCGGTTCCGCGGCCTGGGCGCAGCCCGTCATCGCCAGGTGTCTCGACGCCACCTGTGCCGGGACGACGAAGACCCAGGTCGGCGAGGCGATGGCGTTCTACAAGCCGGCCATCGTGGTACCGGCGGACAACCGGCCGGTCGTCTTCTGGACGCAGGACGCGAACGCGGTCACCGGTGGCGGCGCCAACTACCGCGTGATGTCCGCACGATGCGGAGACGTTGCGTGCGACACGGCGTCGGCTCGCGTCCTCGACGCAACGCCGGTGCTCCAGGCGAACGGGAGCGAGTCGGGCTGGTCCTTTGTGGGACGCGACCTCGCGGCGGTGACCGGCCCCGACGGGCTGCCGAGGGTGTCGTACCTGGGCTGGACGCGATACACGTTCCAAGGCCCGTCGCCAGTCCCCGTCTCGGCCGTGATCGTCTCGGCATGCTCCGACGCGGACTGCGCAGTCACCAGGAGCACATACCTGGACGAATGGAGCCGGACCTCCGCCATGATGCTCAGGTCGACGGAGGCTGACGTCGTTGTGGCCGCGGACGGCACGCTGCGGACCGCGTTCGGGACCGCTCCGGGCGCGTATTCGTCGACGGACCCGCTCATCTCGGGGTTGAAGCTCGCGACGTGCCAACTGGCGGTGTGCGGGACCGGTGCCGTGGCCTCGGTTGTCAGCGACAGCGGCGCACCGGCCGCGACCCTCACCGCCCCCGCGACGCCGACGAGCGCTGCCACCCTGTCCTACACCCTGACCTTCTCCGAGTCCGTCACCGGCCTCGCCGCCGCTGACTTCACCCGGACCGGCACCGCCACCGACTGTGCGGTCAGTGCCCCCACGGGCTCGGGTGCGAGCTACACCGTGACGGTCACCGGATGCGGCGACGGGACGGTCATCCTCGCCCTGGACGCGGGCACCGTCAGCGACGGCGCCGGCAATCCCGGGCCTGCCACCCCGGCCACGGCAGCGACCGTCACCCGCGACGCAACACCGCCTACCGTGGCCCTCACGGCTCCGGCCACGCCGACCTCGTCGGCCACCCTCTCCTACGGACTGGAGTTCGGCGAGAGCATCACGGGCCTCGCGGCCTCGGACTTCACCCGGACTGGAACTGCGTCGGGCTGCGCCGTCCTTGCCCCGTCGGGTTCCGGTGCCGCGTGGGCCGTCGAGCTCACGGGCTGCGGCGACGGAACCGTCGAACTCACACTCGACGCGGGGTCTGTTGCGGATGCGGCGGGCAATAGCGGTCCCGTGAGCCCCATTACTGCGGCCACGATCACCATCGACACGACGGGGCCGATGGCCGCTCTTGCCTGCACGCCCGACGCCGGTGCCACGAACGCGACGTCCCTCGCCTGCACTGTCAGCTTCACGGAGCCACTCGGCGAAGGTTCCGCCTTCACCGCCGCGGACGTCATCCTCGGGGGCACCGCCACCGGCTGGACCGCGGGAGAGCCCGTGGGCACCGGGACCGGCCCGTACGGCTTCACGCTCAGCGGCCCCGGTACCGACGGGTCGCTCACGGCGGCCGTCGTCGCGGGAGCCGTCACCGACGGCGCGGGCAACCCCACCACCGCGTCCGCCACCCTCGCCTGGACCATCGACCGGACCGCGCCGACAGCGACCGCACCTTCGCTCACCCCGAGGACCGGTGTGGCCCTCTCCGGCACGGCAGCCCCGGTGATCATCGCCTGGACCGGTTCCGGCGCCGGCGGCACCGCCGTCGCCAGCTACCGGCTCGAGAAGAGCACCAACGGCGGCGCCACCTGGACGGTCGTGTCGGCTGCCCTGACCACAACCACCTTTGCCACCACCGTGCCCTCCTCCGGCACCATCCGCTTCCGCGTCCGCGCGACCGACCAGGCGGGCAATGTGGGCACCCCGATGACCGGCCCGGTCCTCACCCCCAGGCTCACCCAGCAGACCACGACCGGAATCCATTGGTACCGGACCTGGACGACCAGCTCGTCGAGCGCCTGCTCGGGCGGCAGCGTCCGGTACAGCAAGACCGCAGGCGCTTCCGCCAGCTACACCTTCACCGGCCGCTCGATCGCGTTCGTCACGACGAAGGCCGCCAGCCGGGGCAAGGTGAAGATCTATGTCAACGGCGTCTACCAGACCACGGTGGACCTCTACCGGTCATCCACGCAGTACCGCTCGGTGGCCTGGCAGAAGACCTTCTCGACCAGCGCCAGCCGCACGGTCAAGATCGTGGTCGTGGGCACGAGCGCCCGACCCCGCGTGGACCTCGACGCCTTCGTCGTGGTGAAGTAGGGATCGGTCGAGCCGTCCCCACGGCCCCGAGCCCGGCTCACGATCCACGCTCGCCGACCGTCACCAGGAGCAGATGACCCGCTTGGCGTCGTGTCGCCAGAGGCCGAGGTGAATGTACGTGGCGGTGATCGTCAGCGGGTTCGGCCCCGGCGGGTTCTCCCTGGCTCGCATCAGCTGCAACGCGATGTGCCCGGGCTTGAGCTCCTGCCCGGTGAGGTCGATCCCCCAGCGGAACGACCCTTCCGACTCCGTCTCGACCTGTCCGACCATCGGGGTGCTCGGGTCGCCCCCGAAGCCCGGGCGGATCCCGGGCCCGGACTCCGGTATGTCAGCGATCACGTAGAGCGGGTGCCCCTCGGCATCGGCACCCGTCCAGCCGACGACCACGATGTCGGTCCCGCTCGGCAACGGGCTCCCCGATCCCCAGGCCCAGTCGTAGGAGAGCGTGATCGTCCCAGGCGGTCCGGCGCCGGGTGCGCCGCAGTCGACCGCGATCGAGGCCTGCAGGTCAGGCTCGTGGACGTCGAGGAGGCCGCCCCAGCCGAACAGCTGCTGCCCGAATGACACCAGGGCGATCAGCGCGACGGCGGCCACGATGAGGGAGACGCTGCGGCGGTCCTGGCTCGCGATGGGCGTCGCGTCGGGAGTTCCGAGCCAGGCCCAGGCCGCGAGCCCGGCTTCGAACGGGACCCTGATCCTGCCCTCGCCAGACGCGACCAGCGCCGCACAGAGGCCCGACGCGGCAACGGCGACGAGCATGGGTCGCACTGCGGCAACCGCCCAGGGCCGGCGGCGGTCGAGGCCGAGTGCCTCGGCGACGTAGACGACGGCCAGCGCGGCGCCGGCACCGTTGACCATCACGGTGCGAAGAGTGGAGACCGGGACCGCTCCGGGGATCATGGCGAGCACGACTGCGAAGACGCCGACGGCAGCCAGGATCTTGAACGCCAGCGACGCCCGAGCCTCCAGGGAGCCGGAGCGGGGACCACCGGTCTCGATCGCCGGGCCGACGATGTTGGCGGATTGCGTCACTGCGAGCCTCTCCAGGCGCACACCTGGGCTCCTGGGGTCAGGTGATCGCCCCGTTTGAGACGCCGGATCGCGGATCGGAAGCCGAGCCCGCGCCAGGCGCCGTCGGCCTCGAGATTGGCGGTCCGCCAATCGGTCGCGATCGTCGGGTGCGGGCAACGATACTCCGCGGCGTGTCGATCCCCGCGCGGACGGCCAATACGATCAGAGTCGGCGGGGCCGGGTCCCGGTCGGAGGCGGCTGGACGGCCGTCTGCGCCATCGGGTAGCCCGACGCGACTTGCAACGGGCGGGCCGACGACATGCAACGGGCGGGTCGGTTGACGACGCGTCCGTCGAGGCGCAACGTGATGGACCTTCCGGAAGCAGGGTTTGGACGCCAGCCGGAGGAGCCGTGATCGCTCTCGGTCTGTATGCCCAGGCAAGGGAATACCTGGCGGTCCATCGGGTGGCCGTCGAGCCGTCGCATCGGGCGGACCGAACGGCAGTGTCGGCCCTGCGCATGGACCGCTGGCACGTTTGGGCGGGTCACGAGCGTGGAACCGGGATGGCGACGTCCGCGGACTCGATGCCCGAGGTGATCCTCGACACGTCGTTCGTCACTCCAGCGTCCCGCGTCGTGCCCGTACGGGCGTCCGATCGACCGCGCGGTGACCTGCACCCCGTCGCGTGAAGGCCCTGCCCGAGGGGTTGGAGACCGGCGCACTCTTCGGTCCCCTGGCCGATGGCTGGGGCTTTGAGGCAGCCACCATCGACTACGCGCCCGTCGGGTTCGGGAGCTATCACTGGGTCGCGGCCAACATCGAGGGGTCGCGCGTCTTCGTCACCGTCGACGATCTCGATTGGAAGCCATGGCTGGGCGACACACGGGAGTCGGCGTTCGAGGGCCTGACTCGGGCATTCCGGAGCGCGGCCGCGCTCCGCGCCGCCGGGCTCGAGTTCGTGGTCGCGCCCCTCCCGTCGACCGACGGCGACGTCGTGCACCGGATCGGGGCTCGGCACAGCATTGCCGTGTTCCCGTTCGTGGACGGCCAGGCCGGCCGCGAGTTCGACCACGCGACGGCGGGGGAGCGTGCGGTCGTCCTCGGCCTGCTGGCCCGGCTCCATCAGGCGACGCCCACCGTCGCCTCGGTTGCGCGCAGCATCGATCTTCGGCTGCCCGGTCGCGAACAGCTCGACTCGGCGCTGAGGGAGGTCGATCGCGCATGGACCGGCGGGCCGCTCTCCGAACCGGCCAGGGAAGCCCTTGCCGGGCATGCCTCCGAGGTCGCCGACCTGCTCGGCCTGTTCGACCGCCTGCGACACGCCGTGATCGGAGCGCGACGACCCTGGGTCGTCACCCATGGGGAGCCCCACGCGGTCAACGTCATGCGGACCGCCGAGGGCCATGCGCTCATCGACTGGGACACCGTGGCGCTCGCCCCTCCGGAGCGAGACCTCTGGATGCTGGTGCGCGGCGCCGGGGACGATGCGACCGCCGATGCGACCGCCTATGTCGAAGCCACGGGCCACCGGCCCGACGCCCTTGCCCTGGACTTCTTCCGGCTCACGTGGGACCTCGCCGACCTCGCCGCCTTCATCACCGTCCTTCGGGCTCCCCATCGTGACACCGAAGACACCCGGAAGGCCCTGGCCGGCCTGGGCAAATGTGTCGCGATCCGGGATCACGTGGGCGGCCCGGCTCGAATGACCTCGAGCCCAGGCGGGGACAACCTCGGTACCCTCTGGCGCTCCGACCTCGAGACGTGCATGATGCGCACCAGACGGGCACGGCCCCGATCAGACGGGCGCGACCACCGCACGGGCACTCCCGACGAGGGATTGTGGTGGATGTCTGGTGGGGTGCCGACCCTCGCGGCGCCGCGGACTGCGGTCGCCACACCACCCCGGGGGCGATCCGACCCACGCGAAGGGGAGAGGCATGAAGGCATCTCGACTCATCGTGGCCCTCGGCGCGGCTGCCGTGCTGTCTGTCGCGCTCGCCGGCATCGCCGGAGCACGTCCATCCCTGCCCGAAGCGGGGATGGCCATGAAGCGCTCGGCGACGCCGGACGTCGCGGGCTATGACAAGCAGCACGGACCCCACTCGCAGTTCGAGTGCATCGCGACGAGCGGCGGCTCCAACACGACGCTCGACTGCGACGATCCGTTCCCGAACAACGAGCCCGATATCGCGGTCGATCCGACGGCACCGGGCCACATGATCGCGAGCTCGAACGACTACGGTTCGTGCTGCGACCAGTTCTACTCCACGCTCGACAACGCGGCCACGTGGACGACCGGCAACATGTCGATCAACAACCCGCAGCAGACCGGCAGCGATCCCGTCACCGTGTTCGACCGCAAGCACGGAACCGCGATCCATTCGTCGCTCAACTACTCGTTCCAGGGCCCGACGGGCGAGGCCTGCCGGGGCGACGTGACCGTCTCGGCCTCGACCGACGGCGGCATCAGCTGGCTTCCGGCCGTCGTCGTCGACTCGGGGTTCGGCTGCGACCTCTCGAGCACGCAGCTCTTCAACGACAAGCCCTGGATCGTCACCGACAACAACCCGTCGTCGCCGCATTACGGCCGGACGTACCTGACGTGGTCGAAGTTCATCTCCGCGCGTGGCGTGTACCAGGCGTCGCCGATCTTCGAGTCGTACTCCGACGACGGCGGCAAGCATTGGACGAAGGCGCAGGAGATCTCGGGCTCGAACACGGCGCTGTGCACGTTCCAGGTGAGCGGGGCCGCCGGCCGGTGCGACGAGGACCAGTTCTCCGTCCCGACGATCGGGCCCGACGGCACGGTCTACGTCGCCTTCCAGAACGACCAGAACCAGGCGCTGTGGGAGACCAGGTGAGGTCTTCGACGACCAGTACCTGGTGGTCAAGTCGAGCGACGGTGGCGCCACGTGGTCGAGCCCGACCTTCGTCGTCGGTCTCGAGGACGGCTCTGCCGACTACCCGATCAATGCCGGGGATCGCCAGACGCTCACGGGCTACCAGCTCCGGGTCAACTCGGCCGGCAACATCGTCGCAAGCCCGACCGACGGGAAGCTCTACCTCGTCTTCAGCGACAACCGGAACGGCGTCCACGACTCGGCCACCCCGTCGACGAACACGGACGTCTTCGTCATGGTCTCGTCGGACGGCGGCGCCTCCTGGGGCGCCCCGATGCTCGTCGATGCGGGCGCCGGCGACCAGTGGTTCCCGTGGGTGGACGTGAACCCGTCGAACGGCCAGATCGGGATCATCTACAACGACCGTGGCTCCTCGAACGGGGCGCTCTACAACGCGTCAGTCGCCGAAGGCGCTCCCGGCTCCCTCGCCAAGTCGACGGTGAGCGCGGCGCCGTCGGACCCGACCAGGTCGCGGTTCTTCCAGGCCGGCGTACCCGGCTGCGAGACGTGCGCGACCTTCCACGGCGACTACATCAACATCGAATACGGCTCGGATGGCAAGGCGAACATGGTCTGGACGGATATGAGCGCCCCCTCCGATGTGCCGGGCCTGTTCTCGCAGTTCATCGTCTACGCCCAGAAGTAAGGGCGGTTCCGTCCGCGAGCGACATCGATCGAGACCTTCCGCGCAACCCAATCGTAGAAGGAGCGAGAACCGTGGATCACGCAGCTGCCGCGCGACGCCTGTACGACCTGATCAACGCCGGCGACATCGACGGGTTCGGCGCACTGCTGGCCGACGACTTCATCGAGAACGAGGTGACGCCGGGCCTGCAACCGACGAAGGACGGGGTCATCACGTTCTTCCGGATGCAGCTCGAGGCGTTCCCTGATCTCCGGATGGAGGTGCAGGACATCGTCGCGGACGGGAACAAGGTGGTCGCGCGGGTCAGGTACACGGCGACCAACCGGGGCCCGTTCATGGGCATGCCGGCCAGCGGCAAGAGCGTCGACGCTCAGCTGATCGACATCTTCCGCTTCGGCGACGACGGTCTGGTGCAGGAGCACTGGGGTGTCATGGACGCGCTCACGCTGATGCAGCAGATTGGTGCCGTGCCGGCGGGTCCTCCCGCCTGACACGGTCGCATGGCGCAGCTCGCGCCGGCCGGCCTGGCGGAGCGCTGACCGGCCGGCGGCGATCGGAGGTGTAACGGATCGGGGTGCTTGGCGTCATCGAGGCAGGTCCCGGATCGACCGGTACCGAGGGAGGTCCCCCTGCCTATGGTCACGAGGCTGACCCGTCCACGCCAACCGTCGTCCCGATTGAGGTGTGCCATGCGCTCACGACTCCTTGCCATCCCGTTCGCCCTGCTTCTCGCGCTCGCCTCGGCCGGCATCGTCGCGGCCGATACCACTCCCGGCGGCGAAGGCTCCTACGGGGGTCTCGACGTCACGATCACGTCCGCCACCGTCAACCCGAAGACCGGCCTTGTGTCCGTCTCGGGACAGGTCACCTGCTCGGTGGACTTCGACTGGGCCAGCGCCGAGGTGGTGCTGTCCCAGGCCGTCGGCCGCCTGACCACGCTCCGCGGCTGGGGCTGGGCGGACACCAGTGGCTGCCTCGCGGCCGCGGGTACGGCCTCGTTCACGATGTCTTTCTACGCGGACTCGGGCAGGTTCGCGCCCG
Source organism: uncultured Chloroflexia bacterium (assembly GCA_963776395.1). Lineage (GTDB taxonomy): Bacteria > Chloroflexota > Limnocylindria > Limnocylindrales > CSP1-4 > CAIXZV01. The sequence continues at coordinate 28,246 of CAVZML010000004.1, read as the reverse complement.
GCAGGGCAAAGGTCCAGGTCTCCGCGTACGGCCAGGGCGGCTGCGTCGAAGATCCCGACACGGGCGAGGTCGTCTGCGCGAACGACGGATGGGCTTCCCACGGCATCGCGATCCGCCTCGCCCGGCGGTAGGCTGCTCGGGCCGGCATCGGGCCCCGCTCGCGGCTCAACCCCGGGCGGGGCCCATACCCCCTTCGACCCGTCGACGCCCTGCGGGCATCCTCCTGGACGGCCGAGGGCTCAGGTCGCCACCTCCGGTAGATCCCGCAGGCGCGGGATCCTCGTCCCCACCAGCCACAGCACCCCGAGGAGCGAGCCGATGGTCGCGACGAACAGCGCCTCCCGGACCCCGAGGGCAGTGCCGAGCGCCCCGCCGACGAGCGCTCCGATCGGCCGGATGCCGTAGTTCACGAACCGGAAGGCGCCCGCCGCGCGGGAGCGGATCCGGTCCGAGACCCTCGCCGTGATGACCGCACCGACGTTGATGTCCAGGATCATCACCCCCAGGCCGGCCCCGAACTCGGCCAAGGCGACCAGGGCCAGGATGAGGGGCATCGGCATCTCCGGGCCCGCGATCGGGACGAGGATGAGCGAGGCCGGGAACACCACGCACCCCAGCGCGTACGCCGGCCCGAGGCCGATCCGCCGTCCGATGCGCGACGCGACGGCCGCTCCCAGCAGGCTGCCGACCGCGCCAACGCCGAGGGTGAGGCCGAGGACACCGGCGCTGATCCCCAGGACGGTGGTCGCATACAGGATGAACAGGGCCTGGACGCCGAAGTTGAACAGGTTGATGGTGGCCGCCGACAGGAGGACGGGTCGCATGATCGGATCACGGGCGATGAACACGACGCCGACGGAGAGTTGCTCGCGCAGGTTCGCTTCGTCCGGCTCGACCGCCGGTTCAGCGGCATGGACGCCGCGGAGCGCGAGCACGGACCCGAGGTAGGACACGGCGTCGGCGAGCATCGCCAGCGGTGCCCCCAGGACCTGGACGAGGATGCCGCCGATGGACGGCCCGGCGACCGCCGCGAGCGAGCGGCTGCCATTCAGGAGGGCCATCGCGTTGATGAATCGCTCGCGCGGCACGACCGCCACGAAGACCGTGTTCCACGCGACATCGAAGGCGACGGCGAGGGTGCCGGCCAGGAACGCCACGAGGTAGAGCTGGGCCATGCCGAGGGCACCCGCGACGAACGCGAGCGGCACGCTGGCGATGACGGCGGCGCGCCCGAGGTCGGCCCAGATCATGAGCCTGCGCCGTCGATGCACCCGGTCGAGGGCGACTCCCGCCGGCAGCGAGAAGAGGAGGTGGGGGAGGAGCCCGGCGGCTGTCAGGTAGCCCATCTGCGCGGCGTCGGCGCCCAGGATGAAGACGGCGACGAGCGGGAGGCCGATGGCCGTCACCTGGTCGCCCATGACCGAGATGGTCTGGCCGGTCCACAGGCGCCGGAAGTCGCCGGGTTCGCGCAACAGCGGCGGGATCAGGTCGGAACGGCTCACGGATGCCTCACGGCTTGCATCCGGACGATGGTTGCCTTCAGTCGCGGGTAACCGCCGTCAGGTTCATCGTCAGCAGCACGCCGGGCTTCGGGAGCTCGCTGACGCCGATCACCGTCCTCGCGGGACGGTGGCTTCCCATCTTCTCGGCATAGGCCACGTTCATGGCGTCGAAATCGCTCATCCGAAGCAGGAAGATGTTGACGTGCACAACGTGTGCGAGGTCCGATCCGACGGACGTCAGCATCACCTGGAGGTTGTCGAGGATCTGCCTGGTCTGAGCCTGGACGTCATCGCCGGCGAGCGCGCCGGTCGCGGGATCGACCGCAGCCGTCCCGCCGATCGTGATGTATCGATCTACCTTGGCGACGTGGCTGTAGGGGCCGATCGGCGTCGGCGTGTTCGCCGGTGTGCTCGTCTCGACTCGGGGCATCGTGTCACCTGCAGTGCTGGTCGATCGCCGGGCAGATCAATGCAGCGAACACTACAGCCGCCTGCGTCTCGCGGGTCGCGCGTTGGGCCAGGCCCGGCGGCGGCATCCTGCGCCGCTCGCTCTCTGCTACCCGCGGCCGTCAGGGGCCGGCCGCGCCCCACGATGGCTGGCACCCGGCGCACCCGCGCCGGCCGATCGAGGGGGGATGCCTCGGGGCGCATGTGGCACCGTGCATGCACGGCACGTCGGAAAGGTCGAGCAGGTGTTCCCCCGGACGGCCCAAGGGACCCGCCCGCGGACCTTGCCACGCCCTCAGGCGAGGGGCAGGAGCCGGGCCGCCGGCGCGGCAAGATCCTCGCGGAGGAGCGTGACCAGCACCATCGCGATGGCGGCCGTGCCGATGAACACGGCGAGCCCGACCAGGACGTGGGTCATCCGGCCGCGCAGGCCGGTGACCCGGCACGTGGCCAGGTCGGCGATCACGAGGGCGCCGAGGACGCCGATGGTGCCGAGGCCCACCATCGCGACGACGGTCGTGAGCGCGATGTACAGCACCATCCCGAGCAGGATCGCGACGAGGATCCTGATGATGCCCGGACGGCGCGCGTCGGGCATCGCAGCCTCGTCCGACTCTGCCCTCGGGCGGCGCGTCACCGTCATCTCGGAACCTCGTGAGGGGAGCGGCCTGGCCGCCGCGCGTCGATTGATCGTACCCGTGCCCGGCCAGTGGGACGTCGCCTCGCCGGACCTGCCGCCCGGCTAGCATCGGCCCTGGCTGGCATCGCGCCACGGAGACACGGAGGCGACGCACCATGGAGACCCCGCCGGTTCACGCCAGGGGCACCATCCCTGACCAGGCCCGCGCCGTCATCATCGGTGGCGGCGTCATCGGCGCCAGCATCGCCTACCACCTCGCGAAGCTCGGCTGGACGGACGTCGTGCTGCTCGAGCGACGCCAGCTGACCGCCGGGACGACCTGGCACGCGGCCGGCCTCGTCACGTCGGCGGGCATGGCGCACGAGACGCTCCTGTGGATGGCCCGCTACACGCGCGAGCTGTGCCTGTCGCTCGAGGCCGAGACCGGCCAGGCGACGGGATTCCGGCAGATCGGGCACATCCACCTCGCGACCACCCGGAAGCGGCTGGAGACGCTGCGCCGAGAGGCGGCCTTCGTGCGCGGCTTCGGTGTGCCGAACGAGGAGATCTCGGCGGCCGAGTTCGGCCGGTTCTGGCCGGAGGCGAAGACCGACGACGTGCTCGCGGCGTTCTACATCGCGGACGAGGGCCGCGTGAACCCCGCCGACCTCACACAGGCCTACGCCCGCGGTGCCCGGATGCGCGGTGCGCGGATCGTCGAGGGCGTCACGGTCACCGGCATCAACCAGGCAAAGGGCCGGGTCACCGGGGTCGAGACCGACAAGGGTCCGATCCGCTCCGACGTGGTGGTCAACGCGGCCGGCCTGTGGGGCCGCGAGGTGGGCGCCATGGCCGGGGTGTCCGTCCCGCTCCAGGCCTCGGAGCACTACTACCTGATCACCGACACGGTGCCCTGGGCGCACCCCGACCTGCCGATCGTCGAGGACCCCGACCGGTACGGCTACTACCGCGAGGAGGGCGGCGGGATCCTGGTTGGTCTGTTCGAGCCCGTCGCCGGGCCCTGGTCCCTGGACGGCGTGCCCCGCGACATCGCGTTCGCGAGCCTGCCGCCGGACTGGGACCGCGTCGGGCCGTATCTCGAGACGGCGATGGACCGTTTCCCGTCCCTGCGCGAGGCCGGTGTTCGGACGATGTTCTGCGGCCCGGAGAGCTTCACGCCGGACGTCATGCCCCAGATGGGCGAGGCCCCGGAGCTGCGCGGGTTCTACGTGGCCGCCGGCCTAACTCGCTGGGGATCCTGCTGTCGGGTGGTGTCGGCAGCACGACGGCGACGCTGATCGTGGACGGCGTGGCGCCGGTCGACATGACCGGCATGTCGGTGGACCGGACCCAGGTCTTCGAGACGAGTCGGCGATTCCGGGCGGATCGCACCGTTGAGCAGCTCGGCCGCCTCTTCGGCGACGCCTCCTGGCCGAACTGGCACCCGGCATCCGCCCGAAATGTGAGGCGTTCCGTCATCCACGACAGGCTCGCGGCGGCCGGGGCGAGCTTCGCGCCCTCGTCGGGCTACGAGTACCCGGAGTGGTTTGCCCCCGACGGACAGGTTCTGCACGTCGAGACCGGCTGGGGCCGGGACGCCTCGTTCCCCCTGCAGGCCGCCGAGCACCGTGCCGTCCGCGAGGGCGTCGGCATGCTGGACATGTCGATCATGGCCAAGCTGCTGGTCCAGGGCCGGGACGCCGAGGCGGTCCTGAACCGCGTCTGCGCAAACGACGTCGCGGTGCCCGTGGGACATGTCGTGTACACCCAGTGGCTCAACGAGCGTGCCGGGATCGAGGCGGACCTGACGGTCACGCGCCTGGCGGAGGAGAGGTTCCTCATCGTCAGCACGGACATCAACCATCGCAGGCTGGAGCCGTGGATCCTCCGCCATGCCCCGGAGGCGCCCACGTCACGGTCACCGACATCACGGCCGGGGTGACGTTGCTGACGGTCCAGGGCCCCCGGTCGCGGGAGCTCCTGACATCGCTCACCAGCGCCGACCTCTCGACGCCCGCCTTCCCGTACCTGACCGCCCGCGAGATCGACCTCCACTACGCCCGCGTCCTCGCGCTGCGGGTCACCTACGTCGGCGAGCTCGGCTGGGAGCTCCACGTGCCCGCGGACCAGGCTCTGACCGTCTACGACGCCCTCCACGAGGCGGGCTCCGCGTTCGGGTTCCGCAACGTGGGCCTGGGCGCGATGGGCAGCCTCCGGATGGAGAAGGCCTACCGCGACTACGGCCTGGACATCGACAACACGGACACGCCGCTCGACGTCGGTCTCGGGTTCGCGGTGGCGTGGGACAAGCCCGGCGGGTTCGTCGGACGCGAGGCGCTCGTCGCGGCGCGCCACCCCGGACCGCCGACGCGACGCCTGGTCCAGGTCCTGCTCCTGGACGCGGAGCCGCTGCTCTGGGGCACCGAGCCGGTGTACCGGGACGGCCGGCGCCTGGGGCACGTCCGGATCGGCGCCTACGGGCACACGCTCGGCGGCGCGGTGGGCCTGGCGATGATCGAGGACGAGGCGGGCCTGCCCGCCGACGCCGTGGACGGAGCCCGATGGGAGGTCGACGTCGCCGGTGTCCGATACCCGGCACGCGCGTCGGTCCGCCCCATGTACGACCCGGACCGGCTCCGAGTGACGATCTGAGGCCCCTCGGCCGCGGCGCCTCGGGGTCTCCGCGGGCGTAGGATGGGCCGGCGTCCGTCGCATGCGTGGAGGGGCGGCTCATGACGTGGCAGGGCCCGGATGGGGCGGTGCCGTCGGGCGACGGGCCGGCCGACGATGAGACGCGCGCCGACTGGCCCGCGGCGCTGTCACCCGACCCCCTCGTGCCGCCGCCCGCGCCGCCTCCGGGTCCCGCCTACGCGCCACCGCCCGGCTACCCGCTCGCTCCCCTGCCTGCGATGGCGTGGGCGCCGCCGCCCGTGTACGGCGTAGCCACAGCAGGCTCGAGTACGCGGGGACGCTCGAGCGGTTCGTCGCCTACCTGGTCGACGGCCTCGTGGTCGGGCTCATCGGCTGGGGCATGTACATCGTTGCGGCATTGGTGGGATTGGGCGCGTTCGCGAACCTGTCCGGCCTCACCTCGTATGACGGCTTCGACACCGTCCGGGTCGGGCCGGATGCCGGTGCTGTCGCCATCGCCGTCGTGATGGCGGTCATCTCGGCGGCGATCAGCGCCCTGTACTTCGTCGTCCAGTGGTCCGGGTCGCGCCGCGCGACGCTGGGGATGCGGCTGCTGGGCCTGCAGATCGGCAACGCCACCGACGGGAGGACGATCACCCGCGAGGCGGCCTTCCGGCGCTGGATCGCGCTTGGTGGCTGGACGGGGATCCTCGGCGCGCTTCCCGCCCTCGCCGCCCTGTCGCTCCTGGGACTCGCCGTCTGGGAGCTGATCCTCCTGGTCTCGGTCATTGCGAGCCCGACCGGGCAGGGGCTCCACGACCGGTTCGCGGAAACGGTCATCGTGCAGCCGGCCGGGGGCTCCGGGAACGGCCTGCTCATCGGCTGCATGGTGATCATCGGAGTGATTGCTCTGGTCTCCCTGCTCTCCATCGTGGCGCTCATCTTCCTCGGCGGGCAGGTGTCGGCCATCCTCTCGGACGTTGGCACCTCCGTCTGAGATGCGGCCCGCGGTTATCCTCACCCGGTGACCACCGACGACGCCCGCCTCGACCCTGAGCAGCTGACCGGCCGCAACGACATGGACCCGGAGGCGTTCCGGGCGGCCGGCCACGCCGTCGTGGACCGGCTGGCGGACTACCTGGCGGACCTCGAGCGGTACCCGGTGCTGCCACCGATCGAGCCCGGGACGATCGGCCCGCAGCTGCCCGCTCACCCTCCCGAGGCGCCGGAGCCGATGGACGCGATCCTGGCGGACGTGGACCGCCTCGTGTTCCCCAACGCCACGCACTGGCAGCACCCCGGCTTCTTCGCCTACTTCGCCACCACCGCGTCCGGCCCGGGCATCCTGGGCGAGATGATCACGGCGGCGCTGGGCCAGAACCCGATGCTCTGGCGGACCTCGCCGATCGGCACGGAGCTCGAGCGCGTCGTCGTCCGCTGGCTCCGAGAGGGTCTCGGCCTCCCGGAGCCGTTCGAGGGGCTGTTGACCGACACCGCCTCGACATCCTCGCTGATCGCCATCGCGGCGGCGCGCGAGGCGGCCGGCCTGGACGCCTCGGCGCTGGGTCTGGCCGGTCGGCCCGACCTCGGCCAGCCGAGGGTCTACGCCTCCGAGGAGGCGCACAGCTCCATCGAGAAGGCATGCATGACCCTCGGCCTGGGTCGCGCGGCGCTCGTGAAGATCCCGACCAACGACCGCTACGAGATGGACCCGGAGGCCCTTGCGGCTGCGATCGCCGCGGACCGCGCGGCCGGGCGACGCCCGATCGCCATCGTCGCGACCATCGGCACCACGTCCTCGACCTCGGTGGACCCCGTGGCGGCGGTGGCGGACGTCGCCGAACGGGAGGGGCTCTGGCTCCACGTGGACTCGGCCTACGCCGGTGTCGTCGCCCTGATCCCGGACCGGCGCGGCCCGTTCGCGGGCTGGGAGCGCGCGGACTCGATCGTCGTCAACCCCCACAAGTGGCTGTTCACTCCGCTCGACGCGTCGCTGCTGCTCTCGCGGCGGATGGACTGCCTGCGGGCCGCGTTCAGCCTCGTGCCCGAGTACCTGCGGACGCTCGACCGCGCCAACCCCGTGCTCGACTACACGGAGTACCAGCCCCAGCTCGGCCGTCGGATGCGCGCGCTCAAGCTGTGGATGCAGCTCCGCTGGTTCGGGATGGAGGGCCTGCGCCGGCGCATCGCGCTACCACCTGGCCCTGGGCTTGCAGTTCGCGGCGTGGGTGGACGCGGACCCGGACTGGGAGCGCCTGGCGCCGGCGCCGTTCTCGACGGTCTGCTTCCGGTACCGTCCGCGTCGCTGGGCCGGCCGCGAGGACGAGCCGGAGGTCCGCGCGGCCCTCGACGACCTCAACACCCGCCTGATGGACGCCGTCAACCGGACCGGCGAGGTGTTCCTGTCCCACACTCGCCTCCGCGACCGGTTCACGATCAGGTTGGCCATCGGCAACCTCCACACGGAGCCGCGCCACGTGGAGCGAGCGTGGGAGCTGCTCCGCACCGAGGCCACCCGCCTCGACGCCTGAGCCGCGGAATCCGCAGACCAGCACCGAAGGAGCGCCACAGATGTCGGAACCCGTCGAGATCCTCTACTTCTACCGGACGCGGTGGGGCCACCACGACGAGTTCGTGGACCTGTTCCTGCGCAACCACTGGCCGATTCTGCGCGAGCAGCAGGCCGCCGGGCGCTACACGGACGTCCAGCTCCGCACCCCCCGGTTCCACGGGGTGGGGGAGGCCGGCTGGGACGTCCTGGTCTCGATCACGTACCGGGACTGGGCGGCGGTCCAGGAGCACTCGGACGGCGAGATCGTGGAGCGGCTGTACCCGGACCAGGTGACGTTCAAGGCCGAGGAGCGGCTCCGATTCGAGATCCTCGAGGCGCACTGGGACGTGGTGCTCGAGGACCACCGGCTGCCGCGCTGAACGTCGGCCGCGGCGTCCGGGTCTCCTCGGCCGGCTGGTCCCGTGGTCACCCGCCTCTCGAACCCGTCGCGCCCTTGACGCGCGGTCACGATCTCTGGCCCGAAGGACCACCACTCGGGCAGGCACGTGCCCCCGGCGGGGCTGTTGCCGACCGGGAGTCATGATTTGGCGCCGGACGCGGTCGATCGCCATCCCCGGCGCCGGAAAGCGTGACGGAGAGTCCAGTCGAGGGCCACGCCGGCGTTGGGGTGTCGATGCGGCGACGCGCTCGGCACCACCGGTATGATCGCCTCATGGTCAGCCTGCGGCCGATGGAGCCGGAAGCCTGGGACAGGTGGCGTGTTGGCCTGATCCACGAGTATGCGGACGAGAAGGTCCGAGCCGGGACGTGGCCAGCCGAGTCGGCGGAGACGCGGGCCAACGACGAGGTCGCGGCCCTTCTCCCGGATGGACAGGGCACGGCCGGACACGAGTTCCGCTCGATCGTGACCGATGCGGGCGACGTCATCGGCACGCTCTGGCTCGCCGCGCAGGATGAGATCGGCAGTGGCGTCGGGTTCATCTACGACATCGTCATCGACCCCGCCCAGCGGGGCCGCGGATACGGACGAGATGCGATGCAGGCGCTCGAGCCGCTCGCGCGCTCCCTCGGCTACGACACGATCCGCCTGCACGTGTTCGGTCACAACACGGTGGCGCGCCACCTCTACGAGAGGATGGGCTACGCCGAGACGGACGTCATGATGATGAAGCGCATCGGCTGATCCGCGACAGATCGGTCAGCGGAGGCATCCTGAGCGCGAGACCGGGCCTCTCCGCTCGCCCAGCAGCGCCTGGGTCAGACGCCTCGCGACGCGAGCCGTGCGGACGATGCCGCCGAGGCGCACCAGCTGTTCGCGGTTCCGGCGCTCGGCATCGAGGGCGAGGGCAGTCCGTCTACGTCCCGCCATGATCGGGCCATGTTCACATCCCGCACTTCGCCCGGCCGTATGGCTCGGCGTGCAGACCATGTCGGGAGCGATGATCGGCGCATGTGCAGGGCCATCTCGAAGGGCGAGGCGGGGCGGTCGCGCCGCATCCTTGCGATCCGCCAAGCCCTGAACGTGCACATGGAACGATCACGCGCGCGGGCAGGCGGTCGCGGCGGGCGCCCTGAGTCGGGCGCCCTGACAATGAGCCGTGCACGCGCGCGACGGGCACCCGGCCGGCCGCACGCATCCCCCAGCGGACCGCGCGATGGCCCGGGTGAAGCGGCGAGCTACCAGGCGTTCCCCGCACCGGGCGTGCAGCTGGACGCGACCACGCTGTCGGCGATGATGGTGTCTGCGCGCAGCACGCCGTGGGCTTCGGTCATCGGCGCCTCGATGGACACCCACGGGCATGCCCGGAGGTGCGAACGCGCTGCCCGAAAGGGCTGTGTCGCGCGCGCGACCCGACCGCGGACCCGCATAATGGGCGCCCTGACCCGCGGGCGCCCTGACCCGCGGGCGCCCTGACCCGCCCGACCACCGGAGGCCGACGCCGCCCGTGCCGCCCATCAGCGAACTCTCGCGCATCGAGCCCGTGCACCTCTCGCGCCTGGAGAAGCAGGGCGTCTTCACGACCGGGATCCTCCTGGAGGTCTCGGAGACGTCCACGCGACGGCAGTCCCTCGCCGATCACGTCGGGGCCACGACCAACGACGTCCTGCGGTGGCGCGACGAGGCGCTGATGCTGAACCTCGCCGGCTTCGGGGCGCGGGAGCACCAGCTGTTCGTCCAGGCGGGGATGGTCGGCCTGCAGGATCTCCTCGACGTGGACCTCGGGACCTTCCGGGTGCGGCTGGCCCGGGCGGGCACGGAGCTCAACTGGCAGCTCCCGCCGGACCTCATGGTCGAGACCTGGTGGGAGCAGGCCCGCACCCTCGAGGACGCATGAGCCGGAGCCGGGTCGACCGCGGGCGGTGACCCTGCCCGCACCAAGTACCATCGGCCCCTGATGGCAACACTCCGCGGCGCGCTCGCCGCCCTCGTCACCGGGATCGCGGCCGCCCTGGTCGTCGTCGCCCTGGCGATCATCCCGTTCCTCAACCCGGCCTGGGTGGGGTTCGAGCAGGGGCGCGCCCAGGCTGCCGCCTGGACTGGCTTCGACCCGGCCGATCTCGCCGGGGTGACGAACGAGATCCTGGCGGACCTCGTCATCGGTCCGCCGGTCTTCGACGTCGCCATCGGTGGCCGGCCGGTCCTCGTGGAGCGCGAGCGGCAGCACATGCGCGACGTCCGCGGCGTGTTCGCAGGCTTCTACGTCGCGGCCGCCGTCGGCGCCGTGGTCCTGGTGACGGCGTACCTGCTCGCCCGCGCGAGGGGAGCGCCGGCGCTGGCGGTGTTCTGGCGGCGCCTGGCGGGGAGCGGCAAGGTGATCGCGGTGGCCACCGTCGTCGGGGGCATCACGGGCGTGCTCTTCTTCGACACCGCCTTCGAGGTGTTCCACCGGCTGTTCTTCCCGGCCGGCACCTATCTCTTCGACCCTCAGACCGATCGCCTGGTCCAGCTCTTCCCCGAGCAGTTCTGGGTCGAGACAGTGATCGGTGTCGGCGCCGTCGTCATCGCCCTCTCCGTCGCGCTCGCATGGCTCGCCGGCCGGCGCGCCGCCAGGCTCGAGCGATGAACGGGGGCGGCGTGGCGATCGCGCGGGTGTTCGGGATCGAGATCCGGATCTCGCTCGCATGGGCCGTGCTGGCAGCGATCGTGACGGTGGCGGGCGCCGAGCAGGCGGCGATCACGGCACCCGGGCTCGCGATGCCGCTGCGATGGGTCGTCGGGGGTCTCGTGGCACTGGGCTTCCTCGTCTCGGTCGCGGCCCACGAGCTGGCCCACTCGCTGGTCGGACGGCGGCTGGGCGTCGTCTCGACCACCATCGTGCTCGGGCTCATCGGCGGCCTCGCACCCCTCTCGATCCAGGCCCGGCGTCCAAGCGACGAGCTGGCGATCGCCCTGGCGGGCCCCGGCCTCTCGCTGGTGATCGCGCTGGCAGTCCTCCCCCTGGCCCTGATCGTCGCGCTGACCGCAGCGGGTCTGGGCGCCATCGCCGGCGGACTCTTCCTCATCGGCGCCCTGAACCTCATCCTGGGACTGGTGAGCCTTCTGCCCGGGCTGCCGTTGGACGGTGGCCGCGTCGTACGCGCGCTCGCCTGGGCCCGCAGCGGCGACCGGGATCGTGCGGGTCGCCTGACGGCGCGCGTGGGGCGCGTGTTCGGCTGGATCACGGCCGGCGCCGGCGTGGCGGTGGCCTTCGCGGGGCTGACGACACCCGGGTTCATCATGCTGATGCTCGGTTGGATGATCGCCACGGGAGCGGGGACGATGGACCGCCGTCTCGACCTCGAGATCCTCCTCCGCGGCGCGAGCGTCGCCGAGGCGATGCAGGTGGACGGACCGCGCGTCGCGCCGAACCTCACCGTCGACACGTTCGCCGATCGATTCCGTGGACCGGACGCCGTCTCCGCGCTGCCGGTGGTCGAAGGGGACAGGGTCCTGGGTGTCATCGGCAGGAGGCGGCTGCAGCGCCTCGGGCGCCGCAAGCTCGGGGCGACGCGCGCCGAGGGCGCGATGGCGGTGCCGCCGCAGGCGCCGCTGCTGGCGCCCGGCGACGCGCTGTGGGACGCCGTCAACACGCTGAACGATTCCGGCCTCGACGGGCTGGCCGTGGCGGACGGGGGCAGGTTCGCCGGCATGATCACGCGCGAGGCGGTCGCCGCGGTCATCCGGCTGCGCGTCGCCTCGGGCACCGTCCCGAGCACCGGAGGGCGCCCGCGGTGAGCGGTGGCATGCTCAGCGTCGAGGAGGCCCAGGCCACCGTCCTGGCGGGCGTCGAGCCCCTGCGCGAAACCGAGGCGGTCGCGCCCGACGAGGCCCTCGGCCGGGTGCTGGCGGCTCCCGTGGTCGCGACGACCGCGCTCCCGCCGTGGGACAACTCCGCGATGGACGGGTACGCGGTCCGGGCGGACGACGTCCGCGACGCGACCGAGGCGACGCCGGTGCGCCTGACCGTGGTGGGCGAGGTCGCGGGCCGGGCGGGCGCCGGACGTGCGCGTGCTGGGCGATACGGCCGTGCGCATCGCGACCGGCGCACCCATGCCGCGCGGGGCCGACGCCGTGGTCCAGGTGGAGCTCACGACCCCTCTCGACGAGGCCGGCAAGGCCGGTTCGCGCGGGCGTGACGCCGCCGGTCCGCTCCCCGCTGCGTGTCTCGTCCATGAGGCCGTGCCCGTCGGAGCGGCGGTCCGCCGCGCCGGATCCGACGTCGCGGATGGCGTCCAGGTCGTCGGGGCCGGTGTCTCGGTCACGCCGGCCGTGGTCGCGTTGGCCGCAGGGGCCGGGGCGGCGACCGTCCTCGTCAGGCGGCGGCCGGTCGTCGCGATCCTGACGACCGGCGACGAGGTGCGGGCGCCGGGAACCGAGCTGGGCGCCGCCGGGATCCCGGACGCGAACGGCCCCGGGCTGCGGGCCCTGGTCCGGGATGCGGGCGCCGTCGCCCTGGACCTGGGCATCGCGAGGGACCGCCTCGAGGACGTCGCGGCCAGGCTGCGGCGGGGAATCGCCGAGGCCGACCTTGTCGTCGTGTCGGGCGGCGTGTCCGTCGGCCCGTACGACGTCGTGAGGCTCGCGTTCGACACGGTCGGCCACATCGACCTGTGGCGGGTCGCCGTCCAGCCGGGCAAGCCATTCGCCTTCGGCCGGGCGGACGTGGAGGGCCGGGATGCGCCCGTGCTGCTGTTCGGGCTGCCCGGGAACCCCGTCTCCTCCTTCGTGACGTTCGAGCTGTTCGTGCGGCCTGTGATCCGGCGGCTCGCCGGTCACGCGCGCCTGCACCGCCAGGCCGACCGCGGCGTGCTCGAGGAGGCCGTGACCAAGAGTCCGGGCCGCCGAGGCTACCAGCGGGTGACTGCGGTGCGAGACGAGGCCGGGACGCCGGTGCGCGACGAGGCCGGAAGGGTCCGTGTCCGGCTCGCGGGCGGCCAGGGAAGCCACGTGCTGTCCGCGCTCGCCGCGGCTGACGCGCTCGCCGTCATCCCCGAACCGCTCGCCGGTGCCGACGCGGGCGCCGGCGTGGAGCTTCGCTGGCTCGACCGCGCGTAGGCTGCCGTGGATACGTAGGCTGCCGTGGGTCGCAGGACCCGCTAGGATCGGTGGCGACCAGGAGGACCCATGGACCGCCCCGACGCTCCCCGAGCCGAACGTCGCCGACTCACCCACGTCGATCGTCGCGGGCGCCCGCGCATGGTGGACGTCAGTGCCAAGCCGCCCACGGCCCGACGAGCCGTCGCCGAAGCCGAGGTGGCCGTGTCGCCGGAGACGATGAGCCTCGTCATCGACGGCGGCAACGAGAAGGGCGACGTGCTGACGGTGGCCGAGCTCGCGGGCGTGATGGGCGGCAAGCGGACGTCCGAGCTGATCCCGCTCTGCCACCCGATCGGCCTGACGGACCTGTTCGTCTCGATCAGCCCCGACCGCTCGGCCGGCGTGCTCCGCGTCCGCGCCGAGGCCGCCACGACGGGCGCCACGGGGGTGGAGATGGAGGCGATGACCGCGGTGGCGGTGGCCGCGCTCACCGTGTACGACATGGTGAAGGGCGTGGAGCGCGGGGTCGAGATCCGGTCGCTCCGCCTGCTCTCCAAGACGGGCGGCAAGAGCGGCGAGTGGCACCGTCCGGTCGTCGAGGACGATGCGCCCAGGCCCCGGCGGCATCCGGGCGACCGGATGGCGGGCCGCGTCGGCAAGCGCAAGCCCGTCTGATGGCATCCAGCGAGCCCGTGTCGGCCGGACGGTCCGCGCTCGTCGTGACGGCGAGCGACCGGAGCGCCGCGGGCACGCGGCCCGACACCTCGGGCGAGCTGGTGGCGGCCCGCCTCTCGGAGCTCGGGTTCGCGGTTGAGCGACGGGTCGTGCCCGATGACGAGGACGCCATCGCCGCCGTCATCGTCGCCGGCGCGCGCGATCACGCGCTGGTGGTCACCACCGGCGGCACGGGCCTGACGCCACGGGATGTGACCCCGCAGGCGACGGCGGCGATCCTCGACTACCAGGTCCCGGGGATCGCGGAGGCCATGCGGGCGGAAGGCCGCCGGACCACGCCGTTCGCGGCGCTCTCGCGCGGGGTGGTGGGTGTCCGCCAGGGGACGCTCGTCGCGAACCTGCCCGGCTCGCCGAAGGGCGCCCTGGAGTCGCTCGAGGTGCTCGTCCCGCTGCTCGACCACGCGCTCGAGACGCTCTCCGGCTCGTTCGACCACGCCGCCGCCCGGGCCGCGGGGCGGGCGGACCTGCCGCCGGGTCTGCCGCCCGGCCTGCCCGAGGACGCCTGAGCCATGTTCGAGACGTTCGCCGAGGTCCCGGCCTATCCGCTCGTGTTCCCCGTGTTCTGGGGCGCGGTGGCCTTCTTCTGCCTCGCGATGGCGCGCCACCTGCGCGTGTTCGCGGTCGCCCGGAACGCCTCGCCCACCGACCACCCCCTCGCCCGCCTCGCCGGGACCGTCCGCTACGGCCTGGTCCAGACCGCGGATGTACCGCGACCTGCCCGCGGGCCTGATGCACATCGCGATCTTCTGGGGCTTCCTGCTGCTCGGGATCGGGACCGCGAACGCGGTCACGGGGGGCCTCGTCCAGGCGATCGATCAGCATCCCCTGGGACGGCATGCTGTGGACGCTCGCTCATGGCCCTCCAGAACCTGGTTGCGCTGCTCGTGCTGGCGGCCATCGCGTACGCCCTGTTCCGGCGGATCGTGCTCCGACCCGCGCGGCTGACGCTCAACCGCCATGCCCTGGTGATCCTGGTGCTCATCGGGGTGGTCGTGGCCAGCGAGCTCCTCGCCCAGATCTTCGAGGTCGCGGCGTACGGCCCGATCGACGGGGCGTTCGTCTCGAACGCGGTCGGCGGCGCGCTGGCGGGCCTCGACGAGGGGGTCACGAGCGCCCTGTTCGCGCTGATGTGGTGGCTCCACATCGTGTCCGTGGCGGTGTTCCTGTGCTACCTGCCGTTCGGCAAGCACCTCCACATCGCGACCGCCATCCCCAACATCCTGCTGCGCAAGACCGCCCCGCGCGGCCAGCTGCCCGCGATGGACCTCGAGGCGGAGGACGCGGTGTTCGGCGTCCGGACGGTGGCCGACCTGTCCTGGAAGGACCTGCTCGACGGGTTCACCTGCACCGAGTGCGGGCGCTGCCAGCAGGCCTGCCCGGCGTACGCCACGGGCAAGCCGCTCAACCCCAAGGCCCTGATCATGAACATCCGCCACGAGGCGGTGGCGGCCGAGGCCGGCGTCCCGCTCATCCCCAACTCGCCCTCGGTCCGGGCGAGCGGGCTCGACGACCGGCTCGACCCGGCCGCCGTCGCCCGGCCCCTGGTCGACGTCGCGATCCCGTACGACGCGGTCTGGGACTGCCTGACCTGCGGCGCGTGCGTCGAGGCCTGCCCGGTCACGATCGAGCACGTCGACAAGATCGTCGGCCTGCGGCGGAACCTCGTCCTCGAGGACAGCCGGTTCCCGCACGAGCTCACCGCGGCGTTCCGGGGGATGGAGAGCGTCGCCAACCCGTGGGGCCAGCCGCCGTCCGCCCGCCTGGACTGGACGAAGGGTCTCCCGTTCCGGGTCCGGACGGTGGCCGAGGTGAAGGCCGCGGGCGAGCTCGACCGGCTCGAGGTCCTGTACTGGGTCGGCTGTGCGGCTGCCTTCGACGACCGCAACAAGCGGGTCGCGCGCGCCGTGGCCACGTGCCTCGACGCCGCGGGCATCTCGTTCGCGGTGCTGGGCCAGGAGGAGGGCTGCACGGGAGACCCCGCCCGCCGGATGGGCAACGAGTACGTGTTCCAGGTGCTGGCCGGCCAGAACATCGAGACGCTCACCCGGTACGGCATCGGGGAGCGGACGATCGTCACCGCCTGCCCGCACTGCTTCAACACGATCGGCAACGAGTACGGCCAGCTGGGCGGGACCTTCTCCATCCGCCACCACAGCCAGTTCCTCGCGGACCTCGTGGCCGACGGGCGCCTGGTGCTCCGCGACGACGGGCTGCCGGCCCGCCCGGTGACCTACCACGACTCCTGCTACCTGTCCCGCTACAACGGCGTGATGGCGGCTGTCTATCGTGCAATGCGCCGTGGCGACATCGGGTCTGTCCTTGTCGGCGGCCGTCGCCTAATCCCAGCCTACGCGATCGAGAAATTGCTGACAGGCATTTCCGCTTCGGTCGCGCAATGATCAGCCTTGCTGGAAGCACCAGCGATCATGATTGGGTATCCGTCGGACAGGTTGCGCATCGCCTCGTAGAGCGACTGTGGCATGCCGAAAGGAGCGGCTCGGGAACGCAGTCCCGGAATTCAACACGGAGGGCCACGTCGTCAACTGGAGGCGAGCCCGACAGCAGCGTCAACGCGGACCTCTGCTCAATGCCCCGGGGCCAGCCTTGCGACACAATCCTGACAATCCATCCACAACGTTCTTCTGGAACGACTGGGCCAATGAGCCTGGTCGGAAGTTTTGCTTCGCTGGCCGCCCAGGGCCTGTGGATGGAGATGCTCGGCCTGGCCGCGCGCTCTCGTGAGTACGGCGTCGTGCTGATCGGCGAGCACCCATCGCTGCGCATCGACCTGCCGGACCTCCTGGCGTCATCGTGTGGCGAAAGCGCTGAGACGATCGATCGCCTGATCGGCGACCTGATCACGTTCAAGGTGGCGTCGGTCGATGACCAAGGCCGCGTGTTCAATCGGCGCATGGTGGCGAGCGCAGCTCGCTCGGCAGCTCGGTCTGCGGCCGGCCGGCTAGGCGCTGCCGTCGCCAACCGGGGGCGGCAAAAGTCCGGCAAAGGTGTCGGCAAACAGGGCAGCAAAAGGGGCGGCAACATGGACGGCAAAACCCAAGATGGCGCGCAGCCCTCAAATGCAAGCCAGTCAACGAAAAGCGATCACGATGGGCAACGCGAGGCGCAACAAACCGACGGCAAGAGTACCGGCAAAAGTGGAGGTTCTTCATTCTTCATTCTTTCTTCCGTATCTAAAGATACGGGCGCCAAGGCGCCGCAATGTGGAGGTGAAGACCCTCCGAAGGCCGTCTTCGGAGCTGGCCTGGCATGGTTGGTCGATGCGACCGGCAAGTCCGAAACGCAGTGTCGAAGCCTGCTCGGCAAGTGGCGCAAGGCTGTCGGTGACAAGAACCTGGTCCCGATCATCGAGGCCGCCAAGCACGAGGTCGTGTCCGAGCCTGTGGCGTGGATCGAAGCTGCCATCAAAACAAGACGCGGCAACAACGCGGCCTCGCCGCGCGCCGCCTGGGCGGAGCGCCTGCCGTGACCGACTACCTCGAGCAGCAGATCGCCCCTCTCACGCCGGACATTCTGGCCGTGCTCGAAACCCGCGGCTTCGACGCCGAGGCGTTCGTCAGGCTGGATCTCGGAATCGGCGAGGCCAAGTCCTTCCCCGGCGCCCTGGCGGTGCCGTTCTACAATGACAAGCAGATCGAAAGCTTGAAGGTGCTCGACCCCAAGACCGGGCTGGCTCTGAAACACCTGATGCCCGGCCTACTGCCCTACAACATCAACGCGGCTCGCGATCCTGCGTTGACCGACCAGCCACTGGTCGTAGTCGATGACGAGGCTGGCTGCTGGGCCGCCCTGACGGCAGGGTTCCCACGGTCGATCGCCATTCTGCCCGAACGCGGAGAGGCTTTGCTAAGCGCCTTGGGAAGGCTTGATGCCGCCTGGCAGGACGCACGCGAAATCGTGCTCTGCACCTACACGGACCACGCCGGAAATGCTCTGCGCGAGGTCCTGTCGGATGTCTTCGGCCGGGCCCGATGCAAGTGGGTCCGCTACTCCGAGGGCTGCCACAGCCTCGGAGAGGAGATGCGCAAGCACAAGGCGAAGGGCGTACAGGAGGCCATCGGGCGCGCCAAATGGCTCGTGCTACCCGATATTTACTCTATGGCCGAGCTGCCCGAGCCTTCGGAGAATCCGACCTTTGACACCGGCATTGTTGGGCTGAAGGCTCACTATCGGATTCGCCGCGGGGACCTCTGCGTGGTCTCAGGCGTACCAGGTGCAGGCAAGACGAGCTTCGTGAACAAGCTCGTCTCCGTCATGGCCCACTTTCACGACTGGCGCACCGTGTTCGCGAGCTTCGAACAGCGCCCAAAGCCGGACCATCGCCGTGCGCTCCGTACTTTTCACGCCCAGAAGCTCGAGAAGCACTTGACCGCGGACGAACGCGTCGCGGCTGACGCCTGGATCGAAGAGCACTTCCGGTTTCTGATGCCCGACGATGACACTGAGACGAGCCTCGACTGGCTATTGGATCGGATGGCTGCCGCGGTACTGAGGTTCGATGCTGCGCTTTGCGTTGTCGACCCATGGAACGAACTCGAGCACGTACGCCCGCCCAACGTTACTCAGACCGAGTACACCGGCATCGCCATCAGGGCAATCAAGCGCTTCGCCAGGAAGCATCGCGTGCATGTCATCATCGTGGCCCACCCAGCGAAGCTGATGCGGGATCGAAACGGCAAGTATCCGCAGCCAACGCTCTATGACATCGCCGACAGCGCGCACTGGTCCAACAAACCGGACATTGGCGTTCTGATCTGGCGCGACGGTCCGGAATCTGGCCTGCCCACGAGAATCGTTATCGCCAAGAGCCGTTTTCACTCCGAGATAGGGAGACCCGGTACCATCGTCGGTATTTGGAATGAGAGCACCGGCCGCTACACGATTATCGACGAGTGACGCGAAAAAACGTGGCCTGACACGCGAGACAGGTCTCTACATCAACGAAAAAAGTTCCCCAAGTTCTTGAAAAACGGGGAGCAAGACCCGTTGGCCGCCTGCGCCGCCCAAAAACCGACCCACCCTCCTCGAAATCCAACACGTCTATTAGTTGAAGGCCGGAAAGTGATTATCGGAGTAGGGGTGTTATGGAAACACCCCCATTCCTACCCGTTGTGCTGGCGCTTCGGCTCATCGCCCCCGGAGAAAGCGTCGGCCACGGGCGGCGAAACACCCGTTTCCCTGGCCATGGTCGTATCAGCCGTGGCCTCTGTTCCAAGGTGCTCTACGACCTGGACATCGAACGATGACGCCTTCTCGCCGGGTCCAGCCGCGACGTCGACCAGCTCGCGGTACTCCTCGTCGCTGACGATGTTCAAGTGGATGGCGCGGCTGTGCTGCATGTTGACCTGAACCGGCAGCTTCTGGGCGACATACGGCAAGACAGCCTGGGCACAGAGGCGCCGCTCTTGGAGGGCTTCCAGCAGCGTGCATCCGGCCAGCTCGGCGAGCTTGTCGGTGTCCATGCTGGCGACTTCCAGCAGGACCTCGCGCGGGTCGCGCCACGCTTCGAGCAGCCGGCTGACGGTCCAGATCGTGCGGGCTGGCTGGCGGCGCCTGGACGGCAACGGTTTCAGGGTTTGGCACATGCGCCGCGAGGCACGCGCGAAGGCGCGTTTGACTTCGGTTTCGGGCTTGATGTCGGACATGGCTAAGGCCTTGATTGTCGCTACATTTTCTGTAGCGATCAAGCACAGGATAGCGACGCGGCCCTCCGAAGGCAGAGGTCGTGAGTTCAAATCTCGCCGGGTCCGCCAGTAACTCTACACAACACATTGATTTAATTGCATTTTATGGCGGTCGTGGACTTTGTGTCCACCATTATACCCACCATATTGATTTGGATTAGATCGGACGGATCCGCACGTAATGGGACTGACCATTACACCGATTAGCGAAGCGCACTCGCCACTCGGACGTAGGCTCCTTGTCGCCTGCCGCGCTTAGGATCGCGCGGAACGATGGCACCAGCAATAGTCCTGCTCCAGCTTTCGCCGGCGACGGACGTGCGGGGATCTCTTGCGTGTGGGCACGCCCAGATAAGATGGTCATTTTCGGTATTTCCAGGGAAAGCTATGCTTGCCCTTCGCTAGGAAGGCCGCCAACACTAGCGCCGCCGCCCTGCCTAAAGCGCCGCAGCCATCACTGACTGGCCTGCCTTCAGGGTGCAGTCTCCGGCGCCACTCGAGCTCGGCGATCTCGGCCGACACCGCTTCCTCGAGACGCACCGTCCCCGGCTCGCGCTCGGCAAGCGCCAGGAGCGCTGCACCGAGGTTCAGCTGGAGCTGTCCCCAGTCGAGCGGCGCCCGCGCATGCGTCATCTCCTCGAGCGCCAGACGGTAGTCCGCCGCCGCCGCCTCGAGATGCGCCGTCCCCGCCTCGCGCACGCCCAGCAGCATGAACGCCGTGGCGAGGCCGCCCCGCGCGCGCGCCCAGTCGAACGGCATGCGCTCGCGCGGCATCTCCTGAAGCGCCAGCCGGTAAGCAACCACCGCCTCCTCCAGACGATCCGTCCCCAACTTGCGCTGCGCCCAGCATCACAAGCACGCTCGCCAGGTTCACCTGCGTGCTCGCCCAGTCGAGCGGCGTCCGCTCGCGGGTTCTTTCCTGCAGCGCCAGCCGGTAGGCCACCGCCAACTCCTGCAGACGATCCGTCCCCGGCTCGCGCCCGCCCAGCGCCGCCAGCGCGGCAGCGAGGTTGGTCTGGGTGGCCGCCCAGTCGCGCGGCATGCGTTCGCGGGTCGTCTCCTGCAGCGCCAGACGATAGGCCACCACCGCCGCCTCCAGGCGACCCGTCTCCGGCTCGCGCTCGCCGAGAAAATAGAGCGCGTTGGCGAGATTGAGCTGCGTGCGCGCCCAAGGCAGCGGCGCCTGCGCGCGGGATTGCTCTTCGAGCGCCGCCTGAAAGGCGGCGATGGCATTGACCAGCGCCGGATCCGCGTACCCGCCGACACCGAATTGGGCATTCCCCTGGGATCGTTCCGCCTTTACCCGACCCTGGATGTGCGCGCCGGTTATGACACCAACGTCTTTGCCTCGCCGGCGGGACAGCAAAGCGGCTCCGGCTATGAAGCGATCCGTCCGTCGCTGGATGTCCGGTCGGACTGGAACAATCACATGCTCAATTTCGGCGCCTATGGCGCCTTCGGCTTCTACAACAGCGCCACGTCGCAGAACTATCAGAACTTCGGCTTCAACACGGACGGCAGGTTCGACATCTACCGGGACTGGAACGTGACCGCGAGTGTGGCCTTCACCGGCACAACCGAAGCGCTCGGCACCCCCGACGTGTCGCAGGCCCAGGCACCATCGGTGGTCTATGCGGTTCCCCTCAACCTCGGAATGTACCAGCGCTTCAACCGGCTGTTCTACCAGGCCAACGCCAGCGCCACGGGCTTGCGCTATTCGGATTACAGCCAACTCAACACGAACGCGCTTCCCGCCGGCAGCCGGGACCGCAATCTGTTCGGCGAGTCATTGCGGACCGGTTATGAACTTCGCGACGGCTTCGATGTCTGGGTGCAAGGCGCCCTCAATCAACGCCGCTACCTGCAGTACGTGAACATCGCCGGCCAACAGCGCGATTCCGACGGCTGGACGGTCACGGGCGGGTCGACCCTCGATCTGGGCGGCATCAGCAAGCTCGAGGGTTTCGTCGGCTATTCGCAGCAGAACTACTTCAGCACGGGTGTCAACACGGGAGCCGTTGTCTTTGGATTGGTCGGCGCCTGGAACGGCTATCAACCCTTGACTGTTCGTCCCTTCGTCGTTCGATCCATCAATGAAACGGTGTACACCAACTATCAGGACTATGTGTCGACGACCTTCGGCGCCGAGCTCAATTACGCAATCCATAGCGATTGGCAGCTGAATGCCGGCGCCTCGGTCAGCCTGCTGGACTACACACCCGTCCCTGGGGCAACAGGTGCTTTCCAGCACACGGATGATTTCTACCGTGTTTCGCTGGGCTTGTTGTATGCCTTCCAGCCCCAGCTTCAGGTTGGCCCACTCTACGAATTTTCAGCCGGCAACGGCCCGGATCCGAACACCAGTCAAAACTTCACGCGTCATGTCATCATGTTGCGGTTCGTTGCCAAGCGATAGAGCCGCGCCTCGACGACCGGTGGCAACCTCGACGGAGATTGCAGCGCGACAAGCGAAGCGCTGGGTCTCCTTAGCCCTGGGCCGCTGCCGATCGGCGAAGGTGGACGGGGCTGACCGCGTCACCGGCTCTTTCCTGCCGGCTGGCGGGCTGATCGCCCCGCCACCCCCACGGCCGGCCTTGGTCGGTCCGGCAGTCTCTGATGCGCGTTCATCGGCCGGTCCACGCGCCGCGCAGGCAGTCGACCAGTCCGCGTGATCTAAGCATCGTGCCTAAATCAACCGCGCCTCGGCGCTCGCTGTTCCCCCCAACGCCGCCGCCCATGGCAGGGTGGCGCCATGTCCGACGGCGTTTCCGAAGAAGACGATCCCGACGCCGCGCTGCGCGCGCTGCTGGCGCGGCAGCTCGACTGCGTGGCCAGCATGATGGTCGGGGGCGACGACGGGCCGCGCCGGGCGGCGGTGATGTTGTGCCGCTGTCTCTCGCTGCCCACTACGAGGTGCGCCACGGGCCGGCCGACCTCGCCTTTGTCTGGGTCGCTTCAACCTGCCGCGGCGCAGCCTGTAGCGCCGCGGGCGTGCACACGCCGATCCTGGTGGTGGCCGCCTCGGCGGCCGGCAACCAGATGAAGGCGATCGAGGAGGTGTTCGCCGCGTTCGGCTGAAAGCCGCTACTCGACCTTGATGCCGGCGGCGCGGATCACCTCGCCCAGCCTCGCGTATTCGGTACGCACCAGTGCGGCGAACACGTCGGACGGCTCGCCGCCAGGCTCGACGCCGAACGATGCGAACCATTGGCGCGCCTCCGACGATGCGAGGATGCGGGCAATCGCGGCGTACAACTGCTTGATGATCGGGTCGGGCGTCCCAGCGGGCGCGGCGAGGCCCGCCCAGGCGGTCAACTCGTAGCCCGGTACTCCCGCTTCGGCCATTGTCGGCAAATCAGGCATCGCCTTCAACCGTTGGGCACTGGTGACGGCGAGCGGCCGCAGCCGGCCGTCGTCAACGAACGGCTTCAGGATGGTGAGACTGTCGATGGTCCAGGTCACGTGCCCGGCGACGAGGTCGACGACCGCCTGCCCGCCGCCCTTGTACGGGACGTGGGTCGCCTTGGTTCCGGTGAGATGCAGCAGCATGCTCGAGGCGAGATGCCCGGGAGTGCCAATGCCCGGCGTGACGTAGGTCAACTCACCCGGCTTGGCCCTCGCGAGTGCAATGAGTTCGGCGACTGAATTCGCCGGCACTGCCTTGTGCACCGCCAGCACCAGCGGCCCGACCCCCACGCGCGTGATCGGCACGAAATCGGTGAGAGGGTCGTAGCCCGGACTCGCGTAGAGATGCGGATTGATGGCCATGGTGCCGATGTGGACGATGACGAGCGTGTAGCCGTCCGGTGCGCTGCGTGCCCCCGCGACGGTGCCTACGTTGCCGCCAGCGCCAGTACGGTTCTCGACAACAATGGGCTGGCCCAGTGCAGGCCCCAGGCGCTCGCCCAGCCAGCGCGCACGGATATCGGTGACGCCACCGGCGCCGCTGGGGACGATGATGTGTATAGGCTTGCTCGGCCAGCCCGTGCCTTGCGCCTTGAGCGCGGCGATCGGCGCGGCAAGGGCACACAGCGAGCCTGTCCATCGCAGAATGTGTCGACGCGTCGACCGCATGCCATCGCCCTCCGGTTGCGGCGGCAGCATAAGGTATGAACCAGGTGATCGCACTCCTGAACCAGCGCTGTGCGTTGATCTCGGGATCGCCCGAGTAGAATAGTGCCGATCCTTCGCGGCCGGTGCGCTTCTCAAATGCGGACTCAGTCCGCAGTTGTCTCGGCGGGCAAACGTCCGCCTCGAGCACCAGGAGCGGAGCGGCTTTCACACCTGGGCGGCCGTCAGCCCGCCGGCCGTTCCACCATCGCGCCCAACCTGTCGGTGCGGGAGACTTAGTTCAGTCCTTTCTTCAAGGGTCGTTGGGTTGATGTCTGAAGTCGAAGCCGGATTTGGCCCGCGCGACCTTTGGTTCGTGCAAGTCAGAAGCATAGTAGCAACTGACGGCGAGATAGAAGAATGATCCCAGCAGGACACCCGCTATGATCTTCCGCAGGATGCTGTTTTCGCGCTCGGGATACGATGGATCGACCTCGTGCTCGTGTGCGGCGTGATGACGGTCGCGTTCCCTGCGATAGTCCTCATGCTCAGAAGGTTGCGGCACCACTCGTTGCATGTCCGCTCTCCCGATCGAATTGCTTGTGATGTGGCGCAGACATACTACCCTATTCCGCGCCGGCCAGTCCATGGACTGGGCCGGTTGCTCGGCGCAACCCCGACGGGCTCAGACTTGGCGCCGTCCCTTTGCCGCGCGGCTTTCACGCTCTCGGCGATCCTGATCCCGCCAGTCGGTCCACCAGCGATACGACGTTCGCGCCGATGCCGGCCGGCGGCAGCAGTGATCGGCCCACCGTTGCATGAAGGAGCGCCGAAGCTCGATCACGTCTCTGCTGTAGTAGGCCGCTCGACGCCGGCGGGACGTGCGCGAGGCAGCCTCGGCAAGCTCGCGCGGCACGCCTGGGTCGGCGCACCAGTCGCGGAAGCTCGACCGGAAGCCGTGGACCGTCGCGCCTGCATCGCCCTTCAGCCGGCGCAGGCACATCAGCATGGCCATGTCCGAGATCGGCCAGTCCTCGATGTCGCCGGGGAAGACGAAGCCGTCCGGGCGGCGCAGCGGCTTCACCGCGTCGAGGAACGCCAGACCGGTCCACAGGACGAGGCTGCCGCCCCGCCGTCACCCGGGCTGGTCATCACCACCATCGCCGTCCTCCTCGTCATCCTTGCCGCTCTCGATCGACCTTTCCAAGCTTCAGAACACGAAGATCGTGGTTGGCGGCTACACTGACAATGCTGCGGTCGGCCAACAGCTCCAGAGCATGGGAGTTTCAAACAATCTCGCCTGACTGAGGTCTGGAAGGGATTGCGGATCGACTACTGGCGAG
Source organism: uncultured Chloroflexia bacterium (assembly GCA_963776395.1). Taxonomy (GTDB): domain Bacteria; phylum Chloroflexota; class Limnocylindria; order Limnocylindrales; family CSP1-4; genus CAIXZV01. The sequence continues at coordinate 3,187 of CAVZML010000004.1, read as the reverse complement.
AGACCACCGGCACGTATATTTGGACGATCTCGCTGAAGAACGGTCAGGCCATCCGTTCCGGCATCCATTTCCCGGAGTTGAACGATGCCCTCCCTTGGGGCAGGCGAGCCGCAGCACGGCGTAGGGACCCTAGTGCGACGACGCTGGGTATGAGACAGAACGTCTAGCACCATCTCAGGAGCCAATCTCCAACCCGCCCTCGACGGTGGTCGCCGAGGCCGGGGGGTCAAGGGCGATCCCGCCGTCGCCGTTCATCTCGACGCCCTGGTCCCGACGCCTGCGTTCATGTCGACCTCCGCGCGTTAGGGCTGTTGCCCGGCTAGCCTAGTACCCCTACGCTTTCGGTAACGATCCAGGGGAATGGCGTTGGCGCGTGAGCAGCACAAACTGGCGGCGATCCTGGCCGCAGATGCTGTTGGGCGCGCTTTTGGGAGCGGCCGGCCCAAGACGACGCCCTGCATCATCCTGGCATGCTGTGACCCGGATCGACCGAAAGTTGATGCCCTAGCCAGCCATGCGCTTGCCTCGTGACGGTGGTCGGAAGGCGAACCGGGTCTCGATGACCCTCGGCTTGCGCCATGTGACCATCCCAATTGTCAGCAACGCCAGGCACCCGATGATGACGCCTTGCATTCATTCCACCTCATCGAGCGGTCACACCACCGAAGGATGACCAGTGAGAAGCAAACGCCCGTGGCTGGACTTGTCAGTCAGCCGGTTCTCTCGCCCCTCAGCGCGTTCAGCTTGGCCAACAGCGCTTGATAGGCCGTTTCAAACCTCTGCAGGACGTCCTCTGCCTCGGTCGTTCGGTGACCATCACGGCGCAAGTCCTCGATAAGCTGGCGGTGGCGAGCCAAGTCTTGCTCGATTTTCCTCGCGGCAGCTTGGAGCAGTTCCAGACTGCTAGAACTTGATTGCATGCGCCATTACCGCCGACACCACGTGGTGGGTCCACGGCGTATTGTGGGTAACCACTAAGCCCAACCGTAGGTTGCGCGCAGTAGCCCTCGCTGCACCCCTGCTCAAGAAACAGCAGTGAGTGGTTGAGCCCCGCATAGCTGCACCCCTTATGCATGGGGGCTTAAGCAACACGCCCCGCGCACATTCAGGCTTGCCTAAGCGGGCTGCGTTCACGTTCAGCGCATCTTGACGCACGTTCACGTCTACGTTGCGCCGTTCAGGCCTGGACATGGACGCAGCGTGCGTCCGCCGATCGACCTTTGCCGCTAGGGCCGTATTTCTGCCCGTGGAATCGATTTCGCCCTCGTCTGGTAGTGGGTGATTCCTGACCGCGCAAATGTTCTCTCGATCAGTATACTGAGGGCGTTCACGGCCACGGTCGCCGCCGCTAATTTTTTTTTTTTTTTTTTTTTTTTTTTTTTTTTTTTTTTTTTTTTTTTTTTTTTTTTTTTTTTTTTTCGCCGAGGCCTGTTTTTGGCAATGTTTGTTCTGGCCGCGTGTGACAGCGACCCCACGCCGATCGTCCCGATGGCGGCCGATCGTCCCGATGGCGGCGGCGGCCGGCGGTAGGCCGGGTGATAGTAACAAGCTTGGCCCGAACGACCGCCTCAAAATCACCGTCTTCGGACAACCGACCCGCCCTCAAGCCCGGCATGACTGAACAGCAGGTGGCTCAAGTCAGCAACACTCGCGTACCCAATCGGGTCGTGATGTAAACATGCACAAATTCGTCACACCCCGATGCCGCGTCCTCCCGTACAATTCCGCCTCCTTCCATAACCTGCATGGGTCTATGAATGGAGTAGCTCTTGGTACAGTTCCTAGACTACCTAGTGGCTGGGTTACTCTTGTCATGTGCCGCGGCGCTCGGCTGGATGATCTTCTTCTTTCCGGCTTAGCTGCAGCGACTGCGGCGACGACATCGCCCAACTGATCATCAGCTCGCTGGGCGACGGTCGCGCCGAGGAAGTCGCCACCGCGATCAAGCGCAAGCGTGGCAAGAAACCCTGATCGCAATCCCGACCGTCTGTGCCGCACAGTGCGTGCTAGCAGTGCTGCGCGACAGGATGCGTGAGCGACAGAAACGTGCCGGACGGCGTAGCGTCGGTCTATGCGACGCAAGGGCGAGGACACGTTCGCGATGAAGCGGCGGCGGATGCCCTACGTCGCCAAGCTCAAGCGCGACGACCCGTTCCGGTCAGCCGACAGGCGCGAGATCGAGGCGATGGTCAAGCGCATCGCGGCGGCGGGCGAGACTTCGCCATCGCGGGCTGGCGCGAGGACGCGGGCTTCCTGCTGTTCCACTTCCCGACCTGGGCGAAGGCGCGCGCCATGCAGCATTGGATCGACCGCAGCGGCATCGCGCACCGGCCGATGCCGACGCCCTTCAATGGCCCGCAGCTGGCGTAGGGGCGTGATCACCCTTGCTCGTCCGGTTCGTCACAGGATGATTAGGGACAACAACATGCCCACAGCGAGAACCACCAGGGCAAACACCAGAGCGTCCAAAACCTTACTTGTGCGGTCGTACTTTTCTTCGACCTTCTTTGGGTCCTTCATGCCTCACTAGAGCAATCACGGCGTGGGAGGCTCCAGGGCACATTGTGGTCCTTCTTTTTAGCCCCACCGTAGGTTGCCCGCGCGCGGGTTACGCTGCAGTAGCCTTGCTGCACCCCTGCTCAAGAAACAGCAGTGAGTGGCTAGGCCCCGCATAGATATACCTGCCTATGCGGGGCCGCCGATAACCCCCGCCATGCAGCACTGGATTGACGGCAGCGGCATCGGGCATCGGCCTAGTCCGACACCTTTCAATGGCCTGCAGCTTGGCGTCGGAAGCGGCGCATAGGCCGGCGGCGAGGCGGTGGCTTATCGGGCGGGCAATCGGCGACTAGCCGGCTTTCGCTCCTCGGGAGGGTGGCCGGAAGGCAAATCGGGTCTCGATGAACCATTCGGCTTGCGCCATGGCTTCCGCCAGCGACATGCTCTCGATGATTTTGAGGATGGACCCGGTGTGCCCGTGCACGCTGGCGTGCCATGTAGTCCAGTTGGATCACCCTGATGCGATGGCCCCTGTACCGCCGGGATGCGGTACGCATCACGTAACTGTCTTCGCATGGGTGGAGAAACGCCCGAGCGGGAGCCGCGTTCCTGCAAGTGGGACAGCCCGCGCCACCCCTGCGTGAGCGCATCGGGTGTTAGAAGCGCGATGTCCCACCCGATCTCCAAC
>CAVZML010000003.1:0-266121 GCA_963776395.1 uncultured Chloroflexia bacterium | reverse complement strand
CTGCAGTGATCGACTGCCGAGAGACGCTCAATCCGGGTCGATATACGGGATCTGGAGTTCAGCCAGATCATCCTCATAGCTGGCCTGAGTGCTTGCGTTGCGGCCGGAAGTCGTGGCGTCCGCGCGTGTGTGAATATCCGCACTGATGCCGAGAATTTCGCCAACGGGGCAGAGGTTTGCGGCCTCCAGCAAGAATGCGCGCTGTTGCGCGTCGAGTTCTCCCTCTAGCACGAGAGTGCGCTCGAACGAACCTCTTTCGCCCTGAGCGCTGTGATGGAAGCTGACGCCCACTTCTACCCTCTCAAGTGGAAGTTTCTGGCGCCGAGCCTGAAAACGAACGGTCATGGCGGTGCATGCAGTGAGAGATGCGCTGAGAAGGTCGTAAGGATTGGGACCGGGTGATATATGGCCGACGCCATCCGGACCGCCGATAGAAAACTGAGATGCGTCGACATGGCCAACCAGCGCGCCATGATTGGTGGGGTCGTTTGCGACGACAACTTCGCGGATCTTGGGTGCCTTGTCCAATGGTGTCATAGAGTGTCCTTCCTTTGTGGTGAGCGCGTCATGCAAGGCGGCGTCGTTAGCCGCCATATCGTTCCGTCTTGATCACCGCGGCGTCCAACCCTGCTATTAGTGCGCCATCGGCTGCGATATTGACGAAGGGGTTTGATCCGCAGACAAATACATGCGCAGGCACTCGAGGGAGTTGGGCAACCAATTCGGCGACCATTGCGCCGTCGATGCGTCGCGCAAAGTCACAGGCGCGCTCTGGGGCTCTCGAGTAATCGCCAGCGCCAACGTGAACTTCGGGTCAGCCATTTCCAATGAGAGCAGCTCATCGGCGAACAACACGTCGCGCTGTGTCCGAGATGACAGTAGCAGCGCTGTCGGCACAGTCTGTGCCAGGGCGCGGCGCTGTCGGATCATCGCCATCAGGGGTACGACGCCAGACCCGGCCCCGATCAACAGTACCGGTGCGGTTGCACGTTCAGGCCACAGGAAGTGGCCGCCGAGTGGGCCTCGCAGTTCAATTTCGTCGTCAACAGCCGCAATGTCATGGAAAAACGGAGAGACTTCGCCGTCCGGGAGGCGTTCGATGGCAAGCTCAATGACATTCGAGGCGCTCGGTGAGGAGGCGATCGAATAACTGCGCATCGCCACGTAGCCGTCTGGAGCCATCAGTCGCACATCGACGTGTTGACCGGCAATATGCGCAAATGGCTCGCTGAGCCGCAGGAAGTAGCTCTTGATGCTTGGCGTCTGCTGAATGATCTCGGCGATGGCGCACGTCTGCCAAGACGCCGATCGCGCGCCACCCTCAGTCATTAGTGTACCGCTGCTCGCGCCACGGATCACCATATTTGTGATATCCGCGCAACTCCCAGAAGCCGGCCTCGTCGCGCTCGGTAAATTGGAGCCCGTTTACCCACTTGGCAGACTTCCAGAAATACAGGTGTGGGACGAGGAGTTGTGCTGGGCCACCATGGTCGCGCGGAAGCGGTTGACCCTCGTAGTTCAGAGCGATCATGGTCTTTCCGGAGGCAAGATCTGCAAGGGGGACATTTGTAGAGTAGCCATCGTAGCAGTGTGCGAGCACGAAATCAGTGGGAGGCTCCACGCCGGCATCGGCAAGGATGTCGTCGACGACGACGCCCTCCCAGGCGGTGTTAAGTTTTGACCACGATGTGACGCAATGAATGTCTCTCGTCATCTTGGTCTTGGGAAGCGCGTTGAACTCGCTCCAGTTCCAAACCTTAACAGGCCTCGGCCCGATCTTGAGGGTAAACTTCCAATCCGCTGTTTGGACGCGCGGGGTCGGTCCCGCTGTCAGGACAGGGAAGTGCTCGACAAGGTGCTGGCCTGGGGGAATTCGATCGGACTGGTCTCCTCCCGGAATTCGGCCGGTAAAGCCTCTCGTGACCATGGCGGACTCCTTTGCAGTGTTGTTGGTCGCTCAGCCGATACGGCTTGCTTTTTGAGTTTACGGCTCGACACGAAGCGCGCCTGATAGGTCGCGTCAAAAACGCAGCTCGGTGATTATGGCAGTTTGAAATGCCGGGTTAGGGAGCGGAAACCTGTTGTTCAACGGGGCCGACAAAGTCCGCTCGACCAGACTGCCTCGTTTGCAGAAGTAGATCAGTCAGACATTTGACGGCCTCGGTCAGTCTAAGGACCTCCCGCGCTCGAAGTTCATCTATCTTTTCGTGCAAGAGCTCGATTTCTAGTTCGGCCTTGACGTTGACCCTATAATCGTTTTCTGCCGCTCTTCGATCGATATCTTGCTGCCTGTTCTGACTTATCATGATGATCGGCGCTGCATAGCCAGCTTGAACCGAGAGGGCGAGGTTCAACAGGATGAATGGAAACGGGTCCCAACTCCTCGCCGCGGCGACAAGATTGATCGAAACCCACGCAACGAGGAGGACGGTCTGGACGATGATAAACTTCCAGGAGCCCATGACGCCTGCGACCTTGTCTGCCACACGTTGGCCGACTGAGAGCGACTCCATCGGATCGCACGTGTCAGTCGGACGAAAGCGCAATGGGCGGCGCAGCCGCAATTCGGCGAGCAGTTCACGCTCAGCGGGCTCCATGCTGTCGATTTCCGGTTCTATGGATTTGATGGCCCTGCTCCTCATCCGTACGGCGGACGCGTCGCGCGGTCTATCATATTTCCAATCAACCGCGTTGAGGCGACGCCACATCGTCCGAGTTATTGATCCAACCAGCATGTACGCGCGCGTAGGTCGATAGCAGCGCAAAGTAAGACTTGGAATTCATGGGAGATCTCAGCGCCGCATCTACCCCAGTCAGTGCGTTCGGTAATTAAATTCGGCGACCGCTCGGGTAAAGCTATCATATCCATAACCGGTAGGAATGCTCCGTGAAGTCAGCGTCGAAGCTCCCCGATGAGGAAATCCGTGAACGCCCGCGCGGCGGGCTTAATGGTCTTTCCGCTCACGAACAATGCATTGACTTCCATCGAGCCGAAATCCCAGTCGGACAGAATACGAACGAGCGCACCGCTTTCCAACTCAGCCTTCGCACTAATGAGGCTTGAGGCAACGATAACGCGCGGCGGTCGTCGCGAACCTGTGTGGGGTGCCCAGGAAAGCGATGACGTATGGCACGGTCCGGGCGATCTTCCCAAGCCTTTCCCGACCTCGACAGCCAGACACTGAAGCATCGTCGCCTCGTGCGCCTGAAGTTCACTCCGCTCTTGGACTGCCAGACGCTCAACGCCACACTAACCCGCTTCTATGGCGCCGGGCAGTGGAATGGAAACAATAACGACCGGGCATTTCTAATGGTTGGCGTATCGGCATAGCCTTTCTGTGCGTCTAACCGGGCTGCCCCGTGGCGGTTGTACGGAGTGCTTGCCAGCATAGGCGGCGTGATCGTCGTCTTGGGTGGCTGCACTCGCCGCGTCGCAAGGCCCCGCTCGAACAACCAAGCACATAGGAGTCACTGATGTCGTTCCGCTTCATCACCAAGTCTATCCACGCCTACTTAATCGATTATCCCGTCGCGATCGTCTTGATCGCAGCGCCGTTCGGGCTGAAGCTCGGCCAGAGCGGACCGGTCGCAATGTGGCTTTCGGTTGTTGTCGGTGTCGCGGCGCTACTCTTGGCCGCCCTGACCGACCATCCCACTGGGCTCGTCCGCATCATTCCCTACCGGTTGCACCTTTGGGTCGATCGCGCCGTCGGGGTGGTGTTTGTCATCGCACCGTTTGCCTTCAAATTCGTTGGGCTCGACGCCTGGTACTACTGGGTCCTCGCTGCCGCTGTCCTGCTCACGACGTCAGTCTTTAACGCGCCTGAGGAGCCAGTCGCGACGCGTTCGGGATTGGACAGGCGCACAGCGGGTTGAAGGCGGCGACGGCCTCGTCAAGGGTCGAGACGTTGGCGATGTTCGTCCGTGAGGACTCGGGGAGGGCGAGCGGTTCTGCCCTCCTCGTGAGCGCTGAAGAGATGACGGTGCATGGCATTCCGGGCACCATTGATGTCGTCGTCCGGATGCTCGCGGGATTGTGGGGCGAAGGAATGGCGCCTATCCTTGGCTTCAGATCGAGTGCTCGCGCTGCGAGCACGGCGCCTACTGCGTCGGCTGTTGCTGGGCGCTGATGCTCCTGCTTTTCGTCGGTGGCGTCATGAATTTGATCTGGGTGGCGTTCCTTGCGACTATTGTGCTTGTGAAAAAAGTACTGCCAAGCGAAGTTACTCTCGCCCGGTTTGCAGGCGTTGTCCTCATTGTCTGTCGCATCGCTCTCCTTGCCCGGCCGCTGATTCTTGCCTGAATTTCCACTTGAACCTGTGAGCCGGCCTCGACCTCATGCATGGTCCACCGTCGATCGCTTCAAGCATGCCCGTAGCCGGAGGCGTAATGTCGGAGACGGGTCAAAAAACGTCGCTCTAGTCGCCCGCTAGTCACTTCCGGTCTGCCCCGATAGGCGGACGATTTTGGACCCCACCCATGAGCAGTCGCATGGGGTTGATCCCGGGGCGGTCCAATTGCGTACCGCCCCATTTTCATATGTGCTACCTGGTCGGATGGCAAAATGGTAGCAGGAAAAGCAGATCATGACTGACGATCAAGTCAATCTCGTCGTTCAGCACCTTTGCGAGCAATTGCACTTGGCGCTCCGATTGAAGGGCAGCGAGGCACATCCACCAAACGCCAAGGACATTGGATTCGATCCTGTCTCTGTAAGAACTGTATTGATGACCGGCTTGCGTTCGGCGGGTGTCACGATCCGCCACGAGTTAGCCGGGGCGAGCGAAGAGCCGCCGTGGTCCTAAGCGCGGGACAGAAGCCCCGCGCCAATGTCTCAGCTGGGTCAGAAGCGCCGGTAGAGGATCGCGCGAGACAAAGTCCGGTCTACCCGTAACAGCGGACCTCATCAGTCCACTGAGCTACTTCTCGTTGGGGCCATATGCGGAAGTGGTATAGGTCGCGAAACGGCATTGTGCGACCCGCGAACGGCGCCACTAAGCCATGTATGCGAGAGAATTCGTTGCGGTGGAGGTCCGCCGCTCATTCCTGGCACGCGGCGGATAGCTCCGCGCTGCCCAGCTTTTGTAGGCTGCGCTGAACCGTGGTAATCGCCTTCACTGAAGCACGATCCGCCAGCCTGCGTAGCCTTGGGACATTCCCGAACCACGCTCGGCTCTGACGGCCTCAAGGCATTGCCTTTGTTTTTGGAGTGAGGACAATCATGTTGATGCCAATCTCGCTGAATGGCTGCGCCCAAGCAGCTTCTCATCGCGAGTTGGCAATAACCCGCGCTCATAAGCAAGCTTGTAGGCGTATGCGGCCGTTAGTCCGTTGCTCATCGCAAGTTCGGTCCCTTTGATGGGATCGCCTAGATAAGCATACAGGATTTGCTCGCGAATTTCTTTGGTGATCCTGTTGCGGCTATTCCATCTTCCAGTTGTCATTGGGCGCCTCCTTATGCGAAGCGATACACGGATCGGACGAGTTGGAGCTAGTGGGCGGGAGCTGCTGATCGCCCTGCGCTCGCGATCAGCCCATGCTCCCCGGCATGAAGCATCTGACGCCAACGAAAGCGCCGTTCAGATAGTAGGGCCAGACCATCGTGCGACCAGCGCGGTTCGGTCCATCCACGACAGCGTCGTTCGGAACATCAACCCACTCGCCATCAATGCGCACGCGATAGTGACCGTCCTTAGTTTCCCAATCCGCGTCATCAACGCGCTTCGCATCACTGCCATCGCAGCAGGGCCCTTTGCCACTGTACAAGCTCTCATACCAACTGTTCAACTCAGGGTGTTGATGATCATGGGCGCGAGCGTGAGCGATTGTGGAAATCGACAGCATGACGGTGAATGCAACAAGCGTTGCATGCCAAAAGTGATTGTTCATCTCGCGCCCAATGTCGTTCGCTGTTCGTCCATCATCCCATTTTCACTGTCGCACTTCATGAGCCTATGCACTTTTCCAACGCATCCAGCCTAAGATGATCGCGATCAGCGGCTCAATTGAACGTCGGTAACCGTCGGGCATCTAAAGGGGGCACGGATACGATACGAAGGTTTATGGCGCTCGCCCCTAAAGCCGACCACTTCCGCAACGGGTCAAGAGCGTCCTCCTCTGCAATAGACGGCTGCCCGACAACTTCCGCTATGCTTTGTTAGCGACCGAGATCGCGCGCGGCGCAATATGTCGCGAAGGGCCAACAACCGACGTGGCCGCTCTGGCGTTGGGCAATGATCCGCTAGATCGCGGGGTCACGCGAGACATCATGGTGCGGAGTCTTTGTTGAGTCTCTCAGTCTAGCCTCAGCTGATGACGCCTCCGATCGAGCTGCCGGCGATCAAAGCACTCCCCGATGGGCCGCCCTTGGACTCATCTTCTTCAAAACATCCCAGATGCTTCAGCGAGGGATCTGTCACGGTGGTGTCGCCTGATTTCCGTCAAATCGGCAACGCACGCTGCGAAATCTTCGCTCCCGGGCTGCACTCGAAATCTTTCGCAGTGTTCGCGATCTTCCCGTTGAATTTGCTCGGCCTTGAGACGTTCGGCTATTCGACGCTCCGTGGGTGCCTGGACGATTGCGTAGACAGCAAGCGCGCTAACTGCCAGTCCCAAAACAATGCCCGGTATCCCGGATTGCGGCAGATGCGCGGTTAAATTCGTGCCCTTGAAATTTCCATACCCACAGGCTTTCCTCCAATCAAATTGCGAAGTCTTCGCAACCTTGGTTGCGCATGATCGCAGATCAGGACTTTGCGGACGGGCTGGCACAAAGCCTTCAGAGCTGAGCGCTGCCGCAATCGCTAAGTCGGTCATGGTTTTGGCGGCGCGGAGCAAAGTCTGTGCTGTCTCTAAATATTCCTTACCTCGTTGTGAGTTCTGGACCGTCATAAAGCCCTCGCGCGGTTCTCGGGCAGCTGGTCGAGGGCGATTTGGAGCCAGCTCACCCAATTGCGGTCACTTTCCCTGCGAGTTCTGAAGCGATCGACGCACTTCTTGGAACAAAGTGGGGTTCGCCACGAGTAGTGCCGGACGAGACCAAACTTGCCATCACAAACTGCGCATCGCGTGGCACTGCCAGATTTAAGATTATCGGAGCAATGGGGCATCGTAGTCTCCTCTTGGTACTATCGTCGCTGTTCGTCGATCATCCTTTTCCACCGTCGCACTGCATGGGCCTGTGCGCTTTTCCTACGCGTGCAGCCTAGGACGATCGCGATTAGCCGCTCAATTGAACGTAGGTAATACGTCGGCCATCTAAAGGGGGTCACGGAACGATACGAAGGTTTATGGCGCTCGCCCCTAAAGCCGACCACTTCCGCAACGGGTCAAGAGCGTCGTCCTCTGCAATCGCGGCTGCCCGACAGCTTCCGCTATGCTTTGTTAGCGACAGTGATCGCGCGGCGGCCCAATATGTCGCGATGGGCCAAGAGGCGACGTAACGCGTCCGGGTCAGCTCGGATCGAGTGGCGGGTCGGGGGACACTGGCTTCGTGCGACCACCAGACCTGAGTGTGCAAGAACAGCTTGATCGTTACCCACGTAACGCAATTCCGGATTTCCGAAATTGTTCTGTAGGCATCCTGCCCCATCTGCAAAATGGCGATGTCTTTCCTCTTTTACCTCGGTCCGGCATCCGGTCGGCGAAGTGGCGCGCGACAAATCCACCGTAGGAGCGGCGTCATCGTCAATGACGGCGGCGCGTTCGCACGCGCAACCTCGATTAGTCCAAGGGCTGCAACGGGAGTCTCTGCAGATGCGGCTGGTGGCATTCCTCGCTTCAGCATCACGCGGCGCGGCGGCAATAACGATCCTCTATCGACTCTATGGCGGGAGGTGATTTCCCTCGCCGGCGTTGCAAGGTCATTCTCCAAAGCATCGTCGTACTGAAACTTTCAGTGCCGCCACCGAGACGCGATGCCAGATTGAGAAGCCAGGAGGCTCGATATGCAAAGCAACGACGTAAACGCAGCCGCAGTGAATGGTAAAGAGGCCGCCTATTTCGGTGTGCCGTGGGAAGATGCTTACGGATACGCACAGGCGATCAAGGTTGGTGACACGATCCATGTCTCCGGCCAGCTCAGCCACGACGAGAAGGGGAACCTGATCGCGCCTGCTTCTCTCGATGAATCCGGCAAGCCGGCCGAGTTCTCGATGATGGAACAGCAGATGCGGGCGACCTACGCCAATGCCGTCAAGCTTTTGGCGCGCTTCGGGGCAACGCTGGACAACGTCGTCGAGGAGACGCTCTATGTCCTCGATGTCGACGCCGCATTCGCCGCCGCAGGCAAGGTGCGCAAGGAAGCCTACGGCACCGCACGACCTCAGTGCGCCGGCAATCTGATCGGTGTGACGAGACTGGCCTTTCCTGAACAGCTCATCGAAATCACCTTCAAGGCTATGCTGTCGGGAGCAGAAGCGAAGCCGCGGTGATAAATCCCCGATGTCTGGAGTTAACGAAATCATGACACAAGGACCTGGAACCGCGAGGGCAATGCCCGACATCCTGATCGAGCCGAAGGATTGCGCCTTGGTGCTGGTCGATCAGCAAGCCGGACTTGCTTTCGGCGTGGGATCGATCGATCGCCAAATGCTTCTGAACAACGTGATCGCTCTAGCGCGCACTGCCACCGTTTTCGGCATACCGATCGTGGCGTCCACGTCCGCCACCAAGGTCTACAGCGGTCCCCTGATGCCCGCGATTCACGTCGCGATCCCCGAAGTGGTTGCGATCGAACGCCGCAACATGAACATGTGGGAGGATGACGCGGCGCGCGGCGCGATCGTGGCGCCCTTTTTTCTTTCCTCTACTTTTCCTCTCTCCCCGGGTATGAGGTACACGTCGTCGGCGACGCTTGCGGCGGGCTCGCTCCGGTCAGTCACGATCTGGCGATGCGACGGATGGAAGCGGCGGGGGCGAAGCCGACGTCGTGGATCCAGGTCCTTCTGGAACTCCAGCGCGACTGGACCCGGCATGAGACCTATGACGGGGCGCGAGCGATCGTGGAGGCTCACGGCGGCGGATACGGTATCGGCCTGGCCTATGCACGGGATATGATCAAGCCCGCGTAAGAAACGCGCCGATTTTCCATCGGGGTTGTTCCTGCGCCACGTGCGCGGGCTGCAGCCCACGCTGCGCGAGAAAACGCGCGTGAAGTAACTTTGATCCCCGAAACCGCAAATCAGCGCGGTATCGGCAAGCGGAAGCTTGGTTGTCAGCATCACCCGCTTGGCTTCCCCGACCCTCAAGTCGGAAAGATATTTGTGCGGAGCCACACTGGTGACTTTCTTGAAGGCGCGCGGAAATGACTGGCCGTGAGTCGGCACGACAGGCATTGGCGAGCCGCGAGAGATCGCGGAGATGGCCGTGGTCCGAGTTGGCCTACGGTAAGGCCGCCTCAGTTGGCGGCCTCTTCATTCCGAATGTCACCCGTTGGCCCATCGCGTCATTTCGCGGCGCTGCCGAATTTGGTCGCCATCGGGGCATAGCGGACATTGAGTAGGACGCACCGCAATCTCGACCTATGAGAACGCATCCTCAGCAAACGCGCGTTGACTACTCTGCAACTGCAACCACGGATTTTCTCGCAGCAGATATCCTGAATAAACGCCGTCGCGCGGTCCCCGCATTTCCTCACGCTCTCCAAAGCACCCAAGAAACCGATTGGGACGCGGTCGCCCCTAACTCCTGCCGTACTGGTCTTGATCGTAGGCCCGAAGGGTGCGGACAAAATCGGCCATGCTGGATCGATCCCGATTGCCGGCCATAGCCGCAACCTGAGCATTGGACGCGGGCCGGCTCCCTTGCCAAAACCGCATTAGGAGATCGGCGATGTTTTTCATGGCGTACTCTCCGCAGCCAACCGTGGCAGTAGACACTAGTTACTGGAGCGGCAACGCGCGGCTCGATCAAGGGAAAGGCCGGCGGGCGCTACGCCGCCGACCTTGTCCTGCAACTGCCTGCTCGAGGGCCGGTTCCGTTGCTTTTCACTCCGCATTCATTAGGTAGCGCCGAGCACTTGGTTGACGCCATTGCGCGCGGGTATGAAGTGACCGTACTGAAGTACGCTCGGGCTAGTGAATGGGTATAAGTCGACCAGACGTCGGTTTAATCCCAAGGGGCACACAAAAAGAAAGGCCGCCTGCGTTGCCACAAGCGGCCAAGTCCAGGGAGGAAACGCCCAAGGAGGGCAGCGATAGCGGGTCGCGGGGGAGCTGAGGGTCGCTACCGCATATCCCTATCTAAGACGATCGCGATCAGCGGCTCAATTGAACGTCGGTAAACATCGGGCATCTAGCGGGGTAACGGACCGATACGAAGGTTTAAGGCGCTCGCCCCTAAAGCCGACCACTTCCGCAACGGGTCAAAAGCAGCGATCAACGCAGCTATCGTACGAGGTCCGGTCTCCCGCAGACAGCCGACATGATCGGAGCGACTCTGGGCAGTGGCTGAAACGCGGTGCATGAAGCTCAAACGGCTTCGCCATTCCCATGCTGCAGCGGTTCACCGCCCTTTCTGCCCATTGAGCGCGCGTCGGTCGCATGGGCGGTTGGGTGCACCTAAGCAACCACGGAATTAGCGCTCGGCGGCGCCTCGAGCCCGCGGATCCGGTAGATCGCGTCACTGGCTAGATAGGCGTCCCTCACGAGGCAATCGACCGCTTGTCGTACCTCGTCCAGGTCCGGCGGTCGATGATCCAGAAAGTGCCGAGCGGCCTGAGCGTTAGCGACTATCGTCGCAATGCGTTGCGTTGCGTCAGCAATATTGTCTGATGCGGCGCCCACATGTCTAGTGTCGATCATAGTGCTCTCCATTGCATGTTCGGAGCGAAGCACAAGACCGCGAAGGTCTGTCTGAAGGTGAGCATCCCACGAATGATCTAGCTCCTCTTGGAGGGATTTGATCCGGCCCGGAGGCCCTTGCTTTTTTACCGGGAGTTTTGATCTATTGTTGCGTCGGGATCAGCACTGCTAATAGGCGAAAAAGAGTTCCGTCAGTTGCGGTGATTGCGGGGTACTCTGGGCGGTGTACGCTGAAGCCGCTTCGACAATGCTTTTTTGGTATCCGCGGTGCTTTGAGGGCGCCGTTCGCCACGACAGCGCGTTTCGCCATAGGCGCAAACTGGACGGCGCGCCATTGCTATAAGCTACCATCGTCAACCAGGTGCGGAGATGGGACTCTCGGAGCGCTCTGCAAGGTCGCTCGGCACTATCGTGGGGCACGTTGAACACGTTTGCTCGGTTGCCGAGGGGGCGACGCCTCCGCCGGGGATAGAAGCGGTATCAAGTTCCTGGCAAAGATCAGCAAAAAAATACGGCCTCGATCCAATCGATAGCAAGGCGCCACGTATCCTCACGCCTGCTGAGCTGAAGAATTTTAGCGAACCGCTCGATAGGCTCATCTTCAGCGCCCAAGAAGAGATAGATCAATTATACGAGGTTGTTCGCGAAGCTGGATATACCGTCTTGTTCTGTGATAGCTCGGGCGTCGCAGTCGCGCATCGCGGCGAACATACCCGGGCAAGGGAGTTCCAATATTGGGGAACTTGGCTCGGCGGGGTATGGTCCGAGGAGGTGGAGGGCACAAACGGCATCGGCACCTGCATCGTCGATGAGCGGCCTGTTACTGTTCACAGAAGCCAGCATTTTAGGTCCAGACACATTGACCTGAGCTGCTCTGGCGCGCCGGTGTTCGGGGTCGATGGGCGACTGATAGCAGTCTTGGACGTCTCCGCCATCGATCCCGAACTCTCCGAACGAGCGCACGCGCTGACTGGCGCGCTAACAGTACGATCAGCGCGCGCGATAGAAGAGCGATTTTTTCGTGAGCAGTTCCGTCGAGAGGATCGTCGCGGTAGCGCCGCCGGAGGGAGGGGGTGCAGGCATGCTGCTGGCGATTGACGGCAACCAACGCATTGTCGGCGCAAACCGGGTCGCGCGCACGTCCCTCATGCTCGATGATCGCGGGCTCCGGGCGGGTATCAGCTTGTGGTCGATCTTCGAGCGAGACGTCGACCTCTTCCGGCGTCAGCACCGGACCGATATCACTGCGCGATTGTTGATCGCCGGCAGCAATGACAGTCGGCTCGCGCTGGTGACCCGACCCGATCACCCTATGCGTGCCTTGAGCAATTCAACGAACTGCAACCTGCACACACGCCCGCGCCTGGGCTCGATTGATATTTCGACGCTGCCGCAAGCACAGCAAGCACACGGCGGATTGTCGCCCCGCGCGATGCGTCGGGTGCGGGAATACGTGGAAGTGCATTTGGGCGAAAGTATCGATCTGTCGATTCTGGCTGAAGTCGTAGGACTATCAGTGCATCATTTTGCGCGACAATTTAAGCAATCCGTCGGGGTGCCCCCGCATGTCTACCTCATACAAAAGCGAATCGAGCGCGCCCAGGAGATGCTGGTTCAGACGGATCTCTCGTTGGCGGAAATTGCGATCGCCGTGGGCTTTTTGACCAAGGTCATCTAGCGCGCCATTTCCGTTATATGCTCGGTACTACTCCTCGAGACTTTCGGTGGTCGCAACGCTAGAAACAAACGACGCTTTGGATCGCATTTGCCGAGATTTCGCTGAGGGGACGCGCCTGCGATCGTGATCCTGCAACTCGAACGTTAAAGTCTCTTTTGGTTCATTCTCGACGGAGCCAGGCGGTCCTGCCTGCCAATTGATGTCCGCTTTTACCCTGAAGCAACCTGATTATTGCGCGCACGCGAAATGACGCGAAGGGCCAAAACCCGAAATCAGCCCCAATGCAAAGGCGGTAGACGCAGCCGTGTGTCTTGATTTGTCGCTTCGCTCCACCCCTGCGACCTCGCAAGCGCACCCGGTGAAGAGCAGTGTCACCTTGCTGATGGACCGATCCACCAGGTAGCTGCCGGGCGAGGTGCGACATTCCTATCACTGGGAAGGGCCCGGGTGGTCAATTGTAAACTTAGGTATGGTCGTCTCAGACAAAATGCGGTGCACAGATCGACCTCCGTGCAATGGCCCGGTCCATCTTTCCTGACTACGCTTGGATAACGACGGGACAGTCGTCTGGAACTGCCATCCGGGAAACTCCCAAAAAAGCCACCTACGAGTGATGGGCTGGATGTTCGACAACATCGAGGAAAACGTAAGATTGCCCAGGCTGCAGAAGCCGGCCAATCACTGTCAGCCGCTGATCTCGGATGATGCGGCGAGGGCCTGACGCCGACACGCTTCGACCCGGTGACGTCCTGCTGGTCGAAGGCAAAGGTCGTATTTCCGGCGGCATCAAATATCTCACTCAATCGACCTGGTCGCATTCGGCGTTGTACGTCGGGCCGATAGCGGGCGCCACAACCGGCGGCGAGCCCCACGTCCTGATTGAAGCCAATGTCGACGAAGGTGTCGTGTCGGCGCCTCTCTCGAAGTATTTGCGATGTCGAACCCGCATCTGCCGGCCAGTTGGCCTGAGCAAAGCGAGCTGCGAACAGGTCTGCCGTTACGCATTCGAACGCATTGGTCTCGGATACGATTTCAAGAACATCATCGACCTCATGCGCTATCTATTCCCATGTCCGCTGACGCAGCGTTGGCGTCGCCGAACCATCGCGCTCGGCTCCGGCGATGCGAGCCGCATCATCTGTTCGTCGCTGATTGCGCAGGCATTCGAGGCCGTGCGTTACCCGGTCCTGCCCAAGATCACGTACCTCGAAAATCAGTCCGCGCAGCGCGAGAAGTACGCAGCGATCCGTCACTCATCACTCTACGCGCCGCGCGACTTCGATTTATCGCCCTACTTCATGGTGGTGAAGCCCACGGTCGCGCGCAGCTTCAACTATAAAGACATGCAGTGGGCCAATCCTCTTTTCCAAGTTCACGCCGCACAAGCCACACTTGCGCCAGAGATAGAACAGGGAAGGTTTTGTAACTTTGACACCAACCGCGCCCAACTCGCGGCGCAAGCGCTTGCGCGGCGTGGGGCGCGGAGGTTGACGCTCGCTTTCTCTGGCCGCTAGGACGACGGCACTATCGGCGCTGGCCCCGTCGGGCACTGGCACTATCGGCTCAGGTCCTATGATGCTCGTGGCGCGAGAGACCGTCTCGATCAACCCGCCGTTGATGTAGACCCGCGCAGGCACCGGGCCCAATTCACGACTAGGTGAAATCGGGTTAGGAGCCTGATGCACGATATCGTCGGCTCCGTCCGCGAGTTGATCCATCGATTGTCCGTATTTCCGCCCTTGTATCCGATGGGGCCCGACAGTCGACTGGGGCGCGTATTGCGCCTTGACGATCGGGTTGAGCTCGGCCAGCATCGACTCGGTGTTCGGCCCGCTCTTGTCCAACGCGAACGCGACCGAGATCCTGAACGGCACGATGCCCTCGAGGATCTTGATGGGCTGGTTCTGCTTCACGGCGTTGGCCAGGTCGTTCTCGTTCGCCACGATCGCGTCGAAACCCCGGCCGGCGGCCTGTGCCTGGATGCACTCGTTGTCGGTCGGCAGGGACGTGAGCTGGACGTCCGTCGGCGGCTTGAGCATGTTGGGGTCGACGATCTCGAGCGTGCCGTTGAGCCACTGCTCGTAGGTCGTCGCCGCGCCCACGCAGATCTTCTTGCCATTGAGCTCCTCGAGCGTCGTGACCGTCGAGTTGGCGGGGACGGCGACGGAGCCGAAGTCGAAGTAGTACGGGTCCGCGAAGTCGACGACCTTCTCGCGTCCCTTGGTCACGCTCATCGAGCCGATGGACATGTCCCAGCGGCCACCCCAGTTGCCGGCCGTGATGAGGTCCCAGCTCGGCGTGACCCACTCGAGCTGGATGTCCTTGCCGGTGGCGGCGCTGAGGCGCTTGACGACCTCTTCGGCCGTGGCCGTGTCGAAGCCGACGTACTTGCCGGTCGCCGTGTCGAGGGACGAGTACGGCGCGTAGTTCGCGTCAGTCGAGATCTTGATCTTGCCGGCCGCCAGGACCTTGCCGAGCAGCGAGTTCGGGTCGACCGACGGGGCCGCGGTGGGCGTCGCAACGGCGGCCGCGCTCGGGGCCGTCGTTGCAGCTGCGCTCGTGGGTGCGGCGGTGGGTGCGGCGGTGGGTGCGGTCGTTGCGGCAGTCCCGCTACAGGCAGCCACCATGATCACGGTTGCGGACACGAGTCCAGCAAGCCGCAGGCGCTTGTTCACGTGGTTTCTCCTCCTGGTCGCGATTGACCGACTCGGTTGCCCGGCGCGGGACGAACGCACGAACGGCCAAGGTCGCGGGACGCACAGCGCCCAGCGATCGCGGGCACTATCGCACGTTCACGGGGACCCGACAATGCGCCGGCGCACCGGCCGCACGACCGTCAGGGCCGGCCCGCCTCACTCATGCGGACCGGCGGCAGGGGTCGGATGGGCCGACCCGCCCGCGGCGAACCGGTCCGGACGGTACGGGTCGAGCGCGTCCGTGCCACCGCCCGTCAGCTCCTCGGTCACGAGGAGCGCGAGGCGCGCCGCCAGGGTCACCCCGCTGTGGGTGACGGCGTGGTACAGGTTGCAGACGGACGGGTCGAACCCGACGATCGGGTAGCCGTCCCGCGGGACCGGGCGGATACCGAGCCGGACGGCCTCGATCCCGACGTGGACGAGCGCCGGCATGATCTCGCGGGCCCGATCCAGGGCCTCGCGGACAGGCGGGTCGTCGAGCCCAGGCGGCGTCCCTTCCACTGCGCTGCCGTCGAGGGTCTCCCGCTGGATCATGACGCGACCGCCGCCGTCCGGACGGAGGTGCACCCCGGGGCCATAGGCGACCCGTCCCAGGCGGGCCGCGGCAGGCCCGGTGACGACGAGCAGTCCCGGCGTGCGGTCCACGGGCAGCCGGACGCCGGCGAGCGCGGCGATCCGGCCCGCGTCCGGCCCGGCCGCGTTGATGACGACGTCCGCCTCCAGCTCCCGCCCGTCGGCGAGGGTGACGCCGCCGATCGTGCCACCGGACGTCCGGAACCCGACGACCTCGGCACGGACCAGCACCGCACCGTACCGCTCCGCGGCGGCCATGAGGGTGCCGTGCGCCATCGCCAGCGGTTCGAGCCAGCCCGCCCGATGCACGAGGTAGACGGTGGCGACGGCGTCCGGGTCGATCACGAGGTCGGGCTCGAGCTCGCGTACCGCCTGTGCGGGCGTGAGGCGGTCGACCCGCATCCCCCACCCGACCAGGCGGTGCACCGACCCGTCGAGGGCCGCGGAGCGACCGTCGTCGCGGGCGACCGCCCAGTGGAGGGAGCCGGTGACGTGCACCCAGTCACCGCCGAGCTCGTCGGCGAGGTCCTCGTGGTCGCGGATCCCGAGGATGTTTAGCCGGTGGTAGGGCACGGGGTGGCTTGTCCATGCCGTTGAGCCAGGCGAAGCTGCTGCCGCTCGTGCCCGACCCGGCGAACGACCGCTCGACGACCGTCACGCCGGCACCCGCCTGTGCCAACCGGTAGGCGATCGCCGAGCCGATCACCCCCGCACCGACGACGACGACGCGGGCGTCCCTGAGGTAGTCCGACACCGGCATTCGCTTGACCTCGGGCGGGTGGACCGGGCGCCAGTCTAGCGCCCGGTTGACGGCCCGGGCCGGCGGCCGAACACTCTCGCGGTCGGGGTCCGTGAGCTGATCGGAGCGGATATGCGGGCGAAGGTGTCGATCCTCGGCGCGGGCAACGGAGGCTGCGCCACGGCCGCCGACCTGGCGAGGCGAGGGGTCGCCTGCACCCTTTTCGACCTGCCACGCTTCGAGGCGGTCCTCGCACCGATCCGCGAGTCCGGCGTCCTCCGCCTGACCGGCGCCCTCGGCGAGCACATCGCTGACCGCGCCGGCGGTCACCACGGACGCACGCGAGGCGGTGGCGGATGCGGACGTCCTGGTCATCGCCGTCCCGTCGTTCGCCCAGGAGGCGTTCGCGAAGGCATGCGCCCCGTTCGTCCATCCGGGCCAGGTCGCGCTCCTGACCCCGGGCGGCACCGGCGGTGCGCTCGCGTTCGCGGAGGTCCTCCGCCGGGAGGGTGTCCCCGACGGCGTCGTCGTGGCGGAGACGCTGTCGCTGCCCTACGCCTGCCGCAAGGTCGAGCCGAACCATGTCCACGTGGGCGGCGTGAAGCGGAACCTCCCCGTCGCGGCCTTCCCGGCGACCGATACCGCGACGGTCCTGGCGGCGCTCGAGCCGGTGTTCCCGGGGATGCTCGTGGCCGCGGCGCACGTCCTGGACACGAGCCTCAACAACCCGAACGCGATGGCCCACCCGGTGCCGGCCATGCTGAACGCCGGGTGGATCGAGACGACCGGCGGCGACTTCCGCTTCTACACGGACGGGGTCAGCCCCTCTGTCGGCCGGGCGATGGAGGCGCTCGACCGGGATCGCCTCGCCCTCATGGCTGCACTTGGGCTCGAGCCAGTCCCGGCGATCGAGTGGGACCGGCGCCTTTACGGTCTCGAGGGCACGACGGCGTACGAGATCAACAGGGACAGCCTTGTCCACAGCGGGATCCGCGCCCCCGACAGCCTCCGGTCCCGGTACCTGACCGAGGACGTTCCCTACGGCCTGGTCCCGCTCGCCTCGATCGCCCGGCAGCTCGCCGTCCCGACGCCCCTGATCGACCTGTTCATCGACCTCGCGTCGACCCTTCTCGGCGAGGACCTTCGGGTCGGTGCGCGGACGGCCGCCTCCCTCGGGCTCGCGGGGATGGACGCGCGCGCGATGGTGGAGTACGTGACGACCGGACGAACGTGAGCGGCCGCGGATGCACGTGAGCGGCCGCGGGCATGCGAACGGCCCGGGCATACGAGCGGCCGCGGGCATAGGGCGGCCGCGGGCAGGCGAGCGCCCGCAGACGTGCCTGCCCAGGCGAGCCCGCGCAGACGGGCGCACCTGGGCGCCCTCCGCACGTGACTCACCGGGGTCCGCCTCGGCGCGGTTCGCCCAGGCCGTCTCCTCGCCCGCGGCGGAACCGTCGTCCACGCCCTCGCCTGCGTGCCCGCCCGTCAGCAGCCGGCGGAAGCCGGCCTCGTCGACCACGGTGATCCCGAGATCGGTGGCCTTCTGGAGCTTGGTGCCCGCGCCGGGCCCCGCGACCAGGTAGTCGGTCTTCGCCGAGACCGAGCCCGCGGTCTTGCCGCCCGCCGCCCGCACCGCGTCCTCGGCCTCCTCGCGAGTGAAGCCTTCGAGCGAGCCGGTGACGACCACGGTCCTGCCGGCCAGTGGACCGGCCTCGTCCGCCTCGCCGGCGTCACGAACGACCGGCCGCTCGGGAACCACGCCGGCCTCGACCAGCTCCCGCAACACGTCCCGCGTCGTGGGGTCCTCGAACCAGGCTCGCATGGCGGCCGCGACGGTCGGCCCGATGCCGCTCACCTCCCGGAACGCCTCCGGCGCCTCCAGGGCGACCCGCCGGAGCTCGGCCTCCACGGACGCGAACCACGGGTCCGGGACCGCCCCGGGAGCCGCGGGCGGGAAGGCGTCGGGCCGCACCCGGCGGGCGAGCCAGCGGGCGAGGTCCACGGCCGTGGACTCTCCGACCTGGGGGATGCCGAGGCTGTTGAGGACCTTGGCGAGCGGCCGGCCGGTCCGCGCACGCTCGATCGCTGCGGCAAGGTTCTCCGCGCTCTTGCGCGCGAAGCGCTCCAGGCTCTCCAGGTCATCGACCGTCAGCCGGAAGAAGTCCGAGCGGCGGTGGATCATGCCGCGTTCCAGGAGCTGGGAGAGGACCGCCCAGCCGGCGCCCTCGATGTCCATGCCGCCCCGCCCCACGAAGTGGCCATAGGCCTGGGCCAGGCGCGCGGGACAGGCCGGGTTCGGGCAGTAGTGGCGGACGGCGCCCTCGTCCCGGACCACAGGCGTGCCGCAGACGGGGCACGTCACGGGCATCTCGAACTCGCGCGCGTCCGGTGGACGCCTGTCGAGGACCGGCCGGACGACCTCGGGGATGACGTCGCCCGCCTTCTGGAGGACCACCGTGTCGCCGATCCGCACGTCCTTGCGACGGACCTCGTCGAGGTTGTGGAGGGTCGCGCGTGCGACGGTGGATCCCGCCACCTTGGCCGGCCGGAGGTGGGCGACCGGCGTCAGCGTGCCCGTCCGGCCCACGTAGGGCACGATGTCCTCGAGGAGCGTCTCGACCTGCTCCGGCGGGAACTTGTAGGCGATGGCCCAGCGGGGGGCACGGCTGACCATGCCCAGGCGGGCCTGCTGGTCGTAGCGATCGACCTTCACGACCACGCCGTCGGTCTCGTACGGGAGGTCATGGCGCCCCTCGCGCCATCGCTCCGTGAAGGCGATGACGCCCTCGATGTCAAGCCCCGCCGCGCGGTCCGGGTTGACCGGGAATCCGAGGGCCTCGAGACGCGCGAGGGCGGCCGACTGGCTGGTGACCGACGCGGCAGTCCCCGGCTCGGGGCTCCCGGGTTGCCCGATCGGGCCGGCCCGCGCCGCCGGGACGTCCTCGAGCAGCTGGTAGAGCCACGTGGCCAGGAGACGCCCGGACGTCACGGCCGGATCCTTCTGGCGCAGGGACCCGGCGCCGCTGTTGCGCGGATTCGCGTACAGGGCCAGGCCCTGCTCCTCGCGTTCGGCGTTGATCCGGGCGAACTCGGCCTTGGGCATGAACACCTCGCCCCGAGCCTCGAGCGTCGCGGGCTCCGCGAGGCGCCCGGGGATCCCCCGTATCGTCCGCAGGTTCGGGGTGACGTCCTCTCCTGTCGTCCCGTCGCCGCGGGTCGCTCCAATCGTGAAGCGACCACGCTCGTACTGGAGCGAGACGGCGAGCCCGTCGATCTTGAGCTCTGCCACGTAGGAGAGGCCATCGGCCGGCTCGGGCGCGGGCGGCATCGCGAGCCCGCGCCGGACGCGTGCGTCGAAGGCCCGCAGCTCGTCGTGTGAGAAGGCGTTCGACAGCGACAACATCGGCCGCCCGTGGCGGACCTCGGGGAACCGGCCACCGGCGGGGGCGTCGCCGACGCGCTGCGTCGGTGACTGCGGGGTGACGAACGCCGGAAACGCGGTCTCCAGCGCGACCAGCTCGCGGAACAGCGCGTCGTACTCGGCGTCGGAGAGCTCGGGCGCGTCGTCCTCGTAGTAGAGGCGGTTCGCGCGGCGGACCTGGTCGGCGACCTCCGCGTGCCGCGCGGCGGCGTCGTCGCGGGCGAGGGCGGCGGCCGCAGCGACGAGCGACGGGTCGACGGGGAGGTTGTCGGTCATCAGCCCGAGGATACGGTCATGACGTGGTCGCGGGTCACGGCGGCGGGCGTCGATGCGCCGATGATCGAGAGGGAGCGCTCGATCTCCTCCCTCAGGATCTCGAAGACCCGGCCCACGCCGGCCTCGCCGGCGCACGCCAGGCCCCACAGGAATGGCCGCGCGGTGAACACGGCCCTGGCTCCGAGCGCCAGGGCGATCAGGACGTCCGGGCCGCGGCGGATCCCGCCGTCCAGGTACACCTCCGCGCGGCCGGCGACCGCGTCCACGACCTCCTCCAGCACGTCCACGCCGGCGGACACGCGGTCCAGCTGGCGGCCCCCATGGTTCGAGACCCAGACGGCCTCCGCCCCGTGCTCGACGGCCAGGCTCGCGTCCTCGGCGGTGAGGATCCCCTTGATGATGAGCGGCATCGGCGTCCAGGCGCGGATCTCTGCGAGCGAGTCCCAGGTGAGGCGGACCGCGCGCGAGTCCAGCGCCCCGTCCAGATCGGTGGCGCGAGCCCACGCCCCGCGCCGGACGAGGTTGGCGTACGCGCCGGGTCCCGGGTCGAAGCGGTGGCGGACGACCCCGTCACGGTAGCCGAGCACGGGCACGTCGACGGTGAGGCAGAGCGCCTCGTAGCCAGCGGCGGCCGCCCGCTCCACCAGCTCCCGGCTCAGGCCGGGGTCGGGCTGGACGTACAGCTGGAACCAGCGCCGTCCGTCCGGCGCGGCCTCCGCGACGGCCTCGATGGACTGCGACGACACGGTGGACAGGACGTTGATCGCGCCCGCCGCGGCCGCGGCGCGCGCCGTCGCCAGCTCACCGTCCGGGTGCGCGAGGCCGTGGAGAGCGGCGGGTGCCACGCCGACGGGGAGGGCGCTCGGGCGGCCGAGGATCGTCGTCGTCGCGTCGATCGTGGCGACGTCCGCGAGCACGCGCGGGCGCAACCGGTAGCGGTCCCAGATCGCAAGGTTGTCGCGCAGCGTCGCCTCGCCGAAGGAGCCCCCGTCGATGTAGGCGCGGGCAGCGGGGTGGAGGCGGGCTGCGGCGGGTGCCTCGAAGTCCGTGGTGGCGACGAACGAGGCCAGGTCCAGCGGCGACGCGTCGGGCGGCGGGTAGGCGGGGACGGGGGGAAGCTGGCTGCTCACGTGGTGCAGCATAGGGCGTCGAAATGGCCCGCGGGGTGAGCCCGGGCGTCGAAAGCGGTAGGCTCCGCGTGCCATGACCAAGACCGAGCTTCTCGCCGCGATCCATTCGACCCACGCGGACTTCGCGACGGCCGCAGCCGAGCTCGACGACGACGCGCTTGCAGGGCCTGCTCCCGCGATGGACGGCTGGACGCGCAAGGACGTCCTCGCGCACGTCGCGTGGTGGTCCGACCACTCCGCCCGCGTGGTGGAGTCCCTGCGCGCGGGCCGCGAGCCGTACGTCCGCGAAGAGCCGTGGGACGTGGACGAGCAGAATGCCAGGATCCACGATGAGAACACCGGCCTGGCCGCCGCCGACGCGCGCCGCTCCGAGGCCGAGTCGTTCGCCCGGTTGGTCGCCGCGGTCGAGGCGGCGTCCGAGGACGAGCTGTTCGACGCCGGCCGGTACCGGTGGCTGGAGAGCGTGGCTCTCGCGGACGTCGTCATCGGGGACTCGACGGACCACTTTCCCGAGCACGTCCCGCACCTGCGCTGACATGCACGTGTGGCCGGCCGCCGCGCCCTCGAGCTGTCGGGCCCCAGCCGGGCGCCCGTGCGGGCTGAACGCCGCGAGTTCACTCCAGCGATTCCCCCGGGCAGGGTGATCCCCTGGCGTTCAAGCTGATCGGCTCGCGTCCAAGCCGGCGGTTTCCTTTGCCACCCGTCGGGTTTTGAACGGCCGGCGTTCGAGTCGGCGCTCGCGCATGCGTCGAACCGCGCGATTGAACGCCAGGCGTCCAGCGGGCGTGCGGCAACAGCGTCGTGCCCGGGCGCCCCGCCTCAGCGCCCCGCCTCGTCGTCTAGCCGATGATCTCGAGGTTCGCCAGGCTCGCCAGCATCGTCTTGCGGCCGACGGTCGGGTCGCGGAAGCCGACCATCACCTCTTCGTCGTCGCGGGTGAGCTTCGAGCTGATCACGATGCCGTCGCCCCAGCGGGCATGACGAACGCGGTCCCCGTCGCGGTAGCGGCGCTCGCCGGGAACCACCGGCCGCGACGGGACGGCGCCTCCACCGCCGGCTCCACCGGCTCCACCGCGGCTCCACCGCTCCACCGCCCGAACCCGGGGCCCGGGGCTGCGGCCCCAAGGAGCCAGACCGTGCACCAGCCGCGAACGCGTCCCGCTTCGCCCCGAGGTCCCGGGTCGGGTGGAAGGTCTCCCCCGCCTGCGGGGCGCCAGGCCGGCCGCTCCCCTGCCGGTACGCCGCGCCGCCGGCGCGGACACCGGCCCCGAACCGGGACCCTCGCTCCCGGAACACGATGTCCGGGTCCAGGTCGGAGCCCATGTCGCCGGCCCGATCGAGCCGCGGCCCGGTCATCAGCTCCGGCGGGATCTCGAGCAGGAACCGTGACGGGATGCTCATGCCGCCACCGCCCCAGGTCGCCCGGCGCCAGGCGTGGGAGAGGAACAGCCGTCGCTTGGCCCGCGTGATGCCAACGTAGGCCAGGCGCCGCTCCTCCTCGAGCTCCTTCTCGTCGTCGAGCGCCCGATTGTGCGGGAAGAGGCCCTCCTCCATCCCGGCGATGAACACGACCGGGAACTCCAGCCCCTTGGCCGCGTGGAGCGTGATGAGCGTGACCGCGTCGGCCTCGCCCTCGTAGGTGTCCTGGTCGGCGACCAGGGCCGTCTCCTCGAGCAGGCGGTCGAGGGCATCCTCCGGCGAGAGGTCCTCGTAGCGGAGCGTCACCTCGCGCAGCTCGAGCAGGTTCGCCCAGCGGTCCTCGCCATCGTCGGATCCGTCGGCGAGCATCGCCCGGTACCCGGACGCCTCGAGGATCTCGTCGAGAAGCTCCGGGAGCGGAAGCACGCCGATCCGCCTGCGGAGGCGGCGGACGAGCTCGCGCGAACCCGGCCAGCGCTCCCCGGATCTTCGGCCCTAGCCCTTCGACCACGCCTGACGCCCCGGCCTGGACCGCCGCCCAGACGTCGTCGCCGTGCGTGACCGCGAAACGCCGCAGGGCCGCGATGCTCTTCTCCCCGACCCCCCGTGCCGGGACGTTGATGATCCGCTCGAACGACACCACGTCCGTGTCGGACCGCAGGACCCGGAGGTAGGCGAGGGCGTCCTTGACCTCGCGCCTCTGGTAGAACCGTGTGCCGCCGACGAGCTGGTACCGGATCCCGTAGCGGAGGAACGCTTCCTCGATGGCTCGCGACTGGGCGTTCATGCGGTACATGACGGCGACGTCCTTCGGCCGGAACCGGGTCGACTCGTCGTCATCGGCCCGGCGCGTCAGCAGGGAGCCGCGGCCGGTGCTGCCCACCAGTCCCTCGACCTGGCGGGCGATCCACTCCGCCTCCTCGTCCTCGTTGTAGGCCTCGAAGCGCTGGATCGGGACGCCTCCCTGGTTCCGGGTCCAGAGCTTCTTGTCCGTCCGGCGCTCGTTGCGCGAGACCACCGCGTGCGCCGCGTCCAGGATCAGCTGCGTCGACCGGTAGTTCTGCTCGAGCTTGACCACGGTCGCGTCCGGGTAGTCGCGCTCGAAGTCGAGGATGTTCTGGATGTTGGCGCCGCGCCAGCCGTAGATCGACTGGTCGTCGTCGCCCACCACGCACAGGTTCCGGTGCGCGGCGGCCAGCGCCCGGACCCACAGGTACTGCGGCCGGTTCGTGTCCTGGTACTCGTCGACGTGGAGGTAGCGCCAGCGGGCCTGGTACCTCTCCAGCACCTCGGGCGCACCCTCGAACAGCTCCACGGCGCGCAGGAGCAGGTCGTCGAAGTCGAGCGCGTTCGCGGCGCGCAGGCGCTCCCGGTACCGGGCCGCCAGCTTCGCGATCATCCGCTCCTTGTGGTTGACGGCATTCTGGGCAAGGAAGTCCTCGTCCAGCATGTCGTTCTTCGCGCGGCTGATGGCGCCCAGGATCGCTGCGGGCCGGAACTCGCCAGTGGCAGGGAGGTCCTCCTCGGCCAGGATGCGCTTCATGAGCTGCTGCTGGTCGTCCGTGTCGTAGATGACGAAACGCCGATCGAGACCGATCGCCTCGCCGTCGCGGCGCAGGACGCGGGCGCAGAGCGCGTGGAACGTGCCGGCCTCCACCTCCTTGCCCGGCTCGCCGACGAGGGCGACTATCCGCTCCCGGAGCTCACCGGCGGCCCGGTTCGTGAACGTCACGGCGAGGATCCTGCGCGGCTGGACCGCCTTCACGCCGATGAGATAGGCGATGCGGTGGGCGACGACCCGGGTCTTGCCGGAGCCCGCGCCGGCCAGGATCAGCAGTGGTCCGTCGGTCGTCGTGACGGCGCGGGCCTGCTCGGGGTTCAGGTTGGTGACGATCTCCTCGGCCCGCGCGGCGCGGCGCTCCGCCAGGGCCGCGGCCACCGCGTCCGGGTCCAGGGACGGAGCGGCGATCAGGTCGGGTTCCACCGGAGCGTCGCGGAGCCATTCGGGCTCCTCCGGGGGCGCGGCATCGTCGGCCATGCTCGGCGGCGCGTCCGGAGCGTCGTCGTCGGGCGTCCCGAGATCCAGCCAGGTCCCCTGGCCGGCGGGTTCCACGGCGCGGGTGCGCCGGCGCCGGGTGGGCTCGCGGGCGGGGGTGGGACTCACTCGTCCATTCTAGGTTGGGTCGCTCACCCGGGGATCACGGGTGGGGTCCGCATCAGTTGCGCACGGCGCGTCTCAGGCCAGCCGCGCTGAGGGGGCTCCTTCGTCGGGACGTCGATCGGGTCTGCCCGCCTGGCCTGGGGCGAGCCGGCGATCGCGGGCGGTGTTCTTCGTGCGGCCGTCGGCGCGAGCTGCCACCCGGGCTACGGGCGCTTGTCTGCCGCGGTCGCCTGCTCCAGCAGGCGATCGAACGAATCCACGCGGAAGACGATAATGCTCCCCTCGCGCGGCCCGCGCAGGATGACGACCTTGTCGCCCTCGTGCAACTGCATGGCATTCCGGGCGTCTGCCGGGATGACGATCTGGCCTTTCGTGCCGACCGTGGCGGATCCGAGGAACCCGTGAGTCTCTGCCATGGCTGCTCCCTTCTCCCACGGGCGATGTAGCCCGTGTCAGGCACGGTATGACACGTCATACATTTGGTGGCAAGGGATACTGTGCGTCACCCGGCCGACTTCGCCGCGTTGCTGTCGATCGCAGACACCCACCTGGCGAGTGGCCGGCACTGACATGCGCAGGCCCGGCCGCATCCAGGCGTCGACCGGCAGAGTGGCGGGGTGTCAACCGGGAGGGGCGATCCGATCACCTACGCGCCAGGTGGGTGCTCGCGCACCTCGAGGACGCCTCACCTGCGCGTGCACTCTTTGCATGGGTGGGTGACCACGTCCAGGCCCGCCGCGCCTGGGTACCACCCGTGCCGCGGGTGGCAGCGCATCTACGTTGGTCGGGCGCCGGTTTGCACTCGCCACGTAAGTGGATGGGGTTTACGCCGGCGTCGAAGGCGCCGGGGCCGCGTGCGCGCCGGGGCCGAGACCGGGCGCGCCGGGGCCGCGTGCGCGCCGGGGCCGCGTGCGCGCCGGGGCCGAGTGCGCGCCGGGGCCGAGTGCGCGCCGGGGCCGAGTGCGCGCCGGGGCCGAGTGCGCGCCGGGGCCGAGTGCGCGCGCCGGAAGACGACGAGCCCCGCGGATCGTCGCCGATCGACACGACTCCGGCCACCTTCAGCCGCCGGCGTCCGCCGGCTCGTCGATCCGGACGGGCCCGTCCCAGTCCCCGAAGGCAAGGACGAGCCTGAGGTACACCGAGCCGTCCGCTGAGGCGGCCTCGATGACCAGGGACACGGGCCGCAGTGTCGCGACGTCTGTCCGCAGGGTGACGGTGGTCGACACCGGCGGCAGCGAGCCGTCGGCGGCCCCGGGGAGCATCGCCGCCAGCACGCCGGCCGGGTCCGCGCCCGCGTCGAGCCGGACCTCGTGGCAGCGCCCGGAGGCGCTCGCGCACGCGATGTCCGTGACGACGGGTGCCCTCCCTGCGCTGGCGAGGTATGACCTCAGCCGGTCTACGAGCGTGAGAGGGTTGATGTCAACCCCGGTGCCAGACGTCGCCTCCGTCACCGGGACCTTCTGCCACGGACCGCCATTTGACCGGTACCATGCGTCGGTCCAGACGGTGATGGTCTCGAGATCGAGGCCAAGCGGCGGCGAGACGACGCGGGCCCTGGTGCGGGCGTCACGTGGGCGCAGGTCGGCGGCCAGGGCCGTGCCGCCGAGGTCTTTCTCCACTTCGTTCCGCTCCAGGAGGTCCCCCGGCAGGGTGCCCTCGAGGGTGCCCTCGACGTGGACGGACGCCGCGTCGAGCGTGGCCTGCAGCGACCTCGCCATGATCTCTCCCGGGTCGGTGACCCGGTCCGGGGGCACGATCCCGGCGAGCGGGCCAACGCCGATCACCCGGCCCGCCCCGGCGGCCACGAACAGCACGACGACGAGCGCCAGTGCGCCGCGAAGGGGTCCAGGGATCCGCGTGCGGCCACCGGTGCCGCGGCCACGCAGCGCGTTCAGCCGGCGACCCCCGGCGGCGGAGCCGAGCCGGGCGGCCCGTACGATGAAGGCGGCGGGACGTACTGGCCCGGGGTGCCGTACTGGCCCGGCGGGACGTACTGGCCGGCGGTGCCGTAGGCCGGGGTGCCGTAGCCCGGGTAGACGGGCGTGCCGTAGCCGGGACCGCCGGGATAGGGACCTTCGACGTCGACCTCCACCCGGATGCCGCCGACGCGCCCGGCGACGACGTTGTACAGCACACACACGAGCGCCGTCATGATCCAGCCGATGACTGCGTAGAACACGGCCCCCACGACGGCGAAGAACAGGGCGCCCACCAGGCCGACACCGACCAGGGCCCCCATCTCCCCGGCGCCGGATCGGCTCCCCGCCATTCCCGCGATGAGCGTGAAAGGAAGCAAGAACAGCAGTGCGAACAGCACGGCGATCACCGCGTACAGCACGGCGGCGACCGTCGCGGTGCGTACGACGTCGAACCTCCGGATCGTGACCCTGCCCATCGCGCGAGACCTCCTGCAGCCGTTGGTGACGCCAGCCGAGTCTACCCCGCACGAGGCGCCCCGAATGGCGGGACCGGGCTCAGGGCGCCGGGCATGAAGAAGCCCCCGGAGGCCGAGGCCACCGGGGGCTGTCGTGTGACGTGGACGGGCGGTGGACTAGAAGTCCATGCCTCCGCCGTGATCGTGGCCGCCGCCGGCGCCGGCCTTCTCCTTCTCCGGGAGGTCCGTGATCAGGGTCTCCGTGGTCAGGACCATCGCGGCGATGGAGGCGGCATTCTGGAGCGCGGACCGCGTGACCTTGGCCGCGTCGACGATGCCCTTGTCGAACATGTTCCCGTACTCGCCCTTGAGGGCGTCGTAGCCCTCGCCAAGCGGCAAGGCCCGGATCGCGTTGACGACGACCTCGCCGGACATGCCGGCGTTGTCGGCGATCTGGCGGGCCGGTGCCTCGAGCGCCTTGCGGACGATGTCCACGCCGACCTGCTCATCGCCCTCGAGCTTGATGGCGTCGAGCGCGGGGATGGCCTGGAGGAGCGTCGTGCCGCCGCCGGCGACGAGGCCCTCCTCGACGGCCGCACGGGTCGTCGAGAGCGCATCCTCGATGCGGTGCTTCTTCTCCTTGAGCTCGACCTCGGTGGCCGCGCCGACCTTGATGACGGCGACGCCGCCGGCCAGCTTGGCGAGGCGCTCCTGGAGCTTCTCCTTGTCGTAGTCGCTGGTCGTGTCCTCGATCTGCGCCTTGATCTGCGTCATGCGCGCCTTGATCTGCTCCGGCGATCCCTCGCCGTCGACGAGCGTCGTGTCGTCCTTGGTGGCGACGACGCGGCGGGCGCGGCCGAGATCCTCGAAGACGACGGAATCGAGCTTGCGGCCGATCTCCTCTGAGATCACGGTGCCGCCGGTCAGGATCGCGATGTCGCGGAGCATCTCCTTGCGGCGATCGCCGAACCCGGGAGCCTTGACGGCGAGGACGGAGATGGTGCCCTTGAGCTTGTTCACGACCAGCGTGGCCAGGGCCTCGCCGTCGATGTCCTCCGCGATGATCAGCATCGGCTTGCCCTGCTGGACAGCCTTCTCGAGGCCCGGCAGGAGGTCCGGGACGGCGCTGATCTTCTTGTCGGTGATCAGGATGAGCACGTCCTCGAGGACGGCCTCCATCCGGTCGCTGTTCGTCACGAAGTACGCCGAGATATAGCCCCGGTCGAACTGCATGCCCTCGGTGTATTCCTTCTCGAGGCCGAGGGACTGGCCCTCCTCGACGGTGATGACGCCGTCCTTGCCGACCTTGTCCATCACCTCGGCGATGATCTCGCCGACCTCGGGATCCGCGGCGGAGATGGCCGCGACGGCCGCGATCTGCTCTCGGGTCTCGACCGGGCGCGCGGTGCGCTTGATCTCGTCCACGATCGCCGCGACGGCGGTCTCGATGCCGCGCTTGACGACCATCGGGTTGGCGCCGGCGGTCACGACCCGCAGGCCCTCGGAGACCATCGCCTGGCCCAGGACCACGGCGGTGGTGGTGCCGTCGCCGGCGACGTCATCGGTCTTGGTCGCGACCTCCTTGAGGAGCTGCGCGCCCATGTTCTCGAACGGGTCCTCGAGCTCGATGTCGCGAGCGATCGTGACGCCGTCGTTGGTGATCGTCGGGGAGCCGAACTTCTTGTCGAGCACGACGTTCCGGCCCTTGGGGCCGATGGTCACGCGGACCGCGTCGGCGAGGCGGTCGATGCCGCGCTTGAGCGAGCGACGAGCGGTCTCGTCGAAGATGAGCTGCTTGGCCAAGTCGTGATCCCTCCGGGATATGTGTTCGGGGCGGTGCTGGGTCGGTGTGCCGGCGGTTGGTGCCGGCCCGGCCGGGTCAGTCCTCGACGATCGCGAGGATGTCCTTCTGGCTGACGATGAGGAGCTCCTCGCCCTCGACCTTGAACTCGGTCCCGGCGTACTTCGCGTACAGGACCTTGTTGCCGACGGCGACGTCCATGGCCTCGCGGGAGCCATCGTCAAGGGTCTTGCCCGGGCCCACGGAGAGGACGACTCCCTCCTGGGGCTTCTCCTTCGCGGTATCCGGCAGGACGATTCCCGACTTCGTCATCTCCTCACGCGGGGTGGGCTTGATGACGACGCGGTCGCCCAGCGGGCGGAGCTTCGTCGAAGAGGCGGTGGCCAAGGTGCATTCCTCCTCTGGCGGCCGCGATCGGTCGCCGGCGGCCTGTGAAATGGGTGGGATCTTCCGGGCCGGGCAGGCCGCGGGCGCCCCGGTGACCTCTTGTTTCGAGTGCCATGCCACGTGCGCGACCGGGGGCCGGGTGCCGCCGGATGCTTCCCCGTGGGGTTCCGGCCGGGCCCAAGCGGATCGCGTTCCGCTGGTATTGGCACTCTCGCGATGAGAGTGCCAACAAAGTAGCGAATGGGAGCGCGGATGTCAACCGGGTGGACTCGTCTGACCCGTGTTCGCCGGGGGGACACGCGGCGGGCACCGCCGAGTTCATGCGAGGAGAGCCTCGCGGCCGCCGACGACGCCGGCCGGACAACGAACGACCCCGGCTGCTCGCGCCGCCGGGGTCTCGTCCTGGCTGCCCGCGGGGCAGCGCGGTCGTCGGGCTAGAGCGCCGAGCGCCTTGGCCTTCGCCGCGGCGAACTCCTCGTCGCTCAGGATGCCGGCCGAGTGCAGGCTGGCCAGGTTGGTGAGCTGCGCGGTGACCGGGTCAACCGCCGGCGCCGCGGGAGCGGCAGGGGCGACCGGAGCCGCGGCCTGCTGCGCCTGGAGGGCAGCGATCTGCGCGTCCTGGTCGGCGAGCTGCTGCTGCGTGTACGCGTCCTGCTGCTGTGCTGCGGCCTGCTTGTTGGCGCTCTTTGCCCCCATGTGGGCGGCGCCGCCCACGACGGCCGCTGTCATCAGGAGCCCGGGGCCTCGTCGTCGTCGCATCGGAGTTCGTTCCTTTCTGATCGTGTCGGGCTGGCTACGCGGTGAGTTCCGCGGACTCGATCTCCGCGTTGAGCATCTCCAGGCTCTCGGGCCGGATCGTCTCGCGCGCCACGAGGAACCCGCCCGCGGCGACCATCGCCTCCTTCAACCGGACGGCCCAGCGATGCTCGAACATGATCACGAGGGCCGAGGTGTTCGGCTCAAGCTCGGCGGCGACCTTGCTCGACGTCCTCCTCGGTCAGGAGGCCGGTCAGGCCCTCGAGCATCCCGGCAAAGCCGGCGAAGCGCGGGTCGTCCTTGTTGTCGAGCTCCAGGGACGTCGCGTTGCCGTCGATGTCCTTGGTCACGAACACGAGGTCGACGATGGCGATGACGCCGGAGTCGACGACCGCGCCGATCTCCTTGGCGATCTCGCCGTTGAACCGGTTGCCTTCGAACCCGATGACCGAGTACTCGAGCGGTCCCAGAGTCATGCTTGCCTCCTGAAGGTCCCGGGCACCAACGTCAATCCCGGATCGCGGCGAGGATCGACGAGGATCTCTGCGTTCCCCATGCTCGCGCCCGTAGAGTCTAATCCCGCAAGGCCCGCTCCAACTCACCCATTGAGGGCGATAGGAGCGCACGCCTGGACTGACACGACCCGGAAGGACCCGCCGATGGCTCGAACGTTGCCACTCCCCGATCCCCCGTTCGGCGGCGTCATCGCCGAGCTGGCGACATCGTCCACGGCGGCGCGCCCGGAGATCCGGTACCCGCCGCCCCAGGGAGCCCCGGCGGCGGCGCCGAGGGCGTCGTGATCTGCCGGGGCCGCAACATGGCCGGCTGGTCGCTCTACGTGGACGCCGAGCGCCGGGAGCTCGGCGAGGGACAGGCACGCGGGGCGCTCGCCGGCCAGTAGTCTGGTGGCCGGGACCGTGCCAACCGAAGGAGTACCGATGGGAGAGGTCTGGAGCTCGCTCGTCCCGCTGATCATCGGCAGCGCCCTCGTGCCGGTCCAGATCATCATCACGGCGATGCTGCTGCGCTCGAGGGCGGGCAAGATCACGGCCGTCGCCTGGCTCGCCGGCATGACGACCGTCCGGCTCGCCCAGGGCCTCGTCTTCGGCCCCATCATCGGGGGCGGCTCGATCTCCGAGCCCACCGCGGAGGGGTCTGGACACAGCGGTGTCCCTGCTGCTCCTCGTCGTCGCGATCGTGTTCTACGTCACCGCGGCCAGGCAGCTGCTCAGTCACACCGACGAGGACGCGCCGCCACCGAAATGGATGGCGATGGTCGCCTCCGCGACGCCGGCGAGGGCATTCGCGCTGGGCGTCGGGATCATGCTCGTCGGTGCCAAGTTCTGGGTGTTCACGCTGGGAGCGATCGCCGCGATCGCCGCGGCCGACCTGGACCGGGTCGCCGACCTGCTGACCTTCCTGCTCTTCGTTGCGCTGGCCGAGTCGATCCAGATCGTCATGATCGGGCTCGCATACGCGATGCCGGCCAGGGCCACCGCGATGCTCGACCGCATCACCGAATTCCTGGCCACGTACAACCGGGTCATCATGATCGGGTTGGGTGCCGTGTTCGGGACGTGGTTCCTGGCCAAGGCGCTCGCGGGTCTCGGCGTGCCGTGACGGCGGCGGCGGGAGACGTCAACCGGTCCGCCGACAGGCCGAGCGCTCGGCAAGGGGAGGAGACATGACCACCAACACCGGGGCGGGGGCCGCGGCGCAGCCGTCCGGGCAGCCGGTGAGGCCGCCGCTGGTCGACGCGCGCCAGTCGCTCGGCGCCGCCAAGCTCGACGACCTGTTCCCGGAAGGTCCCGCCTTCCGGAAGTCGATCGTCACCTTCACGGTGCTCCTCGCACTCGCCGGGCTCATCGCATCGTTCGGCCTGTACCAGGACTCGACCGCCTCGATCATCGGCGCCATGGTGGTCGCGCCGCTCGGCGGGGCGATCATGGCGCTCGCGGCCGCCCTGGTGACCGGCCGCACGCGCTGGCAGACGATCACGTTCGTCCAGGTCGTGCTCGGCGCCCTGATGGTCATCGCGATCGGGTTCGTGGTCGCGCTCGTCATCCCGGACCCGCTGACGCTCACGCCCGCGCTCGCGGCGCGCACGTCGCCCGGGCTGCTCGACCTCGGCGTCGCCCTGGCGGCGGGAGCGGCGGGGGCATTCGTGGCGGTGCGGCGGACCGGCAGCGACGCGCTCCCCGGCGTCGCCATCGCGGTCTCGCTCGTCCCGCCCCTCGCGACGGTCGGCATCTGCCTGGAGCTCGGGCGGCCCGACGACGCCATCGGCGCGATGACCCTGTTCCTCACGAACTTCGCTGCGATCGTCGTCATCGCGTGCGTCGTGTTCATGCTCGACGGGGCCGCCCCGAGCCGCGAGATGCTGCGCGAGCGGCACCGGCTCCGGAACGGGTTCGTCGCGGCGATGGTGGCGCTGGTCATCGTCGCGATGCCGCTCGCAGCCCATGCCTACGACGCGGCACGGACGACGATCTGGAGCACGACCGGCGCCCCGATCGTGCGCGCGTGGATCGGCGATCGCGACCTCGAGGTCATCGCCTGGAGCATCACGGGCAACACGGTCTCGATCGCTCTCACCGGGTCCGACGCACCCGCCCCCGCGGCGCCGCTGGCGACCTCGCTGGCACTGGCCATCGGCCAGGCGATCGACCTGGAGATCAGCTACACGCCCCTCACCCGGGAGCACGCGGTGGCGACGCCGTAGGGGCGGCCGGGCGGCGTGGGCGCGGGCGCGGGCGCGGGCGGGCGCGGGGTGGGCGTGGGCGGGTCGTGGGCGCGGGCACGGGCGGGCGCCCGGCGAACGGCCGGCGCAGTCGTGCGTCCGCTGGGCCACGTGGGCGCGGGCGCTCAGCGGGACCGGCGCCGCGGTGCGGGCGGGCGGCCGGCGCCGCGGCGCGTCACCGGGCGGCCGACGGCCGGCGCCGCGGCGCTCCACCGCGCGGCGCGGTCAGCGGGCCCTCTCCCGTGGAAACGTCCGGTCGTAGGCTTCGACGAGGGAGTTGCCGAGCTCATCCTCGCCGGCCGCGCGCATTCCGGCCGCCCAGCGCGCCGTGATCCCGACATAGGCGGGCTCGTTCCGCGACCGCGGGGCGCCGGGCGGCGCCAGGAACGGCGAGTCCGTCTCGACCAGCAGCCGCTCCGCCGGGACGCGCGTCACCGCCTCCGCCGAGGGCTCCTCGCCCCGCCGGAACACGAGGCCGGAGAAGCTCACCGCGAGGCCCATGGCGACGACCGTCTCCGCGTAGTCCAATGGCCCCGAGAAGCTGTGGATCACGGCTGCTGGCCGGTCGCCGAACGCCGCGCGCGCCGCCGGCCCGTCGAAGCCCGCCGCACGAAGCTCGTCCACGAGTGCGTCCTGCGCGTCGCGCTCGCCCAGCCGCGAGCGGCAGTGGAGAATCGCCGGCTTCCCGGTCGCGAGCGCGAGCGCGAGGTTCGCCCGGAGGTTGTCGAGCTGGGCGTCCCACGGCGAGAACATCCGGTCCGAGTCGAGGCCGGTCTCCCCGATCGCAACGACCCGCCCGTCGCGCGCCCAGGTCTCGACCTCCGCCCAATCGGCTGCCGTCACCTTCGCCGCGTCGTGGGGATGCACCCCGACGGCGGCGTCCAGCCAGGGCCACCGCGACGCGAGGTCCAACGCCCGCTCGGACGAGCGCGCGTTCCAGCCCGGCACGAGGATCCGCTCGAGCCCCGCCAGCCGCGCGCCACCGAGCACGAGCTCGACGTCGTCCGCGAAGCGGTCGGCGTTGAGGTGACCGTGAGAGTCGACGAGGCGCACCGCGCGATGGTACGTGGCTCGAGGCGGCGTGCGTCGATGGTCAGGGCCAACGTGCGCACGGGACGGGTCGGCTGTCAGGTCGCGTCGGCGTCGGGACGGGTCGGCGTCGGGACGGGTCGACGGTCAGCCGAGCTGGTCCGGACCCGAGGCAGGCGGCGCTCAGGACGCGGCGGCCGGCGGTGCCTGCCAGAGCCCGACCTCGCTGCCCTCGGTGTCGCGGACGACTGCGAAGCTGCCCATGCCGCCGCCGATCTCCGTCGGGGCTTCGACCTCGGCGCCACCGTTCGCCACCGCGGCCGCAACCGCCTCCGCGAGGGAGTCGACGCTGATGTAGATCCGCAGCGCCTGACCGACGCTCCGACCACGGAGGCCGATCCCGCCCCCGGTGCCTTCGCCGTTGCTGAACAGCGCGTAGTCGGCGAACTCGGCCATCTCGCCGAACTCCCAGCCGGCCACGGCTCCGTAGAACGCCTTGGCGCGCTCGAGATCGTCCGCCGGAAACTCGATGTGCGTGATCTCGCCTCTGGCCATGGCCGGGACCTCCATGTGCGGGATTGGACCCGGAGCATAGGACCGTGGAGCCGGGCTTGGCGAGCGCTGAATCCGTTGGGGTCGCGAGCGGACCAGTCGAGGCCGAGCGCGCGGACGCCCGCGTCGGACGCCGCGTTCGCTGACTGGCGGTGGCGACGCGGGAGCGCCCGTCAGGTGTCGGTGCCCGTGTGGTTTCGCCTCCAGATACCCACGTGGTGGGTGGCCAGCGCCGACGTGCGCAGGCATGGCCGCGCCGGTGGTGGTGCGGCCCAGCAGCGGGGACCGGGACCCGATCACCTACCTGCCAGGTGGGTGCTGGCTCACCTCGGGGTGGCCTCACCTGCGCGTGCACCCGGCCCATGGCTGGCTGGCGGCGCAAGGGACGGTGCCGCCCGGGTACCAACCGTACCGTGAGTGGCTGCGCATCCTCGCTGCCCGGGTCGCGGAGTTGCACCCGTCAGGAGAGTGGCTGGCATTCTCGAAGGGGCCGACGAGCCGCCGAGACGCCGGCCGGGGCGATGCTCGCGGGATGGAGACTCGCCAGGGGATGGCCGGCGCGGGTAGATGCTCGCCGGAAACGAGGACCGACCGGGACGGGGCCGGAGGAGCCGGCCGGGGCCGACGGACGGCGGGACGGAGACTCGGCCGCGGCCCAAGGCGCGGCCTGACCAGGCGAGCCGGTCAGTCGCGGCCGAGCGCGCGGCGGATCTGCTCGACGTGGTCCTGCCGGTGCGGCCAGCGCTCGATCCAGCGGCCGCCACCGACCGCGCGCGCCGCGTCGACCGACGCGTCGGGCAGGCCCGCGACGAGGGCGTCGACCGCGGCCGCCGCGTCGAGCGCGAGCGTCCCCGCCCGATCCGGGGCCAGCGCCCGCCAGGTGGCCTCGAGCGCCTCGTTGGCGCGGTTGGTGATGTCGTCGGACACCGGCGGCGGGGCGAACGCTCCCGTGGCCGCGGCGTGCTGCCACCGCGCGTGATGCCAGCCGTCCCAGAACGCGAGATGGGCAAGGGCCATCGACACGTTCCAGCCGCCGCCGAGGTCGGTCACGAGGTCGGCGTCGTCCAGGGATCCGACCAGCGTCCGCAGCGCCTCGGTCGCCGACGCGTTCGCCGTCAGGTAGGTCCGGTCCGTCATCGGTTGGCCTCCTCGAGGGCCGCTTCGCTCTCGATCCGTGGGAACAGCGGCGTCGGCGTCCCGGTCACACGGCCGGGACCGGCCGCGGCCCCCCAGGCGAGGAGCTCCAGGACACCCTGCCCGCCATTGCCGTCCGCCTCGTACGGATAGTCGTAGCCGAGCTGGTCCAGGACGCGGGGCGCCATGCCGGGCATGAACGGAGCCACCGCGAGGCCGACCAGCCGGCAGACCTCGACCAGGTCGCCCAGGACGCCCCGCAGCCTCGCCGCGGCTCCTTCGTCGCCGGCCTTCGCCCGCTTCGCCAGCGTCCACGGCTGCTCCGCGTCGACCGTCTTGTTGGCGCCGCCCACGAACTCCCAGAGCTCGCCCAGCGCGTCGTGGAGGAGGCGGGCGTCCAGCTTCTCGCGGTACAGCGCGCAAGCGTGTCGGCCCAGCCCTCGGCCAGGGGCGACACGGCGGCGTCGCGCGGCTCGGGCCGCTCCCCGCCGAAGTAGCGGTTGACCATCGAGGTCGTGCGGTTGACGAGGTTGCCGAAGTCGTTGGCGAGGTCCGCGTTGTAGCGGCGCACGAACGAGTCCCAGGAGACCTCCGTGTCGCGGTCGAAGGCGACCTCGCGCAGGGTCACGTAGCGGGCACCGTCCGCCCCGAACGCGGCCACGACCGCGCTGGGGTCCAGGAAGTTGCCGCGGCTCTTGCTCATGCGCTCGCCGCCCTGGACCAGCAGCCAGCCATGGACCCAGACGTGCTTCGGCGCGTCGAGCCCGGCCGACCACAGCATCGCGGGCCAGTAGATCGTGTGGAAGCGGGCGATGTCCTTGCCGATGACGTGGAGGTCCGCCGGCCACCACTCGCGGAACAGGTCCAGGTCGCCCGGGAACCCCGCGCCGGTGATGTAGTTGATCAGCGCGTCGTACCAGACGTAGATCGTGCCGGCCGCCGGGTCCCAGGAGCCGTCCGGGCGTTGCGCGGAGCTGCCGTCCGGCATCACCGGGAACGGAATCCCCCAGGTCGCGCCCGCGCGGCTGATCGAGAAGTCCTGCAGGCCCTGGCGGATGAAGCCGAGCATCTCGTTGCGCCGGTAGTCCGGCTGCACGAAGTCGGGGTTCTTGTCGTACCAGTCGAGCAGCCGGTCCTGGTAGGCCGAGAGCCGGAAGAACCAGTTCTGCTCCGACAGCCACTGCAGGGGCACGTCGGGGTGGTTCGGGCAGCGCATGCCGGTCGCGGTCTCGTACAGGTCCGACGGCGCCTTGAAGCCCTCGCTCGGGCAATACCAGCCGTCGTAGCTCGCCTGGTAGATGTCGCCGTTGTCGAAGGCGCGGCGGACCATCTCCTGCGCGGAGAGGTAGTGGTCGGGGTCCGTCGTGCGGATGAACCGGTCCGGACTGATGAGGAGGGCATCCTCGGCGTCCCTGAACAGGGCCACCTTCTCGTCGACGAACTGGCGCGGGGTGATCCCCAGCGCCTCGGCGGACTGCGCGATGTTCACCGAGTGCTCGTCCGTGCCGGTCAGGAACCGCGTGTCGTCGCCCAGCA
Organism: uncultured Chloroflexia bacterium; assembly: GCA_963776395.1. Lineage (GTDB taxonomy): Bacteria > Chloroflexota > Limnocylindria > Limnocylindrales > CSP1-4 > CAIXZV01. The sequence continues at coordinate 228,917 of CAVZML010000003.1, read as the reverse complement.
TGCGGTGCCAGCGCGCGATGACGTCGGCGCCGATCACCTCGTAGACCGTGTGGAGCCCGGGCGCGCTGTTCGCGTAGGCGATGGCGGTGGTCAGGTAGAAGCGCTTGCGGTCTGACATTGCCGCTCGATGGTAGCAGCGGCGGTCTCGGCTGGCGCGATCGCGCGCCGCAGGCCACGCGGGAGAGAGTCAGTGGCGGAAGTGGCGCGTCCCGGTCACGAGCATCGCGGCGCCGGCGGCCTCGACGTGCACCAGGACCTCCGCGTCGCGCATCGAGCCACCGGGCTGCACGATGGCGGTGATGCCGGCATCGAGCAGCACCCGCGGGCCGTCCGGGAACGGGAAGAAGGCGTCCGAGGCCGCGACGGCGCCGGTCGCGCCGGCCTCGCGCTGGAACTGGCGAGCCTTGTCCACGGCGCCGCGGCACGCGTCCACGCGGCTGACCTGGCCCGACCCGACACCCACGAGCATGCCGTCCCGCACGAGCACGATGGCGTTGGACACGACGCCCCGGCACAGCCGCCAGGCGAGGTCCAGGTCCCGGAGCTCGGCGCCCGTCGGCGCTCGCGACGTCGTGCAGGCCCACGCGGACGGGTCGTCGGGCAGGTTGTCCGGGGCCGTGACGAGGACCGCGCCGCCGGCGGTCCGGAAGGAGCCCAGGTAGTCAACCGCGAGGCCGCCCCGCGCGCTCAGGCCGCTCCGGTCCGCGGTGGCGTCGAGCGACGGGTCCTCCACGAGGCGCAGGTTCGGCTTGGTCGCCAGGACCTCGCGGGCGCCCTCGTCGAAGGCAGGAGCCACGACGACCTCGAGGAAGATCGAGACCAGCCGCTCGGCGAGCGCCCGGTCCACGGTCCCGGTGATCGCCACCACGCCGCCGAAGGCCGACACCGGGTCGCCGGCCAGGGCCGACTCCCATGCCTCGAGCAGCGTCTGGCGCTCGGCCGCGCCGCACGGGTTCGTGTGCTTGACGATGACGACCGCCGGGCCGCGCAGGAGGCGCGCCAGCGAGGCGGCGGCCGACGCGTCGAGGACGTTGTTGTACGAGAGCGCCTTGCCCTGGAGCGGGGGGTTGCCGCTGGCGAACGGCCCCTCCGCCGGGCGCGGCTCGCGGTCCGTGCGGCGGTAGCGCGCGGCCGGCTGGTGGGGGTTCTCTCCGTAGCGGAGGGTGTCCACCTTGTCCATCGAGATCGTGAGCGACGGCGGGTACGGGTCCGCCGAGGTGGGCAGGCCCGGCTCCGCCGGGAGCGCGACGCCGGCCTCGTGCATGCGGCAGGGCAGCTCCGCGGCGATCCGGGCGTCGTACGCGGCGGTGTGCCGGAACGCCTCCACGGCCAGCGCCGAGCGGAGGCCCAGGGGCACCTCGCCCTGCTCGTCGAGCGCCCCGAGGACCGCCTCGTAGCGCGCGGGCGAGGTCACGATCGCGACGGACGCGTGGTTCTTGGCGGCGGCGCGGACCATCGAGGGGCCGCCGATGTCGATCTCCTCGACGAGGTCGTCGAGCGAGATCCCGGGCCGCCGGGCCGCGGCTGCGAACGGGTACAGGTTTACGACGACGAGGTCGAACGGGGCGATGCCGGCGGCGAGGAGCGCCTCGCGATGGTCGGCGCGACGGCGGTCGGCGAGGAGCCCGGCGTGGACCCGCGGGTGGAGCGTCTTCACGCGGCCGTCGAGCATCTCCGGGAAGCCGGTCACGGCCGCGACGTCGGTCACCGGGAGACCCTCGTCGCGCAGGGCACGCGCAGTGCCGCCGGTGCTCACGAGCTCCCAGCCCCGCGCGACGAGGCCGCGCCCCAGCTCCGCCAGGCCGGTCTTGTCCGAGACCGAGAGCAGGGCCCGGCGCGGGACCGGCACGCGCGCGTCGGCCGCGGCGGTGTCGAGGCGCGCGCGGCGGGCGTCTCCGTCGATCCTGAGCGCCCCGGCGAGCAGCGCGGCCACGGCCGCCGGGAGCAGCCGGTGCTCGACCGGGTGGATCCGCTCGAGCAGCGTGGCCTCGTCGTCGTCCGGCAGGACCGGCACCGCCTCCTGGGCCACGATCGGCCCGCCGTCGAGGGTCGCATCCACCAGGTGCACGGTCACGCCGGTCACCGCCACGCCGGCGGCGAGGGCGTCGCGCGCCCCGTGGAGCCCGGGGAACGAGGGCAGCAGCGACGGGTGGACGTTGAGGATCCGGCCGGCGAACGCGGCCAGCACCGCGGGCCCGACCAGCCGCAGGTAACCGGCGAGGACGACCGCGTCGGGCGCCGACGGCTACCAGCGTCTGCGCCAGCGTCCCGTCGTCGCCACCGGGGACCATGACCGTCTCGATCCCCAGCTCGGCCGCCCAGTCCAGCCCCGCACACGGGCGGTCCGCGAAGACGAGCACCACCTCGCCGCCGAGGGATCCGCGTCCCGCCGCCGCGACCAGCGCCCGCAGGTTCGAGCCGCTCCCCGAGACCCCGACCGCGACCCTGCCGCCGATGGGACTCACCGGACGATCCCCTCCTCCACGTACCGCCGGCCACCGATGCCCGCCGCCTCCACGACCTCGCCCACGACCCAGGCCGGGATCCCGCGTGCCGTCGCGAGCCCGACCGCCACCGTCGCGGCCTCCGCGGGCACGACCATCACCATGCCCAGCCCCGCGTTGAACGTCGCGCGCAGCTCCGCGTCCGCGATCCCCCCGAGGGCACCCAGCACGCGCATGACCGAGGGCATCGGCCAGGTCGAGGGGTCCAGGCGCGCGCCGAGCGCGTCCGGCAGCGCCCGCGGCACGTTGCCCGGCAGGCCGCCGCCGGTGATGTGGGCCATGCCCCGGACCTCGTGACCGGCCTCGCCGAGGGCGGCCCGCATCGCCAGCAGGTCCTTCGCGTAGATGCGGGTCGGCGTGAGCAGGACGTCGCCCAGGGTGGCGTCGATCAGCCCCGGCTCCGCGATCAGCTCGAACCCCGACAGGCTGCACCCGAGCGCGCGGCAGGCGAGCCCGCCGTAGGGCATGTCGAGGGTGAGCCGGTGGTCCGCGATCAGCGCCCGGACCAGCGAGTACCCGTTGGCGTGGAGGCCCGAGGACGCCAGGCCCACGATCGCGTCCCCCGCGCGGGCCGCCGAGCCGTCCAGCAGGCGGCTCCGCTCCCCCACCCCGATGCAGAACCCCGCCAGGTCGAACTCGCCGGGCTCCATCAGCCCGGGATGCTCCGCGGTCTCGCCGCCGGTCAGGGCCGCCCCGGCCTGACGGCAGCCTGCGGCGATCCCCGAGACCAGCGCCGCGACCCGCTCCGGGTCCAGCCTGCCGACGGCGATGTAGTCCAGGAACGCCAGCGGCTCGGCGCCGGTGCACGCGACGTCGTCGGCGCACATCGCAACGAGGTCGATCCCGATCGTGTCGAGCCGCCCCATCGCCGCGGCGATCGCCGTCTTCGTCCCCACGCCGTCGGTCGACGACACGATCACCGGCTCCCGGTAGCCGGCCGGGATCGACACGGCCGACCCGAACCCGCCGAGGCCGCCGCCCAGCACCTCCGGGCGCCGCGTGGAGGCCACCGACGCTCGCATGAGCTCAACGGCGCGCTCGCCGGCCGCGACGTCCACCCCGGCCCGCGCGTAGGCCGCCCTCCCGTCGCGCGCGAGCGGCGTCCCGGGCTCCCCGGTCACCGGGGCTCCACGCCGATCGGCGCCGGGACGATCGGCGCCTCGACGATCGGCAACCCGACGATCGGCGCCCCGACCGGAGACCCTGCCGGTGCCTCCAGCATGAACTTGCGCGCGGAGACGTCGTACGGCACGGGTTCCGGGTACCTGCCGTCGAAGCACGCGAAGCAGAACTGGTCGTACGGCAGGTCGAGCGCCGCCAGGACACCGCGGATCGACAGGTACCCCAGGGAATCGGCGCCGATGAACTCGCGGATCTCCTCCACGGAGTGGCTGCCGGCGATCAGCTCCGTCTCGATCGCCGTGTCGATCCCGTAGAAGCACGGGTGGTAGATCGGGGGGGCGCTGATCCTCACGTGAACCTCGCGCGCCCCGGAGCGCCGGAGCAGCCCCACGATCTGCTTGGTCGTGGTGCCGCGCACGATCGAGTCGTCCACCACGATCAGGCGCTTGTCCCGGATCACCTCGCGCAGCGGGCTCAGCTTGACGTTGACGCCACGCTGGCGCATCGCCTGGGACGGCTGGATGAACGTCCGGCCGCTGTAGCGGTTGCGGACCATGCCCTCGCGGTACGGGATCCCCGAGGCCTCCGCGAACCCGGCCGCCGCCGGGGCGCCGGTGTCGGGCACCGGCATCACGAGGTCAGCCTCCACCGCGTGCTCGCCGGCGAGCCGGATGCCCATCTGGCGGCGCGCCTCGTACAGGTTGCGGCCGAGCATGTACGAGTCCGGCCGGGCGAAGTAGATGAGCTCGAACACGCACAGGGCGGGCGTCGCCTCCGCGTACCGGACGGAGACGGGCTGGTGGCCGGGCTCGAGCACCACGATCTCGCCCGGTTCCACGTCGCGGACCACCTCCGCGCCCACGATGTCGAGCGCGGCCGTCTCCGAGGCCAGGATCCAGCCGCCGGTCTCGTCGTCCCAGAGGCCCGGGCCCTCCGTCGCCGGGAGCGGCCGGGAGGCGGCCGAGGACGAGCGGGCGGAACCCGTGCGGGTCGCGGACGCCGATGACGCGGTGCTCGTCCAGGATCACGAGGCTGAACGCACCGCGGACCCGGGGCAGGACCGCGCGCAGCGCGCCGACGGTGTCGTCGGCGGGCTCGTCGGCGAGGAGCGCGGTGAGGAGCTCCGTGTCGGTGCTGGCGGGGAGGCGGCCGCGGCCGCCCTCGAGCTGCTCGAGGAGCTCACGCGTGTTCACGAGGTTGCCGTTGTGGCCGATCGCGAGCGCCCGCCGCGGCCCGAGGCGCAGGGTGGGCTGGGCGTTCTCCCAGACCGTGGACCCCGTGGTCGAGTACCGGCAGTGCGCGACGGCCAGGTCCCCCGCCAGGGACGGGATCCGCCGCTCGTCCAGCACCTGGCCCACCATGCCCAGGTCCTTGTAGATCATCAGGTTCTGGCCGTCGGACACGCCGACGCCCGCCGATTCCTGGCCCCGGTGCTGGAGCGCGAACAGGGCGGTCGCCGCGACGGCTGCGGCCTCGTGGCCTCGGTTCGGCAGGACGACGCCGACCACGCCGCACATCAGCCCGCGGCCTCGACGCCCGGGAGGGCCGCTTCGGCCGCGTGGTCCGCCTCGCCGTGGCCCTCCCAGCCGAGCGCCCGCGGCAGGCCGTGCTCCCACGCGTGCCGCAGGTCGGCGACCGCGACCTCCAGGGCGTCCGCGACCCGGCTCCCGCGTTCCTCGGCGGCGCCCGTGGCCCCCTCGCCGCCCAGCTCGACGACAAGCCTCGTGCCGCCGGTGGTCCCCAGCGTGTCGACGGGCAGGCCGTGCTGGAGGGCGAGCAGGCCGAGGGCCGGCGCGTGGCGTGGCCGCGGTCTCGACGACGAGGCGCGACGGGCTCTCGCCGAACAGCGCGACCGCGGGCGAGTCCCCGACGCCCAGCCTGAGCCGTGCGCCCAGATCGCCCCACATGCACATCTCCGCGATCGCCACGGCGAGGCCGCCGCCGGACACGTCCTGGCAGCTCTCGACGAGGCCGCGGGCGATGGCCACCCGGATGAAGGCCTGGAGCTGGCGCTCCATGGCGAGGTCCAGGACCGGCGGCCCGTCCTCGGCCGCCTTCCCGGCCAGCCGGGCGTACTCGCTCCCGGCCAGGCCCGGGCCGGCGTGGCCGACGAGCAGCACGCTGTTCCCCTGGGCGCGGAAGGCCGGCCCCACGCGCGTGGCGACGTCCGCAAGCAGCCCCACGATGCCGATCTCGGGCGTGGGCGCGATGGCGGAGCCCGGCGCCTCGTTGTAGAGCGAGACGTTGCCGCCCGTGACCGGCAGGCCAAGCGCCACGCATGCGTCCGCGAGACCGCGGACGCCCTCCGCGAGCGCCCAGAACGCCTCGGGCCGGGTGGGGTCGCCGTAGTTGAGGCAGTTCGTCACGCCGAGCGGACGGGCGCCCGTGATCGATACGTTGCGCGAGGCCTCCGCGACGGACATCGCGGCGCCCAGCCACGGGTCCAGCGCGCTGACCGGGGCGTTGCCGTCCGTCGTGGCGACCAGCGCCTTGGTGGTGCCCTTGATCCGGATCACGGCGGCGCCGCGGCCCGGCCCTGCCACCGTGTTGGCCTGGACGTTGTGGTCGTACTGCTCGTAGACCGAGCGGCGCGACGCGAGGTTGGGCGAGCCGAGCAGCGCCAGCAGCACGGCGCCCGGGTCCTGGCCGCGGAGCGGCAGGTGGTCCACGGACTCGACGGGTGCCCCGGGTGCCGGGGCGGCGCGCCGGCGTGCGGGCGGCCGCGACTCGCGCTCGAACACGATGGCCTCCGACGCGAGCGCACGGGCCGGGATCCGGGCGAGCTCGACGGCTCCGTCGACGGGCCGGCCGTCCGCGTCCAGCGCGCCGCGGCCGTCGGGGCCGGTGAGGATGACGATGTCCGGGTCCTCGGTCACCCGGCCGATGATCGGCCACCGGCAGGTCCCAGCGCTCGCACACGGCCCGCAGCGCCTCCCAGCGGGCCGGCTCCACGATGGCGACCATCCGCTCCTGCGACTCGGAGATCATGACCTCGAACGGCTCGAGGCCGGGCTCCCGGCGCGGGATCGCGTCGAGGTCGACGAGCATCCCGGTGCCGCCGCGGTCCGCGGTCTCGCAGGTGGCGCACGTGATCCCTGCGGCGCCGAGGTCCTGGATGCCGACTGCCAGGCCCTTTGCGATGATCTCCAGCGTCGCCTCGATGAGCAGCTTCTCCGCGAACGGGTCGCCGACCTGGACGCTGGGCCGCTTCGACGGATCCTGCTCGCCGAACGTGGCGCTGGCGAGGACCGACGCCCCGCCGATCCCGTCCCGGCCCGTCGCCGAGCCGTACAGCACGACCAGGTTGCCGGGACCGTCCGCGGAGGCCCTCATGAGCATCCCGTCCTCGAGCAGCCCGATCGCCATGACGTTGACCAGTGGGTTGCCCTGGTATGACGGGTCGAACACGAGCTCCCCGCCCACGGTGGGCACGCCCGACGCAGTTGCCATAGCCGCCGACGCCCCGCACCACTCCGTCGACCAGGTGCCGCGTCCGTGCGTCCGACGGGTCGCCGAACCGCAGCGCGTCGAGGACGGCGATCGGCCGCGCCCCCATCGCGAACATGTCGCGCAGGATGCCGCCGACGCCGGTCGCCGCGCCCTGGTAGGGCTCCACGGCGGACGGGTGGTTGTGGCTCTCGATCTTGAACGCCACCGCGAGGCCGTCGCCGATGGCGATGACCCCGGCCTGCTCCCCGATCCCGGCGACGACGTCCTCGCCCTTGGTCGGGAGGGTGGCGAGCAGGGGCCTGCTGCTCTTGTACGAGCAGTGCTCGCTCCACATCACGCTGAACATGGCGAGCTCGAGGGCGTTCGGCTCGCGCCCCAGCTTGCCGCGGATCGCCTCGAGCTCGACGTCCTCGAGCCCCAGGGTCCTGTGCAGCGGTATCGGGGTCGGTGCAGCGGTGTCGGGGCACCGGGGGCACCGGGAGCGCGGTCACCGTGCGACACCCGCGACCGGCTGCGCGCCGCCGACCGGCCGCGTGCCGACGATCGTCCCCGTGCTCGCCCATTCGGCGGAGCTGACCACCAGCGAGCGGATGATCCCGAGCCCGTCGTCGCTCCCCAGGATCTCCTCCACCGCCGTCTCCGGGTGCGGCATGAGACCCGCGACGTTGCCCGCCCGGTTGCGCACGCCCGCGATCCCGCGGAGGGACCCGTTCGGGTTGCCGTGGTCGTCCGGCCCGGCGACCGACCCGTCGGCGTTCGCGTAGCGCCAGAGCACCCCGCCGTCGCGCTCCAGCTCGTCCAGGGTCGCCTCGTCCGCGTAGTAGCAGCCCTCGCCGTGGGCGACCGGCATCCGGAGCGGCCGCCGCTCCCCGATCTCCCGGGTGAACGGCGTGTCCATGTGCTCGGGAAGGAGGGTCACCTCGCGGCAGACGAAGCGCAGGCCGCGGTTCCGCAGCAGGGCCCCCGGGACCAGCCGTGCCTCGGCGAGGACCTGGAACCCGTTGCAGATCCCGAGGACCGGTCCGCCGCGGGCGGCGAAGTCGGCCACGGCGCGCATCACGGGCGAGAAGCGCGCGATGACGCCGGCCCGCAGGTAATCGCCGTACGCGAACCCGCCGGGCAGCAGGATCCCCGCGACGCCGGCGAGGTCCACGGTCTCGTGCCACAGGATCACCGGCTCGGCGCCGGCCACGCGCAGGGCGTTGACCGCGTCGATGTCCCGGTTGGAGCCCGGAAAGAGGACCACCCCGACCCGGACCGTCACCCGCGCGTCCCCGATGCCGCTGCGCCCGGGGCCGCGGCGCCGGGGCGCCCGGGGCCGCAGGTTTGGCTGCGCTCGGGGCGGTCGAGGCCGGCGGCGCCTGGGCGCCCGTCTCACCGCCCGCGTCGCCCAGCCGCTCCACCGCGAACTGCTCCATCAGCGGGTTCGACAGCAGCTCGCCCGCGAGGCGATCCACCAGGGCCATCGCGGCGGCCTCGTCCGCGGCCTCGACGGTCATCTCGACCCGGCGCCCGACCCGGACCCCGCTCACCCCGGCGATCCCGAGGTGCGGGAGGCTGCGCTCCACGGCCTTGCCCTGCGGGTCGAGGATCCCGGGCTTGGGCGTGACGTTGACGGCGAACCGGTAGGCGCGGGTCGAGTCGCTCATCGGGCGATGACGTCCTCCGAAAGGTAGCGGGCGAAGCTCGCCCCGGTGATGCGTTCGAATGCCTCGACGTAGCGGGAGCGGGTGCCCGCCACCACGTCGTCCGGGAGCTCCGGCCCGGGCGCGGTCTTGGCCCACGGCTGGCGCTCCAGCCAGTCGCGGACGAACTGCTTGTCGTAGCTTGCCTGGGCCCGCCCGGGCTCGTACGTCGCGGCATCCCAGAAGCGCGAGGAGTCCGGGGTCATCACCTCGTCGATGAGCAGCAGCTCGCCCGACGGCAGGAGGCCGAACTCGAACTTGGTGTCCGCGAGGATGATCCCGACGCGCTCGCACAGGGCGGCTCCGCGCTGGTAGAGGGCCAGCGAGGTCGACCGCACCCGCTCCGCGCAGGTCGTCACCGACGAGCTCCTTGACCCGGTGGAAGGCGATGTTCTCGTCATGCTGCCCGGCGGGCGCCTTCCAGGCCGGCGTGAAGATCGGCAGACGGCAGACGGGCGCTCTCCCGGAGACCGTCCGGGAACCGGATCCCGCAGATGGCCCCGGTCGCCCGGTAGTCCTTCCACCCGGAACCGCTGAGATAGCCGCGAACGACGCACTCGACCGGCAGGACCTGCGCACGGCGCCCGAGCATGATCCGGCCGCGCAGATCCGCGATGAGCGCCGGGTCGTCGCGGGTGAGCTCCGCCGGGAGGTCGGCCGGATCCGTGGACAGCAGGTGGTTCGCGACGATGTCGGTGGTCTGGGAGAACCAGAACCTCGACAGCCCCGTCAGGATGCGGCCCTTGTCGGGGATGGGGGTCGGCAGCACGACGTCGAAGGCCGACAGCCGGTCGCTCGCGACGAGCAGCAGGCGGTCGTCGTCGATGCGATACAGGTCGCGGACCTTGCCCGAGCGGACGAAGGCATCAGTGAGCGGCATCGGTATCCCCCTTCCGATCGAGCGCGTCCAGGCGGGCGATCACCTCCGGCACGTGCCGGAGGACCGCCGCATCGTCGAAGCAGGCGTCGAGATCCGCGAGGGGCAGGTGGCCGGCGACGGCGGGGTCCCTGGCCAGGAGCCCGTGGAGCGCGACCCGCTCGTCGGCGGCCCGGAGGGCGTTGCGCTGGACCAGCGCGTATGCGTCCTCCCGCGACATCCCGGCCCGATCCACCAGTGCCAGGAGCACACGCGATGACGCGTGGAGCCCGAGTCCCCGCTCGATGTTCTCGCGCATCCGCTCGGGCCGGACGACGAGGCCCTCGACCAGCCCCGTCGTCTTCGCCAGCATGTAGTCGAGGAGGATCGTCGCGTCGGGCAGGATCACGCGCTCGGCGGAGCTGTGGCTGATGTCGCGCTCGTGCCACAGCGGCTGGTTCTCGAACGCCGTCTGCGCATAGCCCCGCAGCAGGCGCGCCAGTCCTGCGATCCGCTCCGACAGGATCGGGTTGCGCTTGTGGGGCATGGCGGACGAGCCCTTCTGGCCGCGCTTGAAAGGCTCCATGACCTCCGCGATCTCGGTGTGCTGGAGGTTCCGCACCTCGGTCGCGAGCCGCTCGAGGGTGCCGCCGAGGATCGCGATCGCCGCGAGGAAGGCCGCGTGGCGGTCCCGCTGCACGATCTGGGTGCTCACCGGGTCGACCCGCAGCCCGAGGTCGGCGAGCACCTCCGCCTCCACGTCGGGGCCGAGGTGGCTGTACGTCCCGACCGGACCGCTGATCTTGCCGGTGGCGATCTCCGCGGTGGCCTGCGCCAGGCGCTCGCGACCCCGGGCCACCTCGAACGCCCAGCCCGCGCACTTGAGCCCGAAGGTCGTGGGCTCGGCGTGCACCGAGTGGGTCCGGCCCATCATCACGGTGCCCGCCTCGCGTCGGGCGCGGGCGATGAGCGCGGCCAGGAGGCCGTCCGCGCCGGCCAGCAGGCGCTCGCCGGCGGCCCGCAGCTGGAGCGCCAGGGCCGTGTCCACGACGTCGCTGCTGGTGAGGCCCAGGTGCAGGAACCGCCCCTCGGGACCGACGGCCTCCGCGACCTGCGAGACGAAGGCGATGACGTCGTGGTCCGTGGTGCCTCGATCTCGTTGATGCGGTCCACGTCGACGACCGCGCGCGCCTCGATGGTCGCGAGGGCCTCCGCGGGGACGAGGCCGCGGCGGACCTGGGCGCGGCAGACCGCGATCTCCACCTCGAGCATCCGCTCGAAGCGCGCCCGCTCGGACCAGACGGCGCCCATCCCCGGCAGGGTGTACCGGCGGATCACCGGACGGGCTCCAGCGGCGCGGCGGGACCGGGTGTCGCGAGCACGGCGGGCGCGTCCGGCAGGTCGCGCGCGATGTCGTGACGGCGCTGCAGCCCGTCCCAGGCGATCACGTCGGCGGCCTGCTCGGCCGCGGCGCGTGCCGCCGCGATGTCGGACCCCAGCGCGGTCACCGCGAGCACCCGCCCGCCGCTGGTCCCGAAGCCCCCTTCGGGACGCCGCCGCGCCACGGTTCCCGCGTGGAACACCAGCGCACCCTTCGCGAGCGCATCGTCGATGCCGTCGATGGGGTCGCCGCGCCGGGGGTCGCCCGGATAGCCCTTCGCGGCGAGGACGATGGTGACCGCGGCCTCCTGCCGTGCGGCAAGCCGGGCCGGGGCCTCGGAGGGCAGCGAGCCCCGGGCGGCCGCGAGCAGGATCGGGCCGAGGTCGACGTCGAGGCGGGGCAGGATCGCCTGGGCCTCGGGATCGCCCAGGCGGACGTTGGTCTCGAGGAGCACCGGGCCCGTGGCCGTGAGCATGAGACCGGCGTAGAGGAAGCCGCGGAACGGCGTGCCTCGCCGGGCGAGCTCGGCGAGGATCGGCAGGTGGACCGCTCGCAGGACGTCCTCGACCGCGGCGTCGTCCAGGTCGGGCAGCGGCGAGTAGGCGCCCATTCCGCCCGTGTTCGGCCCGCGGTCGTCGTCGCACAGCCGCTTGTGGTCGCGGGCCGCCGGCAGCGCCACGGCACGCGTCCCGTCACAGATCGCGATCACGCTCGCCTCGCGGCCGGACAGCCGCTCCTCGACGACGAGCGCCGGCCGGCCCGCGGGCCGCCCGACCAGGAACGACGGCGCATAGCTCGAGGGCCATCTCGAGGGAGTCGGTGACGATGACGCCCTTGCCCGCGGCGAGCCCGTCGGCCTTGAGGACCGCCCCGGCCCCGTCGGCTGCGAGGTCGCGGATGAACGAGAAGGCAGCCTCGTCCTCGCCGCCCGCGAAGGCGCGGGCGCGAGCCATCGTGACGCCGGCCGCCTCCGCGACCTCGTGGCAGAACGCCTTCGACGTCTCCATCCGCGCGGCGGCCATCACGGGGCCGAACACGATGATCCCGGCGGCCTCGAGCGCGTCGACGACGCCGGCGGACAGCGGCGCCTCGGGGCCGACGACGACCAGGTCGACGGCCTCCGCCGCCGCGATCGCGACGACCGCGCCCGGGTCCATCGCGTCCACCTGGACGCACCGGACCCCGGGCTCGAGCCCGATGCCGGCGCTCCCCGGGGCCGCGACGACGTCGTGCACGCCGCGCTCGCGGGCGAGCTTCCACGCGAGCGCGTGCTCACGGCCGCCCCCGCCGAGGACGAGGATGCGGGCGGGCGTCTGCGCAGGCACGTCGCGGGGCATCGGCGCGTCCGTCGTCCTAGGCGGGCGTCGACGGGCGGTGGCGCATCGGCCGCCAGGCGCGCTCGATGGTCTGGGTCCGCTCCGGGCCCACCGAGACGAACACGATCGGCACGCCTGCGTGCTCCTCCAGCGCCGTCACGTAGCGGCGGGCGTTCTCGGGCAGGTCCGCGAGCGACGCGGACGCCGTGGATCGGCTCCTCCCAGCCCGCGAAGTCCTCGTAGATCGGCGTCGCTCGCGAGAGAGCCGCGCCGGACGAGGGCCAGGTCTCGACCCGCCGGCCGTCGATCTCGTAGGCGACGCACATCCGGATCGTCTCGATCCCGGACAGGATGTCGAGCTTGTTGAGCACGATGGCGCTGTTGGAGTTGACGGCGACCGCGTAGCGGAGCGGCACCGTGTCGAACCAGCCGACGCGGCGCGGCCGTCCGGTGACGGTCCCGAACTCCCGGCCGCGCTCCGCGATGCCGCGGCCGGTCTCGTCGAACAGCTCGGTCGGGAACGGCCCGGACCCCACCCGCGTGGAGTAGGCCTTCATCACGCCGATGACCTCGTTCACCTGGAGCGGCCCGATGCCGCCGCCGGTGCAGGCGCCACCTGCGACGGGGTTCGAGCTCGTGACGAAGGGGTAGGACCCGTGGTCGAGGTCCAGGAGGGTGCCCTGGGCACCCTCGAGCAGGACGTGGTCCCCGCGCCGGAGCGCGTCCTGGACGAGCCAGGTCGTGTCGTCAAGGTGGGGCCGGAGGCGCTCGCCCCACGCCAGGCACTGCGCGACGAGGGGCTCGACCTCGAACGGGTCGGTGCCCATCGCCGCCAGCAGCAGGTTCTTGTCCACGAGGGCGCGGGTGATGCGCTCGCGGAGCGTCGGCTCGTCGACCAGGTCCTCCATCCGGAGGCCGAGGCGCCAGGCCCGGTCCCCGTACGTGGGCCCGATGCCGCGCCCGGTGGTGCCGACCTTGGCGTCCTTGAGGCGGCTCTCGTTGCCCTTGTCGAGGGCCACGTGGTACGGCATGATCACGTGCGCGCTTCGGCTCACCCGCACCTTGGCCACGTCGAGGCCGCGGCCGATCAGCATGTCCAGCTCGCGGATCAGCGTCGCCGGGTTCACGACGACACCGTTGCCGATGACCGACGTGATGTGCGGATACATGACACCGGACGGGCACAGCTGGAGCTTCAGCGTCTCGTCGCCGACGACGACGGTGTGGCCCGCGTTGTCGCCGCCCTGGTAGCGCACGACGACGGCGACGTGCTCGGCCAGGAAGTCGGTGGTCTTTCCCTTTCCCTCGTCGCCCCACTGGAGGCCGACGATCACGGTCGCGGGCATCACGCGTCTCCGGACATGAAACGACCCCGGCCCGTGCCGGGGTCCTGGATAGACGTCTCCCGCGTCTGCCCACCGGACGTGCGGCGGACCGGGCGAACGAAGGGGCGGTCCCGTCTCACGGGGCGGAAGCCGCGCCTTCCTCGAGCAATGTCAAACCCTCCATCGCGGTGCTGGCTCCGCGCAGCCTCGAGGACCGGGCGAGTATACCGAACGGGGATGCCCGCGGGGCGGATTATGGAGGCCGGGGCCGGCGCTCCGGGTGGCGCGTCGCGACGCTGCTCGGGATCGCGGAGGGCCTTGAGCGACGTGCCGGGCCGCGCGTGCGACGCGCCTGCGACGCGCCGGACCCGGGTGTCGCCTGCAAGGCGGTGTCGGCTCGCGGTCGGGTGTCGCCCACAAGGCGACCGATTCGCCATACTTCCTCCCGCGAGGCTCCTGAGATGCGATTCCGTCGACACGGAGGCGACACGAGTGCCCCGAATCGACCCTGGGATGACCATTCGGGCCCCGAATGTGCGGATCCATCGCCTCACAGGCAAAGCGGCGATCGCTTCTTGGCCTTCCCGGCCTCGCCGGCCGGGCCTGAGCCCACCTCTGTCCTGCAGCGTGTTTCGGGAGGCGCCGCCCGCGGAACCGCGAGCCTACTCGGCCACCGCGACCGCGACGGGAGGGTCCATCCTGATCCCACGCACGGACGGCACCAGGACCACGCTGACGCACGCGGCGATGTTGAGGACGCCGGCGACCAGGAGCGCCTCCGACGTCCCGATCGCGGCCGCGATCGGCCCGATCAGGAGATAGCCGATCGGGTTGAGCGCCACGGAGCCGATCCAGTCGAAGGAGCTGATCCGCGACAGGGCGTGCTCGGGCACGTTGCGCTGGAGGGCCGTGATCCAGAGCGTGTTGCCGAGCGCGAAACCGATGCCGACGGCGAAGCCGATGGCTGCGATCGCGATCACGGGGAGCGGGACCGACAGGGCCGCGAGCAACAGGCCCGACGGGATCACGGCCAGCTGGCAGGCGACGAGCGGCCTGCGAACCCTGAGGCGGAGGGCGAACATCCCCCCGACGACGGCGCCGGCCGATTCGACGGCGAGGATGGTGCCCCAGGGCTCCGACCCCGCCCAGTTCCTGCTTCGCGACGAGGGGCCCGAGCACGAGCAGCGCGGGGAAGTAGGTGAGCTGGAACAGGCCGAACGAGACGACCATCGCGACTGCCCAGGTGCGGGACACGAACTCGTGCCAGCCTCCCCGAAGGTCCTCGAGGATCGAGGCCGACGCGGTCCGCACCGCCGGCGCCAGGCGCATCGAGGCCGTGAGCGCTGCGGACGCGAAGAACGTGATCGAGTCGATCGCGATCGCCCATGCCGGGCTCCCCGCGGCGACGGTGAGGGCGCCGATGGCGGGACCCGCGATGGACAGCACGCTGTTCGAGAGCCCAAGGAGCGCGTTGGCCTCCTGGAGCCGTGCGTTGCTGACCGCCTCCCTGACGAGACCGATCGTCGCGGGCCGGGAGAACGCGGCGGCCACGCCGAACACTGCCTGGGACAGGGCGACGTTCCAGACGGTGGCGGTGCCGGTGACGAGCAGGATGGCCGTGGCGACCTGCGCCGCTCCCTTCAGGAGGTCGCTGCCCACGAGGATCGTCCGCCGGGGAATGCGATCGGCATAGACCCCGCCGAGCAGGAGGAGGACGATGATCGGGATCTCCCTGGCCAGCAGGACGATCCCGAGGTCGGTGGCGCCGCCGAACTCGAGCACCGCGAACGCGAGGGCAACCATCGCCATGGTCGACCCCAGCGTCGAGATCGTGACCGCGGCGAGGTAGCGCGCGAAGCTCCGCTCTTGGAGCACCTCGAGGGACCGTGGGAGTCGCACGGGTCGAGTCTATTCAACCCGGCGACGACCCGGCGAACGTCGGCCAGGGGTTGGGCGCGCCGAGCGTCCCCGACGACCGCGCACGGGCGTCGGGCCGGTGAGTCCGGGTTGAGCTCCGGGTAAGTGCCAGCGAAGCCCCCGCCGCTAGGGTTCGCGGTACCCGGTGAGGTCACCGGCCGGACGATCCGCCGCCCCGTGCGGGCGACGATCCGCGCCGTTGCCGACCCGCCCGCCGGCCATCGTTGCCCGCCGCAAACGCAGGATCGGCCGCATGGTGGCGCGCCCCGAGCACGTCGCGGCCAGATCGAAAGGAGACCGGGACCATGAACAGGGTCCTCCTCACCGGCCGCCTCACCCGCGACCCCGAGGTTCGCACGACCGCCGGCGGCAAGGCCGTGGCGACGTTCGCCGTGGCGACCCACGAGTACGTGGGCAGTGGCAAGGAGAAATCCGAGTTCCACAATGTCGTGGCCTGGGACCGCCTGGCCGAGACATGCGGCCGCTACCTCGGCAAGGGCCAGCAGGTCGCGGTCGAGGGCCGCCTCCAGACGCGCTCCTGGGATGACGATGCCGGCAAGCGGCACTGGAAGACGGAGATCGTGGCCAGCAGCGTCGAGATGCTGTCGGGTCGCCGCAAGAAGGACTACGCGGCCGAGACCGCGGCGTCCGCGCTCGAGGCCCAGGCGCTCGCGGCCGGGATCGTCCCGGACGCGGGTGAGCCGATCGCGGACGATTCCGGCTTCGCCGTGGTCGCGGGCGGTGACGAGGACGAGGAGGATGACGAGCTTCTCGAGGAGGCCGCCGTCGCGGTGGCCTGACGTCCTTCACCTCCACCCTCGGCGGCGGCGCGGCATCCCCCTCCCGTGCCGCCGCCGGCACCTACGCCGGCAGCCGCAGCTCGAAGAACGAGACCGCGATGACCAGGTAGACCAGCATCAGCAGGGCACCCTCGAGCCAGTTCGACTCGCCGTCGAGCGCGACCAGCGCGCTGATGCCGACGGCCGCCCCGACCGCGGCGACCTCCAGCGGCTGGAACACGAGGTCCATCGGCTGGCCGACGACCAGGCCCAGCAGGACGAGCACCGGCGCCACGAACAGGGCGACCTGCATCGACGACCCGAAGGCGACCGCCATCGAGAACTCGATCTTGTTCTTGTAGGCCAGCTGGACCGCGACGAGGTGTTCCGCGAGGTTGCCGATCGTCGGGATGAGGATCACGCCCACGAACAGCTCGGACAGGCCGAACTGGGCGATGAACGGCTCGATCGAGCCGACGAGGATCTCGGACAGCACCGCGAGCAGCGCCGCCGCGACCAGCAGGACGCCCACGGCCGTGCGGCCTCCCCACGCCGGACCCGCGTGTCCGCCGGGGTCGTCGTGGCCCCCGAGGGTCCGCTCCGGGTTGGTGAACTGCCACACGAGGGCAAGGGCGTAGCCGGCCATCAGGACGAGCGCGATGAGGACCGACTCCTCCACCCGCTGGTCCTGGGTCGCCTCGCCGCTCGCGGCGAAGACCGCCGGGATGAACAGGCCGACCGCGGCGAGGACCAGCAACGCGGCGTTGGAGCCGGCGATCCGCTGGCTGAAGGTCTGGAGCCCGTTCTTCAGGCCGCCGGTGAGGATGGCCGCCCCGAGGACCAGCAGCAGGTTGCCGATGATCGAGCCGGTCAGGGACGCCTTGACGACGGTGATCAGCCCGGCCTGGAGGGCGAAGAACGCGATGATCAGCTCGGCGATGTTGCCGAACGTCGCGTTGAGGACGCCGCCGACCTGGGGGCCGGTGAGCGCACCGAGGCGCTCGGTCGACAGCCCGACGATCCAGGCGAGGCCGAGGATCGCGATGGCCGACACGAGGAAGACGGCGGCGCCCTCGACGTGGAGCCCGAAGTCCAGGGCGATCGCCAGCGCCGAGACGGCGAGCGTCGCGAGGATTGCGACCCGGGCAAACGGGCTCAGGACGCCGAGGACCGGGATGCCCGAACGGGCGGGAGCGGGCGCGTGCGACATCGCGCAATCCTACGGCCGGAGCGGGTCTCCGGGCGGGTTCCCGTCGCCATCGGCGGCCGCCGAGTACAGGGCACGCCGCGGGATGCCGGTCTCCCGGGACACGCGCCGGGCGGCCTCGCCGCGGGCGGTTCCCTCGTCCACGAGCCGCTGGACGGCCGCGCGGGCCGCCGCGATCACAGCCTCGCGCGCCTCGCCGCCCTTCCCGGCGCCGGCATCGCCCGATGCCGCCGCCCCGGTCCCGGCCGTCGCCCCGCTCGCCCAGCCGACCACGACGACCAGCTCGCCGCGGGCGGGGATCGTCCCGTCCGCGACCCAGCCGGCGAGCTCGGCGAGGGTCCCGCGCACCACCTGCTCGTGCAGCTTCGTGAGCTCGCGGCACACGGCGCCGGGACGATCCGGACCACACGCCGCGGCGAGGTCCAGGAGCGTTGCCCCGAGGCGGGGCGGTGCCTCGAACAGGACGCTCCCGCGCTCGTCCGAGGCCAGTTGCTCCAGCCGCTCTCGCCGCTGCCGTCCGCTCCGCGGCAGGAACCCCTCGAACGACCAGCGCGGGCCGGCCACGCCGCTCGACGCGACGGCCGCGAGCACGGCCGACGCCCCGGGGATCGCGACCACTGCGCCGCCGGCCGCCGCCCAGGCCGCCACCAGCCCCTCGCCCGGGTCCGAGACGACGGGCGTCCCCGCGTCGGTGACCAGCGCGAGGTCCCGGCCACCGGCGAGGTGCTCGAGCAGCGCCCGCTGGCGTCCCGGGTCGCTCTGCGCGTGGAAGCTCGTCGTCCGCGTGGGGATCTCGTAACGGTCCAGGAGGCGGCGGCTGACGCGCGTGTCCTCGGCCGCGATCAGCGGGACCGCGCGCAGGACCTCCAGGGCACGGAGGGTGACGTCGCCCAGGTTGCCGATGGGCGTGGCGACGATGTAGAGGGTTCCGCCCGGCTCGGCCCGGCCCGGGGCAGCGTTTCGAGCCGCGGGATCGGTCACGCTGGCGTCCCCGGCAACGCCCGGCCGCGATGCGGCGCCGCGGTCCCCCGTCGCGCCGCCCGACGCACCACCCGCCTCGCGGGCCATCCTCAGGTCCGCGCCGATGACCCGGGCCGCCGCCGCGGGTAGAGGTAGTCCACGCCCGCCGTCCGTGGCCCGAGCTTCGCGATCGGCGGCACCTGGCGCTTGAACTCGGCGGCCGCGACCATCCGGTCGACGCGCTCGATCGTCGCGGGGTCGAACCCCTTGGCGACGAGCTCCTCGGTCGATCGGCGCTTGTCCACCCGCCAGAACAGCAACCGGTCCAGCTCCGGGTAGGTGAAGCCGGCCTCCGTCTCGTCGGTCTGTCCGGGCCAGAGGTCCGCGGACGGCGCCTTGCGGATGACGGCCTCGGGCACGCCGATGGCCGCAGAAAGCTGCCTGACCTGGCTCTTGTACAGGTCGCCGATCGGGTTGAAGGCACAGGCGGAATCGCCGAACAGGGTCGTGTAGCCGATGAGCGACTCGGTCTTGTTCCCGGTGCCGACGACGAGCCCGCGCCACTGGACGCTCCGGTCGTAGAGGACCGCCATCCGCATCCGGGCCATGAAGTTGCCGCGCCGGAGCGGGGCCGCCTCGAGGGCCGGAAGGCCACCCTCGCCCGGAACGCCGTCGCGCCCGAAGTACCCGTCCACCATCCCCGTGATCTCGACGAGCTCCGCCGAGCAGCCGAGGGCCGCCACCACCGCCTCGGCGTCCCCCTGCGACGCGGGCGAGGAGGACCGGTAGGGCATCATGACGCACAGCAATCGCTCCGCCCCGATTGCCTCGGCAACGAGGTAGGCCACCAGCGCCGAGTCGATCCCGCCCGACAGGCCGAGCACGGCGTTCTCGAACCCGGCCTGCCTGAGCTGGCCCCGGATGAAGGCCGCGATCGCCTTGCGGGCGACGTCGGTGTCGATGGCGAGCTCGTGGGGGAGGACGAACAGGGGCTCGCTCTCCGGGCCGGCTCCGGATGCGCCGCCGCTCACCGCTCGGCCGCCACGTCGGGCCGGGCCGCCGCGTCCGGCCGGGCCGCCCCGTCCGGCTCCGCCGTGCCGTCGGCCGCGAGACCCGCACGCTCGGCGATCAGCCGGCGCCACTCGCGCGCGACCAGCTCCGGGCGCTCGTCGCGGAGCAGCGGCAGCGCGATCCGCTCCCTCCGGACGTCCGCCAGGTCGATGTCGACCATGAACAGGTCCTCGTCGAACATGGGAGCCCCGAAGAGCTGTGCCCCTGTCGGCCCGATCACCTCGGACCCGCCCCAGAACGAGAGCGACTCGTCCACCCCGACCCGGTTGCAGAACACCACGAACGACGTCGTCAGCTGCGCGTATGCCCGCATCAGCGTGCGCCACGACGTCGCCGTCCCGAGGCCCACCTCGTTGCTCATGGCCAGGTCCCGGCCCGGGGACGACGACACGTTGATGAGGATCTGGGCGCCGTCGAGCGCCAGCAGCTGTGGCGTGGAGAGGTGCCAGAAGTCCTCGCACACGGCCAGGCCGACGCCCACACCCAGCCGGGACGGCACGGCGCGAATGGCGCCGCCCGGCGCGAAGAACCGCCGCTCGTCGAACATGCCGTAGGTGGGGAGGTGGACCTTGCGGTGGACGTGGCGGATCGCCCCGTCTTCCATCAACGCAGCCACGATGAACAGGCGGTGGTCCGCCGACTCCTCGACGAAGGACACGACCGCGGACAGGCCCGCCGTGGCGGCAGCGAGGCCCGCGAGACGAGGATCGTCGAGGCGCATGGCCACCTCGCTCGCGAGGTCCTGGAGAAGGTAGCCGGTCAGCCCGAGCTCCGGGAACACGACGAGGCCTGCGCCGGCATCGCGCGCCTCGGCCAGCAGCTCGTGGTGACGCGCAAGGTTGACCGCGACGTCGCCCAGGCGCGGTGCGATCTGGGCGAGCGCGAGACGGAGCGGCTGCATGCCCCCGAGTCTACCCAGCCCACGTCGTCGTGCCGCGCATGATCGCGCCACGCACGGCTCAGACCGCCGGTCGAGGGCCGGTCCCGACACCCCCGGCAGGCCGTGACGCCCCCGCTGCGGTTGGCTGATAGGCTGTGGCCGATGCCGTCGCCGCACCGGACCCCGATCGTGCTCCTGGCTGCGGCCCTCGCGGTGGCCGCCTGCGGGTCGGATCCGGCGGTGACGATGGCACCCTCGGGCGGTGGCAGCACGCCGGCGCCGGCCGGGACACCGGCCCCGACAGAGATGGCCTTCGCGGCGTCGGCGTGGCCCTCGTCGGGCTCCGCCTGCGACGACCCAGGCTATGCGGGCCGGCTCGGGCGCATCGAGGCGCCGGACCCCCAGACCGTGGTGTTCAGCCTGTGCGCCCCGGACGGTGCCTTCCGGACGAGACTCGCCCACCCTTCGCTTGCCATCGCCGACGCGACGTCCATTGGCCGTCTCGCGGCCGATCCCGGCACCGGTCCGACGGTGGCCGGCACGGGGCCCTACCGGGTCGTGGCGTGGGGCGAGCGAGACGTGGAGCTGGGCCTCGCCGCGGCCGGGGCCGATACGGGCCAGCTCGAGACGGTGGTGATCGGATGGGAGCCCGATGCGGCGGCCCGCGCCGCCTCCGTCCTCGGCGCGACCGTCGACGGGGTCGACCGACCCGATGCCGATGCGGCCGAGGCGATGGCAACCCAGCCGGAGGTCACGGTGATCCCCCGCCCCGATCTGGCCACCACATATCTCGGTTTCGGGACCGGCAAGGCGTTCGCGCGGGTTGCCGTGCGGCGGGCGATCTCGATGGGCCTGGACCCGGGTGCCCTTGCGACGGCGTTCGGGCCGGGCGCGATCGCCGCGACGGCGACCGCCCCATGTTCAGTCGCGGGTGGCTGCGCGGGTCGCCCCTGGTGGGCGTTCAACGCCCCGGCGGCCACCGCCGCCCTTGCCGCGGCCCACTTCAACCTCAGGACCGTCTACCCGCTGCACATCCCGGACGCGCCGATGCCGGGCCTGCCGGATCCGGCCGCCGCCGCGGCAGCGGTCAAGGCACAGCTGCGCGACAACCTGGGGCTCCGGGTCGAGCCGAAGGTCGTCGCGGCAGCCACGTTCGCGGCCGACCTCGCCGCCCGCCGCATCGACGGCCTCTACCTCGCGGGGGTGTCCTCCCAGCTCGCCGACGCATCCGGGTTCCTGGAGCCACTTTTCGGGCGGTCCGTCCGGACGACGGCCGCGAAGCGCGCAACCGGCGTGGCCGGCACGCTCGAGACGCTGGCGCTGACCACCGGCACCGAGGACCGCGCCGCGCTGCTGGCCACGGCCAACGACGCCGTCCGCGCGACCGTCCCGATCGCCCCGCTCGTGCATCCCGGCTCGGTGGCCGTCTACCGGTCGGACGTGACCGGGGTCGCCGTGTCGCCGCTCGGCCTCGACGCGCTCGGCTCGTTCGTGCCCGGCGACCGCCATCAGATCGTGTACGTCGGCGCGAGCGAGCCGCAGGGCACGTGGTGCGGCAACCAGTCGACGCTGGACGCCTTCCGCGTGTGCGGAATGGTGACCGAGGGGCTGTACGGATTCGCCGCCGGGACGCTTGACCCGGAGCCACGCCTCGCGACCCGCTGCTCGCCGGACGCGGACGCGACGACCTGGACGTGCAGGCTCCGCCGCGGCGTCACCTTCCAGGACGGGATGCGCTTCGACGCCGCCGACGTGCTCGCGTCGTTCGTCGCCCAGTGGGACGCCGGGAGCCCGCTGCGCGCGGCGGCCCCGCCGGGAGCCTTCGCGAGCTGGGACGCGCTGTTCGGCGCGCCGGCAGGCGGACAGGCATCCGGCGGCTAGCGATCCGGCGGGCAGCGATCCGCGGCTCGCATTCCGCGAGCCGGGCAGCGCGGGCCGGGTAGCGATCCCGCGAGCCGGGCAGCCGGTCGGGCGGTGCGGGCCGGGGGCTCAACCCCTGGCGAACCAGTCCTCGCCGTTCCAGGTGGAGCCGGCCTGGGTCCCGTTCGCGAAGTAGTTGCCGAGGCGCGGACCCACGAGCTCCACGTTCTTGCGGTAGTAGAGCGGGATCTCGACGGACCTGGCCACCATGACCTCCTGGAAGGTCGCCATCGCGTCCTTGATGACCTCGAAGTCCACGCTGTTCTTCACCGCGTTCAACGCCGCGTCGATATCCGGGTCGCTGACGCGCGCGTCGTTGACGCCGTCAGGGTGGAACTGGGTGCTGGAGTACCGGAAGTAGTTGCCCAGCGGGTCGATGGACGGCCGGAACGCATGCTCGGCGAGGTCGTAGTTGCTCGTCGAGAGGGCGCACGGGGTGTCGATGGTGGCCTCGGTGTAGTCGGCGAAGATGCTGGTGGACTCGACCGCGTTGATGACGCTCTCGATGCCGACGGCCTTCAGCCACGAGGCGACCAGCTCGAGGGTGTCCTGGCGGTCCTTGCGGGTGGTCGTGCACAGCTCGATCTTCGCCCTGAGGCCAGCCTTGGCGCGGATGCCATCGTCGCCCCTGACCCAGCCTGCGGCGTCGAGGATCGCGTTCGCCCTGGCCGGGTCGAAGGTGGCCGGGGGCTGGTCGGCGAAGAACCACGCCGACGGGCTGACGTTCGTGTTCGCGATCTGGACGTTGCCGCCGAGGAGGCGGGTGTTGATCTCGTCCTTGTCGATGGCGTGGACGACGGCCTCGCGCATCGCGGGGTCGGCCATCGGGCAGCCGGCGCCTCGATCGGCCACGGCGGCGCTGCGGGAGCAGCCACCGTTCTTGATGGACGGGTCGAAGTCCGTGGCCGGCGACCAGTTCAGGCGGAGGAGCTCGTACCCCAGGGCGGGGATGGCGGCCACCTGGTCTCCGAGGTCCTGCACCTTGCCGATGTCCGAGTCCTGGAGGTTGAACGCGAGGTCGATCGCTCCTCCGCGGAAGCCGGCGATCAAGGCGTCGGCATCGGCGTACCACTTGAAGGTAACTCCGTCCAGGTTCGCGGCCTGGCCGGTGCGCGGGTTGGCCCAGGTGTCGTTGCGCACGAGGCGAAGGCCGGCCTTGGGCGTGACGGACGCGACCCTGAACGGCCCGCTGACGGGCATCCGGGCGATCTCGTCCGGGCGGAACCCGGCCCCCTTGACCTGGTCGGCGATCGGGATCGAGGCGAGCGCATGGCGCGGGAGCGGCGCCTTCATGAGGGACAGGTACCCCT
Organism: uncultured Chloroflexia bacterium; assembly: GCA_963776395.1. Lineage (GTDB taxonomy): Bacteria > Chloroflexota > Limnocylindria > Limnocylindrales > CSP1-4 > CAIXZV01. Next base: position 205,234 of record CAVZML010000003.1, on the reverse strand, counting down.
CGTAGACCGCACCGAAGTGCCAGGTCATGTCGGTCTCGGACGCGCACTCGAAGTCCGTGATGTCCTCGAAGCCTGCCTTGGACGCGATGTTGCCCGTGCTGAGGACCCACTCCCACGCGTACTTGAAGTCGTCACACGTGAGCGGCTTGCCGTCGGACCACTTGAGCCCGTCCCTGAGCCTCCACCTGACCGTCATGGCGTTGCCGCCCTTGCCGAGGGTGACACCCCCGTTGGCGGTCGTCGGGATCGGCTCGGCCGCGAGCTGCGGGATGTACGTGGAGTCGCTGCTCACGGTCAGGAGGGAGTGCCACATCAGCGAGGCGACGTTGGCCTCGGTCACCTGGGTCAGGTAGTACGGGTTGAACTGGGTGGCTTCCTGCCAGTCGCCGACGATGATCGAGCCGCCCGGCGCGCCATAGGCGGGGGCGTAGGTGGTGTCGAACATGGTCACCCCACCGGGCGTCGCCGTCGGCGTGGGGGCTGGCGTGGGGGCGGCCGTTGGGGGCGGCGCCGTTGTCGGGGCCGATGTCGGCGACGGAGTGGGAGTGGTGCTGCCGCATGCCGCGACGAGCACGATCGCCGCCGCGCAGAGCCTCACTCGCCGGCGCATCGCAGGCTCCCCCGCGGGTCGCCCCGGCGTCACGCTCCGGTGGCGGCTGCCACCGGAGTCGGGCCGACCACGGCCGCGGCGCCATGGTGGGCCGCGGTCACCGATTGCACACCCTCGGGCGGGGTCACGATCGGGAAGTGACACGCCACCTCGTGGCCCGGCGCCACCTCGACGAGCTGTGGCACCTCGACCCGGCAGCGCTCCTGGGCCTGGAAGCAGCGTGTGTGGAAGACGCAGCCCGACGGCGGGTTGATCGGGCTCGGGAGGTCGCCCTGGAGCAGGATCCGCTTGCGCTGCTGCTGGCGCACCGGATCCGGGATCGGGACGGCCGACAGGAGCGAGTGGGTGTACGGGTGGAGCGGTTGCGAGTAGATGATCTTGCGGGGCGCCGACTCCATGATGTGCCCGAGGTACATGACCGCGACGCGCTGGGAGATCTGGCGGACGACGGCGAGGTCGTGGGCAATGAACAGGTAGGCGACGCCGAACTCGTCCTGGAGGTCCCGGAGCAGGTTGAGGATCTGGGCCTGGATCGAGACGTCGAGGGCCGAGACAGGCTCGTCGCAGACGATCAGCTTGGGCCGGAGTGCGACCGCCCGGGCGATCCCGATCCTCTGGCGCTGGCCCCCGGAGAACTCGTTCGGGTACCGGTTGTAGTGCTCGGGGTTGAGGCCGACACGCTCCATCAGCTCCTGGGCCGCCCTCCGGACCCCGCCCGGCGGCTCGACGCCCTGGATCCGGAACGGCGCCTCGATGATCGCTCCGACCGTCTGCCGGGGGTTCAGGGCGTTGTAGGGGTCCTGGAAGATGATCTGCGCCTTCCGCCGCAGTGGCACGAGCTCCTTGGCGGTGAGCTTCGTGATGTCCTGTCCATCGAGCACGATCTCGCCGCTCGTCGCCCGGACCAGCTGCAGGATCGTCCGCCCTGCGGTCGTCTTGCCGCAGCCACTCTCGCCGACGAGCCCGAGCGTCGCGCCCGCGTCGAGCGAGAAGCTGATGCCGTCGACAGCCATCACCTGGCCGATCACCCGCGGGATCAGGCCGCGCGACCGGACCGGGAAGTACGTTCGCAGGTCCGTGACCCGGAGGATCTCCCCCGGCTGGCCGGTCACAGGGTGTCTCCGGCAAGGGACGCGAGCACGGCCGTGGCGATGCGCTTGCGCTCATCGGTGGGCAGATGGCAACGCACGAGGTGATCGCGCTCCGTCGGGAGCAGATCCGGGTTCAGGGTCAGGCAGGCGCCGTCCCGGACCCGGTCGGAGTACGTGCAGCGCGGCTGGAAGACGCAGCCCTTCGGGAGGTTGACCGCGGACGGAGGATTGCCCGGGATCGGGTCGAGGCGGTCGATGCGCTCACGGTCCATCCGGGGGACCGACGTGAGCAGGCCGAGCGTGTAGGGCATCTCCGGGGCGTAGTAGAGGCGCTTGGTCGGGGCGGTCTCCACCACACGGCCGCCATACATCACGACGACGTCGTCCGCGATGTCGGCGACGATGCCGAGGTCGTGCGTGATCAGGATGACCGCGGTATCGAACTCCGCCTGGAGCGTCGCGATCAGCTCCAGGATCTGCGCCTGCACGGTCACGTCAAGGGCCGTCGTCGACTCGTCGGCGATCAGGAGGGCCGGGGAGTTGATCAGGGCCATCGCGATCATGACCCGCTGGCGCATCCCGCCGGACAGCTGGTGCGGGTAGTCGTCGACACGCTCCTTGGGCGCAGGGATGCCGACCCGGCGCAGCATCTCGATCGCCAGGGCCCGGGCCTCCGACTTCGAGAGCTTCTGGTGGACCTGGGCCGCCTCGGTGAGCTGGTCGCCGATCCGGTAGAACGGATGCAGGCTCGACATCGGGTCCTGGAAGATCATTGCCATCTTGTTGCCGCGCAGCGCCCGGAGCTCCTCGTCGGGCATGGCGACGAGCTCGTCGTCATCGAGCCAGACCTGGCCCGAGACGCGCGCAACCTTGCGGTCGAGCAGGCCCATGATCGCCTGGGCGGTGACGCTCTTGCCGGAGCCAGACTCGCCCACGATCGCCAGCGTCTGGCCGCGCTCGACCGAGAAGGTGACGCCCTCGACCGCGTGGACGATGCCGTCCTCGCTCGGGAACCGGACCACCAGGTCCGAGACGGAGAGATATGCCTCGGAGTCGCGCTTGACGCCGCCCTGCTTCATCCGAGCCTCACGCGGGGATCCACGACCGCGTACAGCAGGTCGACGACCAGGTTCGCGAAGATGATCAGCGAGGCCGTCAGGAGCGTGATCCCCGCGATCAGCGGCAGGTCGGAGTTGGTGATCGACTCGACGGCGAGCGAGCCCAGCCCGGGCAGGCTGAAGATGTTCTCCGAGATGATGGCGCCGCCGAGCAGGTAGGCGAGGTCCATGCCGGCCGCCGTCACGATCGGGGTGAGACCGGCGCGCAGTGCGTGGTGCACGATGACCGTGCGCTCGGGCAGGCCCTTTGCGCGGGCGGTCCGCACGTAGTCGTCGCCGAGGGTCTCGAGCACCTGGTTGCGCGTGAGCCGCATGTAGAAGGCCGCGTTGAGGGTCGCGAGCACGATCCACGGCAGCAGCATCGTCTGGGTGAACTGGACCGGGTTCTCGAACGGCGAGACGTACGACGGGAACGGCAGCAGCTGCATCTTGATGATGATGAAGAAGATGAGCACGAGCCCGATGAAGAACGACGGTAACGAATAGCCGATCAGCGAGATCGCCATGACGACCCTGTCCGGCCATCGTCCTCGGTTGAGCGCGGCGAAAATGCCCAGGGATATCCCGATGATGAGCCAGAGGATGAACGCCCCCATCGCGAGGAAGAAGGTCACGGGGGCCGCACGTGTGATCAGCGACATCACGGACTCGTGCCGGTTGAACGAGTAGCCGAGGCACGGCGCGTTGCAGACGATCGGCTGGGGCGAGTCCGCGGAGAAGATACGCCCCACGAAGATGCCGGACAGGAACTTGAAGTACTGGACCGGCGCCGGCTCGTCGAGGCCCAGGCGATGCCGGTTCGCCTCGATGATCGACGGGGTGCAGGCCTTCCCGCATGTCAGCCTGGCCGGGTCGCCCGGCAGCAGGTTGAACAGGGCGAAGACGGTGATGCTGAGCAGGAACAGGAGCAGGAGCATGCCAAGGACGCGGCGGATCACGTAGCCGGTCATGCTGCCAGTCCTCCTTGCTCCGGGTGCAGAGTCCCCGGAGGAGCGGCGTGGCCGCTCCCCCGGGGATGTTGGACGCTAGCCTGTGCTAGGGCTTGACGTACATGTCGCCGTACGGCCAGGAGCCGTAGGGCGCCCAGCGATACGTGGTGCCGACCTTGGTGCCGGCCAGCGTCTGGCTCAGCCCGAAGAAGGTCGGGATCACGTACATGTTCGTGGCCGCTTCCTTGTTCAGGTCCTGCCAGGCCTTCTGCTGCTTGGTGCGGTCGAGCTCCGTCTGGGCCGCCTCGATCTTCGCGTTGTAGGCGGGGTCGTCCAGCTGGGAGAGGTCCCAGCCACCCTTCTTGGTGAACAGCGGCGGCATGACGGTCGAGGCGTTCGGCCAGTCCGCGCCCCAGCCGCCGGTTCCGAATTGACCCGACTTCGCGGGGTCGAAGACGATGCTGTAGTACTTGCCGACTTCCAGCGGACCCGCCGTCACCGTGATCCCCGCCTTGGCGAGCGAGGAGATGACGATGGCCGCGGTCTTCTGGTTGGTCGGGGTGTCGGGGAAGTTGAAGGTGAGGGACGGGGCTGCCTCGCCGGACTCGGCGATCAGCTGCTTGGCGTACTCGGGGTCGCCCGTGTCCGGGATCGGCTTGCCGAGCAGGTCGGTCCACAGCCCGGTCGGCGCGAAGTCGGCCCCGATGTTGGGCTTGATGACGCCGTCGGCGATACTCGCCGGCGAAGGCGCCGCCGATGTTCAGGCGGATCGCGGACCGGTCGAGGGCGACGGCCATGGCCTGGCGGATCTTGACGTTCTTGACCTTGTTGACGTCGATCCAGTAGTACCGGGAGTACGGGTCGAAGCCGCTGATCGCGCGACCGGCGTAGTCCGGGTTCGGCTCCTCCGGGTTCTTGAAGATGACGGCGAGGTTCTCGGGCTGGATCTGGCCGTACTGCATGGCGAACTGGTCATTGCCCGAGGAGGCCATGAGCCGCTGGTCGAGGACCTTCGGGTCGATGCCGAAGTCGACCTCCCACTTGTCGGGATAGGCATGGCGGTAGGGGTCGCTCGCCTGGTCCCACTTGGGGTTGCGGACGAGGACCATCTTGCCGCCGTTGCCGGTCGTGTAGCTCTCGACCATGTACGGCCCCGAGGAGACCGGCAGGACCTGCGAGGTCCCGTAGGTCTCGCCCGTGTCGGCGGCCTTGGGGACCGGCGAGAAGCCGAGGGTGGTGGTGTAGTTGAAGTCGCCAACCGGCTTGTTGAGGTGGAAGGTGATGGTCTTGCCGTCGGCGGAGCAGGTGATGGACTTGTCGAACATCGCCTGCTGGTCCGCGGTGGCCTTGTAGGGACCCGGGTACTCCGAGGTCTGGCCATCCGCCTTGAAGGGGATGTCGAGGTACGCGATCGCGTAGGTCGGCCCCTGGTTGATGACGTCGGTCGCGAACGTCCGCGAGACGCCGTACGCGATGTCCGCGCACGTGATCGGCGAGCCGTCCTGGAAGGTGACCCCATCACGCAGGGTGAAGGCCCAGGTCTTGCCGCCGTCGGTCGCGGTGCCGAGGTCGGTCGCAAGGTCCGGGGTCAGCGAGGTGCCCTCGGTCGGGTCGGCCGAGAACTTGTACGCCTCAGGGACCGGTAGATGGTGCCCGAGAAGAAGGCCACGTCCTCGCCGGTATAGACGCGCTGCGGGTCGACCTGGTCGAACTGCTCGGCCTGCGTCAGGACGTAGAGGGTCCCGCCGGCCTGCGGGGTCTCGGGAGCCGCGGTCGCGGGGGCTTCGGACGCCGGAGCGGTGGTCGCCGCGCCCGCGCTCGCGGGGGCGGCCGTGGCGGGGGCGGCCGTCGGAGCGCTGGTGGCGGTCGAACCGCCGCAGGCCCCGACCGCCAGAGCGGCGACGACGCCGATGGTCGCGAAATCGCAACCATCTCGTGTCTCTTTGTACCATTGTTCTCCTCCAAGGTGCCGCCGGAACTCCCCGGCGCGACTCGATACTACATGCGCAGCCGCAGCGCATGCATTAGTGAGAGAGCCGGCATCCCCACCGGCCCATGGTGCCCCGGCCCGGCTAGTGAGCGCCCTTCGGGTCGAGGGCATCCCGGAGCGCGTCTCCCAGCAGGTTGAACGCCACGACAAGGACGACGAGGATGGTCCCCGGGATGAACAGGTACGACGGGACGACGTTGAAGTAGCTCACCGAGTTGGCGAGCATGGCGCCGAAGGTGGTGTCGGGCGGCAGGATGCCGACGCCGAGGAACGACAGGGCGGCCTCGAGGCCGATGTAGGCGGGCAGCGTGAGCGTCGCGTACACCAGGATCGGCGCCCACAGGTTCGGCAGGATCTCCGTGAACAGGATCCGGCGCTTGCTCGACCCCATGGCGACGGCGGCCTCGACGAACTCGCGTTCCCGGAAGCTGAGGACCTGGCCGCGCACGATGCGGGCGAGGTACGGCCAGCCGAAGACGCTGATGACGAGGATGAGGTAGACGATCCGGGACGGGTTGCCCTCGGGCACCCCCAGCTGGGTCAGGCGCTGCGTGAGGACCCCCGACAGGGCCAGGATGATCAGCAGGGTCGGGAACGCGAGGACCAGGTCCATGAGCCGGCCGAGGACGCTGTCGGTCACGCCCCCCGTGTAGCCGGCGATGATGCCGATGACCGTCCCGAGGACGACGGTGATGAACGTGGCGGTGGTCGCGATCACGAGCGAGATCCGCAGGCCGTAGAGGAGCTGGGCGGCGATGTCGCGGCCGGTGCCCCACTCGACCCCGAGCGGATGTGCGGGGGTGATCCCGCCCCAGTCCCCGTTGGGGCGACCGCCCAGGTCGCTGATCGCCGCCGCGTCGAACTTGTAGGGATCGACGCCGATCATGCCGGCGACCAGGGGGCCGAAGATCGCGATGCGCGTACATCGCCACCAGGATCACCGAGGCACACCATCGCGAGGTGGTCGCGACGGAGGCGCGCCCAGACGATCTGGCGGAGACTTCTACCACCCATGGCCGCGAGGATAGCGGACCGGTGCCGAGTGCGTATCCGGCAAATGCGTTCGCCGAGGTCGCCACGCGCGGGGGCCCCGGACCCGGGGCTCCGTCAGTCCGGGCACGGCGTCTCGGCACCGGTCATGCCCCGCCACCGGAGGTTCGGCTGCCGGGCGGCGGTCGCCTCGTCCAGGCGGCGGACCGGGGCGGTGTGCGGGGCGCCGGTCACGAGCGCCGGGTCCGTCTCCGCCTCGCGCGCGATCTCCAGGAGTGCGTCCGCGAACCCGTCGAGCGTCTCGAGCGACTCGGTCTCGGTGGGCTCGATCAGCATCCCCTCCTCGACCGTCAACGGGAAGTAGATCGTCGGCGGGTGGTAGCCCTTGTCGATCAGGCGCTTGGCGATGTCGAGGGTCCGGACCCCGCTCCGGTGCTTGATGTCCGACGCCGAGGCCACGAACTCGTGCATGCACGGCCCGGCGAACGGGACGACGTAGGCGGTCGAGACGCGGGCCTTGAGGTAGTTCGCCGCCAGGACGGCGTCGTCCGAGACCTCCCGCAGGCCCTGCCCGCCGTGGGCCCGCAGGTAGGCGTAGGCCCGGACGAGCACGCCCGTGCTCCCGAAGAACGAGCGCATCCGGCCGATGGACGTCGGCCGCTCGCCCGTCCGCTCGAGACGGTAGGTCCCGTCGTCGGCGCGGAGGACGCGCGGGCTCGGCAGGAACGGGACGAGGTCGGGTCGGACGCCGACGGGACCGGCCCCCGGGCCGCCGCCGCCGTGGGGCGTGCTGAACGTCTTGTGGACGTTGAAGTGCATGACGTCGAACCCGGCGTCGCCGGGCCGGAACCGGCCCAGGATGGCGTTGAGGTTCGCGCCGTCCATGTAGGCCAGCGCGCCGGCGGCGTGGGTCGCGTCCAGCAGCTCCCCGATCCGCCGCTCGAACAGCCCGAGCGTGGACGGGTTCGTGATCATGATCGCCGCGGTCCTCGGGCCCAGGGCGGCCCGGAACGCGTCGAGGTCGACGCCCCCGTCCGGTGCGGACGGGATCGTGATCGTCCGGAAGCCGGCCATGGACGCGGTGGCCGGGTTGGTCCCGTGGCTGGAGTCGGGGACGAGCACCTCGGTCCGTTCGAGGTCGCCGCGGGACCGGTGGTACGCCCGGACCATCATGATCCCGGTCAGCTCGCCGTGGGCCCCGGCCGCGGGCTGGAGGGTGACCGCCGCCATGCCGCTGATCTCGGCCAGCATCGCCTCGAGCTCGAACAGCAGCGCCAGCGTGCCCTGGGCGAGCGCGTCCGGCGCCATCGGGTGGAGGCCCGCGAAGCCGGGCAGGCGCGCGGCCCACTCGTTGAGCTTCGGGTTGAACTTCATCGTGCACGACCCGAGCGGGTAGAACCCGCCGTCGATCGAGTAGTTGAGCGCGGACAGGTTGACGTAGTGGCGCACGACCGCGGGCTCGGCCAGCTCCGGCAGGGCCGCGGGCACCGAGCGGAGGGCCGCGGCCGGGATCCGGTCGAGGGCACCCGGCGGGCGGGTGCGGGATCTTGCCCCCGCCGCGGCCGGGGCGGCTCAGCTCGAACAGCGTGGGCTGCAGCTTCTCGCCGACGACGCTCACCGCGCACCCCCCGCCACGACGGCGCCGGCCAGCTCGGACCGCAGGGCGCTCGCGAACAGGGCGATCTCCGCGGACGTGGTCACCTCGGTGGCGCAGACCAGGAGGCCGTCGGCCACCGCCGGCTCGTCCGGCAGCAGGTCCGCGGTCGGGATCCCGGCCAGGACGCCCCGCTCCAGGAGCCGGGCGTGGACGCCGCGGGCGTCGGGCACCCGGACGACGAGCTCGTTGAGGTAGGGGCCGGCGTGCAGCCGGGGTGCTCCGGCGGCGGCCAGCGCCGCCTCCAGCTCCGACGCCCGCGCGGCTCCCGCCGGCGGCCACGTCGCGGAGGCCGTGCGGCCCGATCGCGGCGAGGTAGATCGACGCCGCCAGCGCGAGGAGGGCCTGGTTGGTGCAGATGTTGCTGGCCGCCTTCTCGCGCCGGATGTCCTGCTCGCGGGCCCGCATCGTCATCACGAAGGCGCGCCGCCCGTCGAGGTCGGTGGTCTGGCCGACCAGGCGACCCGGGATCTGGCGCACGAGCGGGTCCGTGCAGGCGACGATGCCGAGGTACGGGCCGCCGTACTGGAGGGGGATGCCGAGCGGCTGGCCCTCGCCCGCCGCGATGTCCGCGCCGTACTCGCCCGGCGGGGCGAGGACCGCGAGCGACACCGGCTCGATGACGCTGACGAACAGCGCGCCGGCGCCATGGGCGAGCCGCCCGATCGCGGGCATGTCCTCGAGCAAGCCGAGGACGTTGGGCTGCGCGGCCACGACGCCGGCCACCGGCCGGTCGGGATCGGCGAGGAGGCGTGCGAGCGCGTCGAGGTCGGTGGTGCCGGCCAGCGGCCCGCCGGCGACGAGCGGGATCTCGTCCGCGAGGAGGCCCGCCCCTTCGGCGTAGGTCTCGAGCGTCTGCCGGTAGTGGGGATGGACGGCGCGGGACACCAGCACCCGGTTCCGGCGGGTCGCCCGGCAGGTCATCAGCGCCGCCTCGGCGGTCGCCGCCCCGCCGTCGTAGTGCGAGGCGGAGACCACGTCGAGCCCCGTGAGCTCGGCGAGCAGCGACTGGTACTCGTAGATGCTCTGCAGTGTCCCCTGCGACACCTCGGGCTGGTACGGCGTGTAGGCCGTGTACCACTCGCCGCGGAGCAGCATCTGGTCCACGACCGCCGGGGTCCAGTGGCGGTAGGCACCGGCGCCCAGGAAGCTCGCCAGGTCCACGCGGTTGCGGGCGGCCAGGGCCGCCAGGCGGCGCGAGAGCTCGAGCTCCGGCTCCGGGTCGTCGAGTCGCAGCGGACCGGCGCGGAGGGCGACCGGGATCCCCTCGAACAGCTCGTCGACCGAGTCGATGCCGATCGCCGCCAGCATCCGCGCCCGGTCGTCGGCCGTGTGCGAGCCGTAGGGCATCGGTCAGCCGCCGGCGATGAGGGCGTCGTACGCGTCGGCGTCGAGCAGGGCATCGAGCTCGCCCGCGTCCGCGAGACGGAGCCGCACCAGCCAGCCGGCGCCGTACGGGTCGCGTGTTGACGGCCTCGGGTGCGCCCGCGAGGGTCTCGTTGGTGCCGGTGACCTCGCCCGAGACGGGGGCATACAGGTCGCTGACCGCCTTGACGGACTCGACCACGCCGAACGCGGCGGCCTGCTTGAGGGCCCGCCCGGCGTCCGGCAGCTCGACGAACACGATGTCGCCCAGCTGGTCGGCGGCGTACTGGGTGATGCCGACCACGGCCTCGTCACCCTCGACGCGGATCCACTCGTGCTCCTTGGTGTAGCGCAGGTCGCTGGGGACCATCGGGCCGGTTCCTCCGTGGCGGCGTCGCGGCTGGTGCGGCGCGATGAGCGAGATGACCGTGGCTTCGTGGCGGTGCGGACGCCGGTGCCCGCCGGACGTCAGGCGGGCCTCTTGTAGAACGGGAGCGGCACGACCTGGGCGGCGACACGGGCGCCGCGGATCTCGACGGCCAGCATCGTACCGGGTTCGGCATGGGCGGGAGCGACGTACGCCATGGCGATCGCGGTCCCGAGCGTCGGCGACATGGTGCCCGAGGTCACCGCGCCGGTCCGGCCGTCGGCGTCGAGGACCGGATACCCGTGTCGGGCGATCCCGCGCTCGCGCAGCACCAGGCCGACGAGCCGGCGGTCGATCCCGTCCCGGGCCACGGCCTCCAGCGCGTCGCGCCCCGTGAAGTCGCCCGCCTTGCCCAGCTTCACCACGCGCCCGAGCCCGGCCTCGAACGGGTTGGTGGAGCGGTCCAGCTCGTTGCCGTAGAGCGGCATGCCGGCCTCCAGGCGCAGGGTGTCCCGCGCGCCGAGACCCACCGGGACCTGGCCGTGGGGGCGCCCGGCGTCGAGCAGCGCGTCCCACACCGTGCCGACGTCGCTCCACGTCCACGAACAGCTCGAAGCCGTCCTCGCCCGTGTAGCCGGTGCGGGCGACCTGGGCGTCGATCCCCGCCACCACCCCCTCGGCGATCCCGTAGTACCGGATCGCCCCGAGATCCAGGCTCGTCAGGGAGCCCACGATCTCCAGCGACCGCGGCCCCTGGACGGCGACAAGGCCGGTGGCCAGCGTGCGATCGTCCAGCACGGCCTCGTGGCCCTCGATCTGCTCCGCGAGGGCGTCCGAGACGACACGCGCGTTCGAGGCGTTGGCGACGACCATGAACCGGTCCTGGGCCAATCGGTAGACGATCAGGTCGTCGATGATGCCGCCGTCGGGCGCGCAGATCATCGAGTAGTGGGCGCGTCCAGTCGCCAGGGCCGGCGGGTCGGTGACGAGCGCGGCGGCCAGGATGGCGCCGGCGTCCGGCCCTTCCACGACGAGCTCGCCCATGTGCGACAGGTCGAACAGGCCCGCCGCGGCCCGCACCGTCCGGTGCTCCTCCAGGATGCCGGCGTACTGGATGGGCATGAGCCAGCCCGCGAACTCCACGACCTTCGCGCCCAGTGCCTCGTGGCGGTCGAGGAGCGGCGTGGGCACCGGCGTCGGCTGTGCGGTCTCGGTCATGGCTCGGTCTGCCTCGTCGTGTCGGCCGTGAGCGGGAAGGTGCCGTCCGTCGCAGCCCGGGCGGCGCGCGCCACCAGGGCGCGCTCGGTCTCGAAGCTGAGCAGCCCCGCCGCCTCGTCGAACCCGATCCAGCGGACCTCGTCGAACTCGTGGTCGTGACGGGCGAGATCCCCGCCGGTGGGGACCATCAGGAAGTAGTGGACGGTCTTGTGGATCCTCGTCCGACCCTGGACGAACGTGTAGGAGATCGAGTCGAAGGGCCGGACGATGTCGACCTCGAGGCCGGACTCCTCGCCGACCTCGCGCAGGGCGGTCTGCTCGGTCGTCTCGGCGGGGTGAGGCGTGCCCTTGGGAAGCGTCCAGGTGACGCCGTCGCGCTCCCGGAGGCGCTTGCCGACGACCAGCTGCGGGACCGCGCCCTCGAAACGGATGACGATCCCGCCGGCGGATGTGGCGGTTGCCTGCCTCAGGCGGGCCACGCCGGCGCCACGGACGAGCGGTGCGGGCCTCCGGCGCGGTGCGTCCTGGTCCACGACATCGCGGCCGACGGACGCGGGCGGCCGCTGCGCTGCGGCCGGGTGGGTGCCACGGTCATCGCCCGCCATGGCGCGCGCAGCGCGGTCAGTGGTCCCACGTCGGGCCGGCGGAGAACGGTGCGGCGCGGCGAGGCGGCCACGAAGACGGACCCCGGGTGCAGACCGAGTCGCCGCTCGCGTGCCCGGGCCGACGGGTGGACGTAGCGCGCCGGCCATGCCGCGTACCGGGCGGCGATGCTGTGCTGCATGCCCGCATCGTACCGCGTCAGGGGTTCCCTGCAAGTGCGGAGCGGAGCCGGGCTGACGCTTCCGGTGACAGGGCGCCCCGCTCGATCGCGATCCGGACCGAGCGCTCCACCAGCGTCCGGTAGACCGGGATCGCATCGGGCGCGCCGGCCCCCAGCGCGGCCAGGTGGGCGGCGACCGTGCCCGCATCGCCGCGGGTCGCAGGCCCCGTCAGGGAGGCCGCGATCCCGAGGCTCCGGGCGTTGGCCACGGTCTGCTCGAGGAGCGGGAGGTAGATCGCGAGCGCGCCGGCCTCATCGAGACCCACGATCGCGGCCACCTCGCGGATCGTGTCGAGCAGCGCGACCACGCCCCCTGCGGACAGGACCGCCGCGGCGTGGTACGCCGCCTTGGAGCCGGGGGCGAGGCGAACCGGCACGGCGCCGATCGCCTCCGCCATGTCGGCCAGGTGCGCGACCAGGTCGTCGTCGCCCTCGATGGCGATCGTCGCGCCGTGGAGCGCGGCCAGCGCGCGGTCCAGGTCGGCGAACGCCACGAGCGGGTGGAACGCCCCCGCCTGCGTGCCCGCGGCCATCGCGGGACCCAGCACCTCGGCGCCCAGCAGGCCGCTCGTGTGCACGATCGCCTGGCCCGCGTACAGGCGCAGGGACGCCGCGAGCGTCGGGACCACGTCGTCGGGCACCGCGAGGATCACGAGCTCCACGTCGTCGACGAGGGCCTCGGCCTCGGCGAAGGCACGGACGGAGGGGACGTGCTCCCGGAACCGCGCGCGCCGGGCGGCGTCCCGCGACGCGACCGCGCCCACGGGCCAGCCGGCGCGATGGAGGGCGACGCCCAGGGCCAGGCCGACGGCGCCCGCGCCGACGATCCCGACCACCGGCCGCTCGCCGGGGTCCGAGTGCGCGTGCGGGTGGGTGTGGTCGCTCGCGTGCTCCACGTCACCGTGCCGATGGCTCCCCGGCGTCGCCGGATCGAGCGCGATCCCGTGCTCCGCGATCGCCGCCAGCGTGTCCTCGTCCGCCTCGGCATCCCGCCCACCCGCGCGGCGGAGCAGGGCATCGGCCTCGTCCCAGGCCTTCATCGGTCGATTCCAGACGGGCGACGAATCGCGCTGTACACTTCCACGCGACGAGTGTAGCGAGCGGTCAGAGGGCGCACCCTCATCGCCCGATCCCCACAGTGGAGATCAAGCGCATGACCACGCCCAACGCATTCGGCGCCCGAGCGTCGCTCGGATCGGGCCTTCCCGACCACTACCGTCTCTCAGCCCTCACCACCTCCGGCCTGCCGCTGGGCGTGGACCTGGGCAGGGCTCCCGTGACCCTCAAGATCCTGCTCGAGAACGCCCTCCGCCATGCCGGCGGAGGCATCGTGCGCGAGGAGGACGTCGCGACGCTCGCCGCGTGGAGCCCGGGCGCCGGGGGCGAGGCTGAGGTCCCGTTCATGCCCAGCAGGGTCATCCTCCAGGACTTCACCGGCGTGCCGGCGGTCGTGGACCTGGCCGCCATGCGCGACGCCATGGCGTCGCTCGGCGGCGATCCCGCGCGCGTGAACCCCCTCGTGCCCGCGGACCTGGTGATCGACCACTCCGTGCAGATCGACGCCTGGGGCGGCGCCGGCGCCTTCGCCTTCAACGTGGAGCGCGAGTACGAGCGCAACGGCGAGCGCTACAAGCTCCTCCGCTGGGCACAGACCGCGTTCCGCGACCTGCGCGTGGTCCCGCCCGGGACCGGCATCATCCACCAGGTCAACCTCGAGTACCTGGCCACGGTCGTCGCGGATCGCGCGGACGGCGCGGGCCGGGTGGCGTTCCCGGACACCGTCGTCGGGACGGACTCCCACACCACGATGGTCAACGGGCTCGGCGTCCTCGGCTACGGCGTGGGCGGGATCGAGGCCGAGGCCGTCCTCCTGGGCCAGCCGCTGTACCAGCCGATGCCGCGGATCGTCGGCGTCCGCCTCGCGGGCGAGCTCCCGACGGCGGCGACCGCGACCGACCTCGTCCTCGTCATCACCGAGATGCTGCGCAGGTTCGGCGTGGTGGGCGCGTTCGTGGAGTTCGCCGGCGAGGGCCTCGCCGGCCTGTCCCTCGCCGACCGGGCGACGATCAGCAACATGAGCCCGGAGTTCGGGGCGACCTCCACGCTCTTCCCCATCGACGACGAGACGCTCGCCTACCTCCGGCTCACGGGCCGGCCGGCGGAGCGCGTCGAGCTGGTGGAGCGCTACGCGAAGGCCCAGGGCCTGTGGCGCGAGCCGGGCAACGGACCCGAGTTCGACGTGGCGCTGGAGCTGGACCTCGGCACTGTGGAGCCGTCGCTCGCGGGACCGCGGCGCCCTCAGGACCGCGTGTCCCTCGCCGGCGTCGGCGACAATTTCCGGGCCGCATATCCGGACACCGTCGGGGTGGCGCCCGTGTCCGTCGGGACCGGAGACGGCGCGGTGGAGTTCGGGCACGGGTCCGTGGCGATCGCCGCGATCACGTCCTGCACCAACACGTCCAACCCGATGGTCATGGTGGGCGCGGGCCTGCTGGCGCGGAACGCGGTCGCGCGCGGGCTGGCGGTCTCCCCCACCGTCAAGACGTCGCTCGCTCCCGGGTCCAAGGCCGTCACCGGGTACCTCGAGCGCGCCGGGCTGATGGAGCCGCTGGCCGACCTCGGCTTTGCCCTCGCCGGCTACGGGTGCACGACCTGCATCGGCAACTCCGGGCCGCTGGACGAGCCGATCGCGAAGGCGGTCGAGTCCGGCGAGCTCGTGGTCGCCGCCGTGCTGTCGGGCAACCGGAACTTCGAGGGCCGGGTCCATCCCCTCGTCCGGGCCGCCTATCTCGCGTCGCCGCCGCTCGTGGTGGCCTTCGCGCTGGCCGGCCGCGTCGACGTGGACCTGACGACGCAGCCGCTGGGCATCGGCGCCGACGGGGCGCCGGTGATGCTCGCGGACATCTGGCCGACGCCGGACCAGGTCCGGCAGGTCGTCGGCGACACGATCGACGCGGAGCTGTTCCGGGCGACCTACGCCTCCGTGTTCGAGGGCGACGAGCAGTGGCGGGCGATCAGATCCCGGCCGGCGACCGGTACGCCTGGGATGACGCCTCGACCTACATCGCCAACCCGCCGTTCTTCCAGGGCCTCACGGCGGAGCCGGCCCGGCTCACCGACATCGAGGGCGCCCGCGTGCTCGCGCTGCTCGGCGACTCGGTGACCACCGACCACATCAGCCCGGCCGGCTCCATCGCCGCCTGGTCGCCCGCAGGCCAGTGGCTGCAGGCGCAGGGCGTCGCGCCGGTGGACTTCAACTCGTACGGTGCCCGCCGCGGGCACCACGAGGTCATGATGCGCGGCACCTTCGGCAACATCCGCCTCAGGAACCGGCTGGTCGAGGGCACGGAGGGGCCGTACACGGTCCACCTGCCGGACGGCGAGCAGACCTTCATCTACGACGCCGCGATGCGGTACCGGGACGAGGGCGTGCCCCTGGTGGTCATCGCCGGCCGGGAGTACGGGTCGGGCTCGTCGCGCGACTGGGCCGCCAAGGGCACCACGCTCCTCGGCGTCCGGGCGGTCATCGCGGAGAGCTACGAGCGCATCCACCGCTCCAACCTCGTGGGCATGGGCGTCCTCCCGCTCCAGTTCCTCCCCGGCGAGAGCGCCGCGTCCCTCGGCCTCACGGGCCGGGAGGCGTACAGCATCGCCGGGATGGCGGAGCTCGCGCCGCGGCAAGTGGTGACCGTCGTCGCACGCTCGGACGAGGATGGCGCCGAGCGCCGCTTCCATGCGATCGCCCGGCTCGACGGCCCGATCGACGTGGACTACCTGCGGCAGGGCGGCATCCTGCCCGCCGTCCTCCGGCGGCTCGCCGCCGGCTGACGGAGGCGACACGGCCGAAGATCGGGAACGAGGACCGGACCGCGGACAACGGCCGGACCTCGGACATACGCGAAGCCCCCTGAGGGATCAGGGGGCTTCGCCGCGTATGGGACGCTCTCCTGGCGCGGGGAGGAGGGCCGCGCCACGAGGTGTCCTCCCCGACTCCGACGAGCATGGCGCGGCCGGTGTGACGCGCGGTTAGGGTCGAATCAGATCCCCGCAATCGAGAGGCTGGAGCGGTCGGGCCGCAGCGGTGGGCGGGGGCGTGGTGGGCGATACTGGACTCGAACCAGTGACCTCACGGATGTGAACCGTGCGCTCTAACCAACTGAGCTAATCGCCCCGGGTCCCGAGGGACTCGCATTCTAGCGCGACCCGTGGACGCCGTGGAACGGGCTCTCGATGCGGAACGGGCGCCGGGGTCAGGAACGGAGGCCCGGCCAGCGTTCCCGCAGCCGCTCCGCGGCGACACCGTCCACGGCGATCACCTTGGTCCGGGCGGTGGCGCCGGCGACCAGCCGGACGTCCCGCCGTGGCACGTCGAGCTCGTCGGCGAGGAGCCGGACCAGCGACTGGTTCGCCGCGCCGTCGACGGCCGGCGCCGCCACCCGGGCCCGCAGCACGCCGTCGACCACGCCGTCCACGCGGTCGGCCCCGCCGCGGGGCGTGAGCCGGACGGTGAAGCGGACCCCGCGGTCGCCCGGGCCGTTCAGAGATTCGGGCCGTTCAGAGGATCGCGCGCCAGAGCATGCCGAGGACCAGCAGGACGACGAAGCTCGAGACGTCGAGCGTGCCGGTCGACGGCAGGAGGCGCCTGACCGGGGCGATCATGGGCTCCGTCGCCTGGACCAGGAGGACGGCGGCCCTCGAGCCGCCGGTCGGGTCGATGAAGGTCAGCGACCACGCGCCCGAGCACCAGGAGCCAGAGGATGGCGACGAGCGGTGCCGATGAAGATCTGGAAGAAGAGGCCCACGGCCGCGAGTCTAGCAGCGGCCGGGATCAGCGCGACCGGGGGTCGGCCGGCTGGCCGGGGTCAGCCGATTTGGGGCCCGGGTCAGCCGATTCGCGGCCCGGGTCAGCCGATTCCGGCCGGGGCCCTCACGCTCAGCCCCGCCGGCCGGCGGGGCCCGTGGCGCGGTCCCCGAAGATCGCCCTGCCGACCCTGACGATCGTCGCCCCCTCTTCCACCGCCACCTCGAAGTCGTCGCTCATCCCCATCGAGAGCTCCGGCCCCAGGCGCGGCCAGCGCGCCCGCAGCCGCTCGGACAGGGCGCGCAGGGCGACGAATGTGGGCCGAGCCTCCTCGGGATCGGCGGCGAGACGGCCGATCGTCATCAGGCCCCGGATGTCGATCCCCTCGAGGGGATCGAGGCGCTCGACCGCGGCCTCCAGCTCGCCCGGGCCGAAGCCCGCCTTCGCCGGGTCCCGATCGACGTTGACCTGGAGCAGGACCTCGAGCCTTCGTCCGCCCGGTATCGCCCGGACGATCCCGTCCAGCCGGCGTGCGAGGTCCTCGTCGTGGACCGACTCGACGACGTCGAACAGCTCGATCGCCCGGCGCGCCTTGTTCGACTGCAGCGGTCCGATGAGATGCCACGTGGCCCCGGGGACTCCGGGGATCTTGCCGGCGGCCTCCTGCACCCGGTTCTCGCCGAGGACGCCGATGCCGGCGGCGACCGCCGCCCGGACCCGATCCGCGGGCACCGTCTTGCAGACCGCGACGAGGGTCACCGAGTCGGAGCGTCGTCCCGACCGGACGGCGGCCGTGGCGATGCGACCCGAGCACCTCGTCGCGGGCATGGGCGAACGCTTCGACCTCGTCCGTGTCGAGCGGCACGCCGGTCATGCGCCTGTCGCCGGGTGGACGGCGGCGCGCCGACGCCGGCAGGCCGGGCGCCTACTTGCGGCGGAGGAAGCTCGGGATCTCCAGGTCGTCCGCGTCATAGGCGGGGGCGCGGCGGACGGTCGGCTCCCCTACCGACCGCTCGGGGCGAGCCGGGACCGGGGCGGCCTCCTCGCGGGCGCGGGCGTTGCTGTCGCTCTCGGTTCGCTGGCGCTCGAGCTCCTCGAGGAAGTCGCGGGCCGGGATGGTGGCGCCGCCCGCAGGGTTGACGGTCGCCGAGCGGGAGGCCAGGGCGCCGGCGATACGCTCCCCGGCGGCGGCGCGGACGCTGTCGGTCCGCCGACGGCCGTCGAAGCCGGTGGCGATGACGGTGACCATCACCTCGTCCCCGAGGCGCTCGTTGAAGCTCGTCCCGAAGATGATGTTCGCCTCGGGGTCCGCGGCAGCGCGGATCTCCTCGGCTGCCTCGGTGACCTCCCACAGGGTGAGGTTCGATGACCCGGTGATGTTGAACAGGATGCCCTGGGCGCCCGAGATGTTGATCTCGAGGAGCGGGCTGGCCACCGCCTGGCGGGCCGCGTCGAGCGCCCGGTTGTCGCCGGTCGCCCGGCCGATGCCCATCAGCGCGGATCCGGCGTCCTTCATGATCGTGCGGACGTCGGCGAAGTCCAGGTTGATGAGCCCGGGCTCCGTGATGATGTCGCTGATGCCGGCGACGCCCTGGCGGAGCACGTCGTCCACGACGCGGAACGCGTCCACGATGGAGGTGTTCTTCTGGACCACGTCCCGGAGCCTGTCGTTGGGGATCGTGATCAGCGTGTCGACCTTGGACTTGAGCTCCTCGGCCGCCTTCTCCGCGATCAGCTTGCGCCGGCTGCCCTCGAAGCTGAACGGCTTGGTCACGACCCCGATCGTGAGCGCGCCCTGCTCCTTCGCGATCTCGGCCACCACGGGGGCGGCGCCTGAGCCCGTCCCGCCGCCGAGGCCGGCCGTGATGAACACCATGTCGGAGTCCGCGATCGCGTCGGCGATCTTGTCCCTGTCCTCCTCGGCCGCCCGCGCGCCGATCGACGCGTCACCGCCGGCCCCGAGGCCCTTGGTGATCTTGTCGCCGATTCGGATCTTGTGGGGAGCGTCCGACTGCAGGAGCGCCTGGGCGTCCGTGTTGCAGGCGATGAACTCGACGCCCATCATCTCGGCGCGGATCATCCGGTTGACCGCGTTGCTGCCCCCGCCGCCGACCCCGATGACTCGGATGAGGGCGAAGTTCTCGGAGTCGGATCGCAGCGGCATCGGCGCTCTCCTCGATCGGTGGTACGGGTTCGTGGCACGGGTACGTGGCGTCTGGACGGGTGACCGTTCGTCCCCCGGGTGACCGGCTCCTGGGGCCGGCTCCGCGACGGGGCCGTCGGGCGGAAGGGGAGTATACCCGCGCCGCACAACTGCGGTCCCGCACAATCCACGCTCGCGAACGCCCGGCGTCAGTCCGGTGCGTGCACGCGACGCCCGTCCGGTGCGTGAGCGCGACGCCCGTCCGGTGCGTGCGCGGACGCCCGCTCCGGGCTATCCCTCGAGGAAGCTGAGCCGCACGCGGCGGGTTGCATTGTCCTCGTTGGGGTCCAGCAGCGTGATGGACTGCCACGTCCCGAGCGCGAGGTGCCCGGCGATCACCGGCACGGTCAGCGACGGCGAGGCCAGCAGCGGGAGCACGTGATCGGCTCCGTGGCCGGGCGTGCCGTGCCTGTGGGACCAGCGGTCGTCACGCGGCAGCAGGCGGTCGAGCGCCTGGAGGGCGTCCTTCTCCGAGCCGGCGGCCAGCTCCAGCACCACGATGCCGGCCGTGGCATGCGGGATGAAGACCGAGAGCAGCCCATCCCCGCCGCCCGAGGCGTCGGCCGCGAAACGGGAGCAGGCGGGGGTGAGGTCGGTGAAGCCGCGGTCGCGCCCCGTCCGCACCTCGATCTCGAGCGAGCGCACGCCGCGCCGCCCTACGGGAAGATGTTGCGGATCGCGTCCCGGAGCCGGCCCAGGCCCCCGCCACCCGGTGCGGACTCGTAGCGCAGCGGCTCGCCCAGCGCGATCTGCGCGGCGCCCCAGCGAAGCAGGCCGACGGCGGTCGCGTAGGGCGGCAGCTGGATCGTGTCCACGAGCCCGCCGATGCCCGTAGGCCCACTGATGCGGACGGGCATCTGGAGGACCTCGCGGCCGAGCTCGGCCGTCCCGGAGAGCTGCGAGGCGCCGCCGGTGAGGATGATCCCGGCCGGCAGCATGCCATGGCCGCTGCGGGCCATCTCCGCCTTGAGCATCTCGAAGGTCTCCCGCATGCGGGCCTCGATGATGCGGCACAGCTCCTCGCGGCTCACCGTCCGGCCGGCCTCCTCGCCGAGCACGGAGACGGCGATCTCCTCGTCCTCGATGTTGCGCAGGTCGCAGGTCCCGTGGCTGATCTTGAGCTCCTCCGCGACCTGGAGGGTCGTCTTGATGCCGATCGCCACGTCGTTGGTCACGTTGTTGCCGCCCACCGGGAGCACGGCCGTGTGAAATGGCGAGCCCTCGGCGAACAGGGTCAGGTCGATCGTGCCCGCCCCGATGTCCGCGATGGCGACCCCCAGCTCCTTCTCCGTCTCGGTCACGACCGCCTCGGCCGACGCGAGACCGTTCACGACCAGCTCGTCGATCTTGACGCCCGCCAGGCCGACGCACTTGGTGAGGTTCTGCACCGCGGTGGCGGAGCCGGTGACGATGTGGGCCTCCACCTCGAGCCGCAGGGCGCTCATGCCCAACGGGTCCTTGACGCCCTCCTGGCCGTCCACGGTGAACCCGCGCCGCTCCACGTGGAGCACGTCGCGGTTGTTCGGGATCGAGACGGCCCGGGCCACCTCGATCGCGCGGTTGATGTCCTCCCGCGTGACCTCGCGGTGGTGCGCGGTGACCGCGACCTGGCCGGTGGAGTTCAGGCTCTCGACGTGCTGGCCACCCACGCCCACGAACGCGCGGTCGATCTTCCAGCCGGAGAGCCGCTCGGCCCGCTCGACGGCGTCCGCGATCGAGCGCACGGACTGGTCGATGTTGACGACCACGCCCTTCTTGAGGCCGGTGGTGGGCACGGTCCCGTGGCCCATGATGGTCAGGCGCCCGTCCCGGCCGACCTCGCCGATGAGAGCGCAGACCTTCGACGTGCCGACGTCGATGCCGACGAGGACCGCTTCCCGTTCCACGTGCCTGTCGTCCCCTCCCTGCTCAGATGAAATGGCGCCGGATCAGCGCGACATTGTTGAAGATGCGGAAGCCGAAGTTGATCAGGGCCACGAGGTAGAGGTCCAGGTTGAGCCTGTCGCCGATGAAGGTGAGGAGGACCGCCACCACCGCGTTGGTGACGAAGCCGCTGATGAAGATGCGATTGTCGTAGACGCCGTCGAGCTCGGCGCGCACGGCCCCGAGGACGGAGTCGAGCGCCGCGAGGATCGCCACGGCGGAGTAGCGGGAGAACTCGAAGCTGACATTGACGTTGAGGACGAGACCGGCCAGGACGCCGACGAGTAGACCCACGAGGGGCAGGAGCACAGGCGGGCAGCCTCCGTCCGGTTGAACGTCCCCGATACGCTACCAGACGACCGGCTCCGCGGAGGCCCGGGACGGGTTGCGGCCCTCACGGACGGGGGGTCGCAGTGGCCTTCGGCGTCGCGGAAGCCTTGGGCCTCGCGGAGGCCTTGGGGGTCGACGAGGCCTTCGGCGTCGCGGAGGCCTTGGGGGTCGACGATGCCTTCGGCGTCGCGCGCGGCACGTAGGTCCCGCTCCGGTCGTCCGCGAGGATCACGCGCTGGACGTTCTCCTCCCGTCCGAGCAGGAGGCTCCTGAGCAGGCGCACCTGCCCCGGGACCAGGTCGGTGGTCCGGAGCGTCGGCGTGTAGAACCCGAACACCGCCGTCCAGCCCGTCGGGCTGGCGTGCATGGCGAAGCCCTCCTGGTCATCGACGCTGAGATCGAGGGCGGTCGCGGCGCTGCCGATGTCCGCCGGCACGAGCGAGCCGAGGCGCAACGCGGCGTCGAGGGTGACCGGGTCCAGCGTGGAGCCGACGCCCAGCCCGCCGGCTGCCGCACGGCGGTCCGTGACGGCCGGCAGCGCGGTGCCCTCCGGCGCCGCGCCGTCCTGCTCGCCGAACAGCAACCCCGACGCATCCACCAGGAAGCGACGGCCTCCCGCCTGCCAGACGATGAGCGGCTCCCTCTCGGTGATGGTCACCCGAACTTCGTCCGGGAGCGCCACGGTCACGGCAGCGGCGCGCACGGACGGGATCGCGCGCAGCCGCGCCTCCAGCTCGGCCGTCCGCAGCGCGAACGAATTCTGCCCGGCCGGGATGGCCAGCGCCTCCAGGATGTCGGCCTCGGGTGTCCAGGTGATGCCTTCGATGCTCGTCCGCTGCACCGCGAACGCCCCCGTCGTCGCCACGCCGTAGAGTCCGGCGATCGCGGCGATCAGGGCCAGGAGCGCACCGGCCCGCACGGGCGTCAGCCCCGCCGACGCGCGCCGCACCGGGGTCGTCCTCCTGTAGCCGCCGCCCGCTCGACCCCCCGCCCGGACCCCGATGGGCCGCACCTGCCGGGTGGCGGGGGCGGCGTGGCGTCCGGACGGGCGTCGGATCATCGCGGGAGGTCGTCCGGGTATACGCGGTGGCGAATCCGCGCGGCGTCGCGGGCGAGGGCGAGGTCCACGACGCGACGGCACACCGCGGCGAAGTCGTAGCCGGCCGCGGCCGGCAGGGTCGGGAACAGGCTGATCGGCGTGAAGCCGGGGATCGTGTTGATCTCGGACACCACGAGCTCCCGGCCCGCGAGGAGGAAGTCGACGCGCGCGAAGCCCTCCGCGCCGATCGCCCGGTAGGCGTCCCGGGCGAGCTTGAGGATCGTGGCCCGCTCGACCGCGGTCACCTCGGCCGACATGTTTGTCTCGGACATGCCGGGCGTGTACTTCGCGACGTAGTCGTAGAACTCGTGGCCCGGGAGGATCTCCCCGGGACCATAGAGCTCGAGCGCGTCGGGCTCGTTGCCGATCACCGCCACCTCGAGGTCCCGGGCGTGGGCGAGGTACCGCTCCACCAGGGCGAGGTCGTCGAAGCGGAAGGCCTCCGCGAGCGCGCCCGACCGCTCCCCCGGCGCGTGGGCGATGGTCATCCCGAGCGAGCTGCCGAGCCGCGCGGGCTTGACCATCAGCCGCCCGTCGCCCGTCCCGGCCGCGAACGCCTCGAGCTCCGCCAGCACCTCGTCGGGTGCCTTCGCCCAGCGCGCGGCACGCACCTCGACCCAGTCCACGACCGGCAGCCCGAGCCCGCGCACGAGACGCTTGAAGATGGCCTTGTCCATGCCGATCGCGCTGGCGGTGACGCCGGATCCCGTGTACGGCAGGCCCTCCGCCTCGCACAGGGCCTGGACCGTGCCGTCCTCGCCGAACGGCCCGTGGAGCGCGAGGAACACGACCGGCCGGCCGGCAGGGCCGGCCGCGATCCCCGCCAGCGCGTCCGCGGCCGTCAGCGGCCCCTCGGCGCCCAGCGCCCCGGGCTCGTCGTACGCGGCCTGCGGCCGTCCGTCGCGGCGGTGATCCGGGGGCAGCCGCCACCAGGCCCCGCCGAGATCGATCAGCCACTGGGCGACGCCGTAGCCGGATGCGGCGAGGGCGTCGGCGATCGCGGTGCCCGAGACGATCGACACGTCGTGCTCCGCGGACGGCCCCCCGTAGACGACGGCGACCGGTGTCTCGGCCGGATCGTGGCCGAGCGGCGGGACGGGCATCAGGCGTACTCCGGGTGTGGCATGGCAGACCAGTCGCCCACGAACTCGATCTCGAACGAGAGCTCGATCCCGTGGCGCTCGCGGACAGTGCGACGGACGTGTCCGGCCAGGGCGCGGACGTCGGCCGCGGTCCCCTGCCGGTCGTTGACGATGAAGTTAGCGTGCTTCTCGGAAACGACCGCCCCGCCGATCCGGAAGCCCTTGAGCCCCAGCGCCTCGATCAGCCGGCCCGCGGAGTCGTCGGGCGGGTTCCGGAAGACGCTGCCGGCCGACGGGATGCCCAGTGGCTGGTGCTCCCGCCGCCAGCGCCGGATCTCGTCCAGTCGCGCCCGGATCTCGGCGGGGTCCGCGACACGCAGCCGGAACACCGCCGCCATCACGATCTCGGCCGGCCCGGCCGCCTCGGTCGCGCCGTGGTCCTTGAACCGGCTGTGCCGGTACCCGAAGCCAAGGTCGGCGGCCGGCATCTCCCGCTCCGTGCCGTCCTCCGTGAGGACCGTCGCGGACTCGAGCACGCCCGCCGTGTCGCTGCCGTGGGCGCCCGCGTTGGCCCAGACGGCGCCGCCCACGGTGCCCGGGATGGCCAGTCCGTACTCGAGGCCCGCCAGGCCCGCCTGCTGCGTCTCGGTGGCGGCGCGTGCCATCGGGACGCCCGCCTCGGCCCGGTAGCGGTCGCCCTCGACGCGCGTCGCCTCCGCCTTCGCGTGGATCACCAGGCCACGTATGCCGGCGTCCGAGATCACCAGGTTGCTGCCACGGCCGAGGATCACGAACGGGATCGCGCGAGCCCGGGCGAACCGCACCAGCGCGCGCAGCTCGAAGGCGTTGTGGGCGACGGCGAACAGGTCGGCGGGGCCGCCCACCCGCATCGTCGTGAAGCGGGCGAGGGGCTCGTCCCGGACGGTCTTGACGCCGATCCGCCGCTGGATCTCCGTCCCGACCGCGAACGCATCGAACCCGGCGGGTGTCACCGCCTGCCCCCCCGGGCGACGGCGGCGATCTCGGCCTGCGTCGGGAGCGGCTCGCGGAGGGCAACGGCCATCACCAGGTCGCCCACTGCCCCTGCCGCGTCGGGGCGGGCCAGGTCGCGGGCGGCGGCCGACATCACGGCATGGCGGGCGGGATCGGCCAGGAGGCCCGCCGCTTCGACCAGGCTGTCGGCGTCCAGCGCCTCGTCCTCGATCAGCACCGCCGCACCCGCCGCGACATATGCCTCGGCGTTGCGCCGCTGGTGCCCCGAAGCGTGCGGGTACGGGACGATCACCACCGGCAGCGCGAACGCCGCGGCCTCGGCCAGCGTGGACGCTCCCGCGCGCCCGACCAGCAGGTCCGCCGCCGCGAGGGCGTCGGCCATCTCCTCGTACAGGAACGGGAACGGCCGGTAGCGGTCCCGCAGCTCGGGCGGCAGGGCCTCGCGCGCGGCGATCGCCTGGCCGTAGCCCGCGTCGCCCGTGACGTGCACCACCCGCACGCGCTCGACCAGCCTCGGCAGCGCCCCCGTGACGGCGTCGTTGATCCGGCGGACCGCCTGCGACCCGCCGAACACGAGCAGGATCCGCTCGCCCGGCCGGGCGCCGAACCTCTCCCGCGCGGCGTCCACGTCGACCCCCTCCAGGCCGCGGATCGGCGTGCCGGTCAGGTAGCACCGGGGGTGGCCCAGCGCGGCGCCTGTCTCGGCGTGGCTGACGGCGATCGCCGTCGCCCATCCCGCGACGAAGCGGACGCTGCGCCCGGGCACGACGTTGCCGTCCCAGAGGACGCTCGGGATGCGCAGCAGGCGTGCGACGAGCAGCGTCGGGATCGAGACGTAACCGCCCGTGGTGAAGATGGCGGCCGGGCGGCGCGCGAGCAGCAGGATCAGGGCCTGGGGGATCGAGAGCCCCAGCCGGATCGGATCCAGCACGAGGTGCACGTCGCGCCCCGCGGACCGGAGCGAGCGCAGCAGGAGCCGCCGGAGCGGGATCCCGGCCGCGGGGACGATCGACTGCTCGAGGCCGCGGTGCCCGCCGAGCCAGGCGAGGTCAGGCGCGCCGGCTCGAGCGCGGAGCGACCGGGCGACGGCGAGGGCCGGGTAGATATGCCCGCCCGTTCCCCCGCCCGCGATCAGCAGGCGCATCGTTCCAGGTTCCTTTCTCGACGGTCTCTCGTGACACCGACAGCAGGATGCCCACCGCGGCAAAGCTGATGATGAGCGACGAACCACCCGCCGACACGAACGGCAGCGGGATGCCGGTGACCGGGATCAGGCCGACGACCACAGCCATGTTGATGAACGCCTGGATGCAGATCCAGGCGGTGATGCCGGCCGCGAGGAGGGCGCCGAAGGTGTCCGGTGCGCCCAGCGACGTCCGGATGCCAAGGTAGCCGAAGGCGAGGAACAGGACGATCACGAGGCCCGCCCCCAGGAGCCCGAACTCCTCGCCGATGATCGCGAAGATGAAGTCGTTCGAGGCATTCGGCAGGAACAGGCCGCCCGCCAGCCGGCTCTCGCCGAGCCCGGCGCCCAGCACGCCCCCGAGGGCCAGGGCGAGGAACCCCTGGACGCTGTGGAACCCGAGGCCGGAGCGGTCGTCCCACGGGTTCAGCCAGGCGGTGACCCGGTCCATCTGGTAGCCGCGCATGAACAGGGCGAGGGCGACCGGCACGGCAACCGCGGCCAGCGCCACGAGGTGGAGCAGGTTCGCGCCGGCCAGGAAGAACATGACGAGGGCGGTTGCCCCGAGCACGGTCGAGGTGCCCATGTCGGGCTCCATCAGCACCAGGGCCACGACCGGGCCGGTGATCACGAGGAACGGCACCGTCCCCGACCAGAACCCGTGGACGGCGCTCCCGCGCTTGGCGAACCAGTGGGCGAGGTAGATCACGAGAGCGAGCTTCATGAACTCGGCCGGATGGAAGGCGGGCAGCGGGCCGATCACCAGCCACCGCGCCGAGCCGCCGACGACCCGTTGGAGCCCCGGGGCGAAGACGAGGACGAGGCCGGCGATGGCGACCAGGAAGACCGGGACGGACACCACCCGGAGCCAGCGGTAGTCCACCCGCATCATCACGACCATCGCCACGACCCCGATCGCCGCCCACAGGATCTGGGGGCCGACGATCGCGAACGTGTCCGCCTCCTTCGACAGGAAGGCCTTCATCGCGGACGACGAGTAGACCATCAGGATGCCGATGGCCGCCAGGGCGACGATCGCCACCAGGATCCCGTACTCGGGCTCGTGCTGCTCACGCTGGAGCGTGTCCCTCGGCTTCGGCCGGACGGCCGGGCGCGAGATCGGAAGCGGCGTCGTGCTCATGCGGGCCCTCCCGTACCGACCGGGCCACCCGCGAGGCGCGCCACGGCGGCGATGAACGCGCGGCCCCGGGCCGCATAGTCCTCGAACATGTCGAACGACGCGGCCGCCGGGCTCAGCACCACCGTGGCCACGGTCCCGGCCGGTCGCGACGCAAGACCCTCGTGCGCCAGGGCGGCGGCCACGGCCACGGCCTCGTCCATCGACCCGGCGCGCCTGGTGCGGGCCAGGCCCGCGTCGCGGAACAGGCCCTCGAGCACCGGGCCGCTCTCCCCGATCAGCACCGCCGCGTCCGCTGACGCCGCGGCGACGCGCGCCAGCTCCGAGAGGTCCACGCCCTTGTCGCGGCCGCCCGCGATGAGCACGACCGGGGCCGGGAAGGCGCGCAGGGCCGCGATCACCGCGTCGGGCTGTGTCCCCTGCGAGTCGTTGACGAACCGGACACCGTCGACCAGGCCGACCGACTGGAGTCTGTGCTCCACCCCCGTGAAGGCCGCCGCCGCGCGCCGGATGGCGTCCGGGGCGACGCCGAACAGCAGCCCCACGGCGATCGCCGCCAGGGCGTTGGACACGTTGTGGCGCCCGGGGATCGCCAGCTCGTCGACCGGCATGATCCCGCCTCCGGGACCCGCGGCGGCCGTGCCGCCTCCCGCCAGCGGCAGCCGCTCGACCGCCGCCGACACGATCCAGCCCTCCACGACGCCCAGCCCGCCCGGCAGCGGCCGGTCGTTCCGGTACAGGACCACCGGCGCCGTGCCGAGCCCGGCGTACCCGCCCACGACGGGGTCCTCGATGTTGAGCACGAGCGCCCCGTCCGGGTCCACCAGCTCCGCGAGGCGGCGCTTGACGCGCCGGTACGCGTCGACGGTCCCGTGCCGGTCCAGGTGGTCGGAGGTGACGTTGGTGTAGACCGCCACGGTCGTCCCACGCGAGAGGGCGGGCAGCTGGAGCTCCGAGAGCTCCACGACCACGCGATGATCCGGGCGTGAGCTCGGGCAGCCGCTCCACCAGCGGCGTCCCGATGTTCCCGCCCAGGAGCGCCGGGTGGACCGGGTCCGCGGCCAGGATCGCGTGAGCCAGCGAGGACGTCGTGGTCTTGCCCTTGGTCCCGGTGACGCCGACCGTCGGGGCCGGGCAGAGGCGGAGGAACAGGTCCGACTCGCTGACGAGGGCCGGGGCGTCGGGATCCCCTCCAGCCCGCGCCGCCACCAGGGCCTGGAGCTCGGCACGGAGCCGCGGCTCGGTCGTCGGATAGCCCGGCGTGATCGACGGCGAGGTCGCGACGAGGGCCGCGCCGGCCCAGGTCGACGCGGGGTCGACCCCGGGCCCGAGGCGAAGCGCCACGTCGCGGTCCCCGAGCAGGGCGACGGAGCGCTCGAGCGCCCCGGCCGGACGGCCGTCGTAGACGGTGACCCGGGCGCCGGCGTCCGCGAGGAAGCGGGTGAGCGCGACGCCGCTCCGGGCGAGCCCCAGCACCGTCACCGGCCGCCCGTCGAAGGCGCCGGCGCGCACGGCGTCCAGGGTGAGGGCGTCGAGGTCGATCGGGCGCACGGTCATCTCACGTCGAGCGCATTGATCGACGCCATGAACAGGGTCACGCCCAGGAGGCCGGCCAGGACGCCTACGATCCAGAAGCGGAACGTGATCTTCTCCTCGTCCCAGCCGCCCAGCTCGAAGTGGTGGTGCAGCGGCGCCATCCGGAACACGCGCTTGCCGCCCGAGAGCTTGTAGTAGCCGATCTGGATGATGTCCGACATCACCTCGACGACGAAGATCAGCCCGATCAGGGGCAGGACGAGGATCTGGCCGGTGATGAGCGCGATCACGGCCAGGGTCGCCCCCAGGGAAAGCGAGCCCGAGTCGCCCATGAACACCTGCGCCGGGTGGACGTTGTACCAGAGGAACCCGAGCAGCACCCCGATGATCAGCGCGCACAGGAACGCCGTGTTGGGCTGCGTCGGCTCGTTGAGGATGGCGATGATCAGGAACGACACGAATGCGAACGCGAGCGTGCCGCCCGCGAGACCGTCGAGGCCGTCCGTGATGTTGACGCCGTTCGACGCCGCGACGATCGCGAAGGCGGCGAAGAAGATGTACACGAGGGGGTCGATCGCCACGTCGCCGATGAACGGGACCCGGATCCCGGTGATCTGGTAGGTGCTCTGGATCTGCCACGCGACGAAGATCGCCACGACGGTCTGCCACAGGAGCTTCTGGCGGGCGCGGATCCCCTCACCCGTCCGGGCGTTGAGGTAGTCGTCCACCGCGCCCAGGAGGCCCACGGCCGCGAGGGTCGCGAGCGGCGCGATGATGCCGCCCTGCACCGGCCAGCGGAGGAGCACGAAGATCGCGAGGACCACCGCGATCAGCAGGAGGCCGCCCATCGTCGGCGTCCCCCACTTGATCATGTGGCTCTGGGGACCCTCCTCGCGGATCTGCTTCGCGAAGCCGACGTGACGCAGCAGTCGGATGTACGGCGGCATCAGGATCACGACCAGGGCGAACGCCAGCAGCATCCCCTGGATCAGCTCGAGCGTCATGCCTCAGCGCGTCCGTCCCGCCGAGGACCCCGACCAGGCCGTCCACCACCCGCTCCAGCGCGACGCCGCGGGACGCCTTGACCAGGACGACGTCGCCCCGGGCGAGCCGACTCCCCAGGGCCTCGACCGCGGCCTCGGCATCCGGGACGACGATCAGGCGCTCGAGCCCGAGACCCGCGGCGCGGGCCCCGTCCGCGATGCCCTCCGCGGCCCCGCCCGGCCCGCCGTCCACGACGACCAGCAGGTCCACCGCGACCCCGGCGGCCTCGCCCACCTCGCGGTGTCCCGCCCCGTGCGCGCTTCCGAGCTCGCGCATCTCGCCCAGCACGGCCACCCGGCGGCCGGGCAGGCCACCCAGGAGGTCAAGAGCGGCGCGCACGGAGCCCGGCGCCGCGTTGTAGGTGTCGTCCACGATCGTGACGCCACCGGAGCGGATCACCGCCGATCGGTGCGGGGCCGTCGACACGGTGGCGAGGCCGGGCAGCAGCTCGTCCAGGTCCATGCCCGCGGCCAGGCCTGCGGCGGCGCCGGCCAGCGCATTGTGGACGGCGAGGCGGCCCAGCGCCGGGATCGCGACGCTCCGCTCCCCGACCGGGGTCACGAGGCGGAACCGCATGCCCTCGAACCCGGCCGAAGCGACATCCGTCGCGCGGACGTCCGCGTCCGCGGCGAACCCGTAGGTGACGACCCGCGCGCTCGTGCGCCCCGCCATCGCGAGGACCCTCGGATCGTCGGCGTTGAGGATCGCCACGCCCCCCTCCGCGGCGGGCGGGAGTGCCTCCAGCAGCTCCGCCTTGGCATCGACGATCGCCTCGACCGAGCCGATCCGGGAGAGGTGGACCGGCTGGATCGCGGTCACGATCCCGATCGACGGCAGGCCGATCGCAGCCAGGTCACGGATCTCGCCACCGGTGTACATGCCCATCTCGAGGACGGCCGCGCGGTGCTCGGGCCCCAGCCGCAGCACCGTCAGTGGCATGCCAACCTCGTTGTTCTGGTTGCCCTCGGTCCGCAGCGTCACGTAGCGGCGTGCGAGCACGCCGGCGACGGCCTCCTTCGTGGACGTCTTTGCGATGCTGCCGGTGACGCCCACGACGAGCGGGTCGAACCGGCGTCGCCACGACGCCGCCACCGCCTGGAGGGCGCGCAGGGGGTCGGCGACGATGACCACGGTGACGTCGCCGAGCGCGTCGAGGGCGGGCTCGCCGGCGGCGGGGTCCGGGAGGCGGGCCACCAGGAATGCCGTCGCGCCGGCGCGCGCGGCAGCGGCCAGGAACCGGTGGCCATCCGTCCGCTCGCCGGCCAGCGCCACGAACAGGCAGCCGGGCACCACGAGCCGGGAGTCGACGGCACCGCCCGCGATGTGGCGCCCGCTCCGCCGAAGCAGGGTGCCGCCCGTCGCGGCGACGAGGTCGTCCGCGGTCAGCAAGGGCTCGAGCGGGTCGGACGTGGCCTGAGGGTCGGCATCGCCGGCGACCGCGGGGGCCGCCCCGTCGGCGTCGCCGGCGACCACGGGTGCCGCCCGGTCGGCGTCGCCGGGGGGGCGATCGGGCGAGTCGGGAACGGTCGACCGTCCGGGGTCCGTCACGTCGGCGAGTGTCGCACAGGCGGAGCTCACGGGGCTGTCGTGGCCACCGGTGCCGCTACCGGCTCGTCGGGCACGAGGTACGGGGTGCTGATCGCGTCGTGGGCGACCCGCCGGAACAGCTCGAACGACATGACGGGCATCTCGAGGTGGCCGAGCCGCACCACTGTCGGCGTCCCCTCCTCGATCCGCACCGCCACGACCAGGTCCGGGTGACCGCGCTTGCGCCCGATGTAGCCGATGAACGAGTAGTTGAAGCGGTTGACCTTCCAGGCGCGCTTCGCCGCGTCCCAGATCTGGGCCGTGCCGGTCTTCCCGCCGACCTCGAACCCGGGGATCAGGGTCCGCGAGCGGTAGAAGTCCACCTCGGTCACCACGTGGATCATCAGCTTCCGGAGCGTGGCCGACAGCTTCGGGGTCATGACCCGGCCTCGGCCGAGCGGCGCGGTCTCGGCGTCGCCGACCGCCCTGACCACGCGGGGCTGGACGAGGATCCCGCCGTTGACCATGGACGCGTACGCCTGCGCCAGCTGGATCGGCGTCACCGCGACGCCCTGGCCGAAGGCCCCGTTCGCGAGGTCGATCTGCCTCCACGCCGTCACGGCCGGGTCATTCACGAGCCCGGGGACCTCGTTGGCGACATCGATCCCGGTGGCCGACCCGAACCCCAGCTGGCGCCAGGTCCGGAACAGCCGTGACGACGCTGCGCCGGTCGACTTGCCGAGCTTGAACGCCACCTTTGCGGCGACGACGTTGCGCGAGTAGGCGATGGCGTCCTCGAAGGTCATGACGCCCATCGCCCGGTGGTCCGCGTCGTCGACCCGGGCCTTCCCGTTGTCGAGCCTCAGGGTCCCCGTGTCGCGGACCTTGGTCTTCATGGTGATCACGCCTTCGGTCATCGCGGCCACGACCGTCATCATCTTGAACACCGAGCCGGGCTCGTACACGGTCGACACGATCGGGTCGATGAACCGGCCGGGGGTCTCGGCCGCGATCGCCTGGTAGTCGTTTGCGTCGTACGAGGGGTAGCTCGCGTACGCGTACACCTCGCCGGAGTACGGATCGAGGACGACGGCGGACACCCGCTTGGCGCGATCCGCGATCCATGCCGACAGGAGCTCCTGCTCCACGGCGACCTGCAGCGACGCGTCGATCGTGAGGGTGACGTCCTGGCCCGGGTACCCGGCCTGGAGCTGGGTCGAGCTGTCCGGGACGGCGTTGCCGCTCGCATCCTTCTGCGCGGCCACCAGGGTCGGCAGGCCCGCGAG
Source organism: uncultured Chloroflexia bacterium (assembly GCA_963776395.1). Classification (GTDB taxonomy): domain Bacteria; phylum Chloroflexota; class Limnocylindria; order Limnocylindrales; family CSP1-4; genus CAIXZV01. The sequence continues at coordinate 172,934 of CAVZML010000003.1, read as the reverse complement.
GGAGTCCTGGTAGTACTGCTCGACCCCGTACTGGCCCGCGCCCTCCCGATTGACGAACCCCAGCAGGTGGGCGGCCAGCGAGGTCTCGGGTCCGCCGCCGGGCTGTGGGTACAGCGCGCACCTGCTCCGGCTCGAGGAGCAACCCCGAGAGTGCCGGCCGATCGCCATGGCTCAGCTCCCGGATCCGGTCCGACATCGCGGGCTCGAGGTTGCGGGCGAGCACGACGTAGGGCCGGGTCCGAGGTCATGCGCTCCGTCAGGTTGGTCGCGGCGTCGCCGCTGAGCCCCAGCAGCTGGACCAGGCTCGCGGCCACCTCGATCCGCCGCTCCGGTGTGAGCAGCTTCGGGTTTGCAGCGAGACGGTCGCGGGAGACGCTCGTCGCGAGCACCACGGTGCCGGTGCGGTCGTAGATCGACCCGCGGTGGGCGGGATCTCGTAGGTCGTCGACGACTGGTGGACCGCGAGTGCCGCGAGCTCGTCGCGCCGGACCACCTGCCAGTACGAAAGGCGCACACCGAGGCTCCCCGCCACCATCGCGAGGGCGACGAGGACGAGGATCGCGCGTCCGCGCGAGTCGGTGCGGCCCAGCATGGGTGTCCGGGCCGCCTAGCGGGCCGGGATGATTTCGGGCTCGGGCAGCGGGCCGAGGCCGATCCCGATGGCCAGCTTGCGGATCGCGGGTGCCTTGCCGAGCCGGTTGATCTCGTTGCGCAGGTCCTGCGACCGGGCATCGAGGCGCATCTCCTGGGTCGCGAGGCGGTCCATCTCGTATCCCGTCGCCGAGACCCGGATGTCCTGCGAGAGCGAGAAGAACGCCCCGGCGAACGCGATCACGATCGCGGACAGCAGGAACGCCATCCGCGACGGGCCGCGGCGCGAGCGGACGGCCGCGCGGGCACGGCGGCGAGGGAGGGTCGGCGCGCGGGGCTCCACTCGCGGGCGGCGCGGCAGCACGATGGTGCGCTGGCGCGCACCCTGGTAGACGGCCATCCGCTAGTCGCCCAGGGCGTAGCGCAGCGTGGGCGTGCGGGGATCGAGGAACGCGAGCCGGTCCGCGAGGGTCGCCGGGGCCGTGGTCGTCGAGGCGGCCCTCGACCGACTCCGGCTCGTAGTCACGCTGGCGGCGCTCGGCAACCTCGTGCTGGCGGCGGCCGTAGCTCTTGCGGCGATTGGACTGGTGCTTGCTCACGGGACTCCTCCTCCGTGGGCGGGGGGCCGGCCTCGGGCCGGGGTCGACGGGGGTCGCGGGGTCGGCGGGTCCTGTGGGCGGTCTCCTCCTCTCGGGATCGGGCGGTCAGGCGGCGAGCCGCTCGGCGGCGCGCAGGCGCGCGCTCCGGGCCCTGGGGTTCGCGTCGACCTCGGCATCCGTCGGGGTCAGCGACGGACGGGTGACGAGGCGGAGACGCGGGCTCCTGCCGCAGACGCAGATGGGCAGCCTCGGGCGGACACACGCACCCGCGGCGCTCCGACGCGAGGAAGCGCTTGACGATCCGGTCCTCGAGCGAGTGGTACGAGAGCACGACGAGGCGGCCTCCCGGTCGCAGGAGGTCGACGGCTGCGGCGAGCCCCTCATCGAGCGCGTCGAGCTCCTCGTTCACCGCGATCCGCAACGCCTGGAACACGCGCGTCGCGGGGTGGGTCCGCCGGCGGACACGCGGGTTGACGGGGACGACCCGCTCCACGAGCGCGGCGAGATCCTCGGCGGTACCCACGGGCTCCGTCGCGCGGGCCGCGACGATCGCCTTCGCGATCCTCCATGCGGACGGGCTCCTCGCCGTAGCGGCGGAACAGGGCCGCGAGCTCGTCGGCGTCGAGGGTCGCCAGCAGCTCGGCGGCCGGGACGCCGCGGCGTCGCATCGAACCGCATGTCCAGCGGGCCACCGGCACGGAACCCGAAGCCGCGGCCACGGTCGGCGAGCTGGAAGGAGGAGAGCCCCAGGTCGAACAGCATGCCATCCACGGCCCCGAAGCCCGCGGCCGGCGCGACCGATTGCCAGCTCCCGGAAGTTCGCCCGGCGCAGGACCAGCCGGTCACCGAACCGTTCGAGCCGATGGCCGACCCGCTCGATCGCAGCCTGGTCCGCGTCCAGCCCGAGGACGCGGCCGTCCGGGCTGGCGGCCTCCAGGATCCGCTCGGTGTGCCCACCGCCGCCGACCGTCGTGTCGATCTGGAGGCTTCCGGCCCCCGGCGCGAGCGTCGCGATGACCTCGTCCGGCATGACCGGCAGGTGCCCTGCCTCCATCACTCCTCCACGGTCAGGCTGCGGATCCCGGGCGGACCCTGGAAGCGCATGTGGTTCGACGTCAGATCCCCAGCCCCGCGATCGCCAGCGCGAACGCGTTCGGGTCCTCGAGGCTCTCGCTGTAGCTGTCCCAGCGGACCGGTGCCCAGATCTCGGCGTGCTCCCGGGAGCCCAGGACCATCGCCTCGTCCTCGAGACCGGCATACGCCGCGGAGCCCCTGCGGGACGAGCACCCGGCCCTGGCGGTCGAGCTCCGTCTCGAAGGCTCCCGCGAACAGCTGGCGCTGCAGCAGGCGGGCATTCGGGTCGGTCATGGGCAGGCTCCCGACCTTCGCCGCGAGCTCGTCCCAGGCCGCCATCGGGAAGATCGCGAGGCAGGTGTCGAGCCACCTCGCGACCACGACGCCACCGTCGAGCTGCGCGCGGAACCGCGACGGGACGGCGATGCGCCCCTTCGCGTCGACCGCGTGCCGGTACTCGCCGGTGAACACCGTTCCGCCCTCTCCCTGACGTCGTGGGCGCCGGTGGTGGTTCAACCTGCGGGGGGTCCGCGTGGACCGGGCGATTCCCCACTTTCCACCACTTTGCGCCACTTCCGGGCATTCTAGCGCGCGGAGCGAGCGAGTCAATGCCGATTTCGCACGCAGGGCGCTTTCGGGCGAGGTCCGAGGGAGCTGCTGGCTGGGCCGGACGGCGAGGGAACTGACACGCGTGGCGAAGGCGTGGGCACGTTGGCGCGGCGCCGGGGCCGGTGGCGTGGGCACGTTGGGCGCGGAGCGTGGCGTGGGCCGTTGGCGCGGCGCCGGGTGCCGGTGGCACGGGCACGTGTGGCGCGGCGCCGGGGCAGCGGGACGCGGTGCACGTTGGCGCGGGCACGAGGCGGCGGGACGCGGGGGCCGGGCGCCTGGCTGCCAGTCAACAGATTCGCGGCCGGTGGGTCCCTTCCTCGACCGTCGCTCGATGGATTGCGCCCGCCTGGCCCCGATTCGTGGGTCTTCGGGGCCGTTTCGCTCGACCCGAGGGCGAGGATGTGGCGCGGGATGCCGACGTACCGTTGCCTGCCGGTCCGTGCCGGCATCCCGGGGCCATGCTGGGCAATGGCCGGCCGCGCGGAGCCGCCGGGTCGGCCCATGGGCCGGGAGAGCTGGCGTAGTGCCCGGCCGCACCCGTGCCCGGGGAGGCGGAGCGCGCGGACCGCCGGCCTACCGGGTGGGGGCGGCATCCGGACCTGGTCCCCTGCTCGCAGGCGCGTTGCCGGGTACTGCGGGTTCCAGGCGTAGATCGTGCTCAGCGGGACGCCCGAAGTACTTCGCGATGCTGAACAGGTTGTCGCCCGAACGGACCGTGTAGATCCAGCAGCCCGAGCGGTCCGGGCACGCCTTCAGGAGCCTGTACCGGTCGCTCCTGGGCGTGGGCGCGGGTCGTCCTGGCGGGCCTCGGTGTCGGGCGCGGCCGATGGGCGCGGGACGATCGTCGGCGGCGGGGTCGCCGTCGCCGGCTGGCGTGGGCGTCGGGGAGGCGGTGGCGGCGGCGAGCAGGGTCGCCGCGGGTCGTCGGATCGCCGTCGGGGCGGAGGTGGCGTCGGGCGTCACGTCGGGCGGCGTCTCGATCGCGCCCATCGCCGTGGAGGCAGGACTGCCGTCCGCCACCGGCAGGTCGATGCCGCCTCGTCTGAACACGAACCCGAACGAGATGCCCGGCGCTCAGCACGAGGATGAGCAGCGCGGCGAGCGTCGCGCGCGGGACGGCGGCCGGGCGCCGAGGTTTCCGTCGGTCGACCAGGTGGTCGGCGCCCCGCAGATACCGGGGACAGTCGCCGTGCGCAGCGCGTGAGGCAGACGAGCTCCTGCTGCTGCGCCGACTGTGGGCGTGGGCTCCCCGATCGCGACGCACCGGTTGTCCTCGTCCGGGCTGGGTAGCGGAGCCGACCAGGGTGCCGGCAATCTCGCGCCGGAAGAAGGGGCACACCGCCGGGATCCGGCGAACGCCCGGCGATCGTCCACGACCTGCAGCGGGGCGCGTGTCCCGCTCGGTCGCGTCGACCACCCCGGGCCCGCGCCGCTCGCGATCGCGCGTCGTCGGCCCGGCGTCGTCCTCGCTCAGCTCCGATCCCTCCCGGTGAGTCGATGCTCACCCCGATCGCCGCGAGTCTAGTACCTCCGGCACATTGCCGACTCGGAATTCGCCGGTGGTAGGCTGCGCGTCCGTCCTCGGGAAGCGGCTGCAGCGGCGGCCCACATCGCAGCGATCGCCCAGCACGCCCGGAGGCAATCACCGCCTCCCATGGCGCTCCAGCTCGCCACGCCCGTCACCCATACGGTCCCCGAGCACGATCCGTCGCGCCTGGCGCCGTACCGGATCAAGCGCTGCACGTATCGGCGCCTGATCTCGCTCGACCGCGCCCAACGAGCGCGTCTACGAAGTCGAATGCCTCTACCCAGACCGCAAGGTGCCGGTGCCGCTGGGCGACCTCGACTCGGCATGCCGATCTGCAACGCCTGCACGGCCGCGCACATCTTCCGGCCGGACGAGGACTGATCGGGGCTCGCGCGCTCCGCTGCGACTGAGTCGCGCGCACCGTCGCGACCGTGTCGCCGGTTCCCTGCGACCGTGTCGCCACGTCCTCAGCGACCGTGCACGCGTTCCGTGCATCGCGCGCATGAATTCCCGCTCTGAACGTCGAACTCGTGCACCGGATGCACGCCGGCGGCGTATTCCAGCCCTGGACCCAGCCACGGACCAGCAAGGTCATGCGTCGGGTTCACGCCGACGACATATGCCGTCCAGGAACATGCGTGGCATGCACGGCGCCTCGGCGCTGCGGCCGGCGCCCAGGCCCAGCCGACGCGAGCGACCCGGTCGACCCGGCCGAAGACGCGGCCGACGTGGTCGATGATGCGGCCGTGGCGGCCGGCGCCCAGGCCCGACGACCGGGCGGCGCGGCGGATGACGCGGCGCCCAGGCCCGACGACCCCGGCCGGCGCGGCAGATGACCCGGCCTCCCGGCCTGCGCGCCGGGCGCGACCGATGACGCGGTCGCTGGATGGACGGGAGGGCGCCAGCGAGGCGGCCTGTAAGCCGAGTTCTGTACCGCGGCTTGCGCCGCGGCGACGGTCATCCATCTGGGGCCGCCGGTTGCCCGACGGCTCATGCAGCCGACCCGAGGGCTGGGCAGCGCACCTCTCCCCCCGGCGAACCGGGGTTGCGCCCTCCTATTTGGCCTTGCTCCGGGTGGAGTTTGCCGCGTTTCACTCCGGCCCCGAGGGGCCGGCATCGTCACTGTGGCACTGTTCCTCGCCTCACGGCGGACGGGCGTTACCCGCCACCCTGCGCTGGGGAGCTCGGACTTTCCTCACGCCGGCCGGTTGCCCGGCCGACGCGCGACCATCCGGCCGCCTCGCTGGCTCGCGGATTGTAGGCGACTGGTAGCCGACGACCGCCGGGCGGCACCGACAGGCGGCGACGCTCGGTCAGGCGACGCTCGGTCAGAGCGACGCTCGGTCAGATCAGGCCGAGGACGATCTCGCCCACCGCGCGCCCGAGGATGGCGTGGTCGGCCGCGCCCAGGTGCACGCCGTCGGCCGGGTCCCGGCGACGAGCGCAGACGGCGTCCAGGAACGCCGCGCCTCCATCTCGGCCACGATCCGGTAGAGCGCGCGGCAGCTGCTCGCTGGCGCGCGCGCCTCGCCGAACCCCCACAGCTCGGACCGGTCGGTGGTCGCGCCGAGCCGGGGCGGTGCGACGAGCAGCGACCCGCGGGGCGCCACCGTCCGGCCCCGTCCCCGAGGCCTGAGCGCCATGTCGACGAGCGCCCCGCGCCGGCCGCGATCTCGTGCGCCTGCCGGGCGAAGATCGTCTTGAGGTCGTTCGTGCCCAGCATCAGCACCAGCACGTCGACCGGCTCGTGCGAGCGGAGACACGGCAGCAGGTACGGCCTGCCGTTGCGGCCGTCCATGAACGGGTCGTCCCAGAGCGTCGTCCGGCCGTTGAGCCCCTCCTCGATGACCTCGGCGCGGCCGGCGAGCTGCGGCCGCGAGCACGCCCGGCCACCGGACGTCGCGCGGGAAGCGTCCGAGCGTCACGGGTCCGCGCCGTGAGTGTTCGAGTCCCCGTAGCAGACGACGGTGTCCACGCGGCCTCCCCTACTGCCTCAGCCGGCGTGACGCGGCGCGCGCGGGCGACCCGCATCGGGCCGCCGGCCGCGACCCGGTCCAGCGCCTCGTTCGCCAGCCGGTCCGCCGTCGCAGTTCTGCGCCCGCGGCACGTGCGTCGCCGACCAGCGTCTGAAGCCCGCCAGCATCGCCTTCGCCTCGGCCCACAGCGGCTGGAGCTTCGCGTCCTTCACCCGCCACCGGCCGTGGAGCTGCTCCACGATCAGCTTCGAGTCGAGGAACAGGTCCACCCGCTCGGCACCCAGCCGCTGCGCGAGCTTGAGCGCCTCGCACGACGCCGGTCCACTCGGCGACGTTGTTCGTCTGGTGGCCGAGCGCCTCGGAGATCGTCGCGTCGGGCGGCGCCGACGGGTCGAGCGCGTCCGCCCGCGAGCCGTCGATCAGCGCGGCGCCCAGCGACGCCGGACCGGGGTTGCCGCGCGCCGCGCCGTCCGTCCGGATGACGAGGTGCGGGATGACGGGAGCGCCGGCCTCGTCCAGGGGCGCTCAGGCGCGCCGTCCCACGATCGCCGAGGACACCTCGAGGATCGCCTGGGTGATGTGGATCCCGCGCGGGCAGGCGTCCGTGCAGTTGAAGATCGTCCGGCAGCGCCACACGCCGTCCTTGTCGGCCAGGATCTCCAGCCGCTCCTCGGCCGCGTCGTCGCGGGTGTCGAAGATGAACCGGTGGGCGTTCACGATCGCCGCCGGCCCGACGTAGTCGGGCTGGGCCCAGAACGACGGGCACGACGACGTGCACGCGGCGCACAGGATGCACTTCGTCGTGTCGTCGAACCGCGCCCGGTCCGCCGGCGGACTGGCGCCGCTCGCGCTCGGGCGGCGGCGCTCTCGTTCTGGAGGTACGGCTGGACGCTCCGGAACTTGGCGAAGAAGGCCTCCATGTCGACGACGAGGTCCTTCATCAGCGGCAGGCCGGGCAGCGGCGCCACGGTGATCTTCCTGCCGCCCAGCTGGTCGACGCGGATCTTGCAGGCGAGGCGGTTGCGGCCGTTGATCAGCATCGCGTCCGAGCCGCAGACGCCGTGGGCGCACGACCGGCGGAACGTCAGCGTGCCGTCCTGCTCGTACTTGACCTTGTGGAGCAGGTCCAGGACACGGTCCATCGGGCCCGGCCTCGACCGTGTACCGCTCCTCGTGCGGCTTGGTGTCCTGCTCCGGGTCGTAGCGGAGGATGCGCAGCTCGATCTGCATCGGTCGTCTCCTCCGCTCAGTAGATGCGCGGCTTGGGCTGGAACTTCGTGATCGTCACCGGCTTGTAGGCCAGCTCGATCGCGCCGTCCCGCCTTCGTCGCCAGGGAGTGGCTGAGGAAGCCGACGTCGTCGCGGTCCGGGAAGTCCTCGCGGCTGTGCGCGCCGCGGCTCTCCTTGCGGGCCGAGCGCGGCCGCGACCGTCGTCTCCGCGCAGTCGAGGAGGTAGCCCAGCTCGCGCGCCTCGAGGAGGTCCGTGTTGAAGACCGTCCCCTTGTCGTGGACGCCGACGTTCGCGTAACGCGCCGCGGAGCTCGCCGACCTTCCCTGCGCCCGGCGAGCGCCGTCTCGTCCCGGTAGACGCCGACGTCGTCCATCATCACGTCGGCCAGGTCCGCACGGATCGGCGCGGCCCGCTCCCCTCCTCGCGGCCGCGGATCGCCTCGATCTCCGCCCTGGACGGGCTCCATCACGTCGACGTCGTCGACCGCGGGCATCCCGACGCCTCTGAGGTCGACGGCCATCTGGCGGCCCGGCCCGCCGGCCGAAGACCAGCAGGTCCACCAGCGAGTTCGTCCCCAGCCGGTTGGCGCCGTGGACCGACACGCAGGCGGCCTCGCCGGCCGCGTACAGGCCCGGCACCACCGTGTTCGCCGCGTCGCGGGTCACCTGCGTGAGCAGGTTGGTCGGGATGCCGCCCATCGCGTAGTGCGCGGTGGGCTGGATCGGGATCGGGTCCGTGTAGGGCTCGATGCCCTGGTAGACCCGGACGAAGTCCGTGATGTCGGGCAGCTTCTCGTCGATCACCTTGCGGCCGAGGTGGCGGACGTCGAGGTAGACGAAGTCCTTGCCGTCGATGCCGCGCCCGGCGCGGATCTCCTGGACGATCGCCCGGCTGACCATGTCGCGCGGGGCCAGCTCCATGAGCTTGGGCGCGTAGCGCTCCATGAACCGGAACCCGTCGTTGTCGAGCAGGTAGGCGCCCTCGCCGCGGGCCGCCTCGGACAGGAGGATCCCGATCCCGACGATGCCCGTGGGGTGGAACTGGTAGAACTCCATGTCCTGCATCGGGACGCCGTGCCGGTAGGCCAGCGACACCCCGTCGCCGGTGAGGCTCCAGGCGTTGGAGGTGACCCGGAACATGCGGCCGAAGCCGCCGGTCGCCAGCAGCACGGCCTTGGATCGGAGCACGACCAGCTCGCCGTCGGCGATCCGGTAGGCGACGACGCCCGCCGCGCGCCCGCCCGAGCCCAGGTCGCCGCCCTCGGCCACGAGGTCCACGACGTGGTACTCGTCGTAGAACTTGACGCCGTGCTTGAGGCACTGCTGGTAGAGGGTCTGCAGGATCATGTGGCCGGTGCGGTCCGCGGCGAAGCAGGCTCGCTTGACCGGGCCCTCGCCGTAGTTGCGGGTGTGGCCGCCGAACCGGCGCTGGTCGATCCTGCCGTCCGGGCGTCCGGTTGAACGGCAGGCCCATGTGCTCCAGCTCGATGACCGTCTCGATGGCCTCGCGGGCGAGCACCTCGGCCGCGTCCTGGTCAACCAGGTAGTCGCCACCCTTGATGGTGTCGAACATGTGCCACTCCCAGTGGTCCTCCTCCTGGTTCCCCAGGGCGGCACACACGCCGCCCTGGGCGGCGCCGGTGTGGGAGCGGGTCGGGTACAGCTTGGTCACGACGGCAGAGTCGACCCCGGCCTTCGCCAGCTCGAGCGCTGCCCACAGGCCCGCCCCGCCGGCGCCGACGATGAGCGCGTCGTGGTCGCGGATCATGGCTGCACCGGGGCATTCACCTGGATGGTGACGACGGCCATCGTGCCCATCGCGAAGATGACGATCGCGCCGGGTAGAGGAGCATCGTGAGCGCCGAGCGGACGCCACCCGTCGTGTAGTCCTGGACGATCGTCCGCATGCCCATGAAGGCATGGAACACGACGAACGACGAGCATCAGCCAGTCGGCCGTCCGCCAGGCGATGTTGCCCCAGCGCTTGTCGAGGATCCACTGCGCCGTCTGCTCGGTGGGGTCGTACACGAAGTGGACGATGATGTAGTGGGCGAGCGCGGTCACGAACAGGCCGAGGCCCGTCAGCCGCATGAGGTACCAGATCGCGAGCTCCCAGCCGGAGCCCGACGGGCGGACGCGACCTGAGCGGGACGTTCGAATGGCCATCACTGCCGATCCTGAAGGGCGGCGCGAACCCGAAGGCCGGCGCCATGATCTGGACGAGGATCGGCAGCCCGATGAGCACGAACAGGATCCAGTTCGCGTACCACAGCTGCCTGTGGTAGCGGGTCATCGAGGGCCAGAAGTCCATGATGATGATCCGCAGGCCGTTCAGGGCGTGGTACAGGACGGCGGCACCCAGCAGCGACTCCACGACCCGTCCGAACGGGCTGGCGTAGACCTGGAGGACCTCGTCGTAGAGCGCCGGGTTGACGCTGGCCAGCCAGATGTCCAGGACGTGGAGCAGGATGAACGCCCAGATGGCGACACCCGAGATGCGGTGGAACGCCCAGGCGAGCATCCCCTCGCTGCCCCGATACCGCAGGAGCATGGAACCTCCGTGTCTCCCCGGCCCGCCGCCGCGGGTCGTCAGGACGCGCGCGGCCGGTCAGCCGAGACGCGCGATGATGGCGTCGGCGTAGGCGCTGGTGCCAGCGTCGCCGCCGAGGTCGTAGGTGACGTGCCTGCCCTCGGCGATGACCTCGCGCAGGGCGGTCTCGACCCGTTCGGCGGCCGTCTGCTCGCCCAGGTGGCGGAGCATGAGGACGCCCGAGAGGATGAGGGCCGTGGGGTTGGCCTTGTCGAGACCCGCGTACTTGGGCGCGGAGCCGTGCACCGGCTCGAACACCGACGCCTCGGTCCCGATGTTGGCGCCCGGGGGCGACGCCCAGCCCGCCGACGAGGCCCGCGCACAGGTCGCTGACGATGTCCCCGTACAGGTTCGGCAGCACCATCACGTCGTACAGCTCGGGCTTCTGGACCAGCTGCATGCACATGTTGTCGACGATCCGGTCCTCGAACTCGACCCGCCCGGCGTAATCGGCCGCGACGGTCCGGCAGCTCTCCAGGAACAGCCCGTCCGAGAGCTTCATGATGTTGGCCTTGTGGACGGCCGTGACCTTCCTGCGGCCGTTCGCGACCGCGTACTCGAAGGCGAACCGGGCGATCCGCTCCGAGGCCGCGCGGGTGATGATCTTGATGCTCTCCGCCGCGTCCGGGCCGACCATGTGCTCGATGCCGGCGTAGAGATCCTCGGTGTTCTCGCGCACGATCACGAGGTCCACGTCCTCGTAGCGCGTGTCGAGGCCCTTCATCGACCGGGCCGGACGCAGGTTCGCGTACAGCCCGAGGACCTGGCGGAGCGTGACGTTGACGCTCCGGAAGCCCGACCCGACCGGGGTGGTGATCGGGCCCTTCAGCGCGACCCGGTTGCGCCGGATCGACTCGAGGACGTGGTCCGGCAGCGGGTGTCCCGTACCTGGCCATGACGCCCTCTCCGGCGTCCTGGACCTCCCAGTCGAACGCGACGCCGGACGCGTCGAGGACTCGGCGGGTTGCAGCCGCCAGCTCCGGGCCGATGCCGTCGCCGGGGATGAGCGTGACGTTGTAGGGCATGCGGGGCATTGTAGCCGCGCGGGTCACGGCCGGAGGTCGACCTGAGGCCCGCGCGAACAGGCCATTGAGCCCGTTCGGCGCGCGGCGGGCCGGCGGGCGGGCAACGAGGGGCCGTCCGGCCATGACCTTCGGAGGTGCCTGCGGTGATACGGTTGCCGGGCCGGACGCCGCCGCGGGGGATCGTATCGACGCGCCTCCACGGTGGACGGCCAACCGTCGCTCCGCACCCGGTGTGGCGGATCAGGAGGTGAACCCGATGACCCGGACTCGCTTGATGACGGTCGCGCTCCTCGCGACCACGCTCCTCGTGGCAGCCTGCGGTGGGACCAGCGCGACCGCGGCGCCGGGTGGCACGAGCCCGGCCGCCACAACCGGCGCGGCGCCCACCGGAGCGGCGACCACCACGGCTCCGGCCTCCCAGCCCTCGGGCGCTACCGGGATCGGCGGTGCGATCACGGCGCTGGAGGACCTCTCCTCCTACAAGTTCGCGATCACGATGGCAGCCGAGGGCGCCGCGAACTTCTCGCTCGTCCAGTCGGGCGGCAGCATGACGATCGGTGGCACCGTGATCGTCAAACCCGAGACCGCGATGGACATGACGATGAGCACGAAGGACGCCACGGGCACCGAGACGGCCTTCGGCTACCGGATCGTCGGCGACAAGGCCTACGTGAGCCTCGGCCCCGACGTGTGGATGGAGACGTCGGCGACGGATGCCCAGTCAACCGTCGACACGTTCAAGCCCGAGAAGTTCATGTCGAGCCTGGGCAGCCTGGACAACATGCAGGCGGTCGGCGACGAGACGAAGAACGGCATCGCCACCACCCACTACAAGGGCGAAGCACCGGCGTCGATGGGGTCCATGTTCGGGCTGCCGACAGGCACCTGGACGATGGAGGCGTGGGTCGCCAAGGACGGCGGTTATCTCGTCTCGAGCTCCATCGTGGGCGAGTCCGCCGATGGCAAGTTCACGATGTCGGTCGACATCAGCGACCTGGACTCGCCCAGCAACTCGGTCGAGGCGCCGGCCAGCTTCACGCCGAAGGGCGGCTGACGACCGCAGACGCCCGGCAGCCCCGGGGGCGGGGCCAGGCGGAGCGTGGTCTGCCTGAGGGAGCCACCTGACGGGGCTCGACTGCCACGGTCGCTGCCGAGTCGCCGCGAGCTCGACCGGGAGCTCGCCGAGGTGATCGGGGACGCGGCGCGCGCGGCGCCGGCAGCGCCACCCGCGGGAAAGCAACTCGCTCAGTTCGGCGACCCATCGGGGTCATAGAGGAGCGCCGCTGAGGCGATCGTCAACAGCACTCGGCCGTCCGATAGCACTGTCGCACTGTCAACCTCATACCACCTCGTGTTGTTGCTGCTGCCGGTCATGCGGAATCCGGCCAGACGGCTGTCCGGATACGTCGGTAGCCCGGCTGTCGTCCATGTCCCGCTGGTTGGGTCGTACAGCTCCCCCGGGCCGATGTCGTTGACCAGGACCCTTCCGTCGGTCAGCAATACGGCGTTGCGGAACCGCCTCACGGGACTTGTGGTTTCGTCAACGAGCCGGTCGCAGGGTCGAGTACATAAGGCAGACTTGGCGTATTCATCGAAGACGCTGCCGCACAGGACGAGGACCCGATCGTCCCGAAGCCGAACCGCCCGGCTGATGCAGTTCGCGCCTGACGGCGTGGCCAGCACCGCCCATGTGCGGCTGGCTGGGTCGTATTCCTCGACCGACAGGCGCTCGTCCCCCGGCCGTGCTGCCGACGACGAGGACGCGTCCGTTCGACAGCACCGTCGCGGCCGCAGCTGCGCTGAGCGATGGCATGCTGCGAGTCCTGGCCCAGGTCCCGGTGCTCGGGTTGTAGATCTCGGCCCGTCTCGCGAAATGCCAATCGGGGCCGAAGCCACCGACGACCAGGACGGTACCGTCCGGGAGCAGGGTCGCGATGTGGCCAGTTCGTGCCATCGTCATGCGGCCGGTTTCGCTCCAGGTGTCCAGTCGAGCGGGTCGTACAGCTCCGCGCGGTCCTGTGCGTACGGGACGCCGCCCGATGGGTGATAGGCGGAGCCGCCGGCGACGAGGACCTGGCCATTCGGCAAGAGGGTCGCCGTGTGACCGCTTCGGTGGGCGGCGACCATACGCCCGGCATCGGTCCATCGCCCCGTGCTCGGGTCGTACAGCTCGGCACCTCTTGACGCGGGATCGTGTCGGTCGCCGTCGCCGTGACCACCGGCGACGAGCACCCGGCCGTCGGCGAGGAGCGTGGTTGTTCCGGCAAAGTCCCGGAAGTCGTGCATGCTCCCGGTGACGGCCCACGAAGGCGTCGCCGCGACGCTCGCGGCTGCCGGTCGAATTGAGGGAGCTGGCGTCGTGACCGGCGAATCGGTCGGCGATGCAGGAGCGGCGGTAACTGATGCCGCCGTGTGCCCGCTGGTTGTCGGAGGCGGAACGCTGTCGGCGCAGCCCGCGAGCACGGCCGCTGCGGTGACCAGCGTCAACGCAAGCCTGGTTCGGTTCATGTCGCCGTCTCCGTTTCCTCAATGGCTGTGGTGAACGCGATTCGACCGGGAGTCGCGGCGACCGACGACCCGCCTGGCACGGGCAGCCGATCACGGTCGTCGGACCGGGCGCCAGGTAGGCGCGCGGAGTCGGACAAGATCGGGCGCCAGTGTCTGAGCCGAGCGGCCGACGCCGGGCGGCGCCGCCCGGCGTGGCCCCGAGTCAGGGGGCGAGGCGCTGGTAGCCGGCGAGGGCCGCAGCGCCGCGCGCCAACACGGTCGGCGGTGACCCGTCGAGCGGGAGCAGCCGGCCCAGCTTCTCGGCGTCGTAGTTGGCGATCACGGCCGTGCCGTCGGCGGACCAGACCTGGTTGTTGATCGTCGGGCCGTCAGGGCCGAACGGCGCGCGCGGGCCGAGCGCGACGCCCATCCCGCTCCCATCGGCCGGCACGACCACGAGCTGGACCGTCTTGTCGGCGTAGGCGCGGATCACCAGAAGCGAGCGACCGTCCGGGGAGAACGGCCCGCCGAACTGCGCCGTGTCCGGCGGCTGCGGGAGGGTCTCGTTCGGTCCCCGTCTGCAGGTCCAGCACGCGTACGCTGAACAGGTCTCCGGGATAGCGGTAGGACACCCGGGTGCCGTCCGGCGACACGGCAATGTCCTGGAAGTCGTTTGCGTCCACCGCAGGACGGGTGGAGATCGCACGGAGTCCCGACCCGTCCGGGCGCACGGCCAGGATGGCGGGCGGCGGGTCGCTGTAGATCTGGTGCTCGCCCCGGAACACGATCTCCTTGCCGTCTGGCGGCAGCCAGGAGAACTCGTTGGCCGGTTGGCCGACCTCCAGCGCGTGCGGATTCCGAGCCGTCGACGTTGACGATGTTGATCGTGCCCCGGTCCCGGGTCCGGGACAGGAACGCGATCCGGGTGCCATCGGGCGACCAATCCACCCAGTCGGGCCCGTTGGTGACATGTGTGATGACGAAGGCTCCGGTGCCGTCGGCGTTGGCCACGACGATATCGAGGCCGTTGTCGCTTCCACCCCTGAGGAACAGGAACTTCGTCCCGTCCCGCGAGAACATCGGGCCAAAGTCGGACGTGGGGCCTGCAATGACCGGCGAGGTCTGGCCCGACTTGGGATCAACCACGAAGATGTCGCCGTCCGCGCTCGCGAGCAGCTCGCCGTTGCGGGCCGGCCCGAACGGCGGCGGGACGCGATGCGGGCGGGATCCGATGGCCACGATGGCGATCCCGACGCTCGCGAGGAGCAGTAGGACGATGAGCAGGACCCGGCCGAGCCGGGGAGGCGCGAGGGTGCTCGCGCGAGAGGTCAGGTCCATGGGGAGCCACCTTTCGGGGATCGACCATGCCGGGCGCTGCCGGCGCGCCCGCGTCTGCCGAAGGACCGCATCGAGATGCTCGGGCACGCGGCGCGCCGAGAACTCGTCGAGCCACTCGGAGATCGCGCGGCTGCGGACGTCGTCGGGGTTCATGTCAATCGTCCTTCGGGGATCTCGGCTCCGGGTCGCGCGTCGGCGTCGAGCACCGCCCGCATCTTCTGGAGGCCGCGATACAGGCGGGACTTTGCCGTTCCCAACGGGATCTGGAGCGTCGAGGCGACGTCCGGCAGCGGCAGGTCGAGGTAGTGATGCAGCACGATGACCGCCCGCTCCTCGGGATCGAGTCGGCCGAAGCCGCGCTCGAGCTCGTCGCGATCCGCGATCGCCGACACGGTGTCGGAGACGGCAGGCTCGACCGTGAGGTCACCGATGTCGACATCGAGATGATGTCGGCGAGCCCGTCGGATCTCGTCGGTGCAGGCGTGGACAAGGAGTCGGTACAACCAGGCGTCGAAGCGGTCCGGGTCGCGCAGCGCGGGCAGATCGCGCCATGCGCGGACGAGGGCGTTCTGGACGGCGTCCATCGCCCGATCGGTGTCCCGGAGCATCAGCCAGGCGGCGGCGTCGAGACGGGAGATCGCGGCGCCTGCCAGCACGGCGAAGGCGTCATGATCGCCCTGTCGCGCTCGCTCCACGAGGTCTCGCGTCATCACGCCCCTCGGCGGTGGCACGGCTCGCTTGGCCGCGCTCACGAGTATGGCGATTGGTGATGCCGCTCCGGCTTCACATTCGTCGCTGGCGGGCCCAATGTCCTCTGGTGCGCGACCCTCGAGCCCGCCTGTCGCCGGGATGGGGCGGCTATGATCGACCTCTGCCCAGGTCCCTTCCGCCGGAGGTCTCGCCCGTCGCGTGAAGATCCACGAAGCCGACGCGAAGTCGCTGCTCGTCGCCCAGGGGCTCCCGGTGCCGCCCTGGGAGGTCGCCAGGACCCCAACGCAGGCCCGCGCGGCCGCCGTGCGGTTCCTCGCCGACCCGGCCAACGCCACCGGGAAGGTCGTCGTCAAGGCCCAGGTGCTCGTGGGCGGCCGTGGCAAGGCGGGCGGCGTGAAGCTCGCCGCCACCGCGGACGAGGCGGAGGACGTCGCCGCCCAGATCCTCGCCCTGGAGATCAAGGGCCTGCCGGTCAGGCGCGTGCTCGTCGGACCCGCCGCCGAGATCGTGAAGGAGTACTACCTGTCGGTCATGCTCGACAGGGCCAGCCGGCGTCTGATGTTCATCGGCTCCGCGGAGGGCGGCGTCGAGATCGAGCAAGTGGCCGTCGACAACCCCGGCGCCATCGTCTACCAGCACACGGACCCGCTCCTCGGCATGCGCGACTTCGCCGCGCGCGACCTCGCGTTCTCGATCGGGTTCGGGGCGCACTGGAAGGCCGGGGCGGCCATCGCCAAGGGCCTCCTGCGGACCATGCTCGCCTACGACGCGGACCTGGTCGAGATCAACCCCTTGGCGGTCATCAGGGAGCACGGCGCGGACGGCACCCCGGTCGAGCGGCTCGTCTGCCTGGACGCCAAGATCACCCTCGACGACTCGGCGCTCGCCCGCCACCCGCAGCTCGAGGAGCTGCGCGACCTGGACGCCGAGGACCCGACCGACATCGAGGCCCGCCGCTACGACCTCACGTTCATCAAGCTCGACGGCGACATCGGCTGCATGGTGAACGGCGCCGGCCTGGCGATGACCACGATGGACCTGGTGAAGCGCGCCGGCGGCGAGCCGGCCAACTTCCTGGACATCGGCGGAGGCGCCAAGGCGGATCGCGTGGCCGCGGCGATGCGGCTCATCCTGGCCGACCCGAACGTCAAGGCGATCCTGGTCAACATCTTCGGCGGCATCACGCGCGGCGACGAGGTCGCGCGGGGGCTCATCGAGGCACGGGCCCAGCAGGTGCGGGACGTGCCGATGGTCGTGCGGATCGTGGGCACCAACGCCGCGGAGGCGGCGGAGCTGCTGGAGGCCGCCAGGTTCGTGACGGCGGCCAGCCTGGACGAGGCGGCGGCGAAGTCCGTCGCGGCGGCGAAGGGAGCGGCGGCGTGAGCATCCTCATCGGGCGCGACACGCGGCTCGTGGTCCAGGGAATCACCGGGCGCGAAGGCGAGTTCCACAGCCGGGCGATGCTGGAATACGGCACGCCTGTGGTCGCGGGCATGACGCCCGGCAAGGGGGGCCAGACGGCCCTTGACGGCCGGGTGCCGGTGTTCGACACGGTGATCGAGGCGGTGCGCGAGACCGGCGCCAACACGTCCTGCATCTTCGTTCCCGCGGGCGGCGCCCCAGACGCTGTGCTCGAGGCCGTGGACGCCGGCATCTCGACGATCTTCTGCATCACGGAGGGCATTCCGGCCCTCGACATGGTCGCCGTCGTGGAGGTGGTCCAGCGGGCCGGTGCCCGGCTGATCGGGCCGAACTGCCCGGGCGCCACGTCGCCCGGTCGGGCCAAGGTCGGGATCATCCCGGGCTCCATCCACCGGGAGGGTCGGGTCGGCGTGGTCTCACGGTCCGGCACGCTCACGTACGAGGCGGTCCAGGCCATGACCGATGCCGGCCTGGGACAGTCCACCTGCGTCGGGATCGGCGGCGACCCCGTGATCGGGACCCAGTTCCTCGACATCCTCGGGTTGTTCGCGGCGGATCCGGAGACGGAAGCCCTGGTGCTGATCGGGGAGATCGGCGGGGCAGCCGAGGAGGAGGCGGCCGCGTGGGCCGCGGAACACATGGCCCACGTCCCGAAGGTCGCGTTCATCGCGGGTCGCACGGCCCCCGAGGGGAAGCGGATGGGTCACGCCGGCGCGATCATCTCCGGTGGCCGGGGCACGGCCGCCTCCAAGGTCACCGCTCTCGAGGCGGCGGGCTTCCGTGTCGCGAGCTCCCCCACCGAGCTGCCCGCGCTGCTGCGCGAGGCCGGCTACCGGGGCTGACCGGCCATGGGAAGCCTGATGGACCTGGTTGCGGGCGATGCCCGCGACATCGTCCTCGCCCTCTCGATCGACGACGTGGCGGCATTCGAGGATCCCGAGCGGTTCGTCGCGCACCTGCCGCTCGGTGGTGGGCTCGACCCGACCTGGCTGGACCTCTTCGCCGAAGCTGTGCGGTCGGAGACCGGGCTCGACGACCTGGCCGACTTCCTCGATGCCCGGACCGAGCTGGAGGGCGCCACGGCGCAGTCCGAGCGGATCGTCGAGCGCGTCGATCCGGAGTGGGTCCGTGTCGTGGCCGAGGTCCCACACGAGCGGCTGGGCGCACTGGCCGGGCACTGGATCGAGCTCCTGGAGGAGGAGCTCGGCCTCTTGCCGCGGGAGGAGAAGCCCTGGATCCGGGACATGGCAGAGCGGATCGTCGTCTTCTGCCGGGCGTCCACCGGTGCCCGGGACGTGGTCTTCGCCTGGTCCTTCTGATCCCGGACCAGGCCCCGAGTCCCGTCCGGCCCGCGGTCCGAACCGCCCGTCGCTGGGACACCTCCGGCCCTCCCGCCGCCGGCCTGCAAATGCCCATGCTGTCGGGATGACAGCTGCAGTCACCACCCCCGAATCAGCCGCCTCCGACTCCGCCCGGCCCGACGCCGCGGACCCGGTCCCTGCTCCCGGACCCGCCGCCGGGGCCTTCCCGCCGCTCGTCCCACCCCCGCCGGCCGAGGGCGGCTGGGCGGTCGCGGAGCCCCTGCTCCGGAGCTGCTTCAAGGCCCTCAACCGGTGGTTCATGGTCCCGCTCCACCGCGCGGGCCTCGGCGCCTGGGTCTCGACCCCGATCGGCGGCTACATGCTGCTGCTCCGGGTGCGCGGCCGGAAGAGCGGCGTGGTCCGGGAGACGCCGCTCAGCTACACCGTCCTCGACGGAGCCGCCTGGGTGCTGGCCGGCTTCGGGCCGCGGACGGAGTGGTACCGGAACCTCCTCGCCGATCCGCTGGTGGAGGTCTGGATGCCCGGCGGCCGTCACGCCGGGATCGCCGCCGAGGAGCTCGACCCGGCCGTCCGCGCCCGCATCCTGCCGGTCCTCGTGAGGTCCATGGGGGCGCCGGCCCTCATGATCGGTCTCAACCCGTGGGCCGCCCCGGACGAGGCGATCACCGCCGCCCTCGCGTGGGTCCCCCTCGTCCGGATCGTCCCCGACGAGGGTCCGCTCGAGCCGGGTCCCGACGATCCCGGTGGTCACGCCTGGATCTGGCGCCAGGCGGTGGCGGTCGGGGTTTCGTGGCTGGCCTGGAGGCTGGTCCGGCGGCTGCTCGGGAGCCTCGTGGGCTGAGGAAACGGCGAAGCTTGCCTTCGACCTGCGCACGCCGTCGACCTGCGCCTGCCGTCGGCCTGCCGTCCTCTGTCAGCCTGCGCCTGCCGTCAGCCTGCCGGCGGGTAGCCGAGCGTCGTCCAGGCCGGGCCGCCTGGCGCCTCGATCAGCTCCACGAGCACGCCGTGGCACGACCGCGGGTGGAGGAACGCCACCGGGCCCTCGCCACCCTTCCGGGGGGCGCTGTCGATCAGCTCGATCCCGTCCACCTCGAGCCGGATCAGGGTCTCCGCGATGTTGTCCACCTCGAAGCAGACGTGATGGAAGCCCTCGCCCTTGGCGGCCAGGAAGCGGGCGACGCCGGTCGCGTCGTCGGTCGGCTGGACGAGCTCCACCTTGGACTCCCCCACGGGGAGGAACGCGATCCTGCTCTTGTCGTGCTCCATGTCGACGACGACGTCCACCGACAGCCCCAGGGTGTCCCGCCAGAACCGGAGGGACCGCTCGATGTCCGCGACGACGAGCGCCACGTGGTGGATGCGCCCGAGCCTCCGGATGTGTGCCGGCAGGTACGAGACGTGCCCGGTCGAGTCCGCCATGTCCATCCTCCTCAGACCGTGATCAGCTCGCGGTGGACGCCGAACGACCCCCGGAGCCGGTCGGCGATCTCCCCGACCGTCGCGTAGGCCGCCACGGCTTCGATGATCGGCGGCATCAGGTTCGCGGTTCCGCGTGCCTCCTCGTCGAGGCGGCGGACGGCCGACTCCCAGGCCCGGGGATCCCGCTCGGCCCGGATCCGCCGGAGGCCCGCCACCTGCCGGCGCTCCCCCTCCGGGTCGATTCGCATCAGGGCGGGCCGGATACCGGCACCCTCGTCCCGGAACCTGTTGACGCCCACCACGATCCGGTCCGCACGCTCGATCTCGCGCTGGACGCGGTAGGCGGACTCCTGGATCTGGCGCTGCTGGAAGCCGCCTTCGATCGCGGCGAGCGTGCCACCCATCCCGTCGATCTCGGCCAGGTAGGCCGTGGCGGCCGCCTCGAGGTCGTTCGTCAGCGACTCCACGAACCAGCTCCCGGCGAGCGGATCGGGCGTCTCGGTGACCCCCGCCTCGTGGGCGATGATCTGCTGCGTCCGCAGGGCGAGGCGGGCGGACTCCACCGTGGGCAGCGCCAGCGCCTCGTCGCGCGAGTTGGTGTGGAGGCTCTGGGTACCGCCAAGGACGGCGGCGAGGGCCTGGAGCGTTGTCCGGACGACGTTGTTGTCGATGGACTGGGCCGTGAGCGACGAGCCCGCGGTCTGGGTGTGGAAGCGGCACATCATCGACTTCGGGTTCCGGGCCCCGAAACGGTCCTTCATGATCCGCGCCCACATGCGACGGGCCGCCCGGAACTTGGCCACCTCCTCGAACAGCTCCGACCAGGCGGCGAAGAAGAACGAGAGGCGCGGGGCGAAATCGTCCACGTCGAGGCCACGGGCGACGGCCGCCTCGACGTAGGCGATCCCGTCGGCCAGCGTGAACGCGAGCTCCTGCGCGGCCGTGGCCCCGGCCTCGCGCATGTGGTAGCCCGAGATGCTGATCGTGTTCCACCGCGGCAGCTCGCGCGCGGCGAACTCGAAGACGTCGGTGACGAGGCGCATCGAGGCGCGGGGCGGGTAGATCCACGTCCCCCGGGCGATGTACTCCTTGAGGATGTCGTTCTGAGTGGTCCCGGAGACGGCGTCCCTGGCGACGCCCTGCTTCTCGGCGGTCGCCACGTAGAGGGCGAGGAGGATCGGCGCGGTCGCGTTGATCGTCATCGACGTGCTGACCGTGCCCAGTGGGATCCCGGCGAACAGGGTCTCCATGTCGGCGAGCGACGAGATCGGCACGCCGACCCTCCCGACCTCGCCGTCCGCCTCGAGCGCGTCCGAGTCGTAGCCCATCTGCGTCGGCAGGTCGAAGGCGACCGACAGGCCGGTCTGGCCCTGCTCGAGCAGGTACCTGAACCGCTCATTCGTCTCGGAGGCGGTGGCGAAGCCCGCGTACTGGCGCATGGTCCAGAAGCGCGACCGGTACATCGTGGCCTGGACGCCACGCGTGAACGGGTACTCCCCCGGCAGGCCGAGGTCCGCGGCCGGATCGAAGCCGGGCAGATCCGCCGGCGAGTACACGTCGGCGACCGGGATCTCCGAGGTGGTGACGAATGCCTCGCTGCGTTCTCCCGACGACGCCAGCGCCTTCGCGCGGGTGGTGGCCCGCCAGCGATCCACCGCCTGGTCGCCTGCCGACACCGGGCCGGAACCCGTGACGTCGCCGGCGTCCGCCGCCTGCGCCTTCGCCTCGTCGCTCACCCGGACCTCCGCTAGCCGATCACCACGAGCAGGTCGCCCACGTCGATGTTGACGCCGGGGGCCACGCCGACACGGGTGATGGTGCCATCTCTGGGTGCACGTAGCTCGTTCTGCATCTTCATGGCCTCGACGACCAGCAGCTGCTGGCCGGCCGTGACGGCGTCGCCCGGCGCGACGGACACCCCGACGACCTTGCCGGGGATGATCGCCTTGACCTCGAGCGGGCCACTCCTTGCGATGGCGGCGCGGCCGCGGGTGGCTCTCTCCCTGAGCGATGCGATCCGCTCGGACTCGGTCTCCACCTCGAAGCGGAAACCACCCACCAGGACCTCGCGCCGCGTGACGCCTCCTCCAGCCTTCGCCTCGGGCTCGAGGACGACGCGGGACCGCCCGCCCGATTCCTCCAGAACGAACCGGCCGCCGCCGGTTGCGCGCAGCTCGACATCGACCGCCACGCCGTCCACGAGGACCGAGTGTCTTTGCGCAAGGACAGCCGCGGCGCCGGCTTCGCGAGGTGCCGGCGGGACCGCGGCACCGCCGAGCGGACCACGGCCGACGGTCGGGTTCGTCATCCGGAGTGGCGCGCTCCCGTGGGACACCCGGAGCGCAGGTTCGTCCCCGGTCTGACTCGCCGGGGCCAGCCGGACGCGGACGGCCTGCGGATCACCGGCGATCGGGGTCGCGGGCGATTCGTCCCCGGCCGAGGCGGGTGCGGGGCCGGTCAGCTCGGCCATCGATCGACTCCCTGCGCGCGTGCGCCGCGCCGCCAGTCGTTCACGCGTCCTCGCCCATCTCGGCCGTCCTCGTCGTCGCCCGGCGTGGCGCCGACCGGCGTGACTCCGGAACCGATACCGGCACCGGCACCAGACGAGTCGTCCAGCGCGGCGAGACCCGCGGCGACGAGCGCGGTGTGGACGGCTTCGCGGCGGGCGCCGTCGCCGTCCCAGTTCTCCCCCACCCATCCGGTCGACAGCTCCGCGCGCCGGAACGTATCGCTGCGCGCGACAGCCCGGTGGAACGGGACGGTCGTCTGGATTCCGCCGATCTCCGTCTCGTCCAGCGCCCGGCGCAGCCGGTCGATGGCGGCATCGCGATCGTGCGCGTGGACCATCAGCTTCGCGATCAGGTTGTCGTACTCCGACGGCACCCGATCCCCTCCCTCGACGTGGGTATCGACCCGGACGCCGGGGCCGGCGGGCATCACCCAGCGCCCCACGCGACCGGGCGTCGGCGCGAACGCGCGCGACGGATCCTCTGCCGCGATGCGCACCTCGATCGCGTGACTGGACGGCGTGGCCGCGAGTTCCGCGGCCGAGACGACCTCGGGGCTCAACGGCCATCCGGCCGCGATCCGGAACTGCTCGCGGACGATGTCGATCCCCGCGACGAGCTCCGTCACGCCGTGCTCGACCTGGAGCCGCGTGTTGACCTCGAGGAACCAGAAGTTGCCATCGGGGTCGTGGAGGAACTCGCAGGTCGCGGCATTGCGCAGCGATGCCGCCTCACCGAGCCGGACCGCGAGGCCGTGCAGGTGACGCCGCTGCTCCTCCGTCAGTCCAGGCGCCGGTGCCTCCTCCACGAGCTTCTGGTGGCGCCGTTGGAGTGAGCAGTCACGTTCGCCCACCGCGACGACGTGTCCGCCGGCGTCGGCGAGAAGCTGGACCTCGATGTGACGGGCGGGGAGGATCTCACGCTCGAGGTAGACGGACCCGTCACCGAAAGCGGAGGCCGCTTCGCGCGAGCCGGACACGAGCGCCGCTGCCAGGTCCTCCGCGCGAGTCACGCGCCGCATCCCGCGGCCACCGCCGCCGGCCGCGGCCTTGACCAGCAACGGGAAACCGATCCGCTGGGCCGTGTCGATGATCTGGGCGACCTGGTCGGGTCGGTCCACCGGCGCAGGCTCGAGCGTTCCTGGCACGGACGGCACGCCGACGCGCGCCGCGAGACGCCGCGCGTGCAGCTTGTCGCCGAGCGCCTCGATCGCCTCCGACGCAGGCCCGACGAACACGAGGCCCGAGTCCTCGACCGCGCGCGCGAACGAGGCGCGCTCGGCCAGGAACCCGTAGCCAGGATGGATCGCCTCGGCCCCCGTCGCGACGGCAGCGGCCACGACGGCGTCGATCCGGAGGTAGCTCTCCGCGGGCGCCGACGGGCCCAGCCGGACTGCAGTGTCCGCAAGACGGACGTGCGCCGCCGAGACGTCCGCGTCGCTGTAGACCGCGACGGCCTCCATTCCCATCTCGTGGCAGGCGCGGATGATCCGGACGGCGATCTCGCCGCGGTTTGCGATCAGGACGCGCCGAAAGGGCGGTGGTTCGGCAGTCATCGGAGTGTCCGGGCGCGCACGTCTTTGCACAAAGACGCGGTGCCCGCTTCAGAGCGGGATGTTGCCATGCTTCTTCCTGGGGTTGGTGTCCCGCTTGTCCGCGAGGATCTCGAGCGACCGGATGAGTCGGGGCCGTGTCTCGCGCGGAAGGATGACCTCGTCGATGTAGCCGCGCGCGGCCGCGACATATGGGTTCGAGAACTCCGCCTCGTACTCCGTCACAAGAGACGTCCTCTCCCCCACTCCATCGTCGGCCTCGGCGATCGCGTCCTTGAAGATGATGTTGACGGCGCCTTCTGCTCCCATGACCGCGATCTCGGCGGTTGGCCACGCGAAGTTCATGTCGCCGCGGATGTGCTTGCTGCTCATGACGTCGTAAGCGCCACCGTAGGCCTTGCGCGTGATGACCGTCACCTTGGGCACGGTCGCCTCGCAGTAGGCGTAAAGCAGCTTCGCACCGTGCTTGATGATCCCACCGTGCTCCTGCGCGACACCGGGCAGGAATCCGGGCACGTCGACGAACGTCACGATCGGCACGTTGAAGGCATCGCAGGTTCGCACGAAACGGGCGGCCTTCACCGACGCATCGATATCGAGCGCACCGGCCAGCACTTGCGGTTGCTGCGCCACGACTCCGACCGGCCGGCCGCCAAGCGTGGCGAAACCGATCAGGATGTTGCCGGCCCAGGCCGGCTGCAGTTCGAAGAACGCACCGTCGTCGACGACACGCCGGAGGACGTCGTGCATGTCGTAGGGACGCGAGGCCTCGTCCGGCACGACCGCGTCCAGCTCGACGTCCATCCGGTCCGCGGGATCCGACGTCGTGCGCCGCGGCGGATCCGCCAGGTTGTTCTGGGGCAGGTGCGCCAGGAGCCGGCGGACGTGGTCCAGCGCCTCAGCCTCGTCCCGTGCGGCAAGGTGTGCGACACCGCTGCGGCCCGTGTGGACGGCGGCGCCGCCGAGCGCCTCCGAATCGACCTCCTCGTGGGTCACGGCCTTAACGACGTTCGGTCCGGTGACGAACATGTAGCTCGTCCCCTCGACCATCACCGTGAAATCTGTCATCGCCGGTGAGTAGACGGCGCCACCGGCGCAGGGGCCGAGGATCACCGAGATCTGGGGCACGACGCCGGACGCGAGCACGTTGCGCAGGAAGATCTCGGCATAGCCGCCGAGCGAGGCGACTCCCTCCTGGATCCGGGCGCCTCCCGAGTCGTTGAGGCCGACGAGCGGAGCCCCGACCTTCATCGCCAGGTCCATGACCTTGCAGATCTTTTCGGCGTACGCCTCGGAGAGCGATCCACCGAAGACCGTGAAGTCCTGGCTGAACACGAACACGAGCCGGCCGTCGATGGTTCCGTGCCCGGTCACGACCCCATCGCCGAGGAAGTGCTGCCGGTCGAGGCCGAACTCGGTCGCGCGGTGGGTGACGAACGCGTCGAGCTCCACGAACGATCCAGAATCCAGGAGGAGATCGAGACGCTCACGTGCCGTCAGCTTGCCCCAGGCGTGCTGCCGCTCCATGCGAACGGGTCCTCCACCCTGGAGGGCCTCCGCCCGCATCCGCTCGAGGCGCTCGATCCGGTCGGCGTTCTTCGTCACGTCCAGGGGTTCCTCCGGTGCCGGGCTGGCCGTCTTTGTACAAAGACGTCGGGACAAGGCCATCATAGGCACACGGCATCCCAGGGGGAGAGTCCACGGACATCGCACCCCCGGCCTGCGGCCAGTGCTCCCGATCGTCCCGCACCAAGCGGGTAAACGGGCTGTGAACGGATCGTGATCGTTGCTGTCCGGCGCGATCGGCCGACGGGTGGTTCCAACGAGGATATCCACATAACGGTGCACAACCCGGTCATAGTGTGGACAACCTCGCGACGCGCCCCCGGAGGCTGCGCGGTAGCATTCCCCCACTCGGACCAGCCCCAGGTCCCGTCCCCGAACTCCCGATCCCCGAGGTGACGCCCTTGACGCACGTGATCGCCATCGCCAACCAGAAGGGCGGCGTTGGCAAGACGACGACCGCGATCAACCTCGCGGGTGCGCTCGCGGAGGAAGGACGCCGCGTCCTCCTGATCGACATGGATCCGCAGGCGAACCTGACGGCCGGCGTCGGGATCAACCTCAATACCGTGCAGCGATCCATGGCCGACGTCCTCGCCGATGGTCGCTCGACGCTCACCGAGGTCATCCTCCCGACGGACACCACGGGCCTCGACGTGGCTCCCGCGCACATCGACCTGGCCAGCACCGAGGGCGAGCTGTTCACCGCCCTCGGCCGCGAGCAGATCCTGCGCGAGGCGATGCGCGATTGCATCGAGGTCTACGATTACGTCCTCATCGACTGTCCGCCGAACCTCGGGCTCCTCACCGTGAACGCGCTCGTCGCGGCCGACAGCGTCCTCATCCCGGTCCAGACGCAGTTCTATGCGATGAAGGGCCTCAACAACCTGGTCAAGGTCATCAACGCGATCCGGCTGAAGCTCAACCGTGACCTCCGGATCCTGGGGTTGCTGCCGACCTTCTTTGACCGCCGGACGAACCTCGCCAAGGACATGCTCGACGAGCTGCGCGTCGTCGGCGACCACCACGTGTTCCACAGCATCGTGCGCACCAGCGTGAAGCTGGGCGAGGCGCCGCTCGCCGGGCGGCCCATCACCACGTACGCCGGCTCCTCGGATGCTGCGCGGACCTATCGTGAACTCGCCCGGGAGGTACTGGAACTTGGCCAGGACTGATTTCCGCGCCGCCGCCGCGCGACGGCTCTCCGAGGATCGTGAGCTCCCGCCCGCGATCGTCAGCCTGCTGTCGCCGGACATGAACCGCCGGTCGACCGGGGTCAAGGTGATCGAGGTCGATCACATCGATTCGAACCCGGAACAGCCCCGACTCGCGTTCGACGAGGAGACCCTCAACGAGCTCGCCCGTTCGATCCGCGAGCATGGCGTCCTCCAGCCCATCCTCGTCCGGCCGCGCGACGACGGCCGCTACCAGCTGATCGCCGGGGAGCGGCGGTGGCGGGCCTCGAGAATCGCCGGGATGGTGAGCATCCCTGCGCTCGTCGAGGACATCGACGACGACACCGCCCTCGAGATCTCGATCATCGAGAACCTCCAGCGCGAGGACATCTCGCCTCTCGACGAGGCCGCGATGTACGACCGGATGATCCGGGAGCACGGCTACAGCATCCGCAGGCTCGCCGACAAGCTGGGCAAGGACAAGGGCTATCTCGAGAACCGGTTGCGGCTGGCGGATGCGCCGCCCGAGGTCCGGGAGCTCGTGTCTTTGCGCAAGGACACCCTGTCCCACGCCTACGAGCTGATGAAGGTTGCCGATCCCAAGAAGCGCAAGAAGCTGGCCGACCAGGTCGCTCGCAACGAGCTGTCTCTGGTCAAGCTGCGCGAGCGCATCGAGGGTCGGCCGGCCCGCACCCCGGCCGACGGGGAGGACGAGGCGGCGGACGCCCCGGCGCAGACCGCCGGCGCACCCGCCGAGGCCGGGACCGACGACTGGGCCCAGAACCGCGGCCCGGCCGAGCCCATCCGCGACGACAGCCTCGTCGCCGCCAAGCAGCAGCTGAACGAGGCCGTCGAGGACCTGCTCGACGTCATCCGAAACCCGGAGGTCCTGGGCGCGATCGGCCCCGTGGATCGGACGAACCTGGCCAAGTACCTGACGATCGCCAAGCTCCGGCTCGAGAACGCGATCGCCGTCGTCCGTACCGGGGACTCCGAGCGCTCAGGCTCCCCCTCCCCCGAAGGCACAACGAAGCCGGCGCCGATGGCGCCGGCTTCCTGGTGTCGGGAGGATCCGCCGCTGGGGCGCGACGGTCACCCGCTGGGGGCGCGACGGTCAGCGGGTCGGCTTGCCGTGGCTCTTCGATTTCCCGTGGGCGGCACGGGCAGCCTCGCCCTTGGCCTTCCCGGCGGCGGCCTTCGCCGTGGCGGCGGCCGCCTTCTCGGTGGCCTTGGCGGCCTTGTCGCTCGCGGCCTGACAGGCCTCCGGCGTGACCAGCGTCCAGTCGACCGTGGCGAGGGTGACATCCATGTGGGCGACGCAGGAGACGAAGGCGCCGTGGTTCTTGAACCCTGCGGGAGTGTCCATCTTCGCGGCGGTCGACACCAGGGCGCCGTGGGTGTCCGTCGATGCCGCGCCGTCGGGCGCCTCAGGGGTCTCGGCCTCCTTGGGGGTCTCGGGCGTTTCGCCAGGCTCCGGGTCCGCGGCGGGCTCCGATGCCTCCGGAACCTCGGTTGCCTCGGGGGTCTCGGACGGATCGTCGGCGGTCACGGTCACGGCGGCTGGCGACGAGACGGGAGCGGTGTGTGGGGCGGCGGCGAGGGCGACGGAGGCGGAGACGGCCAGCACCGCCAGGGCGATGCCGGCGCCACGGAAGCGGCGGAACAGCTCGGTCATGGATCTGGGACCTCGATGCGTTGTGCGGGGGTGCCATCAGGGGTAACGACGGCGGTACGGACCCCGTTAGGGGTACCTCTGGCGCGTGGGCACCTGACCCTGGGCGTTGCGCCCGTGCACCACTACCGGGTCGCGCCGGCCCGCAAAGGTTTCAGCCGCCGATCGTGGTGCCCCCGGTGGCGCTCAGGGCACCGAGCCAGGCGACCCCGAGGAGCCCCGTTCCGACGGCCTGGATCTCCCATGCCAGCTCCCGGTAGCCGGTGCCCTCCCGGAGGGCGGCGACCAGCCCGAGGACGGCCCCGCCGAGTGGCCCCGCGGCCGTGACGAGGACCGCGACGACCCACCCCGCCGGCGCGCCCAGGGCAACAGCCGTGGCGAGCGCGACAACGGCGACGACGAGGTGCAGGAGGACCACGATCACGGCCGCACGGCGAGCTCCGAGGGCAAGGGCGATCGACGTGATGCCGGAGGCTTCGTCCCGCTCCATGTCCACGATCGCGTTGGCGATCGCAAGCGCCGCCCCGGCGACCGCAGCCACCGGGACGATGACCAGGAAGATGCCCGGCAGCTCGCCGGTCGCCCCGTACCAGCCGTACACCGGGAGCAGCGGGACCCCGACCGCCAGGGGCAGCCACGAAGAAGCCGTGCCCTTCGCCCGCAGGTCATACCAGGCCCCGATCGAGAGCCCGACGGCGGCGAGGAGCACGAGGGCCGGCCCGCCGGTGGACGCGAGCGCGAGGCCGCCCGCCGCCGAGCCGATCGCGACCATCTTCGCCGTCCGCAGCCCGACGTACCCCGCGGGGATGGGCTTGCCGGGCTTGGCACCGGCGTCCCGCGGCGCATCGACGATGTCGTTGAGGGTGCCGATCGCGAACTGGAGCAGCGTCATCGAGAGCCCCAGGACCGCGGCGGTCGCCGCTCCTCCCCCACCGACGAGCGCCACGGTGGCCACGACGAGGCCATCGAGGATCGACGGGAACGGGTGGACCAGGCGGACCGTGCCGCCGATGCGGGCGAGAGCCCGGGGATCCGGGTCGACCACCGTGCGACCGGGGTCGATCGGCGCCGTCGGGCCGGGTCCCTGGCCCGCGGCGCGTTCGTCGTCAGGCGTAGACGAGCTCGTCGAAGCTCGCAACCAGGTATTCGATCAACCGGTCGCGACCGTCCGGCACCTGGGCGCGGATGCCGGGGACGAGGGCCCACAACGCCACCGCGGGGACCATCAGCCGTCCCTGGGCGTCCCTGCCGACCGTCGCGGGCGGGCCGCCGCCGGAAGCGAACACCCGTTCGAATTCCAGCTCGGTCAGTCGCGCCGCGCGGCGGAAGTCATCCACGACGCGTACCACACCCCGGCGGATGGCCGTGTCGCGCATCATCTCGGCCGCCCAGGTGTCGATCTGGGCATCGGGCTGCTCCGCGAGGCGGGCGCGGTACTCGTTCCTGTCGGCTGAGAGGCCGGTGGCTCCCACGGGTTCTCCTGGACGTGCGGTGGTCGTCCGCAGGATGCCACACCCGAGGGTCAGGACGCGTCCCCGCTGGTCATCGTGGATCTGTCCAGCGCGGCGGTCGCCCCGTCGCCTTCGCCCAGGGCGGGGCGGGACCCCTCCGGCCAGTCGTTGAACACCTCGGTCAACCAGAGGCCGAAGCGCCCGGGTGGCGGCGGATCGGGGAAGTCGGCGGTGAGGGCGAGCAGCGCCTGCTCGGTGCGGGCCGTCAGGGCGGCGACGGCAGCGCGGGTGGAGCGTCCGCCGTCGTGGAGTGGTTCGCCGACCCGCACCCGGACGCGGCGCCGGAACCCGAGCCAGCTCGTGCCGTTGATCGCGAGCGGGATCACCGGCACGCCGGAGCGGAGCGCGAAGTACGCGGGCCCGTCTTCCAGTGGCAGGAGCTCGTGCTCGCCGCGGTGGATCCTCCCCTCCCCCGCGATCACGATCACCCAGCCGTCGCCCAGGACGTTGCCCACGTGGCGAAGGGTGTCGCGCAGGTCGGTCTTCTCGGGCCGGTACGGGATCCCGAAGCCCGCCCACATGATCAGGCGGTTCCGGCCACCTCTCGTCATGTCGGCCTCCTTCGGTCCGAACATGGCCAGCCTGGGCCGGGCCGGAAGGGCGGCGAGCAGCACGACCGGGTCCGCCCAGTTGAGGTGGTTGAAGCAGTAGATCGCGGGGCCGCTGGCGAGATGCTCGCGCCCCTCGACCCTCAGGTCGAGGACGAGCCCGACGGCAGCCTTGCAGAACCACCGCGCCAGGCGGACACGCGCCGGCCGATGGACGGGGCCGATGGTCAGGGGCTGGGCCACGGCCACAGTATGCGGACCACCCCGCGGCCGCGTCAGGCCCGGACGGATCTCGCCGGTGGCCCCGGGTCGAGGTCGGTGATCCGCTCGAGCACGAGGTCGGCCATTTCGACGGCACCGCTCGCGGGCGGGACGCTCGCGTTCGGGACGAGCACGACGGTCATCCCCGCGGCCTTGCCTGCCTGGACGCCGTTCGCCGAGTCCTCGACCACGAGGCAGCGGCCGGCTCCGACACCGAGCCGGGCCGCCGCGAGCAGGTACACGGCGGGGTCGGGCTTGCCCGCTGCCACTTCGTCGGACGAGACGATCACGTCCAGGACGCCGTCCAGGCCGAGGGCGTCCACCGCGGCCTCGATGATCGACCCGGTGCGCCGAGGACGCGATCGCGACGGGGTGGGTCGCTGCCACGCGGCGGACGGTCGCCGGGGCGCCGGGGATGATCGGGAGCACCGTCGCCGTGCGGTACCGCTCGACGACCCCTGCGACGATCGCGTCCTGGATGTCCTGCGCCGGGAGGTGCCCGAGGTCCAGGCGTTCGCGCATGACGGCCGCCCATTCGCTCGAGTTGCCACCCATCACCGCGTGCTGGTCCTCCGGACCCCAGGGCCGGCCATGCTCGTGGGCGAACTCGACCCGGACGATGTCCCACCACGGCTCGCTGTCCACGAGGACGCCGTCGAGATCAAAGATGACGGCGCCGAACCGGCGCCCCGGCTCGCTCACGCGGCGTCCGTTGCCGTGGGCGCCACGGCAGACTGCTTCCGTGCGGTGCCAGCATCGCTGCGGCGCATGGGTTCTCCGGGGCGGGCTCGACGCGACATGCGTCCGGTGGCGCAAGGCTATCGGGTTCGCGGCTCTCGGCGCGGGTCTCCACCGCCCGTCGGCCACCGTCGTGACCGGCCGGCGCGGGCTCCGTGGGCCTGCCGGGGGCCGTTCGGCGCCTCCGACGCGTGACGTCGGTCCTGTCGCTCGGTCCCGGGCTGCGTCATCATGCTCGGTGGCGTCGTTTGGGTCGGGAGGTGATCGATGCACGTCAATCGCGGGCTCATGGGCTGGGGCGTCTTCTTCATCGTCCTGGGCGCGGTGCCACTGGCCGTGCGCGCCGGGTACCTGGATCAGGCGCAGGTTGCCAGGGCGTGGGAGCTGTGGCCCCTCATCCTCGTCGGGATCGGCCTGGGCCTCATCCTCCGGCGGACGAAGGCGGCGGCCGTCGGCGGGCTCGTGGTGGCGGTCACCTTCGGCCTGATGGGCGGCGCGCTCCTCGCCGGCGGCATGCCGTTGGCAGGCGGGTTCTCGGCCTGTGGGTTCGGCACGAGCGGCAGCGGCTCACCATTCCCCGACCAGGCGGGGACCTTCGGCCTCGATGCCCGGGTGGATCTCGAGCTCAACTGCGGCGAGCTTGCCGTCGCGAGCGCCGACGGCACGTCCTGGACCGTGACCGGGACCGCCGACGGCGGCCGCCCGCCCGAGGTCCAGGCGTCCGGCGACAGGCTCCGGCTCCGGTCGCCGTCGCGGGACGGCTTCAACCCCGGCATCCGCGGGTCGCACTGGGACGTCACCCTGCCGCGCCAGGTCAGCCTGGCCCTGGGGATTTCCGTGAATGCCGGGTCCGGTCAGATCGACCTGGCCGGGATGCGCGTCCCGGAGCTGACCGTGTCGGTGAACGCGGGCGACGCGACCGTCGACGCCAGCGAGCTCGTCGAGACGGGCTCGCTCAACGCCAGCGTCAACGCAGGTTCGATGGGCCTCTCGCTGCCGGTGCCGGCGACGACGCTGCGTGCGAGCCTCTCGGTCAACGCGGGCTCGATGGACGTGTGCGTGCCGGACGGCGTCGGCCTGCGCATCAACGCGGGCCGGGAGACGCTTGGCTCGGACAACTTCGGGGATCGGGGGCTCGTGCGGGCCGGCGACACCTGGACCCGGACCGGCTTCGCGGAGGCCACCCAGCGGATCGAGCTGGACACCGATGCGAACCTCGGCAGCATCACCCTCAACCCGGAGGACGGCTGTGGCTGAACGTCTCTATCGCTCCCCGTCCGACCGCGTGATCGCGGGGGTGGCGGGCGGCCTCGCGACCTGGCTCAACATCGACCCGTCGCTGATCCGCATCGCGTGGGTCCTGCTGGGGATCTTCTCGGGCGGGATCTTCGTGATCGTGTACATCGTGATGATGATCGTCGTGCCGCTACCACCCCCCGGCTGGATCCCCCGGCCGCGCGACGCCGGGGCGTGGGCTCCGCCGCGTGGCGCCGATCCGGTCCAGGGCTGGGCGCCTGGCGGTAGCCCCACGCCGGGTGCTGGTCCGACCGCGGGCGGCGGGCCGACCGCGGGCGGCGGGCCGACCCCGGGCGCCGATCCGCCCGCGTCGACCGGCTGGAACACGCCACCGCCGGCATGGCCCGCTCCCTCGTCGAGCTGGTCCTCGCCGCAGGTCGCCGGTAGCGCCGGGCTCGTCGTGGGCGCGGTGCTCGTGATCCTCGGCGTCTGGTTCCTCGTCGACGAGTACCTCCATATCGACTGGAGCCTCCTCTGGCCGGTGGTGGTCATCGTGCTGGGCGCACTGCTCATAGCCGCGGCACTGCGGCGACGGGACGGCTGACTCCCCGGGGCGCCATCGGCGGAACGATCCTGGCGCCACGTCCGTCTGGAGCGTGAAAGGAGACGCCGATGATCACCACCCCGCGGGCGGCGCCCCGCGTGATCTCCATCCTCGTCGCGACCCTGGTGGCGACGGGATGCACCGGGGGTTCTCCTGGTGGGGCGTCCCCCACCGGGGCGTCCCCCACCGGAACGGCTCCCAGCCCATCCTCGTTCGACCGGCCGTCCGTGAGCCCGCCCGGGCGCCAGGCTCCCACTCCGACCGTTGCCGTCGTGGGCGAGGTGCCCCCTGCCATCGTCGACGAGGCCCGGTCGATGCTCGCTGCGACGGTCGGGGCGGACGCCGCCGCGTCGGCCGAGCTGGTCGTCGCGGAGGCTGTGACCTGGCCGGACGGTTCCCTCGGCTGCCCC
Organism: uncultured Chloroflexia bacterium; assembly: GCA_963776395.1. Classification (GTDB taxonomy): domain Bacteria; phylum Chloroflexota; class Limnocylindria; order Limnocylindrales; family CSP1-4; genus CAIXZV01. The sequence goes on along the minus strand of CAVZML010000003.1, from coordinate 139,236 downwards.
CAACCGGGACAGGCCTACACGCAGATGGTCGTCCCGGGCTACCACCTGGTGTTCGACGTGAACGGAACCCAGTACGACTACCGCGCGACCGAGAGTGGGGCCGTGTCGGCCTGTGAGGCGAGGGGGCCCCGCGCGTCCTGAAACCGCGCGCGGCTCGACGGCGCCGAAGTCGTCGCCGCCGGGAATCGCGAAGGCCGGGGCTTTGCGCCCCGGCCTTCGGGCTGTCGTGAGGGCGGAGCCCCTAGGGAGCCACGGTCAGCTGGATGGCCTCGCGGCCCTTCGGCTCGCCGCCGATGTAGGTGCCGCGATCCCCATTGGTGACCAGGAGCACCCCGGTCTCGGAGGCATTGGTCGGATACGGGTACGGGTCGACGACCGTCCAGTCGACGACGAAGGTGTCGGCGGTGACGCCGGCGGCAACATCGCCATCGACGGTGTCGACAAAGCCCGCGTAGCGCTCCGCGAGCGGCGCGATCTCGATCCCCGTGATCGAGTCGGTCACGGCGTAGTCGTGGTAGTACCAGTCGTAGGCCGTCACGTCCATCGACCACGGCGAGCCGAACGCGGTCGCGTCCAACCCGACCTGCTCCGCGCAGAAGGTGAGGATCATGTTGGAGTCGTTGGTGCCATGCTCGGCATACCACTCGGCGTCGAGCGTCTTGGTGCTGTAGTTGTAGACCCAGGTCAGGGCCCGCGCATCACTGAGCGCGCCCAGGAGCGGCCGGGCCCGGCGAAGATGTTGAAGTCGGGGGTGCCGTCGTGGTTGGTGTCCAGGTCGACGTCGAGCTCACCGGGGACGACGGCCGTGGTCTGCCGGTCCCACGACGAGATCGCGATCCGGTAGACGAACGAGTCCGTCGGCCGCGCAGAAGTATCCGCGGGCACCGGGTAGGTCTGGACGCCCACGGCCTTGAGGTCGATGACCGGCGAGTTCATCCCAGGCCGTGCGGGAGCCTTGTCCGGGCTGGTCCCGACCAGCGAGAACGCCTCGATCGCGCCGTTGCCGACGCCCACGTTCTGGAGCGAGAGCAGCGCGAGGCCGGCGTCGAGCGTCACGTTGGTCGTCGAGGCGCGCACGTCCGCGGACTTGCGCGGGAGGACGTGCCACGCGACGTGCACGGGGTCTGCGTTGTCGGCCGTCGTGCCCGTCTGGTCGAAGTTGATGTAGCCGTCGTACTCCATCAGGTCGAGCTTGGTCGGGTCGGTCCCGAACTCCCCGCCGTTCATGGTCCAGGGGCGGAGCTTGCTCGCCGTGATCGTCGCCGTGACGGTGATGACCTTGGTCTGCCTGGAGGTCAGCCTGACGCTCGTCGGCGCGGTGATCTTCACCGCCCCGTTCGACTTGTCGTTCGCGTACCGGAAGATCGGCTTGATCGCGAAGGTCCGTGTCTGGGTGGTGTAGTTGCGGACGGTGAGCTTCCTGGAGATCGTCACCGTCTTGGAGCCGTCGACGAACCCGAACGAGAGCGAGCCGCTCTGGCCCGAGGCGTCCCAGACGGCGATCGGGGACTTGAGAGCGCGGGAGACGCGGAGCTCGCCGCCACCGATCCGGGTGATCGGCGCCAGCACGCCCGGCTGGATGGCCCGGTCCGTGTAGACCGTCGTCTCGGCCGTGTTCATGAGCACTGCTTTCAGCTCGAGCCAGGACCGCTTCGGGAATGCGCTCTTGAGCTGGGCCGCCGCGCCGGTCACCATCGGGGTGGCGCCGGAGGTGCCGCCGAAGGCCTGCGTCCCGGTGCCGCTGCCGCTGACCGCCGACACCGAGGCGCCCGGCGCCCCGATCTCGGGCTTGATCTTGTTGGCGGACGAGGGCCCGCGCGAGGAGGAGCCGGCGACGCCGCCGACAAGCGGGACGAAGGTCGCGGTCGTGGCGCCGACCGTGACGGTCTCCGGGATGGCGAGCTGGTCCTTGATGGCGGTGGCCAGCGACAGCTGGATCACCATCGTCGGGACGAACGTGTCGCCGCCGCCGTAGGAGAACGTGACCGCGTCGCCGTCGGCGATGAGTCCGATGAGGACGCCGACGGCGCCCGCCTTGGCCGCACCGTCTGTCTTCAGGCTCACGGCGCACGTCCCGCGGTCGATGAGGGCGACCATGCCTGTCAAGGAGCCTGGCGCCGGGTACGTGGCATCGCCCGGGCAGCCGTTGCCGCCGACGTAGACGACGTTGCCCTCGAAGCTGGTGCCAAACAGCGGCGCCCAGTCCACTGTCTCGACGTTCGTGTAGGTACCGGCGATTGCCGCCGGTGCGCTGATCAGGAGGGGGTACTTCTTGGCGCTCGGCACCTGGGTCTGGGCGACCGACAGCGCGCTGGGCGCGGCGGCCGGGGTGCCCGAGATGTAGGGCTTGTTGCCGCCGTTGCCCGAGGCGGCGACCGTGAGGATCCCCGCGTAGTGCGAGGCGCGCTCGACGGCGAGGGTGAGGTCGTCGTCGGCGACGGTGCCGTAGTCGCTGCCGAGCGACATGTTGATGATGTCGACGTGGTCGGTCAGGAACCCGTCCCCGTTCGGGTCCATCGCCCATTCCATGGCGTTCATGAGCGCGACGCCGCTGCAGGACGTCGAGATGGACGAGCAGACCTTGACGGCGAACAGGTTCACCCTGGGGGCCATGCCCTTGGCGCCGCCGATGATGTCGGCGACGTGGGTGCCATGGCCACCGTCGGTGCCCATCGCGATGCCCAGCGCGGTCCCCGTGTCGGGCGAGTCGATCGGGTCAGGGTCGGGAGCCTCGTCCGTGACCGGCCAGCCCTCGCCGACGAAGTCGTAGCCGCCCTTCACGCGGGACGTGGGAAACAGCCCGTCGGGCGAGGTGTTCTTCGAGTCGGACGTCGATTCACCGTAGGCGGCCTTGAAGGCGGCCTCCGTGCCCGCCCCGCCGAGCGCGGCATGCGTGTAGTCGATGCCGCTGTCGAGGACCGCGACGTCCACGCCCTGGCCCTTCCAGCCGGCGGTCTGGACGTACTTGCCACCGACGTAGGGCACGGTCTCGGACAGGTCGAGCGAGTAGTCCCTGACCGGGACGATCGCGACGACCGCGGGGTCCTGGGCGAGGGTGACGAGGGTCTTCGCGTCCGTCTTGAGCATGACGACGTTCGACGCCGTGCCCGTCCGGCCGAGGACCTTGGTCTTCTTGTCGAGGACCTTGGCCTTCGCGATGACCTTCGCCTGCTGGGCGCGGGCGACCGCGTAGGCCGCCTTCTGCTGGACGCGCCCGTTGTCGATCTGCTGGATCGAAGGCGGTGCCGAGAGGCGCACGATGACGCGCTGCTGGCCCGTGGCGCCTCGCAGCGTCGCGGCGACCTTGGTGGACATGACCTTCGCCGCGGCATCCGCGCCGAGCTCGATCGGGCTCGAGAGCTTCTGGGCGGCGATCCTGTCGGGAAGCGGCTTCGCGCTTCGCTCGACCGGTCCGGCCGCCATGGTCCCCGCCGGGACCAGGGCCGCCAGCAGAGCCCCGACCACGAGAAGGCCGGGCAATCTTCGTACCATTCGTTCTTCTCCCACCACGCGCGATGTGCCGATCCGGGCGGGCGACGAGACGCGGCCGACGCGAGGCGTCGAGCGCGCGCGGAGGGACCCCCGGTCAGCAACGACGAACGACGGGCGCCGGCTCAGGAGCCGAACGCCGGACCGACACACCGTACATCCTCTCGGTGTTCGCGGTGAGAGAAATATTGGCACCTCGGACCGACGGTTTGGTGTTGCCCAGGTGCACCGCCGGGCCCGATCAGAGGCAGGCGCGACGGCAACGAGACAGGCGCGGCGGCCGATCCGCGAGCGCCGGTAGACTGCTGACTATCACTTTGGAGGCCGTCCCATGCAATTCCTCTTCCCCAAACCGTCCCTGCCCCGTCCGGGCGAGACCCTGCGCGGCCGGTCCGAGCCCCTCGAGGCGCCCGGCGTGCACGTCCTGAATGGCCGTCCGCTGGCCGGGCCGTACCCGGCGGGTTTCGAGATCGCCGACGTCGCCATGGGCTGCTTCTGGGGCGCCGAGAAGAAGTTCTGGTCGATCCCGGGGGTCTGGGTCACGGCGGTCGGCTACCAGGGCGGCGACACGCCGAACCCGACCTACCGGGAGACCTGCACCGGGCACACCGGCCATGCGGAGGCCGTGCGCATCGTCTTCGACCCGTCGGTCGTCTCGTACGAGCGCCTGCTCCAGGTGTTCTGGGAGTCGCACGACCCGACCCAGGGCTTCCGCCAGGGCAACGACGTGGGGACCCAGTACCGCTCGGCGATCTACACGCACGGCGAGGAGCAGCTGGCGGCGGCGCTCGCGTCGCGCGACATGTACGCGAGAGAGCTGGCGAAGGCAGGTTACGGGGCGATCACCACCGAGATCCGCGAGGCCCCCACGTTCTACCTCGCGGAGGACTATCACCAGGGGTACCTGGCCAAGAACCCGGACGGCTACGATTGCCACACGGCGACCGGCGTGGCGTGCCCGATCGGGCTTGGAGTGCAGGCGTAGGCCAAAAGCCCTCGTGTCGTCGCCAACGATGGCGTGTCCGCCGCCGTGGCGCTACCGCGACCACTGGGCGGGTGGCGCCCCGGTCACGCTGAGCCTCCTGCGGGACAGGAAGTTGAGCGCACCCGCATACTCCCGCCTGGATGCTGGGCGGCGTCCTCGGCTCTGGGCCTCGAGGCGCGCCCGCCCGCCGAAGGAGAGGGCATGCCGAAGATCGTGGTCACTGCGGCGGTCAAGGATGTCGAGGCCTGGCTGAAGTTCAAGCCGGAGCTGATCGCCCACATGTCAGCCGTCGCGTCGGACGGCACCAGCTACGTCGCGACGGACGGCAGCAACCGCGTCGCCAGCACCTGGGACGTCCCCGACATGGACGCTTTCCAGGCGGCGCAGACGGCAGTCTCCCCCGAGATGGCGGCGGAGATGGAGCGGAACGGGATGATCCCGCCAGTGACGGTCTACATCGAGAAGTAGCAGGGTCGGGATCGCGGCCCGAATGTCAACCTTGGCTGCAGGATCGCGAGTCACGCAGATCGCGCCGTGGGGCCGCAATGAACGACACCGCGAAGATCACGAGGGCGATTCGTCTCAACACCGCCGCTGGTGTCCTGATGCTCGCGACCGTCGGGCTGTCCCTCGTCCTCGTCCTGGTTGGCGCAATTCAGTGGGAAGCGCGGATGGCCCTCGGGCTCGGCATGGGGGCGATGACCGGGTCGTTCGCCCTGCTGACCGCCTGGGGCCTGCGGCTGGACCGCGACGACCCCGCCGGCATCGAGCGGCGTGTGCGCAGGCTCGAGGCCGGAGCCGTGGTCTGGGGCGCGGCGCTCCTTCTCGTCGCCCTCCTCGCCGTCGCCGGCATCATCGCCTGGGGCCTGTTGCGCTGACCGCCCCCCCGAGAGCGGCATGCGGAGGCCCCGGGCGCAGGATCGTCCTCCACGCCCGGGGCCGGTGAGTGCGGGTCGATGCCGGTCGATTCAGAGCTCGCGGAGCAGCGCCTCCAGCCGGTCCCACAGCTCGATTGCGCCCGCGACCATGCCCGTGGCCAGGGCACCGTCGACAATCTCGGGTGTCCCCAGGTGGCCGATGGAGGTGACCGTCGTCCTGCCGTCGGCCTCCACGAACCGGTATGTCTCCGGCCCGCCCTGGGGCCCGGCGCCGTCGACGTCGAACATGAACGTCCAGCGGTACTCCGACGGCGGATCGATCGAGAGGTACTCGCCGAAGAACGCCACATCCTCCCGGTCGGGAGCGCTGTTGACGTACCGCCAGCGGCCGCCGGGACGGACGTCCATCTCGACGACGGTCGTCGTCGTGCCATGCCGGCCCCACCAGCGCGGGATGAGCTCCGGGTCCGTGAACGCCCGCCAGACAAGGTCACGAGGGGCAGCGAAGGTGCGCTCGAAGACGAGGTCGCCGCCCTCCGAGTAGATGGTCGTCGACGGCGTGCTACCGCGATCGATCCTGGTCGTGGTCGTTGTCATCTCCGTCCTCCTGTGGTTCTGGTGCGACTGCCTGCAATTCCCTGAGCACGGCGTCCAGCCTGTCGAAGCTCTCCTCCCAGTGGCGGCGGTAGTAGTCCACCCACGCCGCGACGTCCCGCAGCGGGGCCGCACGGAGCCGCCGCGGCCGCCACTGGGCCTCGCGTCCCCGCTCGACCAGGCCCGCCCGCTCGAGCACCCGCAGGTGCTTGGAGATCGCCGGCTGGGTCATGGTGAACGGCGCCGACAGCGTCTGGACCGACGCCTCGCCCTGGGCCAGGCGGGCCAGGATCGCCCTCCGGGTGGGATCGGCCAGGGCGGCGAACGTCGTGCTGAGCTGGTCGGTGGCCTGCTGCATCGGTAAGATCACCTAGTGGTTATATAACCTGTCGGCACTATACGGACCATCCAGCGACTTGTCAACCCCGACCGGCCGATCGAGCGTGGGGTGGCAGCTCCGCCCGGAGCTCCACGTGCGTGGCCGATCCCAGGGCTGCGAGTGCACCTTGCGCACGGCGATACGATTGGCCCCTGGCAGCGCCACGGCCGTCTCGCCGTGGGTGTCGAACGGGAGGAACCGCGATGGCCGAGCACCCGAACGCGGCCCTGGTCCGCCGCGCGATGCAGGCGATGAACGAGATGGACATGTCGTTGGCCGGGCAGGAGATGGCCGTCGTCGACGCATTCCTGGCCGACGACATCGTCTGGCACGAGATCGGACGCGCCGAGCCGCGCCGCGGCAAGGACGAGCTGCGCGCGGCCATGATGGACGGCTCGCGCGACTTCGAGATTCGATACGAGGTTCACGACGTCGTCGCCAACGACGAGCACGCGATCGCGCTCGGCACGGCGACCGCCACCCGCGGTGCGAGGACGCTCGAGTACCGGACCGCGGAGATCTTCCACATCCGCGACGGCAAGGCCACCGAGCGCTGGGCCTTCTCGGACGATACGGCGGCGATCGTCGCCTTCTTCGCCTAGGCCGATCGGGGCCGCCGCGACTGCCCGGGGAACCAGGGCATGAACGACGGGATCACCGCGCGCCAGTTCCGCGAGTCCGAGGGCGTCGAGGACTGGCGCGTGGTGGGCGACGGAGCCTCCACCCTCTTCCGAACGGGGTCATTCAGGGCCGAGCGTCGCGCTCGTCGGCGCGATCGGCGAGCTCCCCGACGCTCGACGACCATCACCCCGACGTGGACCTGCGGCACGATGGTGTGACCGTGCGACTCATCACGGTCACCGACGACTATTACGGGATGAGCCGGCGCGATGTCGAGCTCGCCCGACGGATCTCGGCGCTGGCGCGGGACCGCGGCATTCCCGCCGACCCGTCGGCTGTCCAGTCCGTGCTCATCGTCCCGGGTGCGCCGGTCACGGCCGAGGTACTGCCTTTCTGGCGTGCGGTGCTCGGGTATATGCCTCGCGGCGACAGCCCCGACGAGGACCTGGTCGATCCGCACGATCGCGGGCCGGCGTTCTGGTTCGAGTCGATGGCCGAACCGCGGCCGGACGGGGGCGGGGCGATCCATGTCGCGGTATGGGTCCCGGCCGAACAGGCGGAGGCTCGCGTGGCGGCGGTGCTGGCCGCCGGAGGGCGCATGGTGCGCGACCAGTTCGCGCCCGCCTGGTGGACGCTCGCCGACGCGGCGGGCAACGAGGCCGACATCGCGACGGTGACGGGCCGCGACTGACGCGCGGCGCACCCCTGGACACGGTCGCGCCATGCGCGAAGGGCTCGCGAGCGCAAGGAGGCCACGTGGGGGCGGAGCAGGATCGCAACAAGGACGTCATCCGCGCACACTTCGCGGCGCTCAACGTCGGCGATGCCGACGCGTTCGCGGACACCCACGATCCAGGGGGTCGGAACCATGCTCCGGCCCCGTTCGACGTCTCGGACTGGCCCGAGGAGGGCCGGCCATTCGGGCCCGCCGAGGCTCGCGAGACCCTCTCGTGGCTGCGGGCCGGATCGCCGGATCTTCACGTGGACGTCGAGGATCTGATCGCGGAAGGGGACCAGGTCGTGGCCTGGATCCGGATGACGGGCACTGCGACCGGGACGCGAGGCCCCGCACCCGCCGACGGTCGGTCGATCGACGTCCGTCACGCCCAGCGCTTCCGGCTTCTCGACGGGCGCATCGTCGAGCACTGGGCCGTGCGTGACGACCTCCGCGCGATGATCCAGGCAGGGGTGGTGACCCTTCCCGGGGGGCGGTAGGCCTGCTCAAGGAAGGTCCGGGCGAGGACCGCCACACGGCGACCACGATGCGGCCGTTGGTCGCGGTGTAACGTCATCCCGCCTCATGATGGCCAGGGGGCACTGGGAGCGGTGATGGGCGAGCCCTCCGAAGAGCGGCCCGTGGTGCGACCCCCGGCGCGGGCGGCGCCGAATCGGTTCTGGCATCGGATTGCCGTCCTTGGGCTCATCCTCGCCGTGGCCGCCGGCGCGCTCGCGCGTTCACGGGAGACGCACGCCTGTGGCTCATCTGCCTTCTTGCTGTGTTCGTCCTGTCCCCGCTGCTGGCGACCGGCCTCATCCTCCTCCTGCACCGCATCGGGCTGATCGACGACGAGGCGGCGGGCCGACTGGGATGCCTGCACGGACTTGGCCTGCTGATGTTGCCGGTCCTGGTGTACATGGCCGTCGTGCCCGAGAGCCCGGTCTGGTACCTCGGAATACCCGTCCTCATCCTCAGCCTCTTCGGTTTCGACGTCCTGGCTGCGATCGCCTTCAAGCTTGGCCTCACCAGGCGCCGGTCGCTCTCCGGCCGGACTCGCGGTGGCCGGTCGGCGGCGCGGCCGTCGTTCCTGATAGATCCCGGTCGTGCCACCGCTGCGCTCGCGGTCGATGCGCACCTCCGGATCCTGAGGGTCACCGAGCGGGACCGATACAGTCGCGGCCAGGCCGTCGGGCGGCTGCTCCTGATCGCGGCCTTTCCCTTGTACATGGCTGGGGCCATCGGGGTGATGTTCGCGGTGGGTGGGTACGACGGGATGCCGTTCATGGTCGGCGGGGTGATCGGCGGATCCATCTGCCTGGCCGCCGGACTCTTCCTGGGAACATCGAGCGATCACTGTTGAAGGGCTGAGCCGCCTCCGGTCGGACTCCGCTCCGCGATGTCGGCGGGGACACTGACCGGAAGGGGGACCCGGCGGCCGTACAGCCTCGGGCGGACGCAGCATGCTTCCTGGTTCACCGTGGCCGTGCTCGCGTGCGTCCTCGTTGGGCTGGCGATGGACGAGCTCGACAGCCTGTCCCAACCCACGTCTTGTTGATCATCGCGATCAGCAGCGGCAGAGCGCTGGCGAGCGAGGCGTTCTCGCGCAGCCAGCCCGACAACCTGCGGGCACAGCGCGAGGCTGAAGTCGGATCGGGATCAGTGAGGCCGCGCCAGCTCAACCGGGTGGGAGAGACCTCTTTCCGCGCGCCCGGGTCGCCCAGGTCAGGACGGCGACGGCCAGGATCACGCTCGCGACTGCGAGGCCGAGCCCGAGAATCGCCGGGTCGCCCGTCCATTCGACCGCCTGGCCGAGGAAGGCGACCAGCAGGGCGACCACGATGACCTCGGTCAGGTTGTCCTTGAGGTCGTCGAGCGATTCGACCCTCAGCCACTCAGGTAGCGGCAGGTCGGCCTGCACGAAGAGCTGGTACAGCCCGGCTGAGATGACGAACAGGACCGTCCCGATCAGGAAGATGTCGATGATCGCCACGGTGTCGGCGATGAGCGCCTTGCTCGCTGCCGAAGAGACGTCGCCGGCCCGGACCAGGTCGACGATCACGGCGGCCACGCGGATGAGCCCGAACACCTGGAGCGTCGCCGAGGCGACGAAGGTGCCGAGCACCGCGAGGATGACCAGGAAGCGGCTGGTCCCCAGGATGGTTCGGATCATGGCGGGCACGATCGTACCCGACACGTTTCGCCGGTTGCAGGCCGCGGTGTCCCCGGCCGATAGATGCGCCTGGCGTGCGTCGGGCGGCCTCCCGTGCGCCGAACCGGCCTCGCGTGCGCCGAGCGGCCACGACCCAGGGCGATAGCGACGCCTCGCGTGCGTGGCGCGCAAGGAATCGAACCCGACCGCGCGTCGCCGTGCATGGCGCGCATGACAGCATCGTCCCTTGGACCCCGAAGTCGCCCTAACGGCGATCTGCGCGTCCCCGACGTGCACCGTACGCACGAATGGATCGATCGCCGGGCAAGAAGATGCGTGGGACGCACGCGGACGCGGTCGCCGTGCCGCGGTGCGGCTATCCGGCTGCAGCGTCGCGGGCCGACAGGGCAAATCCGGCCCGGCGACGGAGTACAGTCCGGCCGTGAGCCTGGTGCTGCCCTTGACGCTCTCGGCGGTCGGCGTCGCGATCGCCGCCGTGGCGTTCCTCAACCGCGACAAGCCGGAGTGGCAGCGGAGCATGCCCGCGCTCATGGTGCTGGCGGTGGGTCAGGTCGTGCTTGGGTCGGTCGCCTGGATCCTGTTCAATCGTTGAGCCGGGGCCCGGGCCCTGCCCCGGGACCGCATCCTGGCGACGACCGCGCCGGGCTGGGGTCCCCGCAACTGCCGCGGCGCCGTGCCTCCCGCGCACCCGTGCCTCCCGCGCCCCGCCTCCCGCGCCGCCCTCCTACCCCGCCCCCCGTGCCCCGGCAACGATCGCTCGGCAGATGGCGGCCTGCTCGCGGGCGTCGTCCAGGGCGTGGTGCGTGTGCGGCAGCCCCACCGGGTAGCGCTCGAGCATCCGAAGGCGGGAGGTGTCGCGCCAACGCTCCACGGTCCCCAGGTGCCGACCGAGGTAGAGGGCCTTGAGGTCGAGCGCACTGGCCCCGAACGGGTTTCGCCCGAGATGACGCCAGGCGGCATCGGCCACGAACATCCAGTCGAACGGGGCGTTGAGCGCGACGAACACCGGTCGCGAGCCGTCGGGGACGACCCGGACCAGCCAGGCGTCGAAGGCCTCCATCGCCGCCGAGGCTCGAGACCCTCGCGCAGCAGCGTGTCGCGATCGAGCCCGTGGATGGCCGCGGCTGCCGCCTCCCATGGCAGCTCCGGGTCCGGGCGCAGGAGGAGCTCGATCCCCTGCTCCGGTCGCTCGACGAGGCAGGCTCCGAGCGCGATGAGGCTCCCGGTCGCGGGCGTCGGGCCGGACGCCTCGACGTCCACGCTGATCCATGTCTCGGCGGTCACGGGACTCCTGCGGTGGGGGCGAGACTCTGGGAGCGCCCAGCCGGATACTAGCGAACGACCGACCGGCACCGCGGCGATCGGCGCAGCAGAGGTACAGCGATGGGCATCGGCGAGGACGATCGGACCGCGCTCGACGGGGTGATCGAGTCCGCGCGACGGCTCGGCGTGGAGCTCGACGAGGCCGAGGCCGCGACGTGGGTCGCCGCCCTGGAGACGGAGTCGCTCGGCGGCGACGTCGTCGTGGACGTGAACAGCGGCATCTACGGTCACCGCGTCTCGATGCTCGACTTCACGCCCCGCGACCTCGCCCGCTTCCGCGCGATCGGCGAGATCGTCGGGTTTCCGGACCGCCCGCCGGTGGTTCGAACGGCCCTCGCCCTCTCCGGGTCGGCGGCCCAGAGCAAGGTCCACACCTTCCCCGGCGACTGTGACTTCTTCGAGCGGATCCATATCGCCGCGCCAACCCGGATGGAGGCCTGCACGATCCTCGCCGGCGAGATGCGGAGCAAGGCCCTCGCGAGCCGCGTCGGCCCCACGTACCGGCTGTGGGAGGTCAAGTTCGGCGGCTACCCCTTCGCCTGCGAGCGCGGCGGGCGGGCGATGGCGGCCGGCGCCCCGATCTCCTGGACCGCGGACGAGGTCGCTGCCGGTCACATCTCCGTGTTCCGCGATGGCGCGCCGGTCGAGCTGACCTGGGACGACGCTGCGGCCGATCCGGGCTGGTGCAAGCTCGACTGGATCGTCGCCGACCCTGTGCGGCGGACGCTGGCCAACGCCAGCAACATGCTCGACGTGACATGGGAGGCGCCGGACGGCTCGATCACGGCGCTCGACGGGTTCATCGACCCGTACTTCCAGGAGATCTACCTCGAGGCGGACTCGCTGCCGGTGTTCCAGAAGATCGTCCACGAGCTGGCCGCGGACTCCGTGGACGACTACGTGGACCAGCTCGAGCACGAGGTGGTCAAGTACTGCACGAAGGACCCGAACTACGGCAAGGTTGCCCGGCGCCTCTACAACATCTTCCGGCTCACGGGCCGGTACTCCGAGGCCGCCTACCTGCGCGAGCTGTTCGACGAGCCGACCACCGTGCTGTACCAGATCGCCGCGCTCGTCCGGACGCTCGACGAGGCGGACCGCCCCGGCGCCGACTTCGACCTGGAGGTGCTGGTCAACCAGGCTGACACGCTGATCATGGCCGCGGTCGCGGCGCTTGACGGGCCGGCCGAGGCGGACATGGTCCGGAGCCTCCTGGCGGTGCGGACGAACCTGCTCGCGGGCGGCGGTGCCGCGGGGCGGACGGGTGACGTGGGGATGGTCAAGGACGAGGCGCTCCGGTCGGTCAACGAGTACTTCGAGCGGAGGCTGCGGGACGTCCCCTCGATCCAGGAGTACCTCGAGGCGCTCGCTGCGACCGCGAGGTCCGGCGAGGGCGTGGCGTAGGACCTCGGCGCGAGCGCCCGTCCCGGCGGCATCGCGGCCAGCCCCTCGATCACGACGTCCGCCACAATCGCAGGGACGCGATCGCAGGGACGCGATCCCGGCACGCGTCCAGGGTCGCGGTCTCAGGGACGCGATCTCAGGGACGCATCAGCCACGACGCCACCCACCCGGTCCTGCCGCGCGTCGTCCGGACGGCGAGCCATACCCGCAGAGATGCGTCTCGCCGGCTCCCGGTCACCGTGACCCGCGATCCCATCGCGATCTTCCCGCGCGACGTGCTCGACGCCCTCGGGGCGGCCCGCAGCACCACCTTCGTGGTCGCGTGCGCGACACCAGAGAGCCTGAGCAGCCAGGCGGCGACGTAGCCGGACTTGCCGCCCGGGGTCCTCACGCGGGCCCAGGTCCGGCCGGCGCGGTCACGGGCGAACCGACCGGTCACGGTCAGCCGCGATGCAGCGGGCAGCCTCCCGATGGCGGCTCCCGTCGTGCCCGGCCTCGAGCGCACGATCACCGCGGTCGCGGCGTTCGCGAGCAGAGGGGTCCCGAAGATGGTGGCCGTCGAGACCGACGGCGAGACCGTGACCAGCGAGCGATAGAAGCCGGTCTTCCCGGTATTGGGGTCGAGGTACGCCACGGCCCCGCGGGTCCGCACGGAGTCGAATGCGGCGCACGTTGTCGTTGCCCCCGGGGTCGGTGCGCCACGCGGCGACCAGCGGCCTCGCCCGGCCGAACAGGTACCCGAGCTCCTCGAGCAGCCCGCCGTGGCCATCCGCGATCACGGCGCTCGCGCCGGCCCGCAGGAAGCCCGCGGCGTAGTTGTCGACGCGCCTGCGCGCGATCCTCCAGGTCGGTTGGCGCGACCCTGGCTCGCCATTCCCGGACGCGTAGCACAGGTGTCCCAGCAGCACCACGGCGCCCGGCGCGAGCCGGAGCGTCGTCGCGACCCGGTCCTCGCCGTAGTAGGTCGGCTTCGTGTTGCCGGAGCGGGGGGTCAGGTTGAGGCCGAGGCCATCCTTCGTCCGGCCCTGGAACGGGGCGTAGGGGCTCGGCCAACCGTTGCCGTGGCCCAGGTAGATGAGCACGTTCGCGCCCTGTGCGGCGGCAACGACGCGGGTCCACGTGGCCCTCGGGGTGTAGATCTCGATCACCCGGGCGCCGTAGCGCCGAGCCTGGGCGGCGTACGTCCGAGCGCGCCTGAGGTAGCGCGTGGTGGAGGCACCCGAGGGTCCGACGACGATGACGACCTTCGGTGCACCGGCGGTCGATGACCGCGCGACGGTGGTCTCCGGTCGGAGCGCGACGCTCCCGCCGGTGGCGATTGCGATTGCGACGATGAACGGGGCCGCGTGGCGGACGATGCGTCGGGCGCCGCGGGCGATGGGGCCTGCAGACAGCAAGGGCCTGCCTCCTTCCTACCCCGAACACCACGATGGGCCGTGGCGACGATGGGTCGGCCGCCGGACGGCGGCCCTGCTACCTCGCGAAGGATGCACCAGCCTGTCAACCCGGCGCGGCGGGCTGCTCCGCGCTGACCGCCCCGCGCTGTCCAGCGGTGACCCCCCTGGGCCGGCCCGGTGATCGGCGATCAGCCCGAAGGCGTGCCGTCGCCGCCGGTCAGATCGCGCTGGCGCAGGCCTTGCACTTCGTCGCGTCGACGGCGTTGTCCGTCCTGCAGAACGGGCAGTCCTTCGCTGGCGCGGCCGCCTCCTCCTTGATGAACGTGCGCGCGATCAGGAACACGACGAACGCCACGATGACGAAGGTGATGATCGTGTTGATGAAGGCGCCGTAGCGGATCGCGACCTCGGTGACGACGCCCTCGGCATCCGTCGTCGTGCCGAGGACGATCTTGAGCTGCGCGAAGTCGACGCCGCCGAGCGCCCAGCCGATCGGCGGCATGATGATGTCGTTGACGAGCGAGTTGACGACCGACCCGAGGGCGGCGCCGATGATGACGCCGATCGCCAGCGCGAGCGCGTTGGTCCTGGTCAGGAACGCCCGGAACTCGTGCATCATCCTCTCCTCACGTCACACTAAGCCGCCTGGGCAGCGGCCAGCCTACTCCACCTCGCGCCTTGCCTCTCTTGCCACGACCGCGCCGACGAACAAGAATCCGACGTCATGGAGACACGATGAGCATGGCCCCGAAGCCGGACGCACAGGAACCCGCGCCGCACGCTGCCGACAGCCACGACCTGATCCGCGTCCACGGCGCGCGCGAGAACAACCTCAAGGACGTCAGCATCGAGATCCCGAAGCGCCGGCTGACGGTGTTCACCGGCGTCTCGGGCTCGGGCAAGAGCTCCCTGGTGTTCGACACGATCGCCGCGGAGTCGCGACGGCTGATCGACGAGACCTACTCGACGTTCGTCCAGGTCTTCATGCCGACGCTCGCCCGGCCGGATGTCGACGTGCTCGACGGGCTGACGACGGCGATCATCGTCGACCAGGAGCGGCTCGGTGCGAACCCGCGCTCGACGCTCGGTACCGTGACCGACGCCAACGCCATGCTGCGGAGCCTGTTCAGCCGCCTCGGCAAGCCCTACATCGGCGGGCCGACGGCGTTCTCCTTCAACATCCCCACCACGCGGGCGAGCGGCGTCATGACCGGCCCCAAGGGCGAGAAGAAGATCGTCAAGGACGCCGTGTACCTCGGCGGGATGTGCGCCGAGTGCGAGGGGCGCGGCACCGTCTCCGACCTCGACCTGTCCGTGATCATCGACGAGTCGAAGTCACTCGCCGAGGGTGCGATCCTCGTGCCGGGGTACACGGCGGACGGCTGGATGGTGGCGACCTTCATCGAGTCCGGCTTCTTCGACCCGGGCAAGCCGATCAGGGACTACACCGAGAAGGAACGCCACGATCTGCTCTACAAGCAGACGGTCAAGATCAAGGCCAAGGGCATCAACGTCTCCTACGACGGGCTGATCCCGAAGATCCGCAAGTCGATGTTCAGCAAGGACGTCGACTCGCTGCAGCCCCACATCAAGGCATTCGTGGAGCGGGCCGCCGTCTTCAAGACCTGTCCGGCATGTGACGGCAGCCGGCTCAACGAGGCGGCGCGATCCTCGAAGGTCAACGGCCTCGGCATCGCCGACGTGTGCGCCATGCAGGTCACCGACGCGGCCGAGTGGCTGCGCGGCATCGACGACAAGGGCGTGGCGCCGCTGGTCGCCAACCTGCTCCACCTCTTCGACTCGTTCGTCGAGATCGGGCTGGGCTACCTCTCGCTCGACCGCCCATCGGGCACGCTGTCGGGCGGAGAGTCGCAGCGCACCAAGATGGTCCGCCACATCGGGTCCGCGCTGACCGACGTCACGTACGTCTTCGACGAGCCGACGATCGGGCTGCACCCGCACGACATCCAGCGGATGAACAACCTGCTCCTCGAGCTGCGCGACAAGGGCAACACCGTGCTCGTCGTCGAGCACAAGCCGGAGACGATCGTGATCGCCGACCACGTCGTCGACCTCGGCCCCGGGGCGGGCACCGGCGGTGGCACCGTCTGCTTCGAGGGGACCGTCGCGGGGCTGAAGACGTCCGACACCCTCACCGGCCGTCACCTCGACCGCCGGACGGCGCTCAAGGGCACGGTCCGGAAGCCGACCGGCACGCTCGAGATCCGCGGCGCGGACTCGCACAACCTGCAGGACGTCGACGTCGACGTCCCCCTCGGCGTGCTGTGCGTCGTGACCGGCGTTGCCGGGTCCGGCAAGTCGTCGCTCATCCACGGGTCGATCCCCGACGGCGCCGGCGTCGTGTCGATCGACCAGGGCGCGATCCACGGCTCACGCCGGAGCAACCCCGCGACGTACACGGGCCTGCTCGACCCGATCCGCACCGCGTTCGCGAAGGCCAACGATGTCAAGCCGGCGCTGTTCTCCTCGAATTCCGAGGGCGCCTGCCCGACCTGCAACGGCAACGGGATGATCTACACCGAGCTCAGCTTCATGGAGACGGTCGCGACGCCGTGCGAGGACTGCGGCGGCAAGCGGTTCCAGGCCTCGGTGCTGGAGCTGCGGTTCGGCGGGCTCAACATCGCCGAGGTGCTCGACCTGCCGGTCGCCGAGGCGCACGCCTTCTTCGCCGAGGGCGACGCGAAAACGCCCGCGGCCGCGTCGATCCTGGCGCGCCTCATGGACGTCGGGCTCGGCTACCTCAAGCTCGGCCAGCCGCTGCCGTCCCTGTCCGGCGGTGAGCGGCAACGGCTCAAGCTCGCCACGCGGATGGCCGAGAAGGGTGGGATCTACGTCCTCGACGAACCGACCAGCGGCCTCCACCTCGCCGACGTCGAGCACCTGCTCGGCCTGCTCGACCGGCTCGTCGACTCCGGCAAGTCGGTCATCGTCATCGCGCACCACCAGGCGGTCATGGCGCACGCCGACTGGATCATCGACCTCGGTCCCGGCGCCGGCCACGACGGCGGTCGGATCGTCTTCGAGGGCACCCCGGCCGACCTCGTCGCCGCCCGCAGCACGCTCACCGGCGAGCACCTGGCGGCCTACGTCGGCCCCTGACCGACGGCCCCCGAGGACAACCTGGGACGAGGCAGCTGACAGGTGGTCTCGCGCAGGGGGCTGGGATGGGGCCACTCAGAGGGCGACGAGCTGCAGGCTGATGATGTTCTCGTTGCCCGCGTGGATGCCGGCGAGCAGCGACTGGGACGGGGCGCCGTCAGTGTTGATCCGCGCGACGGCGGCCTCGGCAGCCTCGAAGATGATGTTCTCGGTCTCCAGCACGTTGATCCCCTCGCCGCGCAGGTTCTCGAAGACGTGCGCCAGGACGCCCGTCCGGTTCCGATGGCGCACGACGAGCATGTGTGTCGCCTGCGTGCGGCGGGCGAGGTTGACGACGTTGGGGACACGCCCGGATTCCTTGAACGAGCGGACGATGTTCACGACCTCGGCCGCGATCGCCTCCTGCGCCTGCTCGGTGGATGCGCCGATGTGGTGCGTCCCGTACACGCCGGCCGCCTGGAGAAGGGGCAGGCTGAAGTCCGCGGTCCCGGTCGTGGGCTCGTCCGGATACACGTCGAGCCCGACGCGGATCCCCCGATCGCGCACGGCATCCGCCAGCGCGTCGTAGTCGACGACCTCCGCCCTCGACGTGTTGATGAAGAACGCGCCCGGCCGGAGGCGGGCCAGCAGGTCCGCGCCGACGAGACCCCGGGTCGCGGGGCCCAGGGCGACATGGACGCTGAGGATGTCCGCCTGCGCCGCGACGTCACCGGGCGAGGTGGCGACCGCGACGCGGGACTCGCGGCCGGTCATGTCGAGGCCGTAGCTCCCGAGATCGACGCCGGCGTCATCGTCGAATCTCCGTGCCCAGATGACGAGGTCCATCCCGAACGCCTGAGCCCGCCGCGCGACCTCCTGGGAGATGCTGCCGAACCCGAGCAGCCCGAGCGTCCTGCCGTGGAGACCCTTCGCCTTCGAGAACTCCCTCTTGTCCCAGCGGCCGGCACGCAGCTCGGCGACGTTGTCGGGGATCCGGCGATCGAGCGCGAGGATGAGGGCGAAGGCGAGCTCGGCAACCGCGATCGCGTTCCTGCCTGGGCAGTTCGACACGTAGATCCCGCGCGCCGACGCGGCGCCGATGTCGATCGTGTTGTAGCCGGCGCCCGCGCGGACGATCAGCGCCAGATCGCCAGCATCCATCATCGCGGCCGTCACCCTGGTCGACCGCACGATGAGCACCTCCGCCCGGCTCTCACGGAGCCCGGCGACGAGCGCATCGTCCTTGAGGGAGGCGTCGAAGACGACCTCGCAGCCGGCGGCCTCGAGGCCGTCGAGGCCGGACTGCTCGAACTGATCGGCGACGAGGACCTTCATGGCTGCTGGCTCCTGTCGGCCGTCGGCCGAGCGCCTGCGCGAACTCGCTCGAACCTGCGGATCGCCTGGACGAGATGGCTTGGCCAATGCTACGGCCGGCCGCGCCATCGTCCACGGCCGCGCCGCGGCCCGACTCGACCGCGGCGCGCGACCCGGAATGGCAGGCGCGATGACGATCAGCCGCCCGTCGTCCTGGGGCGAATGAGCGGCAGGCCCCGCTCGCCCACGAAGACCTTGAAGATCTTCCAGGCGTCGGGGTTGGTGCCCGGCTCGAGGTCGCCGTTCGTCACGAGCAGCGAGTTTCCGACGAAGGCCAGACCCCACGGCGAATGGAAGAGCGGGTTGGAGATGCGCCTGATCTCTGTGCCGGCAGGATCGAGGACCGCGATCTGGTTCGGGCCGAGGAGGCTCACGTACAGGTTGCCGGAGGCGGCGAAGGCGAGGCCGGTCGCCTGCGGCGGGGCCTCGCCCGCGACCACCGGGAAGCGGTGCACGACCTGGAGATCGGCGTCGGTCGGATGGTCCACCAGCCGGACCCGGTAGATCACCGCCTCGGACGGGAATTCCGCCGACAGGGTGACCGAGAAGTAGAGCCACGTCCCGGTCGGGTCGATCCGCCCGCCGAGCGGTCCACCGGCGAAGCCGAAGGCACCCGCGATGCGCGGATCCGTGAACCAGATCGAGGGCTCGCCGGCCTGGTTCACGCGCCAGATCCGGGGCTTGTCGTCGGTGACGTAGAGGTTGCCCGCGCGATCGAACACGAGGTCGTTCCACATCGACGCCATCCAGCCGCCGGCGCTGAGCGGCGGTGGGACCTGCGCGAAGACCTCCGGTGCGGCCGGGTGCCGTCCGAGGTCGACGCGCAGGACGCGTCCGTTCATGTCCGCGACGTACAGCTTGTGGCGTGCCCCTGTGTTGCCGTCGAGGGCGAGGCCGAAGAGGCCCATCGTGGCATTCGGCATCGTGGCGATCGCCGTCGTGCTGACGAGGTGACCGTCCTCGTCATACGCGAAGACCCGCTCGCCGTCGGAGTTCTGGTGCCCGCCGTTGTCCGGATCCGCGAAGAAGTCACCGGCACTCGTCGAGACGTAGACCCGGTCGCCGTCGACGGCGATGCCGAACGGGTGCCCCGGCGCGGGCGTGGTGGCGAAGACCTTCACGTCTCCGATCGCGGTCTGACGATGCGGACCGGCGGCCAGGACCGGGCTCATCGCGGGTCCCATCGTGATGGCCAGGGCGGCAATGAGCGAGGCCGGTGCCGTCCAACGCCGTGTCCGCAGGACCGGCGGCAGCCTGTCCCGCAATCGAGCTCGCGGGTTGGGGTATCGGTCCATGACCTGTCCTCCTGCCTGGGCGGCGGGTCCGACTGGCCCGACTCGCCCATGTGCAGGAGTGACGATCGGCCGCTGGCGGATTCGACAGACAACGTGGCGGGACGCGCGACCGTGGCGAATTCCCCACCCGGCCCGGGGCCTGGCGGACACCAGTGACCCCCCGGCTGACCCCAGGCCGGGCCTGGGCTTCGCGCTCAGGTGACGGCGAATTCCTTGGTGGTGTCCGCCCAGACCTTCACCAGGTCGGGATTGCAGCCCTCCATCTCGCCGATCGCAGGGCACATCACGAAGCCGCCCCCCTCGCCGACGACCTCGCACACCTTGCGGGTGGTGGCACGGACCTCCTCGGCGGTTCCCGCCTGCAGCAGCGAGTTGCGGATCCCGCCGATGATGGCCATCGTGTTCCCGACGACCTCCTTGACCTTGAACACGTCGCTGAACTGGAACCAGCCGAGGCTCTTGGCGCGCGGGAGCGTCGCCAGGTGGTGGAGCCGCTCGTCCCAGATGCCCTCGTAGAACACCAGCGGCAGGATGTCCTTCTCGGCCAGGGCCTCGATCATGGCCTTGAGCTGCGGCCAGTAGAAGCGCTCGAACTGCTTGATCGACATGAACCCGTCCGACCCGCGGTGGAGCGGGATGAAGACGGTCTTGAGGCCGGTGGTGTTGGTGTAGTCGATGGCGAACTCGAGCTGGAACTTGAGGACGCGCTCCTCGGCCGCCAGCAGCTTGTCCGGGCAGCGCAGGACATCGAGCATGATCCCGCGCATGCCGCGCAGGGTGTCGGACATGAAGTCGAACGGCGCCTCGATGATGGGCGCGAGCGGGGGGATGGGGATGGACGGGAAGCCGAGCGCCTGCAGCCGCCCCACTCCCTCCATGATCTTCGCGTCGGTCGAAAGCTGTGCCTGGGCAGCACGCGCGAGGGCCTGGAACGAGGCATTGACTGCCGGTGACCGCAGCGAGAGGCCGAGGTTGAACCAGGCGTAGGTGCCGAACGCCAGCGTGCCCAGCGGTGGCAGCTGCGCCAGGCCTTCGAGCTCGGAGAACGCCCGTGGCAGGTACTTGCGGATCGTCCAGTCGGACGTGTCCTCGATGAAGGCGTCGTAATCCTCCGCCTTCATGAACTCGTGCTCGACGAACTGGAAGGAGCCCTCCGGGGGGAGCCCGTGGCCCGGCCACCTCGTCATCCGGTCGCCGAGCGCGATCGCGTACTGGGAGTGGTTGGTGAGGCCCGCGATCGCGTCGGGCTCGTAGGTGAGCGCGACGCGCTCGAGCAGGTCGAGCTCCGTGTCGGGGTTCTCGGTCAGCTCCTGGCGGGTCACGCCGCCCCACTGCGCCAGGAAGTGGCCCGTCGGCATCAGGACCGGGATGCGGTCCGGCTTCTGGAGGGCATACGAGGTGAAGATGCGGCCGAGCCGCTCGCCGAATGCCTGCTCGGGCGGCTTGCCTGCGTCCAGCCCCGTCGCGGCCACGCCAGGAACATTGCTCGCCATCTCAGCCCGCCTCCGTCCACTTCTTCGCGAGAGCCACGGCCGCCATCGCGTCGGCGCCGAATGCGTCCGCCCCGGCATAGACGCGGATCTGGTCGTCCACGGCACCTCCACCGATCATCACCTTGACCCGGTCGCGCAGCCCGGCCTCCTCGAGGGCCCTGATCGTGTCCCTCATCGCATCGTAGGAGAGGGTGAGGAAGCCGCTCAGCGCCACGACGTCGGGCTGGACCTCGCGGACCTTGTCGACGAACGTCTGGACCGGGACGTCGACACCGAGGTCCGTCACCGCGAACCCGTTCACGTCCAGCATGAAGAACACGATGTCCTTGCCGATGTCGTGGATGTCGCCCTGCACCGTGCCCATCACGATCTTCCCGGACTTGGTCCCTTCGTCCGCGGCAGTCCCGGCAAGGTAGGGCTTCACGAGCGCGGAGATCTCGCGGAGCATCTCCCCGGCGAGGATGAGCTCCGGCACGAAGTACTCGCCGGCCTCGAACTGCTGGCCGACCTGGGTCATCGCCAGCCGGCAGTCCTCGAGGACCTCGAGCGGTGGCGTGCCGCCGTCGAGCTGGGCGCGGGCGATGCTGAGCGCGTCGTCTTCCCGCATCTCGACGATCGCATCCACAAGTGCCTGTGTCATCAGCGCGTCCTCCTGGCAATGCTCGCCTGCTCGCCGGTAGGAGTGGGGGCCGGTGGCCCGGCGATTGCGCCGCCGACCTCCTGTCACACCGTAGCCGTGGCGCCTCGACTCCAGCCCGGCACTGTCACCGGGAACAGCATGGACCTTGCGAACTGCCGTTGGAAGTCCCGGCAGGTCGTGAGCTCAGGCTCGGGCATCGGGGGCCGCCGCAGGCGGGCTCATGAACTCCTCGAGGGCAACGATCCCACCCTCCGGCACGACCACGCACTCCGTGTCCCAGGGACCGAAGAGGAGCTTCTCCACGAGCGAGGGCGCGCCGGCGATCTCCTCGAAGCGCAGCCCGAAGCGCTCCGCGGCGGTCCGGGAGAAGTCCCGGTAGCGCTCGATGTCGGCCGTGCCGGTGTTGATCAGTGCGAGGCGGGTGTAGTTGCGGAGCATCAGCCCGACCATCCGGGTGGCGGTCGCCTCGCCGTAGCGGGCGGCGAGCCGCCGCTCGTCGTGGAACGGGCTGTCTCCGACCTCGATCCAGCCCTTGGTGAGGTAGTACGTGCCCGGCTCCTGGCGAGCCTGGGCCCGGTAGGCGTCACAGGAGCCCAGGAAGATCGCGATGCAGTCGTCGACGCGCGGGATCACCAGCTGCGCCCCGGTGGCGTGCAGGCCCACCACCGCCTTCGAGCAGAGCCCGTACCCGAGGAGGATCGTCTCGAAGCCAACCGACGCGTCGATCGCCGCCTGGAGGGCCTTCGTCAGCTCGCCCGGATGCAGGTGAAGCCCGAAGTCGAGGACCTCGCGGGACATCGCCTGCGGCATGAAGGGCGTCATCTCCTCGATGACCGTGGCGCACGCGATGACCTTGACGCGGCGCGGGTCATAGGGAAACGCCCGTGCCGCCCCTTCTGTCGACGGGGTGTCGTGGCGGTTCGCGCTCAACAGGGTTTCACGGCGGGACGCGCCGCCCTTGTCGGTCGGCTGATCACGGCCTCTCACTTGGGACTGCTGCCGGATGCGGACCAAGGTGCGGGCACGACGCCCGGGCGAGACAGTGCCGAACGGCCCCGCCAGTGTCGTCCGGTTCGACCCTCCGCTGGTCATCGTGTCGCGTCAGTGTAGCCGTCGTCCTTGATGCAGTCGTCCTCCCCCTGGAACTCAGTTTCCGTCGCTGACGCCCCAGCGGAAGCCCTGCTCCTCGATCGCGGCGAGCAGGTCCGTCGTCGCGATCGGGTGGCCGCCGGTCAGCTCCGCGAGGAGGATGCGTGCCGTGGTAAGCGGAGCGTCACCGCCCGGCGAGCCCGTGTGGAACACCAGTCGCTCGAGCCCGGCCATCCGGGCCGCCACGACCTGGAGCAGCGCCATCAGCACGCGGTTGCCGCCGAACGCGCCGCAGCCCCAGTAGCCGGTGTGGACCACGACTCGAGTGGGTCCGGTGGTCAGCGGCTCCGACTCCGCGACGGCGGCGCGGAAACCCGTGTATGCGGTGACGAGCGTGCGGTTGATCTCGTCTCGCGTGTATCGACCCCTGCCGCCGGCGATGGCCGCGATCGCGACGAGGTTGGTGACGGTCGGCGGGTCGATGGGTGTCGTCGCGCGCCGGACCGCGCCGGGGTCGGCGGCGGCGAACGCGTTGCCGTAGAGGCCGTGCGGGCGGCCGGCGGGCGGGTCGGGGTTCGTCTCGATGGAGACCCGCCGCTCGACTCCGGTCACGAGCACGGGCGTGGGCCCGCCCTGCAGCTTCGTCCGCGCATCGATGCCGGCCGCCACCAGCGCCTCCCTCAAGGCCGCCAGCGCAGGGTGCTCGGCCACCTGCATCTCGTCCTGGGCGAACAGGCCACCGCCGTAGTAGGCGAACAGGTCCGGGTCCGCGAAGTTGAGGTGCCACTCGGCGACGTCGTCTCCGGCCAGGACGGGCTGGTAGTCGAAGAAGCCGGGGAGCGATGCGACGAGGTCATCAGGCACCGGGTCGAGGACGCCCGGGAGAGCCATCGCCGCCCAACGGCTGTACCCGACCGTGCCCGCGTGGACCCCGCCGGGCGGGCAGGCGATGTCGAGCACGACGCGCTTGTTCGGGTTGCGCAGGCGTGGTGGGTGCTCGGCCATCAGCGCGGCGGCATCGAAGGCGTGCCGGTCCAGCGGTGCCGCTTCGTCGCGTTGCCTCATCCGCACTCCCTCCGTCCGTGGCTGCCACGCGGGCAGCACCTCCCTGGCGTCGAGCCAGGCCCCCGGGATAGCGTCCAGGCCCGTCCGGAGGACCGTGATCCCACCCACGATCGCGCAGGTCGTGTCCACGTCGCCGAGTCCTCGGCCGGTCGTCCACAGGGTCCCCTCGAAGTCGTCCGGGTCCTGGGCCACGCACCAGAGCGAGAACGGCACCGTGTCCTGAGCGCTCACCCTGTGGCCGCAGCCGAGGGTCGCCGCGGCATCCTCCGGCGTCGTCCCTGCCGGCAGGCGGACGGCCGCCTCGATCCCGCGACGGGTCTCGCTCGGCGGCGTCCGCTCGATGATCGCCGCGAGAAAGGCGGGGCCGTCCCAGGGATCGGCCCGGGTCCGCCAGGCCAGCGCGGCCGCGACCGCCACCGCGATCGCCCCGGCCGCGCCCTCGGCATGGGCGTGGGTGACCTCGGCCGAGCGCGCCGCCTGGACCACCACGGCATCGAGGTCGTCGGCGAACCAGGCGCCCAGCGGCGTTACCCGCATGGCCGACCCGTTGCCGAAGGACCCGGTCCCACCGAACATCCCCCTGGCGGCGGGCTGCCACGGCTCGCCCCGGGAGAGGCGCCCGAGCAGTTGGTGGGCACCCCCTCCGTAGCCGCGCGCGGGCTCCGCCCGGTAACGCCGCCCGAACCGCGCCGCAAGGGCGTCCTGGTCGATCTCACCGCGTTTCTCCAGCTCCTCCACGATCGAGATCGCCATCGCCGTGTCGTCCGTCCAGCGCCATGGCCCGGGAGCCGCGGTGCGCGCCTCGGCCATCACCCGCACCTGCGACCGGTAGCGGAAGAGGGTCTCGCCGAAGGCGTCGCCGACCGCCAGGCCCTCGAGCGACAGCCGGGCGCGGGCGTTGGGGTCGAGGCCGGAGCCCGTGATGTCGTTCACGACGCCAATGGTGCGGCATCCGGGCAGGTGGCGCGGTACTCGCACCAGCGGCAGGCCGTGCCCGGCCGGGGATCGAACTCCCGGCGGCGGATGGCGCCCGACCTCGGCGACCAGGCGGGCACCGAACGCATCGAGCTCCTCCGCCGACCGGGTCGTCCAGACCATGAGCCCGGTCTCGGCGAAGTGGAGCCCGAGGCGATCGGCCGCCGGGAGGATCTCGCCGCTCGCCGGGTCCCGCAGGCCACCGCGGGCGCAGGCGAAGGCGTAGGCCGTGAGCTGGCGGTCCCGGTCCACGTCCTCCTGGGAACGCGCCTTCCCGGTCTTGTGGTCGATGACCTCGATGGCGCCGTCACGTCGGCGGTCGATGCGGTCGATGTAGCCGACGAACCGCACCGGGGGCTCGTCGTCCGCCACCGGGATGTCCACCCCGAAGCCGAGCTCGACCCCGACGGGCTCCGCGTCAGACGTGACGGCCCGCTCGAGGTAGGCAAGGAGGACGGGCGCGCTCCGGGCGCGGTACCGGGCGGCCTCCCCGGGCTCGCAGCCCGCGCCATCGACCGCCTCGCCGAAGGCCCGCGCGAGCAGGTCGTAGCCGGGTGCCGGCGTGTCGTCCCGCCGGGCGCGGATCCGGGCCCGGTCGAACGCCTCGAAGGCGCGGTGGACGGCGGACCCGAAGGTGAACCACCAGTGGGGCACCTCGCCGGGCAGGCGCTCGACGTAGCGGAACGCGTACCGGCGCGGGCACGCCGCGTACGTCGAGAGCGAGGAGTGGCTCTCGCGCGCCGGCAGCGGCAGCGTGGCGAGGTCGCCGGGAGCGATGGTGTCGATCACGAAGCCATCGTCGCCCCGGTTCGTGCCACCTTGGCTGTCACGCCCTCTCGTGGACCTGACCCGCTCCCCGGGCGATCCCCGCCAACGGGGCGGTGCTGTCTCCACCCTCGAACCGGCGGGAGGATCGCGATGGCGAGCGGCGCGTGCTTGAGGTTCCACCTCGGCGAAACATCCTTCGCGCCGCGTCAGCCGATCCGGACGTTCAGTCGTCGCCTCCGAGCTGTCGGACGTAGTTGATGATGGCCGCGATCAGGACCACGAGGACCGCGACCAGGCCGAAGTGCAGCCAGTCGTATGACATCTCCCGCGGCATCATCCTGCGAGTGTCGTTGGGATCGGCCAGCACGAAGTACAGCGCCCCGCCGACGACCAGCATCGCCACGCCGAGACGGATGAGCGTGCGCCGGATCGAATGCATCCGTCTCCGGAACCCGAACAGCACGCCTTCGGCTTCGACGATGGTCGATTCCTGCGACTCCAGGAACTCGACGAAATCAAATGCCCGCTGAACGCGACCCGCCCCCGCATACAGGCGATCGAGGGCGAGGCGCGGGTCGAGCCAGCTGAGTCCCTGTTGCCGTGCCAACCGCCGCACGAAGCGCTGGACGTTGTCCTGGAGGTCGTAATCGACCGAGAGCTGGTGGCGCAACGCCCCAAGGGTCACGAGCATCTTGAGGTAGGCGACGATGCTCGGCGACATCGTCAGCCGGTGGTCACGGATCGTCTCCAGGATCTCGACGGCCAGCTTGGACGAAGGGTTCTCGCGGTTCCCGCTGATCGGGCCGGGGGCCTCGGGCGTGACCCGCGATCGATCGGCGGTGGCCTCGTATAGGAAGGCCTGGTGGACGCGGATGAGCTGCCACCGCGCGGCCGTCGCATCGGTCGCTGCTGTCGGTGCCAGCCAGCGCATCAGCTCGCCCACCGCGGGCTCGATCTCGCCCCGGAACAGCAGCCAGCTGTAGCGCGTGAGCGACTCGCGGATGCGGTTCGGCAGCTGGCCGACGATCCCAAAGTCCACGTAGCCGATTGCATCACCGGGCAGCACGAAGATGTTGGCCGGGTGCAGGTCCGCGTGGAAGTAGCCGAACACGAAGACCTGGTTCAGCATGTTCCAGTCGAGGTGACGGCAGATCCGGTCGAGGTCGTGCCCCCTGGCCGCCAGTCGGTCCAGGTATGCGCGATCTCCGTCGCGCTTGGCGACCATCACGTCGACGAGCGAGATCCCCTCGATCAGCTCCGTGGTCAGGACGCGTGACGTCGTGTAGTCGCGGTATACCCGGGCGATTCGCTCGTGCGGATCACCCTTCGCATGGTCGTGGAGGAGCACCGCCTGACGCGCCTCGACGAGGTAGTCCAGCTCGTCGCCGGTCCACCGGGCGAATTCGTCGATCACCTCGCGGCTCCCGGTGGCGCCGAACACGCGGGTCCAGTCGAGCAGCCAGGTCAGGGAATACATCAGGTCGATGTCGGCCTGGAGCGTCTCGCGGATGCGCGGTCGCTGGACCTTGACCGCGACAGGGTCGCCGTTGCGCAGGACCGCACGGTGCACCTGTCCGATCGATGCGGCCGCGAACGACTCCGGTTCGAATGCGGCGAAGACGATCTCAGGCGATGCCCCGAGCTCCTGGCGGATGATGCCGCTGACCTCTTCGTAGCCGAATGGGGCGACCTGGTTGAGGAGCCCGAACAGCTCGTCGCAATACGGCGACGGGCAGGAGGTCGTACCTGAGGGCCAGCATCTGTCCGAGCTTCACCCAGGCCCCGCCCAGCTGCTCGAATGCGAATCGCATCCGCACCGGCCCGGATCGCCGGTCGGCGCCCCGCAGGTGCAGCGCCGGCGCGATGAACAGGCGGAAGAAGACGGCCAGGACGTGACCGACCCGACGTGGGTGCCGGAACAGTGTCCTCATACGCCGGTCGGCCGGTCGGCGGCTCGCTCCGTTGCCGCTCTCGTCACCGCCCGATCAGTCAGTCCATATCCTCGTCGTATGGGACGCGGCGACGACGGGACGGCAGCGCCGTCTCCTCCTCCCACTCCCGGCCCGCCCGGATCAGTGCGGCATAGGTCTGTCGCGACCACCTGTAGACGAGGCTGACCGCGCCCTCCGCGGCGAGCTGGCCTTCCCGACCGTACTGGAGGCCACGACGGACGCTCGCCTCCAGGCGATGCTCGCTGTCGTCGAACGCATCGGAGAGCTTCCGGTTCCGGAGCCCCTTCGCATAGGCGGCGCGCTCCTCATCGGTCGGCCCCTGCACCCAGGCCTCGCGGCGCGCCCGCTCCCGGGCCGCCCACGCATCGACCTCAGCCTGGGTCGGCTCCACGGACGGCGTATCTGCTGCCTGATCGGCCGAGCTGCTCGGCCCCGTGTCACTCATCGCATTCACCCACGGATGCTCGATCGGGAACCCGGTGTCCCTCGGCGGAGTCTAGCGCGCCATTTGTTCCCGGCAATACGCGGACTTTGCGGATCAGTCCAAAGCGTCCCGCCGTGCCAGCATCGACGCAGCCCGTCGGGCGTCGTGCCCTTGCGTGCCGGGGCGGCCGTCCGGACTTCACGTTTCACGGAGGGCCTCAGACGATGATGACGACCTTGCCCTGGCTCCGGCCATCGTCGACATCCTTGAGGGCCGTCACGAGCTCCGAGAGCGGGTAGCGCCGATCGATCCGGGGCGTGATCGCGCCCGCCGCGACGAGCTCGCGCAGGGCCGCGACATCGTCAGGGTGGAACGGCCGCCAGCCGGGCATCAGCCCGAGGTGCTTCCCGCCCCGGGCCAGACCGAGCGTCAGCGCGGCCGCGAAATACGACAGGATCCAGGTCCCGTTGCCGCCCATCGCGATGTACACGCCGCCCGGCTTGAGGGCCTTCCGGTAGCCGAAGATCGAGCGGTGGGCATCGACGTCGATGATCCGGTCGTACGGTCCCGCCATCGTGTAGTCGGTGGTCGTGTAGTCGATGACCTCGTCCGCGCCGAGCGATCGGACGAACTCCATCTTCTCGGTCCGGCATACGCCGGCGACCCGCAGGCCCCGCGACCTCGCGATCTGGACGACGAACGGACCGACGTTTCCGGACGCGCCGACGACCATGATGCTGTCGCCGGCTCGAAGCTCCTGGCCGAAGGTCGGCTTCATGCTCATCACCGCGAGCAGGGCGGAATGGGGCAACGTGGCGGCCGCCTCGAACGTGAGCCCGTCCGGGATCACCTGGAAGGCCCGCTCGGGGGCACAGACGTACTCGGCGAACGCCGCCATGCCGAACCGGAACAGGTCGGCGAAGACGCGATCGCCCTGAGCGAGGACCGTGGCGTCCGGGCCTAACGCCTCGACCGTGCCGGCGACATCGAGTCCGAGGGTGTGTCGGCGCGGCCGCCGCAGGCCGAGGAAGAGACGCGCGAGCCAGCCGAACTTCGGGAGCATCCAGTCGAGATCGGCGCGGTTCACCGAGGCCGCGTGGACCTTCACGAGCACCTGGTCGCCGACGGGTACGGGCGTCTCGACGTCGCGGAGTTCCATGACCTCGGGGCCGCCCCAGCGATCCCGCATCGCGATCTGCACGGTCCCTCCCTGTCGGTGGAGACGCCATTGTGCGCCGCGCGTCGTGGTCGGCGGAATGGGGTCGAGCTCCGCTGGTGCCCTACGGATCCAGGGAGGAACGTCGGGCATGGAGCTTGGTGCATTCTCGGTCAGCCTGGCGGTCAAGGACCTCGAGGCGTCGAAGTCGTTCTACGTCCGGGCCGCCCACGGAGCCCTGCGGGGTAGACAACATGGGTCGTCGGACAAGGAGGACGATGGCAGCGGCGGCGTCCGAATCGGAGGCCCTGGACGCGTTCGTCGCGGCGTATTTCGCGCAGTATCGCGCCGAGGTTGGCGGGTCGCGCGATGAACGGATGTCGATGCGGGCCGATGATGTCGAGCATCGGTCATGGCAGCTCGACGACATGATCTTCCGGGGCAGCGAGGCGGAAGTCGAGGCCGCGTGGCCGATGGTCCTCGCGCTTGTCGAGCACGCGCCCGACGACGCCTGCCTCGGGTATGTCGTGGCGGGCCCGCTCGAGGACATCGTCCTCAGGCATCACGAACGGTTCGGCGAGAGGCTCATTGCGGAGGCACGCCGCGATGCTGGGTTCCGGCTAGCCCTCAGCGGGGTCTGGGGGTGGGAACGACTCCCGCGGCCGTTGGCCGATCGACTGCTCGCAATCGCGGGCTTCCCGGACATTGCGACAGGCACGCCCACCGCGCGCCCGCCGAAGCGTCGACGGCGCACGTAGACCTCGACTTCGCGGCCGCCGGTTCGAGTGACACTTGCGCACGCGCGCGGACAACGATTTCGGCGTGGCAGGATCCCACGTCCGAAAGAGAGGGGGTGGGATGCCGAGTGGGCGAGCGTGTCGCCGCGATCTGGCGCACGATGCTAGCAGCGCGGGCCGGTCGGCCCGACTCGCCGGTGAGGGAGCATGATCGAGAAGGGGCGCGCCGACGACGGGCTGCTGTCCCTGCGCACGACGACGGAGGCGCACCACGCCCTCCTCGTCCCCCACATCGACCGGCTGCTCACCCTCGGCGAGATGGTGGGCCACGTCGAGTGCTCGGCGCTGCACGCGGGCTTCGAGCAGGAGTACGACTTCATCGTCGCCCAGCTCCTGCCGCACATGGACGCGATGGAACAGACGCTGTATGGCCAGCTTGAGCGCCTGATGCAGGGACGCCACTCCATGGCGCCGATGCGCGAGGAGCACCGCGGCATGCGCCAGATCATCGAGTCGCTCGGGCGGTATCGCGATCACGTCGACGACTGCGCCTGGACGGCGATCGAGGGGCTGGCGCTGCGGCGACTGCTCTATCGCCTCCACGCCCTGCTCAAGGTCCACCTCGCCGAAGAGGAGCTCTACCTCGGGGTGCTCGAGGCGCACCTCAGCGACGTCGAGAAGGACCGGCTCGCCCGAAGCCTCGACCACGCAAGGGCGGAGCACCTCTAGCTTGAGGGTCGCTGCCGGTTCGGGTCAGGGGGTGACGAGGCCTCGTTGTTCGGCGACCCAGGCGAGATACCCGGCGTCGAACTCGCCGATGAGCCGCTTGCGCTCCTTCATGACCGCGGCCCACTCGTCGAGCGCCCGGAACCCCGCCTCGGTGAGCTCGTAATCACGACGGGCCGCACCCGTACCCGTCATCCAGATGGAACGGACCTGGCCCGCCTGCTCCAGGTCGCGAAGGGTCCGGTAGACCTGGCCGACATCGACCGACCCGTTGGTGATCCCGAGCTGCGCCAGCTCCGCGACGATGGCGTACCCGTGGACCGCGCCGCCTGCGAGCATCACCAGGACGAACGGCTCCATCCACCGGTGGTGACTCCCGGTCGGGGCCCAGCCGCGGTGGAGCGGCACGCCTGCCGGGTCCTCCGCGGAGGCGATCCCGATGTCGCGGCTGCCCGGGACCCCGGGCCCACCCTCGGTCTCTGCCGCCACGGGATCCTCCGTGGGCGCGGGCGTGCGCCTGACCTCCTCGCGGGCGGATGCCACGGCATGGCTGGCGGAACGCCGACTAGGAGCACTCATCTGTCCGCAGCATAAGACCTCTTCTGGCAGCCGTCATAGCGCTCGAGATGCGGTGCAGCGGCCTCACGGTGGCGGGCAGGCGACCCATGGCGGGCGTCAAGCGGGAACCCTCCGTAGCGTGCGCGGACCTCTACGTCCCGCCCATCTCGTCACCGATCTGCCACACACCCATCATGCCGAGATCCTCGTGGTCGATGATGTGGCAGTGGAGCAGTGAGGCACCGTGCCCTCGCCTTGGGAGGGTCCAACGACTCAATGTTCGGCAGCTCAGGCGAGCCAATCCCGCAGCGCATCAGCATGAGCGAACCCGCGACGCGCGCCGTCCGGCCGTTGCCGTTGAGCCACGGGTGGAAGGACACCACGTTGAGGTGCGTGAGTCCGGCACGGATCAGCGGATGGTCGCCGGTGTCCTCCCGTAGCCAGGAGACCAGATCGCCCATGATTGCAGGCAGCCGTGGGTGCGGGTCTATGGGATCAGGGCTGACAGAATTCGAGGGCTTGCCCTGCCTCCTCGGCCCGCGCTCGTTGGTCCGGCGTGACGCACGGGACCTGGATCGTCCCGGCCACGATCTTCGCACGGAGGTCGTCCAGCTGTGGTCGGATGCCGTCGATGAACCCGCCGCTGTATGAGAGGTCGACGCCGCCGGAGGCGAGCCCAACCGCACGGATGCCGGGGCTGAACACGCCTCGCGAGAACTCATCGAGGATCGCGTAGACCACGTCGTCGGATCGCTTGAGGACCGAGGTCAGGATGTGGGGTTGCCAGGACGTTCCGTTCAGCTGGCCCTCCGCCGCAAGGAACTGGTTGACGTTGGCCCCGATCGCCCAGCGCTCGGCCGCTCCTTGCGCCGGGGCGTCCGCAGCGGCCTGAAAAACCCCGAACTCCGACGTCCCTGCCGCAGCGAAGATCACATCCGCGCCGCCCGCATACAGATCCCTGGCCGCTCGTTCGCCGCCGTCGGGGTTCTCGAATCCGCCTCCATACGGATTCCGCGCGGCACGGGAAATCGCAGCAGCCCCCGCGGCCGGCAGGAGGGTCGGGTCGTGAAGCAAGATCCGCTCCTGGAGGCGCTGGAGGGGCGGCGAGGGGTCGAGTCCGAGCTCCTCGTCCAGCAAGGAGCGGAGATTCTGGTACGTGCGCAGGGCTTCGGCGTGGCGGCCGGATCGGTACAGCGCGAGCATCAGCATCCCGCGTGAGCGCTCGCGGAGCGGATCGTCGCGGATTGCCGCGTTCAACAACGGGAAGACATCGCTCGTCCGACCGGAGTCGAGCTCGGCGCCCGCCAGCTCCTCGATCGCATCGAGGTGGGCGTCGTGGAGCCGGCGGATCGTTTCCTGGGCGAACTCTTCGTAGGTGAAGTCGGACAGGGCCGGTCCGCGCCAGAGCGCGAGGGCCGCCCGCAGAGCAGCCGTGCCACCAGCCCCGTCTCCGTCGCCGACCAGGCGGATCCCGTCCGCGACAAGTGTCTCGAACTGGACCGCGTCGATCGAGTCCGGCTCGGCGTGCAACTGGTATCCAGGCGGACGGGTCTCGATGACCTGGCGGCGAGCGAGCGGGTCAGTGCCTTCCGCAGTTCCGACACGTAGATCTGGACCGAGTGCAGCGCAGTCCGCGGAGGTCGGTCCCCCCACAGCAGGTCGATCAGCCGATCCGTCGCGACGATCTCCCCGGCATGCATGACCAGGATCGCGAGCAGCGCCCGCTGCTTCGGCGCACCGAGCTCGGCCACCACGCCATCCGCGCCCGCCTCGAGCGAGCCGAGGATCCGGAACTTCATCGACTCTCCCGGTGAGCGCATCGGCTGAAGGGCTCCGCCCGCTCTCGTCGCCTCGTCACGAGGTCGACATCCATTCTGGCCCCTTGCGCTCTACGAGCGCTCTACCGGGGTACGGGGTCATGGGCCTGATCGCCACCAACGGGGCTCGGCGATCGGGACGGTCTTCGGCGACGACGCGAGCGAGTCGCATCGCCGCCGACGAGACCCTGAGCGAGGCATCGGCGATGTCCCTATCCACGCACCGAGCCGATGAGCACATCGTCGATGCCTTCGGCTTCGCAGCCGTTGCCGGGGAAGTACGTGCCGACGCCTGTGCCCTGACCGGTCAGGTGCGCATACTGTCCTGTCCCGTCGATCACGCTCCAGGACGAGGTGTCCGTCTGGTCGCACGCGCGGAATACGCCGTCGATCCGCAGTGTGAAGGTGCCGGATCCGTCATCGCAGACGAAGGTCGTGCGGTTGAGGATTAAAACACGTCGTGGCCACGTTCGATGATGCGGGTCGCGTCGGACGTCGTACCCGAGCTGCAGATCGGCCCCTCCGCCGTGAACGTGCCGGCCGGGACCTCGAAGAGGCTATGGACGTTGATCGTCGCCGGACGCGGGCCTGCAGCGCTCACGGCCGTAGCACCCACAAGCCCCACGACCATCACGAGGCCAACCAGAGTCACCAGCTTTCGCACCGAAGTCTCCTTCTCTTCCATGTCCGACCGACGTGCCGCCGGTTGGATTCCTGGATCGGGAAGAACCGTGTGCGTCGACGCTCGATGCTCGCCCCAGACATCCTCCATGGGCGCTCTATGGCATGAAAGCGCCGCCTCGACATGGAGTCGCGGCGAGTTCTTCGGAGCTGTCGGCGCCACTAGGCCCCGTCTGCCTCGCGGAGGTGGCGATCCCATGTGGGTCGTGCGAGACCAGCCCCGCCGCCCAAGCCCACGCAACGGCGACGGGTGGCGGTAACGCGCCTCGGCCGAGCATGACCCGTCCAGACGGCGGCGTCTGCTGAGTAGAACGGATGCTCTGGTCGGGGCGAGAGGATTAGAGCCGGCGGTTCCCACACCGCGGATCGAGACTACCGAGGTCGCGTGACGTCACGCAATGTGGGCGGCTGTCCTTTCCCTAGCGGTGCCAGCCCGCACGAATATCCGGTGGATAACCGCCTTGACGCCCAGCGCCTAACAGTCCATACCTCCGCAAGCGACGGGAGGCGATGACACGCGGTCCACACCCCGGCCGCCGGGACCGCGTCGAGCCACTGGCGAGCCCGCCCACGTCGCATGCGGAGGGTTCGCGTATGTCCAGGTTTCGCTCGTTGCGGCGCGCTTCCATCTCGCTCGCCGTCATCGCGGTGCTTGCCTTCACGGCACCGAGCGCCTTCGCCGACGGCAACGGGGCGGTCACCGACACCCAGAACTTCCACAACGTGCCCATGACGTTCGTGGTGGGCCCCCTGTGCGGCGCACCATCGGGCACCCTCAGCGGGACGTTCAACGCCGTCATGCACGTCACCATCAACAAGGCCGGCGATGTCTGGATCACAGGCACTCAGGAAGGCTGGTTCACGTTCGTCGCAGACGACCCGACGATGCCGACGTTCGCTGGCCACCTCGCCACCTGGTTCGGCCTCAGCGACAACAACCGCAACAGCGTCACTCACGACACCTCCAACGTCCGGGCGACCGCCACCGACGGCTCCGGGGCCACCATCACCATTCATGCTGTGGACCACCTCAGCGTGAGCGCGAGCGGCCAGGTGAACCTCTTTATGGACTGCCACTAGACGTCGTCACACCCGATCGGGAGGCGGTCCATGGGCCGCCTCCATCCTTGAGACCTATTGATCCGAGTCGCGCGCATCGATAGACGGATGGTCAGGCCCGCAGGTACGCCTCCGCCAGCCGACACGAGCAACATCGTGCAGGCTCGCGGTCCAGGCCGCCGCCTCCGATCCCATCGGTTCCTAGCTGCTGACGACACCCGGCCCACCGTCGCCCGTCGCGGGCTCTGGCGTTATTGACGCACGCTCGCTGATCACGCCGCCACCTGGCGTGATCTACCCGACGATTAGAGATGGGTCGACCCGGTTGACTCCTGTGACCCCTTTCTCTGTGGTGGTCAGTCATCAGGACCAGCGCCCGGGCAAGCACGACAGAACGCGGCCCAGCCAGAGACCGCCGAGATAGATGAGCCAGATCAAGACGGGCCCGGTCACGAACAACCCGACCATCATCAGGACCGCGATGGCTACGATCTTCTTCACGAAGGCTCCGACGGGGTCTGCTCGCCGGTTGTTGTGGTTTACCCAGAGAAGACCGGGGCCTCTGGGACGTTTCCGCAGGAACCGGCGTCCACGGCCCCGACCTCATCCTCGGAGGTCACGACGCGGCTCTGAGCCGACGCGGGGCTGGTCGCGAGGAACTCGACCAGGACGAGCGTGCGAGCCGCGGTGATGGGAGACTCGAAGGTCAGCAGCGCCTTCTGTCCGTCGGCCGAGCAGCGCCCATCGACAAGCCGCGGCGCCGCGAGATCAAACGGCCCGAGCTTCGTCCGCACCCCGACGCGGGCAATGTCGACCCACAGGGAGAGCCGGGGCGAGGTGACGATGTCGGGTCCGGCGTGGACGTTCTCGACGACCAGGGTGGTGACGAGAAGAACGATCGAGACCACCGCGAGCAGGCGGACGGCGAAGCGCATTCGCACACGATGAGCGACCCCGATCCCCAGTCAAGAGGCCGACAGCATGGCCGGTCGCAAGACACCGCGTAGGGCGCCGCACCTGGCCGGACGGGACCTCCGGAACGGGTTTCCAATAGTTGGGTACGCACGACGGCTTTAGGCGGGGGCGGTCCATCCCGGGCCGACAGGTGCTGGCGCGCCGGCGAGAGGTCAGCCGACCCCCTTGATCGCGGCGTCAATGTCCCCCGCAAACAGCCCGAACCCCGGATGCTGCTGGGCTCGAATGAGGTTCGTGCGGGCCACGTCCTTGATACCGGCCCGCTGCGCGACGAAGCCGACGAGCAATGCCACGTTGGGTGACGTCGCGGTACCCGTGTGGTCCCCCGCCACGCCAGCCTGAAGGCGACCGAGCAGGGCGGAAGGATCCCTGGCCCAATCGAACCAGGGGAGGCCGTCGGAGTCCACCACGGCGGCGGCGTCTGCCACGGCCTCTTCCAAGTTGCTGCCATCTGGGAACACATACCAGACGTCCGCCCGGTCGACGAGGTCATCGGCAGACGCGCCGCCCGGATAGCGCACGCTGCCGTACGGCCGGAAGAATGGCTGGCTGATCCGTTTGCGAAGGTGAAGACGCAAGGCGCACTGGTATTCCTGTGGTCGCGCCGCATCCACGGTCGGGAACTTCGGTACGTAGTCCAGCGCCGTGCCCAGATTGACCGCAAACGAGAAGGTCGTGCAGCCGACTCAATCCGCGGTGTACGAATTGAAGGACTGGAAGTTGACAACGTCGACGCCCTCGTCCCATCGTCGCCAAGTCGTGCGAGCCGTGCGTTGGTCGAAGCCGAGGCTGCGCAGCCTCGACCAGACGATCCGCCGGATCGTCTTGTTGACCTCGGCCGAGCTGATCTCCTTGGCATGGGCGGATGATAGGGCCGCCGAATGCCGAGACGGACACGTCGTACGCATGACTCGAGCGAAACCGGCTGACCGTCGGCTGGATCCCCCGGTAAGCAGGTGACATTGGCGGGCGTCGCCGACGGTGCCGTCGTGTAGCCTCCGAGTGTCGTGATCGAATCTTGGCAGCAGCTCATCGAGCCCAGCAACCGGCGCGAACCGTGGTTCTCTGGGTGGGACACCGCCGCGCTCTCCTATGTCTGGCCATGTGCCGCCTGCGCCGCAGAGATCGCTATCGGCCTGAACGCCGCCTTCCCGGAACCACTGCCGTGACGGACGCGAAGGAACTCGCCGCGACCATCGACGAGGCGCGGCTGGGTGGCGACTGGGTCAGGGTCTCGATCCAGGATCGCGCGAGCCTCGCCGAGCCGGAGATCATTCGGAGGGTGGCCGAGGATCGCCGAGGGACTGCTCGTCCTCACCAGGGCCGCGCGTAGCAGACGAGCTGGAGATGGATCGTGACATGCTCGCGCGGTGCCACCATCGGCGAGACCCAGATCGACCACAGCTCGTTGAGGCCACCGGCCTGCGTCTGCGCGAGGTCCTGGTGGGCGATCGGAGCGAACTCGAAGCGGGCGAACAGCGGCGCCTCCATCGCCTCGAGCGCGGCGGCGCGCTTGGCGTCATAGCACCGGATCAGCGCGCGCTCGGAGCCCTCCTCGAGCCACTCTCGCAGCCCCGTGGCCTGGTGGGGATGGAGGAGGTGGACGACGCCCCGGGCGCAGGCCTGGCCGTCGGCATCGCGCTCATGGCACTCGCCCGGCATCAGCACCTCGCCCGCCGGCGCGGGCGCCCAACCTGCTGAGACCGTCACGTTGTCGAACCCTCGTCCGGCGACATCAACGCCGCGCTACTGGACCACCGATCGCCGGTCACAACCGGGCGCACGGCCACCGCGGATTATCGCGCCCGGGGGCATCACGAGTGGCGATTGCGTGCGCCCCTAACGCACGACCGAGTTAGGCAGCACAGGTGATAACGTGCTACCAGACGGGCGCGAGTTGTGGCTCCGGCGGTAGGATTCGAACCTACGACCAAGTGATTAACAGTCACCCGCTCTACCACTGAGCTACGCCGGAGCGGCGGTGCCGGGAGCGTCAGTGCCCCGCACCAGGGCGCCGTCGCGGCGCCGCGGGTGAGGATATCAGGACGCAGCGATCCGGGGCCGCGGTCGGGGACCGCGGTCCGGCGCCGCGTTCTCCGGCCGGGTGAACCGTGGTCCCGTTGTCCGGGGCCGCGAGCCCGTAGACTCCGACCATGAGCCTGATCGCCCCGGAGACCCTGCTGGAGCGCCTTGGCTCCCCGGACCTGCGCACTGTTCGACGTCCGCTGGTGGCTGACGGATCCCGGCAAGGGTCGGCGCGACTTCGCGGCGGCGCACTTGCCCGGCGCCGTTTCGTGGACCTCGACACGGACCTCGCCGCTCCGGTGGGACCCGGTCGGCACCCGCTCCCCTCCCCGGCCGCCTTCGCAGCGCGCATGGCGGAGCTGGGCGTCGACGACGACAGCGACGTGGTGGTCTACGACGACGCCGGCGGGACCGTCGCCGCGAGGCTGTGGTGGATGCTCGACGACCTGGGGCATCCGCGCGTCCGCGTGCTCGACGGGGGGCTCGTCGCCTGGACGACGATGGGCGGCCCGCTGACGGCTGAGGTCCGCCGGTATCCGCCCGGTCGGCTCACCCTCCGCGACCGGTGGACCCGCACGATCGATCGTGACGCGCTCGCGGCGCGGCTGGGGTCCGTGGGCCTCATCGATGCGCGGGCGCCCGAGCGCTATCGCGGCGAGGTCGAGCCGGTGGACGCGGTGCCGGGCCACATCCCGACGGCCGTCAGCCGCCCGACCACGGGCAACCTGGCGCCGGGCGGCCGCTTCCTGGACCCTGGACCCTGCGAGACGCGGTTCGTGGACCTTGGCGACGACGTCGTCTCCTACTGCGGGAGCGGGGTCAACGCGTGCCACAACGCGCTGGCGATGCGGCTGGCCGGTCTCCCCGACCCGCTGCTCTACCCGGGGTCGTACAGCGACTGGGCCGGCACCGGGATGCCGATCGCGACGGGCGACGAGCCGGGGATCAGACCGCCGGCGCCATGACCCGGTAGACAGCCGCCTGCGCGCATGGCCGCCGCGACAGCATGCGGCCGCGAACCCGATCGCGAGGTCTCCGAGCAGCGCCACCTGGAAGCCGAACAGCGACACCTCCGGCCCGACGCTCAACCCCAGCCGGTGTCCGACCACGTAGAAGGCACCGAAACCCGCCGCGATCGGCACCACGTGCGCGGCGCGTCCCGTGGCCCGCCCACCCGCGCCGCGACCCGGACGGCCACGGCGCCGAGCGCGACCGAGCAGAGCACGAACAGGGTGACGAGGGCGTAGGCCTGCGGCGGCATGGCCGGAGGATAGCCCGCGTCGCCCGTTGCGAGCTGCTGCCCCGACCGTGGCCGACGTCCGGGTTCAGCGACCCCTGGCCCGCGCCGACGCGAGACTCCGGTTGTGCGCCGCGTCGATCGCACGCACGTAGTAGTACGCGCCATAGACGGTCGGGATCCGGATCCGCGTGGTGTCGTCCCGCGCGACCGGGGCCGAACGGCCGACCCTGTAGACGTAGTACCGCACCACCTTCACGTTGTCGGTCGCGGCCCTCCACGCAAACGTCGCGTAGTGGCCGGACCGCGAGACGCGGTGGAAGGAGCGTGGGCTCGACGGTCTCACGGTGTCGGCCCTGGTGGTTGCCGCCACGACGGCCGGATCGCTCACGTGACCGGCCGAGTCGACGGCCTCGACCGTGTACGTGTACGTGGTCAGGGGCTTGCGCCCTGTGTCGGTCCAGGTCGTGCCGTTGGCCGTGACGACCGCGGTCCCATTACGCGTGATCCGGTAGCCTGCGACGCCGACGTCGTCGACTGCCGCGCCCCAGGCTGAGGCGGACGCTGGTCGTTGCGGGAGCGGCCGAGATCGGGTCGGGAACCGAGGGGGTCCCCACGTCCGGGCCGGCCGGAGGCGTGGGCGTGGGTGCCTCGGTGGGGCGTCGGGCGTCGCGGTGGGGGTCGGCGTCGCGGTGGGGCTCGGCGTTGCGGTCGGTGCAGGGGTCGCGGTCGGGCTGGGTGCCGGTGTCGGGCCGGGCGGGCCTGGAGTCGTCGAAGGCTCGGGCGAGGCGGACGGATCGGCGGTCGGGGCAGGCGTGGGTCCAGGCGCGGCCGGCATCGTCACCGTGACGGACGCGGCCGGTCCTGTATTGCCGGACGTGTCCACGGCCGCCAGGGCGTACGTGTACGTTGCGCCGAGCGCGACGTTGGGGTCGGTCCAGGCGGTCGAGCCGCCGCCCGGCGACGCGACGAGGGTCCCATTGCGTGTGACCCGGTACGAGGCGACCGCCACGTTGTCGGTGGCGGGCGACCAGGCGAGGTCCGACCGACGGGGTGGTGCTGGCCGTCACCGGAGAGCGAGCCGGCGACGGACGGGGCGACGCCTTCGCGGACGCGGACGACTACCCCGGCCGCGGAGGTCGACATCGTCGTGAACGAGATGCCGGAGACGGGATCCGTCATCGTCTTGCCGACGAGCAGAGGGGCATCCTTCAGGTCGGTGGTCGCCGGCGTCGTGTCGAGCAGCTCGGTCGCCAGGTGCGGGCCGGTCGGGCTGGCGGTCCCCTGCGCCGATGCGGATCGTGACGCCCGCGACCGCGGGCGATCCCGCCGCGAACGTGTCGAAGGAACCGTACGGGGTCCGCACGTCGAGGTCGAAGAACGTGCCGTCGCCGCGCGGGACGCGGACGAGCTTGACGCCGTCGGCACCGAAGTAAGGCGCGATCGTGTAGGTGTTGCCGGGCGACTCCGGTCACCTTCTCCTCGGGCTGGAGCCAGCCGAGCTCGCCCAGCTGGGACCCGTGATTGTGGCGGAGGGCGTTGTTGCCCATCGTGGAGAAGGGGTCGGCGTAGTCCTGCGTGGAGCAGCTGGCGGCGGCGGCGATCGTCACGCGCGTGCCGCCGACCGTGCAGGTCCGGGCGTTCGCGTGGCCGAGGCCGAAGTTGTGGCCGACCTCGTGGGTCATCACCTGGACGCTGGTGGTGCCGTTGAGGTACGTGTACTTGCCCGGGACGTAGCCGAGCCCCGCGAACGCGCATTGCGAGTCTGGGGCCAGATGAACATCACGTTCGTGTAGGCGTTGAGGTCGACCCCCGCGGCCGTCGCGGCGTTCCAGCCCAGCGTGTGCCATGTCCGCCAGTCGCAGCCGGTGGTGGTGGCATTGATCGTGTACCAGCCGAAGGTCGCCCGGTCACGGTCATCAGGCCCTTCGACTCCTCCTCGAAGAAGTCCTTGAGGCTCCCGGAGGCACCGGTCAGGGCGGCCTGGACGGCGGTCTTCGTGAACGGCTGCGTAGACAGGTCGGTGAAGTTGATGAGGATGACGGCGACGTTCTTGGCCACGGGGCTGGCCGCCGTGGCCGTCTCGAGGCTGGTGGTCGTGACCGCCCGCCCCCCGCGGAGGAGGCACCGGACTCGGCCTGGACGGTCTCGGTCACGCCCGGGGTCGGCCGACGGGTGACACGGAAGCTGGCGGCGGCGTGGGAGCTCTGGACCCGGAGCGCCCCACCCGAGCGGGTCCCCGTGACGGTGACGGTCGCGCCGCCATCGCCGTCCGGGCCGCCGTCGGCGAACTCCAGCGGGATCACCCCGTGGGCGGTGCGGAGCGCGTAGTCCTCGCGCTCGCGCCCGGTCGCGAACTCGTCCACGTGAATGGCCTCGAGGACGCCGGAGATGGTCTCCTGGGTGGCACCTCCCGAAGAGGCGGCAGCGACCGGCGCCGCGAACGCGGCGACGAGCAGGCTGGCGAGGAGGACTCGCAGGGTCGAGCGCATGGGACTCCGGGACTGGCATGAAGGCTCGGCCCGGCCGCATGCCGGGCACGCAAGAAGCATCGGCCGCAGAGCCCCGCTGCAGAGATCGCCCAGGGGTTCCGGAGCCATGTCGCCATTGGTCCCGGTCCCGGTCGGGTCGGGGTGGGTCGGGTGG
Source organism: uncultured Chloroflexia bacterium (assembly GCA_963776395.1). Classification (GTDB taxonomy): domain Bacteria; phylum Chloroflexota; class Limnocylindria; order Limnocylindrales; family CSP1-4; genus CAIXZV01. Next base: position 97,487 of record CAVZML010000003.1, on the reverse strand, counting down.
GGTTTCGTGCGATCTGGGGGCGACAGGCTCGAGCGGCGGTGGGTCGCGCCCGCGGGCGGCGGAGCGAATCCCGGGCGAGGGACCCTCCGATCAGGGCTCATGTGGTTCGGGACGGGCCGACACGGACGCGGCCGATCCAGCTGATGCCCTTGCCACGCCGAATCGCAGGGCGAGCCGGACGTGGGGAGGAACTTCTGTGCGAGGCCCACAGCGCTGGGCCGTCGATAGTTCGCAGATACCCATGGATCGAGTGGCAACCGCCGACTTGCGCAGGTCCACCGGGTCCGGACGCCGCGCGCCGCCGACCCGCGAGCGGGAGGGGCGGTGGGCACCTGATCGGCCACCCGCCAGGCAGGTGCTGGCGCACCTCCGCGGGGCCCGACCTGCGCGTGCACCCCGGCCACGGGTGGCTGATCGGCTCGGCCGGTCAGCGCGGCGGATTGCACTCCCCTCGTGGCTGTCTGCGCATCCGGGCGCGCCGGGCCCCCGTTCCCACCCAGGCCATGAGTGGGTGGGAATGCGCGAGGCCGTGGAGAGCTCGTTGATTCCCGAGCCAGACACCCTCGACTTGTCGCGCGACCGCTCAACGGGCAGCCTCCATCATCCCCTTGTGTGCCTCAGTCTGGCTCGGGGCGATCCGGTGTCTGCCCTGCGTCGCCCTCAATCACTCAATCATGCCGCAAGTCCAGGCGGTTCGCGCGCGTCCGGCCTTGCGTGGGCGTCACATTCGCGGGAGACTCGACCGATGGGTCGAGCAGGGTACGACGGGCCGAACATCGGCGACCTCCTGGGGCGCTATCGCATCAATTCGCTCCGTGTCGACGAACCGCTGTGCCGGCTGTTCGAGGGGACGGACACCCTCCTCGACCTGCCGGTGTTCCTGCGCGATGCCGACGGATCCGGATCCCGGTCCGTCCGCCCTCGCTCGCGTGGTCGAGGACGTCCGCGTCCTTTCCCGGGTCGAGCGGCCGACGATCCGGCCCATGCACGACGTCCTGGAGGACCGCGGACGGATCGTCACCGTACATGGCTGGGTTCTGGCGACCGACCTCGCGGCGCTGGTCACGAGCGACGGTCCGCTGGAGCGCGAGCGTGCGTGGCGCATCATCGAGCAGGTCGGGGACGCGCTGGATGCGGCCCACGCGGCCGGCGTCGTGAATCGGGCGCTGACGCCCGGCTGCGTGCTCGTCGCCGAAGACGACCGCGTGTCCGTCCTGGGGTTCGGGGGCGGTCCATCACCGTCCGACTTGCTCGGGCGCGACTCGCGGCCCGACGTCGTCGAGCTCGCGGTCCTGCTCTACCTGGCGCTCTCAGGGAAGTCCCCGTTTGCCTCCCGTGAGCCGGCGGCCATCGGTACGGGCGTTGTCCCCGCCGAGCACGACCCGCTCCGGAAGCATCGCCCGGGACTCTTTCGGCTGGGCCTCATGCCCTGGCCGCTGGTGTGAGAGTCTCGACCACGTCTTCGACAGGGCCTTCGCCCCGCCACCCGGGACGCGCTACGGGGCCGCTGCGGAACTCGTCGCGGCAGCGCGCGACGCCCTCGGTCTCGGCGACAGCGGAGTAGGCGTAGATCCGGATGCGGACGAGCCAGTTCAAGTGGCTCCGGGTGCGACCAAGCCAGAACCGGCAGCCGTTGACGAGAACGTCCAGTTCACCGTCTACCGACCCCGGACGATCCGACCCACGCTGTGGTATCCGCTTGTCGGCGTTCGCCCATCTTTCGCAGCGGCGGCCGGACGCACCAGACGATCCCGACCCCATCGAGGAGGTCGACCGGCAGGCACGCCAGACATTGGGCGAGCAGTTCGCGGGCTACGCGCAGCTCACCGAGGACTTCCTCAGTTCGATCCCGCGGGAAGGTGAGCTGACCCTGATCCCGACGGCGACCGGGATCACCTTCAATCCGCGCAGCCGGTCGTTCGTCTGGACCGAGAGTGTTCACCGCGAGGAGTTCCGTCTCCAAGCCGACCTCGGGACGGCCGGGACGACCGTCCGCGGCCGACTGAGCGTGTTCAGCGGAGCGCTGCTCGTCGCCGACGTCGGCCTGTCGTTCCGCGTGGTCGTCGACGCGATCCCGGACGCCCCCATCGACCAGGGCGTGGACCACCTTCGCACCTACCGGAAGATCTTCGCGTCGTACTCGCACCAGGACGTCGAGATCGCCCGGCTCTTCGAGCGGTATGCGTCGCTCTTCGGCGATCGCTACCTGCGTGACTGGGTCGACCTGCGGGCCGGCCAGAGCTGGCGCGAAGAGCTCAGGCGAATGATCCGCGACGCGGACATCTTCCAGCTGCTCTGGTCGTCGAACGCGATGCGGTCGGACTACGTCCGCCAGGAGTACGAGTACGCGCTGAGCCTCGGGCGTCCCGACTTCGTCCGGCCGACCTATTGGGAACACCCGCTGCCGCAGGACGCCGCCGCCGGTCTCCCGCCGGAAGAACTCCGCGCCCTGCACTTCCAGCGGTTCGCGGTGTCGAGCCTGGGGGCAGCACCGAGAAGGCCAGCGCTGCCAGAGTCGCTCCAGAAGGCCGCGACCCGGCGGCCGAGCAGAGACGGCAGGCCGAGCAGGCGGAACGGGCGAGGCTCGAGGCGGAACGGGCTCAGGCGGAGCGGGCGGCAATGAGCGCGGAACGGGCGAGGCTCGAGGTGAACGGGCTGAGGCGGAGCGGCGCAGAGCCGGGCGAGCTCGAGCGAACGGCTGAGCGAGCGCGCAAGAGCGCAACGCGAGCTCGAGCGAACGGCTGAGCGAGCGGCAGCAATGAGCGCGAACGGCGAGGTCGAGCAACGGCCAGCGCGGAGCGGGCGGCAATGGCGCGGAACGGGCGAGGCCCGAGGCGGAGCGCTGGGCGGAGCGGCGGCAATGAGCGCGGAACGGCGAGCTCGAGCAGCGGGCAGCAGCCAGGGCGCGGCAGTAGCCGCTGCGGCGGCGGCAGCCACATCGCCGGCCCGACAACCTGGCGTGCCGACGCCGGACCCGCCGACGGCGCGGCGTCCAACGTACGTCCCCCGAGAAGCCACGCCCGGTTGCCCCGACCCGGCCGGTCGAAGCGCACGTCGCCCAGCCCGGAGACCAAATCTGCTCGAACTGCAGCGAACCGAACGACCCAGCGCGCAAGTTCTGCCGTCGGTGTGGAACGAGCCTCGCAGTCGCAGCCGTCCCCGACTTCGGTGGTGGCGCCGGCACACGTCGGGCTTCGCGAACGATGAGCCTGCTGCCGATGCTCCTCCTCATCGGGCTGCTCCTGCTCGGCATCCTCGGGGCCGGCGCGTTCGTTAGCTTTAGCCCTCCTCCGGGCTGAGGCGTCAGGCGCCGCGTGAGCCCGGCATCGACCGCGGCGACTTCGGACCGCGGCCCGCCGACGGCGGCAACCGCCCCTACTCCAGGTTCTCCGCCCGGCGTCCGCTGGCGTCCGTCCATGCTCAGATGTCGGGACGGCCCAGCGAACCGCTGAGCGTGACCCGTGACCGGCGAATGCCGACGAATGAGCCCGAAGTGCTGCCAGCTTCCGGAGTCCTCCGGTCGCCCCGTCGAGTGCTGGCCGGCGAGCCGGGATCCCGTCAGCCTTGCCGGAATCGTCGTTCCCTGCTGGCCCTTGCCGAGGTACCGACCACGAGTTACCGACCAAGAGTTACTGGACGCTGGGCGGAAAATGCATTGCAGCCGAGCGGGCGACCACACGGCCGGGCTGGTAAGCGGCCCGGTCAAGTCGATGGCCCCGTCAACATGGAGGAGATCCCATGCGGAATCGAACGCGAGCCATTGCCGTCGGAGTGTCGCTAGCGGCGTCGGTGCTGCTACTCCAGGGTTCGGCCTTGGGTGCGGGCACAGGCAGCGACCGGGGCGGTCACACCATGACCTTCCACGTGTTGTTCAGTGACCCCAACTACACCGATCTCGGGGCACCAGGTTTCTCAGCAGCGGACGTGATCGTCTTCCATGACCAGCTCCTTCAGGGCGCGAAGACGGTGGGCGACGAGGTCGGAAGCTGCGTCCTCGTCGACGAAACGGGTCTCTCCAACTGCAGTGGTGTCGTGCAACTCGAGGATCGCGGGACGATCACGTTCTCCTTCGTGAACGCGCCGCCCCCCCACAAGGTATTGGCAGTCACCGGTGGGTCTGGAGAATTCAGGGCAGCCCGTGGCGACGGCACTCTCGACGAGAACGGGGATGGCACAGGCACCCTCGTTCTGCGGCTCATCGGCGGATAGCCACACGGAGCCGCCTGATCCGCACGGGTGAGGCGACCCAACCCCGAGAACATCTACCAGGCCCGCCGCGCCGAGCTGCGAGGGCGAATGGTGCTCGCTGTCGGTGGTTGCACCGCAGGGGTAACGCGGGTGCGGTGCTTCGACGATTGTTCGGCGGCAGAGGCGGCCACTCAGCTGGGCCTGACGGCATCCGGGACCCGGTCCAGGCGGTCACGACTACGCTCGCCTCCCTCGAGGCCGGCGGCGACACGCCCGCGATCTTCGACGCCGGCCATGCCTACTCCAGGTAGTCCTTCAGCTTCCGGCTCCGCGAGGGGTGGCGCAGCTTGCGCAGCGCCTTCGCCTCGATCTGGCGGATCCGCTCGCGGGTCACGTTGAACTCCTTGCCCACCTCCTCGAGGGTCCGGGCGCGCCCGTCCTCGAGGCCGAACCGGAGCTGGAGCACGCGCCGCTCACGGCCAGTGAGCGAGTCCAGCACCGCCTCGACCTGCTCCTTGAGCAGCTGGTGCGACGCCGCCTCGGCCGGCGCGAGGGCGCCCCGGTCCTCGATGAAGTCGCCGAGGTGGGAGTCCTCCTCCTCGCCGATCGGGGTCTCCAGCGAGACCGGCTCCTGCGAGACCTTGATGATCTCCCGGACCTTCTCGGGGGTGACCACCACCTCCTGCCCCTTGGACATCGCCTCGGCGATCTCCTCGACCGTCGGCTCGCGCCCGAGCTCCTGGAGCAGCTGGCGCGAGACCCGGATCAGCCGGTTGATCGTCTCCACCATGTGGACCGGGATGCGGATCGTCCGCGCCTGGTCCGCGATGGCGCGGGTGATCGCCTGCCGGATCCACCACGTGGCGTACGTGGAGAACTTGAAGCCCTTCTCGAAGTCGAACTTCTCGACCGCCCGGATCAGGCCGATGTTCCCCTCCTGGATGAGGTCCAGGAACGACATCCCGCGCCCGATGTACTTCTTCGCGATCGACACGACGAGGCGCAGGTTGGCCGAGGTCAGCTGCTCGCGCGCGTCACGCCCGATCTTGACGACGTCACCCTTGCGGTCGCGCATCTTCGTCTGCGGCGGGACCTCGGGGTGGAAGCCCATCCGCCGCAGCAGGTCGGAGTCGTTGCCGGCCTCGATCCAGCGCTGGAGGGCCGGGAACGCGACCACGTCCCGCGACCAGTCGTAGATCGCCCGGAGGCCGACGTTGTCGCGGGAGTCGAGGTCGCCGTTGTGCACGGCCAGGTATGCCCAGTCCAGGATCTCGAGGAAGGCAGCGGGCGCGGGCGTCGCGTTGTAGCCGGCGACCAGGGCCCTGGCGGCCTTGAGGAGCGCCGTCGTGCCCTCGGTCTGGGCATCCTTGCCGGCCTTGACCAGGTGGAAGTCGGGCGTCACAAGGAGGAGATCCGCCGCACCTTCCCAGGCGATGGCGTCAGCCACCACCTTGTGCGTCTCGGGTCCGTACGGCAGCCGGTGCTGCGGCTTCGTGGTCCTGGTCTTGCGCTCGGTGTCGTGGAGCGTCCACTCGTGGATCGAGATGACGGCCTTCCACGGCTCGACGATGATCTGCTCGCCCAGCTCGATCGCCTTCGCGAGCACGACCTCCTCCTCCGCCGTGAGGAGGGCGACCTTGCCGATCTCCTTGAGGTACATGCGGACCGGGTCGTCGATCCCGATCATGTCCGCGGAGAGGGCCTCGGCCTCCAGCTCCTCGGTGGAGGGCTCCTCGACCGAGGACGCCGACAGCTTCGCGGGGACGTCCATGTCCGCTGGGACCGGCACGCCCTCGATGGCCTCCTCGCCGATGATCTCGATGGACAGGACGGTCGTGTCCGGCTCGGCGTCCTCGTCCTCGAGGTCGATGTCCTCGTCGTCGGGATCGACGCCGTCGTCGGAGTCCGCCGGAGGGAGGACGGGCGTCGCCGCGCCCCTCCTCGGCCGCATCGTGGCCAGCTTCGCGTCTTCCAGGTCGCGCTTGCTCCTTCGCGTTCGCGGCGAGAGAACGGCGTCGATCAGGAGCTTGTCCTCGGGATTGGTCATGGTCGCGGGTCCTCCGGGCGGATCGGGCGATGCGATCGGGACGCTGGATGGTCGGTGGCGGTCGCGGAAGGTGGTCGGGCGTTGTGGAGGTGGGGCGGCCGATGGCCGGGTGCGATGCTCATCTCGCTGTGCTCATCTCGTGGCGGCCGTGGTGCGCGTGAGGAGCCGGGTCTGGTCGCGCCGGCGGTCGAGCGATCGCCGTTGCTCGTTGAGGAGACGCCTCTCGAGCGTCAGCCGCTCCACGAGCTCGCGGTCCCCGTCGCGCTCCGCCTCGGCAGTGGCGTCCCGGTTGTAGCCGCTGCGATCGTGCCACTCGGCGTCGTCGAGCTCCAGCATCAGGCGCTCGATCTCGTACGCGATCGCTCGATCCCCGAGGTCCCTTGGATTGGGACCCGGCCGCGATACGAGCGCCTGGCCCAGCGCGCGGCTCTCGTCGTCGAGCGAGTCGAGGATTGCCGTGAGCGAGAAGGGCGGCCGCACGCCGTGGTCGTCGTGGGCGCGGGCCAGCACCACGGCCCGATAGAGCTCGCGGGCAACCTGCGACGGGAGCCGGTCCGGGCCGAGCGCCTCGAGGACGACGTCGTGCGTCTCGGGGACCAGCAGCACGAGGCGCAGGAGCTCCTGCTCCGTCCGGGAGACCGCGCGCAGGATCTCGGTCAGCGGAAGCGCGTCCGGGGCACCTGTCACGGCCGCTGCGGTGAACCGGTCGCTTCCAGCTCGCCCGTCGCGGCGGTCGGCGCCCCTCGCGTCGCGGCGGTGCATCGCCTCCAGCAGCGTGCGCTCCTCGACCCCGCTGACCTGGCGCACCCTGCCGAGGTAGGCGTCGCGCAGCACCGGGTTCGGCAGATTCCGGATGATGGGCAGGACGGCGTCCACGAACCGGGCCTGTCCCCCGGGTGTCCGCAGGTCGTGGGCACGGGCGTGGACCTCGATGAGGTGGTCCACGATCGGCCGCGCCGTGCGGACCTCCTCGCGCCATCGATCGGGCTCGTCCCGCATGACCTCGTCGGGATCGCGGCCCTCGGGCAGCCGGACCACCCGCACGTCGTCCAGCTCCACGCCGGTGTCGTCGCCCGCCAGCTGCCGGATCAGCTCCTCGAGCGCCGTCGCACCGAAGGTCCCCGCCTTCTCGCCGGCCGCGTCGACGTCGTAGGCAAGCGCGATCCGCTTCGCATAGCGCGTGACCAGGGCCACCTGGTGCGGCGTCAGCGCGGTGCCGAGGCTCGCGACCACGTTCTCGAACCCCGCCTGGTGGGCCATCAGGGCATCCGTGTACCCCTCGACGATCACCGCCTGGCCGGTCTTGCGGATCGCCGTCTTCGCCCGGTCCACGAGGTAGAGGGTCCGGCTCTTGTCGAACAGCGGGGACGCGGGCGAGTTGAGGTACTTGGGGCCGCGATCGACGCCGTCCTCGCCCTCCTTGCCCAGGATCCGGCCCCCGAGCCCGACGGGGTGGCCGTTCGCGTCCCTGATCGGGAAGATCACGCGCTCGCGGAACCGGTCGTAGACGCCGCCACCGCCCCGCTGGCGCGGGCTCGCGAGACCGACCTCCAGGAGCTCTGCCTGCGTGACCTGCCTCCTCGTGGCGAGCTTGCGGGCCAGCGTGTCCCAGCCGCCCGGCGCCCAGCCCAGCTGGTGCTTCGAGATCGTCTCGTCCGTGAAGCCGCGGGCACGGAGGTACGCCAGCGCCGGCTCACCGGTTTTCGAGTTGGTGAGCACGGCGTGATAGAAGGCGATCGCGCTCTCGAGGACGTCGCGCAGGCGGGCGTTGTGGGCGTCCTCGCGCTTCGTCCGCTCGTCCAGCTCCACGCCCGCGCGCCCGGCGAGCTGCCTGAGGGCCTCGGGGAACGCCAGCGAGTCCCGTTCCATGACGAACGTGAAGATGTCGCCGTGCTTGCCGCAGCCGAAGCAGTGCCACGTGTCGCGCGCCGGGGTGACGACGAACGAAGGGGTCTTCTCGCCGTGGAACGGGCACAGCCCCTTGAGGGTCGTGCCGGCCTTCTTCAGCTGGACCGACTCCCCCACCACGTCAGCGACGGGGAGGCGGCCCTTGATCTCGGCAACGACGCCGACGGCCAATGCTGCTCCTGTCCCCGATTGCGATCGGGGTCTCCGGCGGACATGCGTGCGGGCCTGTCAAGTCTTGACAGGCCGCCATGGGTCGAGGTTAGCGCGGGTCGGGGGGCTTGACAAGAATCGCTGTCAAGGGGTCCGGCAGGAGCGAGGCCGGTCGCGACTGCTCAGCACCCGCCGAGTTGCCTCGTGAACCGTCGGTCGCTCGATCGGCGACTATCCTCGGCCCTCGAGGACGGCCTTCAGGCGGTCGAGTGCCGCCATCTCCGCGTCCATCGATGACTGGACGGCGCCGCCCATCAGCAGGCCCTTCAGGCCGCCAACCTTGGCGTCCAGCGAGAACGTGAGGCGCGTACCGCCGTCAACCGATTCGAGGCGGTAGTCGCCCGTTGGACGGACGGGACCCGCGGTGGCGGCGAATGCGAGGCGCCGGTCGGGGTCCCAGGCCGTGATCTCGTAGTCGGCCGCGATGCGGCGACCGCCCGGGCCTTTCACGCCCTGGCGATACCGAGCCCCGAGCCCCGAGCCGGACTCGAGCGCGACATCCGTGACGCCTGCGCGCCACTGCGTGGCGGTGGTGCCGTCGGACACGAATGCGAACACCTCGGCGGGCGGCCTGGCGATCGTGACGGTTCTGGACGCGGACGGCATCGAACGCTCCCTTGCAGCAGCAGATGGTCGAGCGAACGATAGGGCCGTCGGGAGACGGTGTCAGACCGTTTGGCCGCCTACTGGCCCGAGGCGCCGAGCTGGTCCGTCGCCGCGTTGAACTCGTCCAGACGGTCGGTCACCTGCTGGCCGAGCTCCGTGAGGCGCGGATCGTTTGGATCCACCTGGTTCAGCGCGGACTCGAACAACAGGATGTGCCGCAGGTCGGCCAGCAGCGACGTCGACCGGTCGAGGTTCTCGAGCGCGCTCCCGTCGAGCCGATGGCGGAGGCGGCTGGCGGCGTCGAGGAACGACTCGATCGCGTGGTCCACGGCCCCCGGCGTTGTCGTGGCTCGACGCGCCGCGATGACGGTCGCGAGCGCGTGGCTCTGGTCGGTCGTCCAGGAGATCGCCTCACGCTGGCGCTCGGCATGGTCACGGAGTGCGAGGAAGGCGGCGAGCGGAGGAGAGACCGCAAGCGTCAGCCAGAACGCAGGCTGGTCGGTGAATGCGGGATCCTGGTTCTCGGCCTGGAACTCGGCGATGCTGCCGACGGCGATGAGATTCTGCTTGATCCGCGTGTCACGGCCGTCGGGTCCCCACACGGTCAGGGTGACGGTGTACAGGCCGTCCGCCTTGTAGGCGTGACGGGCCGTCGGGAGGAGCGAGACCTCGCCATCGCCGAAGGTCCAGAACCGGCCCGTGATGATCCCGCCCGACAGGTCCTCGAACAGGACCTCGAGCGGCGCCTGCCCCGACACCACGCTGGCGGCGAACCGGGCCTGGACCGGGGCGTACGTCGGCAGCGGCGTCGGTGCGGCGGTTGGTTTCGGAGTGGGCGTCGGTTGAGGCTTCGGCGTCGGCGTCGGGCTGGGGGTCGGCGTCGGGCTCGGCGTCTTCGTAGGTGCCGCCGTCGCGGCGGGCTTTGCAGTCGGCGCGGCGGTCGGCTTTGCCGTGGGCTTCGCGGTCGGCTTCTGCGTCGGCTCGGCCGTCGGCTTCTGGGTCGGCGCGCGTCGGCTCGGCGTCGGCGCGGCCGTCGGCGCGGCGGTCGGCTTCGCCGTGGCCTCGGCGGTCGGCTCGGCAGTCGGCTTCGCCGTGGGTTTCGCCGTGGGCTCGGCCGTGGGCTCGGCCGTCGGCTTCGCCGTGGGCTTCTCCGTGGGCTCGGCAGTGGGCTTTGCAGTGGGCTCGGCGGTCGGAATGGTGGGGATCGAAGGGATCGAAGGGATCGCCGGGAGCGACGGCAGGCCTGACGGGAGGCCGGTCCCACAACCTGCGATCACGATCGTGAGGATGAGCGTGACGACGACGCCGGCCGCGCCGCGGCGGCCATCGCGGTGCTTGGTGGTATCCGGGAGTCGGCTCGGCGTCATCGGGACCTCTCAGCTGGCGCCGCCACCATACCCCCTGCGCGGGTTCGAGCGAACCCTGCGCCAAGCGAAGAAGACCTGGCGGCCACCGGGCCGCGCTGGCGACGCCGTGACGGACCGATGCCCCGATCCGTGACCGCGGCGGTGCCCGTCACGTTGCAAGGCTCCTGATATGTCTTGGCCGGAATCGCAAGGATCGCGCCATGGCGCTTCCCTCATGGACCGGAGAACGTGAGCGATCCGACGGCCCAGTGACTGGAACACGACCGACCTCGAAAACGTCCCTATCCCGGCAGGACCCGTGGGTCGCGGGTGCGATCACGAATCCTGCGAACGAAGGCCTGGTGCGAGCCGATGCTCACCGTCGTCCCCAGCGATCCAGCGGCCTCCCCACCGGGGCTCCCTCCCGGTTCTTCACCACGTGGGATGGCGACCGACGGCCCTGTTCCCGGCCCCGGCGTCGTGCCATCCTGCGGGCCTGCCAGGGGCAGTGATACGGGGTCCGAGCCCCCGCCGCCGGGACGTCGCGGAGCCACCGGCGGGACCGCCTCGCGGATGCCGCCCCGGCTGATCTTGCATGTGGCATACGGGTCAATGGGTGCCGACCGCGCACCAGCTTCCGCTGCGCGCGCGGCCGCCCTTTCGGCGGTGCACCGATGTACGCCTCGATGAACGCGTCACCGGGCCGGGGCTCGCGGCGTGGAGCGCGCCGGTCCGCCACCGCACATTCCGTCGCGCACACCGCGCTCGCGCTCAGGCAGCGCCGCCGGCTCCGGGCCGCCCGCCGCGAAGGGCGACCGGGAGCATCCCGCCTGGTCGTCCTCGTGCTCTCGGCGTTGCTCCTCGTCACGATGCTGTTCTCGGGCGCCGTCGGCGTGACCGGTGCGACCGTGGCCGTCGCCGCCTACTCGTACTTCTCCAAGGACCTCCCCGATCCCCGCCAGGCGCTCGAGGCGCTCACGTTCACCCAGCAGACACACGTCTACGACCGCACCGGCGGCGTCCTGCTCGCGAGCCTGGGCACGGATCGTCGCGTGCTGGTGACCTTCGACCAGATCCCCTGGCAGCTGATCGATGCGACCACGGCCGTCGAGGACCACACGTTCTGGGAGAACACGGGCTTCGACCCGGCCGGCTTCGTCTCCGCCGCCATCGACACGCTGAACGGCAACGATCGCGGCGGATCGACCATCACCCAGCAGCTGGTGAAGACGAGGCTCCTCCCCGCCAGCGCATTTGACAACGGTCCGTACGAGCGGAAGGTCAAGGAGATCATCCAGGCGATCCGGCTGACCGAGGCCTATCCGGGCGAGGATGGCAAGAAGGCGATCATCGAGGCTTACCTCAACAACAGCTTCTACGGGAACCGGAGCTACGGCGTCGCGGCTGCGGCCCGGAGCTACTTCGGCAAGGACCTCAAGGACCTGACCCTCGCGGAGAGCGCCCTGCTGGCCGGCATACCCAAGTCCCCGACGCCTGTTCGACCTGGTCAGAAACGCGACCGAGGAGACCTACACCGACGCCAAGGGCGCGGAGCAGACACGGCTGGTGGTGCCGCTGGACACCGACGTGGTGCGTCGCCGCAACTCGATCCTCGACAAGATGAAGACACTGAGCGTCCTGACGGCGGGCCAGTACACGGACGCCGACTACGAGGCCGCCAAGGCGGAGCCCGTGATCCTCGGGTCCCAGGCGACCGCTCGCTGGCGCGCACCCCACTTCGTGTGGCAGGTCCGGGACGAGCTGGGCCAGATCCTGTGCGGCACGAGCGCCGACGCGTGCGAGAAGATCGACAAGGGCGGGTACACCGTGATCTCGACCCTCGACTACCGGATGCAGCGCATCGTGGAGAAGTGGGTCTACGCGGCGGCGATCATCCCCAACGCCCGCAACGTGAGCAGGCTCCTCAAGAATCGCGGCATCCCGAGCAGCGAGTGGTCGTGGATCCGGGCCCTGCGCGGCCACAACCTCCACAACGCCGCGGCCGGGGTGGTCGACTACCGGACGGGCGAGATCCTCGCCTACGCCGGCTCGGCGTCGTACACGACCAAGGGCGGCAAGAGGTTCCAGCCCCAGTTCGACGTCCTGGCGGACGGCTGGCGCCAGCCGGGGTCGTCGATCAAGCCGCTCGGGTACGTGATCGGGATCGACGACAAGACGATGACGGCCGCCACGATGTTCATGGACGTCGTGACGAACTTCGCATCCGGTGGCGCGAGGCCCTGGTATCCGACCCAGGCGGATCACCTCGAGCGCGGCCCCGTGCGGCTGCGGAACGCCCTCCAGTTCTCGCTCAACATCCCGGCGATCAAGGCCGGGTTCATCAACGGCCTCAAGCACCAGTTCGAGCGGACCAAGGACTTCGGGCTGCGATACCCGAAGGGTACGAGCGCGGTCCCGTCCGAGAGCATCGGCACCCTCGTGGTCCACCCGATCGACATGATCAGCGCCTTCGGCACGATCGCGAACGGCGGGGTCCTGATGCCGCGCCACACGATCCTCAAGATCCTCGACGATCAGGGGACACAGGTCTGGCCGGCGCGCGGCGCGAAGACCAAGGGCACGCGGGTCGTGTCCAGCCAGGCGGCCTACATCATGACCGACATCCTGGCCGGGAACTCGATCACCAGCGTCAACCCCTTCTGGGGCAAGTGGCGGATCACCAACGGCGTCACGAGCAAGAAGGTGCGGCCGGCCGCCTACAAGACCGGCACGACCAGCGACAACCGCGACGTGCACGCCTACGGGTACCTCGCGCCGCCCATCCAACAAGAAGCTGCCGGCCCTGGTCGCGGGCGTCTGGCTGGGCAACTCCGACAACTCCCCCAACGACGGCAAGCTGTCCCTCGACACCTCCGCGCCCCTGTGGTCGGCGATCCTGTCCGAGGTGTCCAAGGGCATGCCGATCGAGGGCTTCGGCCGCGTGAAGCCCAAGGGCATCGTGACGAAGAAGGTCGACGCGTTCACCGGGATGCTCCCGGGAGCGGGCTCGCGCAGGACCGTGAAAGAGCTCTTCCTGCCCGGGTACCGCGCCCACGAGGGCTGCCTCGGTGGGGGTCGTCGTGGACGTCGACGCTGCGACCGGCCTCCGCTGGCAGAATGGCTGCGTGGGGCCGAAGGTGGCCAAGGCGTTCGTCGACTTCTCGAAGGCCGAAGCCAGCTTCCCGCGCTGGCAGAGTGCCGACAGGCTGTGGCTGGCCCGCGCCGCCCGCGGCGCGGGCCAGGGCGGCGGGCCGAAGGGAACGAGGACGGCCTACTTCTACGGCGGCGGGTTCTACCCGTTCGGGCAGACCTGGGGCGGCGGCTTCGCGCCCACGAGGAAGTGCCCGATCGCCCCGCCGCCGCAGCCGCCGGTCTGCGTATCGGTCGACCCTGCGACGCCCTGCCCGTCCGCCGCGCCCCTGCCGTCCGCGACCCCGAAACCGCGGGGATGACGGGAGTCGAAGGGGGATGAAGGTCTGGCGGCGGTCGCCGGTGGCGTGACCGGACCGTCGCCGACGGTCGCCGGTGCCGTTCGCCGACCGGTCGGACTCGTCGAGCCCGTCGGAGGCGATGAGATCCAGGCATGGAAGGCTCGCCGGTCGAGGGCGTGCGGCAGTTCGTCGACGGCATGTCGACTCGCAGGCGCCAAATCCGGGCGTCGGAGGCGCCGGATGGTCCGCCGAGGCGTCAGGAGGGCGCGTTTGTCGCCTCGCAGTCGACGGAGACGTCCAGCGCGTCCCTGGAACGGCTGTTCTGCTCGGATCTGTCGCCCTGCGGGCGACACGGCGGCCTGTCCATGCGGATCTGTCGCCTTGCGGGCGACACGTCGGCCGGGGCGGCCGAACCCTACCGGAGCGTATCGGCCGGGCGGCCGAACCGCTACCGGGGTGGTCGGAAGGTGATCCAGCCCGACCAGTTCCCCGCAGCGTCGCGGACACGCAGGTAGAGCGTCGCCGCGCGCGTGCGCACGAGGAACGGGTTCGCCCAGGCCTTGGTCGTGCCCGGAACCGACTTGCTTGTCGTCACCCGGTAGCCGGTGAGCGCGGACCCGGTCCCCGAGGCGGCCAGGCTGACCCGCACCGTCCGCGTCCCGTCGCCGTATCTCGCCGTCACGGTCATGCGGCTCACTGCGACCGTTGGCACCCTCGCATCGAGCGCGATCCCGTCGGTGCAGGTTGTCGTCGTGGTTAGTGAGCCACCACCGAAGAGGACGTACACGTGCTTGGGGCCGTCGCCGCTCACGAGCGTCCACGAGACGGTGCCCGCGAGGCTCCGGTTGGCGGCCGTGGAGAGCCCGGCGGTGGTGTTGGCGATCCGCATCCAGCCCGCACCGGTCTGCGCGGCGATGCCGAGGGTGACCAGCCGGTTGCGGGTCGCGGCCGCGCCCCCGTTGACGCTGACCGAACCGGGGCGGTTCACGAACACGCGGCCCGACGTCGCCGTGCCCGATGCACCGGCCGTGTCGGTGACCGTCACCCGGAAGCGCAGGCACCGCCCGTCGGTCCCGACGTTGACGGGCCGGCTCGGTCCCGTGGCGACGAGGGACGTCGTCTGGGTCCAGGAGACGATCGCGGCGCAGGCCGCGGCCGTGCCCGCGGAGGCCTCGTCCATTTCGAACGTCCGGCCCGCCACCGCGCGACTCGGGGCTGCGCTCTCGCTCCAGGTCGCGGTGACGGTCGACCCGGCCAGCACGGTCGTGGTGGTCCCCGCCGCTGGAACGGTGAAGTCGGCCGTCGGCGGGGGGACGGGAGCCGGCGTCGGGGGCGGCGGGGTCACGGTCGGGCTCGCGGTCGGAGCCGGCGTGGGCGGGTCGCTCGGTGGTGCTGTCGGCGGCGGCGGTCGGCGGCGTCGGCGGCGGCGCGGTCGGCGGATTGCTCGGAGAAGCGGTCGGGCTCGGAGAAGCGGTCGGGCCCGGAGAGGCGTCGGGCCCGGGGTGGCGCCGGCGACGACCGCGGCCGCGTTCACGATCCCGGCGCCGCACAGTGCCGTCGGACAGCCAAGCGCGGATCCGTCCGGTGCGAAGGCGGTGGCGGTCGAGGTGAGGAGCGTGCGGAGACCCGCGACCGTCAGCGATGGGTCGACCGCGAGGGCGAGCGCCGCGACACCCGCAACGTGCGGGGCGGCCATGCTCGTCCCCGAGTAGAGGGCGTAGGCCTCCGCACCCGGTGCCTGCGTCCCGGCGTTGAGCGTCGACGCGATGGATGAGCCGGGTGCGGAAATCGTCACCAGGGCCCCGTAGTTGCTGAACGAGGATCGCTGGCCCGCCGACGTGGTCGAGCCGACCGCCACGACGCCGGCGCAGTTGGCCGGCATGGATCCCGACGCGTCGACGCCGGAGTTGCCCGCTGCCACCACGACCATGGCACCCCGCCCGGTCGCCTCCGTGATCGCCGCCTGCGTGGTGGAGTCGCACGTGTTGGGCCCGCCAAGCGAGAGATTGAGGATTCGGGCCGGCGTGGCGTTGTCCGGAACGCCCGCAACGCTGCCGCCCGCCGCCCAGCGGATCGCGGCTGCGATGTCGCTGGTGTAGCCGCCGCACTTCCCGAGCACGCGGATGGGCTGCACATGCGCGGCCCAGGCGAGGCCGGCCACCCCGACGCCGTTGTTGCCGCGGGCGGCGATCGTGCCGGCGACGTGCGTTCCGTGCCACGTGGAGTTGCCCGCCGCACATCCCTGGAAGGTCCCCGCGGCGCTCTCGGCGGCCGTGATCCAGTCGCCCGGATCGGACGGGTCGGCATCGCGGCCGTTGCCGTCGTTGGCGGTCGGCGTGTCGGAGATGAAGTCGTAGCCGGCCACGACCCGGCCGGCGAACTCGCTGTGGACGGTGAGGCCCGTGTCGATGACCGCGACGACGGTCGCCGCGCTGCCGGTCGTCGTGTCCCAGGCCGCCGTCGCGTGGACACCGTAGCCGCCGCCCATGTCCCACTGGTTGCCGGCGAACAGGGGGTCGTTGGGCACAAGGTCCGCGGTGACCCTCTGGTCCACGGCCACCTCCGTGACCCCCGGTGTCGCCGCGATCTGGGCGAGGGTCGCCCGCAGTGCGCGGCCCGAAAGCGGTTCCGGCAGCCACCACGCCTCGGTGTCGTCCGAGACGACGGCCGCCCGCCGCGTCCCGGCGACGGCGTCGGTCATCCGCCGCGTGCGCGACAGCCCCACCACGGTCCCGGCCGTGCTCGCCCAGCGCACGATGACCCTCGCGACCGGCCCGGTCCCGATCGTGCCAGTCGCGACCCGCCCGGGTCCGGAGCCCGCGACGGCGGGCGCTCCCGGGAGCACCAGGAGCGCGGCGAGCAGCAGGGCGATCGAGGACGGGCGATGGGACGGCATGCGGCCCCCAGTATGAGTGCGACCCGGTTGAACCGGGTAACAGGCGCCGGTCCGGTGGGTCGACTTTCGGCCACCTCGTGCGATCGGACCAGATGACGTTGGCATGACGGGCCACAGCCGTTGGTCCCGGATCCTGCGCGCAGGTCAAGCGCGGGCCCTGACACGGCAGTTACTCTCCCGCAACGCGTCATCGTCACGTCCTCGGGGGAGCCCCACACCTCATGCCCGACGCATCGGTCATCCTGCCGGCGCTGCTCGTCGCCGTCATCCCGTCGCTCGTCTACCTGGCGGTGCTCAACGCGATCGACCGCTACGAGAAGGAGCCCTGGACCATCCTGCTCGCCTGCCTCGGGCTGGGCGCGGTGGTGGCGCCGCTCATCGTCATGGGCGTGTTCGTGATCAGC
Organism: uncultured Chloroflexia bacterium; assembly: GCA_963776395.1. GTDB lineage: Bacteria > Chloroflexota > Limnocylindria > Limnocylindrales > CSP1-4 > CAIXZV01. The sequence continues at coordinate 80,451 of CAVZML010000003.1, read as the reverse complement.
GGCCGCGGGGCCATCCTGCCCCCGGCGTTCGCCCCGGGCCTGAGTCCCGAGGCGTTCACCGCGATCGTCGAGACGGTGACGCTCGGCCTCCTCCTGATCGTGCTCGTCCGCTTCGTGCGCGACGAGTTCGACGACGTCCTCGACGGGGTGATCTACGGCGCCGCGATCGGCGCCGGGTTCGGCGCGGCCGAGAGCTTCCTGTATGCCCTTGGCGGCACCGACCTGCTGTCGAACGTGACTGTGGTCTCCCTCGTCATCGCCGGCCTCAACCATGCGTTCTACATGGCGATCTTCGGCGCCATCCTCGGCTGGGCACAGACCCTGCCGACCATGCAGCGCTGGATCGTCACCGCCCTGGGACTCGCCACCGCCGCCTGGCTCCACGCCTTCCACGACACGCTGCCGCTGATCCTCTCCCGCGTGCTGGGCCAGCCGGACGCGGCGGTGGGCGCGTTCAGCCGGCTGCTGGCGGACGTCGTGAACCTCCTCGGCCTCCTGACCCTCGCGGTCGTCGTCGTCGTCGCCTGGCGGCGCGAGGCACGGATCCTGAGGGTGCACCTGAAGGACGAGGTCTCGACCGGCGTGGTGAGCGAGGCCGACTACGCCACGATCACCTCGTTCGGCGGACGCCTCGGGCGCCAGGCGGTGCTCCTGCGCACCGGCGGTCTCGCCGGGGTCGGGCGCCTCCGCCGCCGCTACGCCGCCGAGGGCGAGCTCGCCTTCTACAAGTGGCGCCTCACGGTCCGGCACCGGAAGCTCCCTCCCGCCGGGCGCGGCGACGCGCTGCGGGCCGAGATCCGCCGCCTCGCCGACGAGATCCCCGGGGGTGCCGCATGACCCGCCTGGCAAGCCTGGACCGCCTCGCACCGTGGGCCGGCTCGAGGCCCACCCCGCGATCTGTCGTCCGCAGGCTGGCCGCGGCAGCGCTCGCACTGGTCCTCCTGGCGAGCGCACCCGGCAGCCTCGGCACCAGGACTTCGGCCGCGCCGACCGTCGCGCCCTCGGTCGGCAACGCCATCCTCTTCCATCTGCAGCTCGCGACCGACATCGACCAGTCGGGCAACCCCATCGGCCAGGGCACCAGCTTCCCGACCGGCACCCAGGCGATCTTCGGCTTCCTCGGCTGGGGCTACGTCCCGGCAGGCACCGAGCTCCGCGTCCGCCTGTTCCAGGGCGACCGGTTCACGTACGAGGCCGCGCACGTGGTCCAGAACGAGTCCGGACCCGAGGGCGAGAACGAAGGGTTCGTCTTTCCGTTCTACATCGACGCTGGGTTCCCGGCGGGCGACTACTCCGTCGAGGTGGACTACAACCGCATCCCCGACGAGGTCGTCCCGTTCACGGTCGGCGACGGCGCCCAGTACGACGCGGTCCTGGGCAGTGGGGGCCAGACCGGCCCCATCCCGTACAAGGATCCGTCCGAGGTCCTGGTGGTCACCCGGGAATCCGTCCTCCGGGCGAACCTCGGCTCCCGCGCCGATGCGGTCCTCGCGGCCGCGGGGCGGGTCGGCGACCTCCACGACCTCGATGCCGGCGGCGTCGCACGCAAGACGCCGGACGCTGCGGCGGCCGAGGTCCAGCGCCTCCTCCGTGGCGGGTCCTACAAGTACCTGCTGATCGTCGGCAACGACGACGCGGTCCCCTACTTCCACGTGGAGAACCCGCTGGGCGATTCCGAGGCGTCGGCCCTGGCCGACTGGCAGCTGCCGTCCGACTGGCTGCCGTCGGACAACTTCTACACGGACCTCGACGGCGATCCGTACGCCGTCCCGGACCTCCCGATCGCCCGCATCCCCAGCAGCGACGACGCGGACCTGCTGCTCACCCAGCTCGGCGAGATCGTGCCTCCCGACGGCGGGGCGTTCGCGCTCATGAACCAGGAGCGCCGGAGCCAGGCCGGACTGGTCACCGGGGCCATCTCCCAGTTCGCCCAGGTCCGGCTGGCATATGCGCCGCCGACCTCGGCCCAGGCGTTCGGCGGCAACGCTGACGCCGCGAACGCGCGATACCTGTACGTCCTGCTCCACGGCATCGGCGTCCTGACCGACGCCTGGTCGGCAAACACGGTCGTGTGGGAGCCGACCAACACGGACAAGCCACTCGACCACGAGTGGATCGCCCACGAGTCCAACCAGGTGGACGCGGTCACGGCCGAGTCCAACCCGGTCAGCAGGGGCGTGGTCCAGATCGGAGCCTGCTACGGCGCCTGGACCCTGGACACCGTGCAGGAGCCCGTCCACAAGACCGCGGACAACAGCCTCGCGCTCCACTATCTCAAGGGCGGCTCGAGGGCGTTCATCGCGGACACGCACCTGTCCTACAGCACGGTGACGGGTCCCGGCGACACGCCACAGGGCAGGACCGGCTTCGAGTACCTGTTCTGGAAGGGCATCGGAGACGGCATGGCCCCGATCGACGCCTTCCAGGCGGCGAAGGTCGGCATCGCCCAGGCCATCGACGTGCTCGTCGAGGCGGGCAAGGTCGACGCGGCGAAGACCAACCTCAAGACGCTCCATTACATGGTCTACCTGGGGCGCCCCTGACGTGAAGCACTTCCCGATCTTCGCGGCGGCATGGGCCGCCCTCCTCGTCGTGGGCTTCGCCGTCGTGCTCGTCCTGGGGGCGCCCGTCGCCACGGCCGTGGACGAGCTGGACGCGGCGATGCACCCGACGGTGCCGGTCACCCAGGACACAGCCGAGGCGTCCGCGGCCACGATCGTGCGCCTCCAGTACCCGACGTTTGCCGGGACCACGCGGGCGGTCACGAAGGCGACCGACTTCGGTATCGATCACTGGGTGGTCGAGTATGCCGATACCACCGGCGACGCCCCGCGCGGGCTGCGGATCTCGATCGTCGTCGACACGGGCCAGGTCGAGGTCACCACGTTCCCGTGATCGCACCGTTCGCGCAGCCTCGTGGCGAGCCGGCAGGGGCCTGATCGGGTGCCGTCCTCGGGTGATCGGACGCGTGACGGGTCGCATGACGGGGGCCGTGGCCAGGCTCGTGACAGGGGGCGCGAGGAGTCGCGTGACCGGGCGCGCGACGCGTCCCGTGATCGGAAGCGTGATCGGACGCTTGCCGCCATCGTCGACACCTTCGTGCCGGCGGCGGAGGGTCTTCCCTCGGCGAGCGAGCTCGGCGTCCACACGCGCCTTCTGGAAGAGGTGGCGGCCCTCGGCCGGCCGTCGCTGAAGCGCGAGCTGGATCTCCTGCTGAGGGTGGCCGGAACGCCCCTCGGGGGTCTCGCGCTCGCCCGCCGCCCGAGAGGTTTCGCGGCCCTCGACCAGAAGACGCGCGAGGAGGCGATGCGGCGCCTCGCCGACAGCCCGATCGCGCTCAAGCGGACGGCGTTCCAGGACCTCAAGCGGCTGACCCTGCTGCTGGCCTACGGCATCGAGGGCTCGCCGTGGCGGGCTCGGACCGGGTTCGTCGCCCCGCCCCCGGACGAGCCGCGTCCGAGCGCCGTCAGCGTTCGGACGCCGCGTCCCGGCGAGACCGTCGAGGCCGACGTCGTGGTCATCGGGTCCGGCGCGGGGGGTGGCGTGACGGCGTCGATCCTGGCCGCCGCCGGGAAGCGGGTCGTGGTCCTGGAGCGGGCCGCGATGGTCACCGAGGCGGACTTCGGCGGGCCGGAGCTGGACGGGTTGGGGGCGCTGTTCCTCGACCGAGGCCTGGCGGCGACCACGGACCGCTGGATCTCGATCCGGGCGGGGTCCGCGGTCGGCGGCGGCACCGTCGTCAACTGGTCGTCGTCCCTCCGTGCGCCAGGGGCCGTCCTGGAGGAGTGGCGCGAGGCCGGGATCGATGACCTCGACGAGCACTACACGGCGATCGAGGCCGAGATCAACGTGAACCTCGACGAGAGCATCCCGAACGGCCCCAACGCGAAGCTGGCGGCGGGCCTGGACGCGCTCGGAATACCCCGCCAGCTGATCCCTCGAGGCGTCCGTGGCTGCACCGACTGCGGACCCTGTGCGGTGGGCTGCCGGATCGGCGCCAAGCAGTCCACGCTGCGGACGACGCTGGTCGCGGCCTGTGCCAACGGCGCCGAGATCCTGGACCGTTCGGAGGTCCGCCGGATCGTGCTCGAGGGCGGCCGCGCGGCGGGGGTCGTGGCCAATGTCCCCGGCGGCGAGATCACCGTGCGCTCGCCGATGGTGGCACTCGCAGGTGGTTCGATCCTCTCTCCGGCCGTCCTTCTCCGCTCCGGGATTGCGACGGCCACGGCGGGGCGCGGGCTCCACATCCATCCGGTTACGGCGGTGGCGGGCGTCTACGACGAGTCACTCGCGCCCTGGTCCGGTGTGCCGCAGAGCGTCATGAGCGACGCGTACGGGGAGATCGACGGGCGCTGGGGCTTCCGCATGGAGGCGGCGCCGACCCATCCCGGGCTCATCGCCACGGGGTTCCCATGGTGGAGCAGCCGCGACCATCGCGAGACCATGACGCGGTGCGACGGGATCGCGGCCTTCATCGCCCTGGTGCGGGACCGCTCCGAGGGGCGTGTCTCGCTCGCCCGTGACGGGGGCGTCTCGATCCAATACGCCCCGGCGAAGGCCGACCAGGCGCTGCTGCGGCGCGCGTCCCTGGAGCTGGCGAAGATCCATCGAGCGGCCGGCGCGAAGCGGGTCATCCCGCTGGTCACGCCGCCCCACGACTGGCGGGAGAGTCAGCCCTTCGAGCCGTGGCTGGACGCGCTGGGCGCCAGGCCGATCTCCCCCAACCGGATCCTGCTGTTCACGGCCCACCAGATGTCCTCGTGCCGGATCGGGACGGACCGCCGGCGCTCCGTGGCCGGACCGGACGGACAGGTTCACGGCGTGCCGGGCCTGTACGTGACGGACGCCTCCGCCCTGCCGACGGCAACTGGCGTGAACCCGGTCCTCTCGCTCATGGCCGTTGCCCGGCGGACCGCCCTGGGGATGGCGGAGCGGTAGGTCGCGCCCGGCCGGTGCGGTAGGCCGCCCCGTGGCCGGTGCGGCAGGCGGGCACGGCGTGGCGCGGCGGGTACGGCTGCGCGGCCGGAGGACGGTATTCCTGCCACTGCCGTCGTCAGGGCACCTGGTAATCGAGCAGCGTCGTCGTCCACGGGACGAGCGCGGGCGACCCGGCGACACGCAGCACCACCGCCTCCCCCGGGATAGGCATGCGCCCGCCGCGGACCGCCACGTGGCCGCCACCGAGCACATCCTCGTACCTGCCATCCGGCACCTGGACAGGCACCTCGCCCGACGCCGACGTCACGTTGAACACGCCGTACAGGTTCCCGGCGTCGTGCACCCAGGCGGCCTGGATCGCCGGCTCGGAGGCCAGGAACACGAGCTTGCCCGACACCTGGGCGGGATCCTTCTTCAGCGCCGCCAACCGCGCGAGGTAACGCGAGAGCCCGTACCCGGCCCAGTCGACCGGGTCGAGGTCGAACAGCGATGGCGTCTTGGCAGCGGCCGACTCCTGGCCGCCATAGATGAGAAACGCGCCTCGGTTGAACGCTGTGAAGGCAGTCCATGCCAGCGCCCGTGAGCGGTCCTGCGCCAGGGCCATGATCCGAAGCTGGTCGTGGTTCTCGGCGCAGCGCAACTTGACGAAGCTTGCGGGGTAGATGCAGTCCTGGAACCTGAGCATCTCGAGGTACCGGCCCGCGGGGACGTCGCCGCGGACGGCGGCCTGGAACAGCGGCCAGATGTCGTAGTCGTAGGTGAGATCGAAGCATGCGTCGTACAGCTCGCTGTCGCTGTGGCCCGTGAGGCCACTCGCGCGACGGCCGGCGACCCACGCCGCGTGGACGGACTCGGCCAGCCAGATCACGCCCGGTTTCACCCGTGCAACGCGATCGCGGGCCGTTCGCCAGAATGCCGCCGGGACGATGGACGCCACGTCGCAGCGGAAGCCGTCGACGCCGAATCTTGCCCATTCCTCCAGCGTGGAGATCAGCTCCTCCGTGAGCCCGGGTTGCCCGTGCCGGAGGTCGATGACGTCGCTCCACTCGGGGACCGTGGTCACCGGTCGGCCGTCGGTGTCCTGGTGGAAGAACTCCGGGTGCTCCAGCACGAGGCGGGAGTCGTGCGAGGTGTGGTTGTAGACGACGTCGATCATGGTCTTCATGCCGAGGTCGTGGGCGCGCCCGATCAACCGGCCGAAGTCCTCGCGGGTGCCGTACTCGGGGTTGACCGCGCGGTAGTCGCTGATCGAATAGGGGGAGCCGAGGCTCCCCTTTCTTGCCTCCACGCCGATGGGGTGGATCGGCATGAACCAGACGACGTCCACGCCAAGGTCACGGATCCGTGGCAGGTCCGCCTCGACATCCGCGAACGTCCCGCTCGGACCGTGGTTCCGGACGTAGACCTCGTAGATGACGAGATTGCGGTAGGCAGCAGGCGTGTCGACGGTCATGGGGGTCTCCCTGTTCGGCGAAGGAGGCTGAGGAATCGCGGGATCGAGCCGGGCGGTGACGCCATTGTGCCGAAGTCGCCCCGACGCGGGCTGTCGACACCAAGGCGACAAACCCGCACAGCTCGACCGGAGAACGGTCCCGGCCCCCGGAACTGTCGCCTGGCAGGCGCCAGATGCAGGCCCCTCACCCGGATCCGTCGCCTACCAGGCGCTGAACGCGCTCCGGACGGCCTCACCTGGACCGTCCCGTGCGACCGATTCCCGAATTCGTCGCCACCAGGGCGACACGCGGACGCGGACGAGGACCTGGTAAGCGTTGGCGTCGGGCGGCGGTGCACGACGGCGAGTCGGCGAGTCGCGCGAGGCGACCGTCCGGCGAGGCCAACCGCACCCGAAGGCGGCGACCGTCCGGCGAGGCGACCGCCCCCGCCGATACGGACGCGTGTCCCCGACGACGCGCCCCGGCTGGCGATGGTGCTCGTCCTCGCCTGATGGGACGACGCGGAATGGCAGCTGCGGCGCGGACCAGCTGCGGCCCGGGACGACGCGGGACGGCGTCAGCCGTGGACGCCCGGATCCGCCCCGTTTGACGGGATCGCCGAACATTGGCATCGTTCGCACATGGCGTCCGGCTGGTTCCCCTGCGCGTGTCCCTGGCGGCGATGACGCCGCCGGTGCCCGTCGCGCCCCGCGCCCAGCGCGGCTGACGCGAGCCGGGCCCATGCCCGGGCCCCGGACCCGCTCGCCGCTCGCGGACGCCGATCGCCCAGCGCCTTGTCGCCGCATCCCTGCCCGGACCCATCCCGACCGGTCGTCTTCGTCTGTCCCCCACCGCGGTGCCACCCAATGACCTCCACCACCCACGCCAACGCCGACCCGCCCGTCAGCACGCTGGCGGAGCTCGCCGCCCACATCGCCGCCGACGAGGCGGTCGCGTTCGACACGCTCCCCGACCGCGACCTCGTCTCGGACCTGATGGACCGGATCGTGTCCCTGCTCTTCCCGGATGGCCGCGGCCGGCCTCGGTCCGCGGCCCAGGTTGCGGACGAGTTCGACGCCCTGCACGCGGCGTTCGTCCCAGTCCTCCGCCCCCTCGAGGGGGCGCTCCCCGACAGCCCCCACGCGCTGTGCGACCGCTTCCTGGCCCAGCTGCCGGCGATCCACAACGCCCTCAGCCTCGACGTGGCGGCGATCGAGGCCGGCGACCCGGCGGCCCGAGGGTCGTCCGAGGTCGTCCTGGCCTACCCCGGGTTCGCCGCGCTGGCCTTCCACCGCATCGCCCACGCGCTCCACCTCGAGGGCATCCCCCTGGTCCCGCGGATGATCTCCGAGATCGCCCACGGCCGGACCGGGATCGACATCCACCCTGCGGCCACCATCGGCCGCTCGTGCTGCATCGACCACGGGACCGGTCTGGTCATCGGGGAGACCGCGATCATCGGTGACGAGGTGAAGCTGTACCAGGGCGTCACCCTCGGGGCGCTCTCCGTGAGCAAGGCCGGCGCCGGCAGCAAGCGCCACCCGACCATCGGGGACCGGGTCGTGATCTACGCCAACGCCACGGTCCTCGGCGGCGACACCGAGGTCGGCCACGACTCGGTCATCGGCGGCAACGTCTGGCTGACCAACTCGGTCCAGCCCTACTCGCTCGTGTATCACCAGAGCCAGGTGCGCGTCCGCAGCGTCGCGGATGCGTTCGAACCCCTCGACTTCGTCATCTAGGACTTCGTCCGGCGGGATTTCGTCCGGCAGGACTTCGTCAGGCAGGACCTTGTCATCCAGCACTTCGTCATCCAAGCAGGAGCGGCCCCGTGATCTACTCCTCCGTCCTCGAGACCATCGGCAACACCCCGCATGTCCGCATCAACCACCTCTATGACCCGCGCGTCAGCGTCTGGGCGAAGCTGGAGCGAGCGAACCCGGGTGGCAGCATCAAGGACCGCATCGGCCTCTCGATGATCGAGGACGCCGAGGCCCGCGGGATCATCGGCCCGGGTTCGGTGATCGTCGAGCCGACGTCGGGCAATACCGGCATCGGCCTGGCGCTCGTCGCCGCCGTCAAGGGCTACCGCCTCATCCTCGTGATGCCCGATTCGTTCAGCGTCGAGCGACGCAAGCTGATGCTCGCCTACGGAGCGGAGCTCGACCTCACGCCGCGCGAGATCGGCATGAAGGGCGCCATCGCCCGCGCGCAGGAGATCGTGGACCAGACGCCGAACGCCTGGATGCCGCTCCAGTTCGAGAACCCTGCCAACGTGGACGTCCACCGCCGCACGACCGCCGAGGAGATCGCGCGGGACTTCCCGGACGGCCTGGACTACATCGTCACCGGCGTCGGCACCGGCGGCCACATCACGGGTGTCGCCGAGGTGCTGAAGCCCCGCTGGCCGAGCCTCAAGGTGTACGCGGTGGAGCCGACCCTGTCGCCGGTGCTGTCCGGCGGAACGCACTCGCCGCACCCGATCCAGGGCATCGGCGCCGGGTTCATCCCGGGAGTGATGCGCCCGGAGCTGCTCGACGGCATCCTGCAGGTCGCGCCGCCTGACGCGATGGCCTATGCGCGGCGTTTCGCCCGCGAGGAGGGCCTGCTGGTGGGCGTGTCGTCAGGAGCATCGCTCGCGGCCGTCGCGCAGCTGCTGCCGGAGGTGCCGGACGGGTCGAGGATCCTGACCTTCACCTACGACACCGGCGAGCGGTACCTCTCGGTGGAGGCGCTGTTCGGGTAGCCGAGTGCCTCGTCGGGGCGGGTTTCCTCCTCGCCGCGCACGCCGGGCTCGCCCCCGCAGACCCCTGACCTTCGGGGTGTCGACCCCCACCAACGAGGCGGTGACGCCGCGTCCGGCGGTGCCCGATGATTCGGTGGCCGGCAGGGCCGGCGTTCGCCCCGCTCGGAGACCGTCACACCTTGGATCCCCGCGGCATCCCTGAACCGGAAGGCTGGGAGGACCCCTTCACCGGCCTTGAAGGCCCCGACCTCTGGCAGCGCGTGCTCGTGACCGAGGTCACGCGCGCGATCCGCTACGGCAGGTCGCTCACCGTCGTCGTGGCACACGTCGAGGGCATCCCCGAGATCGACGAGAACTGGGGGATCGACCTCGCGCGCCACTCGCTGCGCGAGGTGGCCCAGTGCCTGAGGCGCAACTCCCGGACGAGCGACTACTGCACCCGTATCGGGGTGGCGCGGTTCGGGGTCGTGCTGACCGAGACGAACGAGATCGAGGCGATCAACTTCGTGGAGCGGGTCCGCCAGGAGGCGCCCGCGATGCTGCCTCGCTCCCATGATGGCCTCCAGCTCGCCTTCGGCTGGGCGAGCCCGAAGGCGGGCGAGTCGCCCGAGTCGCTTGTGCGGCGCGCGGACCATCGCCTGACGCAGGAGCGCCTCCGCCTGTAGGCAGGCGGTCAGTGCGACGGGCGGTCGGCCCGGGCAGTCGGCCTGGGCCGCGGTCGGTCCGGGCAGTCGGCAGCCAGTCTGGGCGGGCGGTCAGTGCGACGCGATCCGCTCGGCGAGGCTGCGCCCGGTCGGTGGCTGCCCCGTCCGCGCCGCTCTGTCGTCGAGGCGCCCGAGCGCCCATTGCGCGTACCGCACGCCGAACCAGCGGAATGGCTCGATCTCCCAGTTGGGCGACCGATGGCCCGCGAGCGGCAGCTCAGTGAGCGGGCTGCGCGTCCCCGTGATGAGGTCCGCGAGGACGCGCCCCCCGAGGTTCGTCGTGGACACGCCATGGCCGACGTACCCGCGCGAGGTGGCGATGCCCGACGCGGGATCGAACGACATGGTCGGATGCCAGTCCCGGGGCATCCCCAGCGGCCCACCCCACTCGTGGGTGAAGCGCACATCGCGCAGCACTGGAAACCACTCCCGCACGAAGGCCTTGAGGCGCTCGTGCGTCGGCTCGTGGCGGTCGTACGCGCCGCGGATCGGCGACCCGAAGCGGTACGGCGCCCCCCGTCCGCCGAACAGGATCCGGCCGTCCTCGGTCCGGGAAAGATAGTCCACCGACAGCCGGGTCGATGCCACGACCTCCCTGTTCGTCCAGCCGATCTCCGCCCACTGGGCGTCGGTCACCGGCTCCGTGAGCACGATCAGCGACCACAGCGGCACCAGCTGCCGATGGAGACGCGGCAGCTCGGACAGGTATGCCTCCCCCGCCAGGACGATCACCGGGGCCCGGACCTCGCCCCGCGGCGTCACGAGGGTGGCGCGGCCGCTCGCGTCCTTCGGCCGAAAGTCCGTGACGGTCGTCCGCTCGGCGATCCGAATGCCATCCTGCTCGGCGCGGCGCGCGAGTCCGCGGACGAGACGCCCCGGATGGACGACGGCGGCGTCACCCGACGCGAGCGCGCGCACGGCACCCGCGACGCGGATTCGCTCGGAGAGCTGGGCGGCATCGAGGAGACGGTAACGGTCACCGAAGCCGAACTCCTCGTACTCCCGGAGCGAGGCCTCGAGCGCGGGGAGGCCCTGGGGACCGCGGGCAAGGATCAGCTCCCCGCCCTTGTGGAAGCCGGCGTCGATCCCGGCATCCGCGCATGCGCGCCCGACCTCGTCCACGGCGTCGTACGTGGCCTGCTGGATGCTCTTCGCGGCCTCGATCCCATGCAGCCTCGCGAGGCGGCCCATCGAGATGTTGAGATCGGGGGCGCACCAGGCCCCGTTCCTGCCCGAGGCGCCGAAGCCGGCGATCTCCCGCTCCACCACCACGATCCTGAGTGACGGGTCCCGTGCGGTGCAGGTAGAACGCGGTCCAGAGGCCGGTCAACCCCGCCCCCAGGATCGCCACGTCGGCACTGGTGGCCCCATCGATCGCCGGGCGGGCGGTGAGGTCGTCACCGGCGGTCTCGAGCCAGTAGGAGGTGGTCGCGTGGTCGCGCACCGGTCGATGCTACGTGACAGCCTCGTGCCCGGCCGGCGCGTTGCAGGCGGGGCAACACCGGGCCGACGACGCGATGCCATGACCGGGGGTAGGGTTGTCGCGATCAATCCTGACCGAGGTAGTCCCATGTCCGATGCCCCGACCACCCTCGCCGAGCTGTTTCGATCGCTCGGGCTGACCCTGACCGTTCGCGCGATCGAGGACGAGGATGGGGCCTGGGCGTGCACGTTGACGCGGCCTGACGGCGCCTCCCACGACATCGAGTCGGTGTCCTTCTTCGATGTCGATCCGGACACGGGCGACGAGTGGATCGTCGAGCCCACGCCGTCGCGGGTCCTGAGCGTGCTCGCCGGGGGCGACGCGGAGCTCGAGGACGGCGAGGAGGGCGACGAGGAGGCCGCGCTGGCCGACACGGAGGCCGCCGCCCGTGGTTTCCTCGGGGACGAAGCCTACGAGCTCCTGCTCATCCTGGACGCCGAAGCTCTGGAGTAGCGACCCGGGGCGTACGGTCCCAAGCCGGGCGCAGCTGGTCTCGGGCCGAAGGCTGGGCGCGGGAGGTCCCGGGCCGCTGGGTGGGGTAAGGCTGCGAGGACGCGGTCAACGGACCTGGGCGCCGAGGGCTTCAGGCGGCAGCCCTATCGCTTCCGCCAGCTCGTCGTCTGTTGGCTCCACCAGGACGGTGCCGCCCGGCATCTGCACGACCGGGATCGCGAGGTAGCCCGCGGCGTTCAGCATGGCTCTGGCGAGCTGGTCGGCTGCCGTGTCCACCCACCTGTACGGCGTGTCCCTTCCGTCGAGGAAGCGCTTCGTGCGGCGGCAGTCGACGCACCAGTCGGCGCCGTAGACGGTGAGCCGGTCGACGATGGGGAGGGCGGCGGGGTCGGGCATGCCGTCCATTGTCAGGCAGGTTGGCCGGTCACGAGACGCGCGCGACGAGGCGTCGGCGCACGGTCGGTGGGCGGCACGCGGGAGACCACCGGTCGAAGGCGCGGCTCAGCGCAGGGTGCGGGGCTGGATCACCGGGAGCGGATAGGTGCCGCCGGCCCGCGCTCCCTGCGCGGCGACCGGCGTGCCCGGCAGGAAGGTGACCGCGCCGCCGATCTCACCCGCGAGCGCCCGGAAGCGTGCCAGCGCGTCGGGGCGAAGGGTGTAGTGCACCCAGCTGCCGCGCCGCTCACCGCTCACCCATCCCGCCTCGCGGAGCACCTTGAGGTGGTGCGAGACGGTGGGCTGGGCGACGTCGCAACACGCCGTGAACTCGCACGCGCAGACCGCATCCTGTCCGCTGAGCTGGCGCAGGATCGCGAGACGCGTGGGGTCCGCGGCGGCTTGGAGGAGTCGGACGTCGGGGTCGAGCGAGCGCTTCATGACAACTAGCATATTGACAAACATCGATATCGGCAAGTATCAATATCACGGCAAGCCGAAATCTCAATCACGCCGAAGCCATGGCACGCCACCACGCGCCGGACACCGGCAGAAACCAGGGGCCGTTGATGACCACGCAGTTCCACGAACAGAGCAGACTCGCGAGACCGAGCAGATCCACGAGACCGTCCGCGAGCACTACGCCGCGGCAGCCCGCCAGGTCCTCGATGCGCCGGCCGCTGTGGCCGGCTGCGGATCCGGGTGTGGATGCGGCGACAGCACCGGCCGCCCTCGATGCCGACGGCACGGGCCGCTGGGGACCGGAGCGCTATGCAGCGCTCGAGCTTGCCGAGCTCCCGGACGCCGCGGTGCTCGCATCCCTGGGCTGCGGCAACCCCACCGCGGTGGCGGAGCTTCGCGACGGTGAGACCGTGCTGGATCTCGGCTCAGGCGGCGGCATCGACGTCCTGCTCTCCGCGAAGCGCGTCGGCGCGACGGGGCGCGCCATCGGCCTGGACATGACCGACGAGATGCTCGAGCTCGCCCGGCGCAACACCGCGCAGGCGGGCGCGGCGAACGTCGAGTTCGTCAAGGGCACCATCGAGGCGGTCCCCCTCCCGGATGCCACGGTCGACGTCGTGATCAGCAACTGCGTCATCAACCTGGCGGCGGACAAGCCCGCGGTATTCCGCGAGATCGCGCGTGTCCTGCGGCCAGGCGGCCGAATGGGTGTGACCGATATCGTCGCTGACGATGCCCTCACACCGGCCGAGCGCGAGGAGCGGGGTCGTTCGCCGGCTGCATCGCCGGTGCGCTGTCCTTCCACGAATATGCCGATGGCCTGGCGGCGGCGGGCCTGACCGCGATCGAGATCGAGGCGACCCATGTGGTGGCCGAAGACATGTACAGCGCGATCGTGCGTGCTCGGCGCCCCGGCGTTGGCGAGGCAACGGTCGCGACGCCGCCGAGAATCGTACTGATCCCCGCCAGGGCGGGGCTCGAGGTCCTCGAACCCGCCGCGTCCGACGGCTGCTGCGGTGGCTCGGGCTGCTGCTGACCCGTGGCTCGGGTTGGTGTTGTCCGTGGCTCGGGCTGCTGCTGACCCGTGGCCCGTAGCGGGGGATGACCGTGGCTCGGGGAACGGGGAGAGCCGCAGCGACGAGGCCGAGGGATGCATCCGGGTCCTCCCGCGGGCCGTGGCTAGACTGCACTCCATGGAAGCCAACCGGTCGTCTTCCGCTCCGGGTTCGCCGGCCGCCATCGCGCCCGGCCCGGCCATCACGATTTGCGCGTCCTCGACGGGCGACCTTGACGCCATCCGGAGACTGCTGTCCGGCGCCGGCCTCCCGCTCGAAGGGACAAATGAGGCGTTCGAGCACGGGGTCACAGCGGTCGCCGACGGCGCCCCGGTCGGAGCCGCTGCGATCGAGCGCTACGGCGACGAGGGGCTCCTCCGGTCGGTGGTCGTCTCGCCCACGTTGCGCGGCAGCGGCCTCGGGCAGGCGCTGGTGGCGGCGGCCGAGGCGGTCGCCCGGGATCTCGGGGTCACGGACCTGTACCTGCTGACCGAGACGGCGGCCGAGTGGTTCCAGCGCCTCGGCTACACGGTCCTGGATCGCGCTGCGGCTCCGGCCGGGATCGCGGGCTCGTGGGAGTTCCGGTTCGCGTGCGTCCAGAGCGGGGTCCTGATGCGGCGGTCGCTCGGGCGCTGAACGGCGCCAGCGCTTCGGCATCACCGAACGCCGGCGGTTCCGTATCACCGCCCGCGGGCGCCTCGCTACCAGCCCGCAACCCGGTCGGCCGTGTAGAGTCGCATCGCCGCCCTCCACAGCTCATCGACGAGGTCCTGTTCCGTGTCGCTCCCGTCGCTCGCGCGCATCCCCGCCCCGCCCGATCCGATCCTCGGCCTCGCCGAGGCCTTCCGAAACGACGGCCGGACGGGCAAGGTCAACCTGTCCTCGGGCGTCTTCGTGGATGAGACGGGCAAGACCCCCGTGCTCGGCACGGTCATCGAGGCGGAGCGCCGCCTCGCCGAAGCGGCCGGCACCAAGCTGTACAGGCCGATCGACGGCGACCAGGCCTATCGCGACCTGGTCCGCAACCTCGTCCTCGGCGCCGACCACGAAGCGGTCGTCTCCGGCCGGGCCCTGGCTACCCAGACCCCGGGCGGCACGGGCGGCCTTCGCGTCGCCGCCGACCTGCTGCGCCAGACCGGCGCCGGCGAGACGATGTGGATGAGCGAGCCCACCTGGCCCAACCACCCGCAGATGTTCCAGGCGGCAGGGTTCAGGATCCGCACCTACCCCTACACCGATGCGACCGGCCGCCGGATCGACGAGCCCGCGATGCTCGAGGCGCTGGGCCAGGCGTCGCCGGGCGACATCGTCCTGCTCCACGGTGCCTGCCACAACCCGACCGGCGTGGATCCATCGCCCGAGCTATGGAAGAGGATCGGCGACCTCGTCGAGGACCGGCGCCTGCAGCCGCTCGTGGACCTGGCCTACCAGGGGTTCGGCGACGGCCTCCTCGAGGACGCCGCCGGCCTGATGGAGCTGGTCCGGCCCGGTGCCGAGCTGCTGGTGTCGACGTCCTTCTCCAAGACCTTCTCGCTCTACTCGGAGCGGGTCGGAGCGATGCTCGTGATCGCCCGCTCCGCGCAGGACGCCGCCGCCATTCAGAGCCACGTGAAGATCGCGATCCGCGTGAACTACTCCAACCCGCCTGCACACGGCGCGGACATCGTGCGGACGATCCTCGCCGACGGCGAGCTCCGGCCCCGGTGGGAGCAGGAGCTGGCTGCCATGCGCAGCCGGATCAAGGACAACCGTCGTGCGGTCGTGGCGGCCCTGGAGGCGCGGGCGATCCCCGGCGACTGGGCCGGCATCGCGACGCAGCGCGGGATGTTCGCGCTCCTCGGCCTGACGACCCAGCAGGTGGCGCGCCTTCGTGACGAGCACGGGGTCTACGTTGTCGGCAAGGGCCGGATCAACGTCGCCGGCTTCACGTCGGCCAACCTGGACCCGTTCGCGGACGCGCTCGCGGCGGTGATCGCCTCGTCGTAGGGTTTCGCGCAGAGGCTCGTATCGCGCGGGCCGGGCCGTCATCGGCGGCCGGGCATTCGTCGGCGGCCGGGGTCATCATCCTCGGCTGGCAGGCGGGTCCGTCATCGCCGGCCGCGGCCGGGCATTTCGCGTCGGCCGCGCCGAGGCGGGCCGTCATCGGCGGCGGGCCGTCACTGCCCGTCAGGCATTCGTCGGCGCGCGGCCGTCGTCGGCGCGCGGCCGTCGTCGCCGGCGGCTTCGTCGTCGCCGGCCCGGTTCGTCGTCGCGGCCCGGGCTGAGGTTCGTCGTCGCCGGCCCGGTTCGTCGTCGCCGGCCCAAGTCGTCAGCGCCATGCCCAGCCGTCCACCAATCTTGCCTGGCCCGCGTCGATCCTCGCCCACACAAGGGCCGACCCGGGCCATGTGGTGGTCGTCGTGAGCGCCTCCAGGGCGTCGCGAGGATCCGCCGGGTACGCATCGGCGAGCACCCGCCGCGCCGCCGACGCTGCATCGCGGTTCGCGCGGGTCCATCTGACGACGAGCAGCCGCGACACCTGCGGCGAGCCGCCCGCCTCGTGCCACGCCTGCCACATCGACGAGGATGCGAGTGCGTTGGCCTTCTCGCCGCTCCACCGGATCAGCTGCTCGATCCGTCTCAGTCCCGACTCGAGCTCGACGGCGACCAGCGCGCGACTCACCGGGTCGTGCAGGGCGAGATCGATCCAGCCGCGGACCGGGTGTCGCACGGCCACCTCGGGTGTCGGGTGCCAGCGGACATGAGCAGACGCGAGAACCAGCTCCGCCATCCGTACCTGGTGCCTGTCCCGGATCATCGGCCCTGAGTGGGGATAGATCCGCGATGTGAAGTCGGCCCCGAGCGATGCCGCAAGCCGGGCGTAGGTCTCCAAGGTCGGATCCACGGTCCCGGCTTCGACCCGCGAGATCATTGACGGGTCGACCCCGGCAACGCGGGCGACGGCACTTCGGGTAATGCCTGCGTCCTCCCGCAGCCTCGTCAGGTCCTCCGCCAACGCGCGACGGATCGCCGCCGACCGGCGGTCCGCGTCGAGCTGGAGCCTCGTGCGAGTCATGGTCGCAGTCCAGCACGCGGCTCTTGCCTGTCTCTTATCTGACCGGGTCCGACCGGGTCTGACCGGTATCCGGCGGAGTCTGTCCGTGGGCGGTGTCCGTGGGCGGTGTTGTCCGCCTCCGGGCACATCAGGCCGACTCGCGGCTATGGCTGTCCGGGCGATCCGGCGTGGTCGACCGAGGCGTGTCCAGCAGCGTGGGTCCAGACTTCGCGCCGGGCCGTGTCCAGCCGACATGCGTGCCAGTCAAGAATTCGGGCCCTCGCCGGCATGGCTGTGCATGGCGTGCACAGGAATTGCGGTCCGCAGCGAGTCGAGGCGCCAATTCTGGCCAGTTTCGTGAGTGCCACGCATGAGTTGGGCGATTCTGGCCGACTTTCTTGCATACGGCGCACGCGGCCAGCCGCGGGCCGGAGGGGGCGCACCGCAGCCGGGGGCGGAAGGCGCACGCGGAGACGGCGCACGTGGCACGCCGCGGGCCGGACACAGCGCACGCGGCCAACCGCGGGCCGGGGCGCACGCGGCAAGCAGCGGGCAGGACACGGCGCACGCGGAGACGCCGCGCGCGGCCGCGGGCCGGAAGAGCCGCGGGCACGACCGAGACCGCCGGGACGCCATCGCTCCGGCGCGAGCGCCAGCAATCGGAAACCACCCCGAGCCGATCAGCCGGCAGCGGCGTCGCCGTGACGGCGAAACGGTCCGCTTACCCTCGCCCATGCCCGGGACCGCTCCTCGGGCGTGGTCAGCGGGATCACGCCCAGCAGCATCGACAGCGACCCGTACCAGAGCGCCGGGAGGCACAGCATCGTGCCGACGGGTACCGTCCAGCGCTGGTTCCGGAGCGCTCCCCACGTGATCAGCGCCACGCCGATCGGCCCGCGGATCAGCAGCGGGATCGGCACCGCGGCCCACGTCCCGCCCTTGCCGGTGTTCGACCTCAACAGGTCGATCCAGGCATGCCAGGCATCGGGCAGCAGCACGAACGAGACCGCCATTATGGCGGCCGTCGCTCCCAGGGCGATGGCGAGGCTCCGCCACTCCCGCCGCAGCACGAACCAGAGGAGTCCGACGCCGGGCGTGATCTTGGTCAGCAGGACGAATGCCCAGGTCCACGGCCATCGGAAGCCGGCCACGATCGCCAGCGTCAGCAGTAGCGAGATGTTGCCGCCCGCGATCTCCATGGCGCCCACGACGAGTCCCACCAGGAACAGCTCGGGGCCAGTGAGCAGGTAGACCGCGCCGATAAGGAGTGCCGTCCAGACCGCGACGAAGACCGGCCACGGGAGCATGTCGAGCGGGTAGACGAGCTGGGCGAATGCCGGCGAGTACGGATACGCGCCGATCGCGTTCCAGTCGGAGCGGCCGGCGTACAGGTCCGCGAGGTTCAGCCCGAAGTAGGAACGGGCGTCCTGGGCGGTGACCCAACCGGCACCAGGCTCGCTGACGTTGATCGTCGGGTCCGACATCGCGATGGTCAGGGCCCAGAACGCGACGGCGAGGACGATCCCGGCAACGTGGCGCCAGCGGAGGCCGGGGGCGGGGCTCGCGGCGGTCGTGGTCACGAGGGCCATTGTCGGGGATGTGGGACCGGGGGTGTCACGCACCAGGGAGCTGGCGACCTGGAGCCGACCGCCGGACCGCCGGACCTGAAGCCGACCGCCGCCGCCTTGAGCCGCGCCCCGCCCGCCGACCCCGACAGCCCGACCGCCTGCCGTACGATCAGCGATATGAAGATAGGCATGCTGCTTCCCATGAACGACGCCGACGGCCCCGGGGCGACCGCCTGGACACGGGTCCGGAGCCTCGCCCGGCTCGCCGAGGACGGTGGCATCGACAGCCTCTGGGTCTACGACCACCTCGTCTTCCGGCTCCCGGACGAGCCCGAGGACGGCATCCACGAGGCATGGACGATGCTCACGGCCACCGCCGCGGTCACCGAACGGGTGGAGCTCGGGACGATCGTGCTCGGGACGGGCTTCCGTCCTCCGGCCCTCCTCGCCAAGATGGCCGCGACGCTGGACGAGGTATCGAACGGGCGCCTGATCCTCGGCCTCGGCACAGGCTGGCACCAGGCCGAATACGAGGCGTTCGGCTACCCGTTCGACCACCGGGCGGGGCGGTTCGAGGAAGCACTGCAGATCATCGGACCCCTCATCCACGGCGAGCGGGTGACGTTCCACGGCCGCTGGCACGACGTGGACGACGCCGTGCTGATCCCGCCCCCGCCGCGTCCCGCACGGTTCCCGGGCCGAACCCCGATCCTCATCGCGGCCAAGGGGCCGCGGGTCATGCGGCTGGTCGCCCGCCACGCGGACGCCTGGAACGCGGCGTGGTTCGGCCTTCCCGACGACCGGTTCCACCAGCGGCGCGCCGACCTGCTCGCCGCGTGCGAGGCGGAGGGACGCGACCCGGCGACGCTCGAGGTGACGGTCGGTCTGTCGATCGACAGCGTGGTCGCGGCCGGCGGGCGACCCGGTGCGTCCGAGACCCTGCCGTCCGATATCGATGCCGTGGCGAGGGCATTCGACGCCTGGCGCGCCCTGGGGGTCGGCCACCTCCAGGTGGACCTGCGCCCGGTGGACGAGCGGACCGTCGGGGTGCTGCTCGCGGCGAGATCGAAGCACCGCGGGGAGGCCTGACGGAGACCGTCCCCCGGGCTCCCCGGGCGGCCTGGATGGCGAGGAAGTACAGTCAACTTCAGGGCTCGGCGGCGACCTCTTCAAGCGGAGGTTTCGCAACCCTCCCGGCTGCCGCTCCGTTGCGACGGCAGCTCGAGACATGGGAGCGAGTCATGACCGGCCACCAGGTAGTCATCGCAGGCGGCGGCCCCACCGGGCTGACGCTGGCGGGTGAACTGGCTCTCGCGGGCGTCGATGTCGCCATCGTCGAGCGGCGCGAGGGCGAGGGGCTCTCCGGCCGGCGCGCCGGCGGCCTTCATCCCCGCACGCTCGAAGTCTTCGACCAGCGCGGCATCGTCGATCGCTTTGTCGCCGAGGGGCAGAAGACGCAGTCCAGCGGGTTTGCCGGCGTTGCGCTCGACCTCAGCACTTTGCCGACTCGTCATCCGTACACGCTGGGGCTGTGGCAGACGCACATCGAGCGCATCCTCGCCGGGTGGGTTGGTGAGCTCAAGGTGCCCGTCTATCGCGGCGTCGGGGTTACCGGGTTCGCCCAGGACGACACCGGCATCGATGTCGAGCTCAGCGACGGCCGTTCGCTGCGAGCGCAATACCTCGCCGGTTGCGATGGCGGCCGCAGTCTCGTCCGCAAGGCTGCCGGCATCGACTTCCCCGGTTCGGATCCCACAACCAGCAACCTGATCGCCGAGGTCGAGATGACCGAGACTCCGGAGTTCGGCATCCACCGCACCCCTCTCGGCCTCCATTCATTCGGCCGCGCGGAGTACCGGATCGTCGATGGCAGGATTGTCTACGCGGACACCGGTCCGATCGGCGTGATGGTGACCGAGCCCCAGGTGGGTGCAACGGCCGAACCCACGCTGCGTGACCTCAGCGACGCGCTCATCGCCGCCTGCGGCACCGACTACGGCGTCCACTCTCCCACCTGGATCTCCCGGTTCACCGATTCGGCGCGACAGGCCGCGTCCTATCGCAAGGGCCGCGTGTTGCTCGCGGGCGACGCCGCGCATATCCATCCGCCCGACGGCGGGCAGGGTCTCCAGACCGGCGTCCAGGATGCAGTGAACCTCGGCTGGAAGCTGGCGTCAGTGACCAAGGGGATCTCGCCCGAAACTCTGCTCGACACCTACCATGCCGAGCGTCATCCGGTCGGGGCTCGCACGCTGCGCAATGCGCTGGCCGCGGTGGTGCTGCGTCGTGACGACGACCGCACCAGGGCTTTGCGCGACACGATGGCCGAGCTCCTCGTACTTGACGAGCCGCGCCAGAAGTTCACGGCGATGATGGCGGGGCTCGACATCCACTACGATCTCGGCGACGGGCACCCGTTGCTCGGGCGCCGTATGCCAGATCTCGACATCACGGCCGCCAACGGACCCTCACGCGTCTATGCGCTGCTGCATGATGCGCGACCGGTGTTGCTCAATCTCGGCAAGCCGGGCGCAGTCGTGATCACGGGTTGGGCGGACCGGGTGAAGGTGATCGATGCGACCTGTCCCGGTCCATGGGACCTGCCGGCCCTCGGCAGGGTGTCCGCTCCCGATGCCGTCTTGATCCGTTCAGACGGATATGTGGCGTGGGTCGGAATGGGGACGTCGGCGGGGCTCGCCGAGGCGCTCACCACCTGGTCGGGACCGCCCGCCCACTAGCGTGGACTGACACGGGGTCGCACCTGACACGGGGTCGCACCCCGCTCGACGCCTCGATCGCACGCGACCACGAAACGGAGGTCGGCCCCTGAAACGGAGGTTGGCCTCCCAAAACGGAGGTCGGCCCCCGAAAACGCCGTCGGCTTCGAAGACCCCCGCTACTCGGAGACCCTGATCCTGCGCTCGCAGTTGGCGCTCACGATGTCGCCGGGGCCGTAGGTGACCACGTCCCAGCCCGGGCCGCAGTCGACCGCGTCGGCGGACTTGTCGTTCCCGATGATGATCACGTCGTTGCCGTAACCCGCGTAGATCCGGTCGTTGCCGGCGCCGCCGCGGATCACGTCGTTGCCGGCGCCGCCGCGGATCACGTCGTTGCCGGCGTCACCGAACAGCCGGTCGGGACCGTCGCCGCCGTACAGGTGATCGGGTCCGTTGCCGCCACGGACAATGTCCGCGCCACCGTCGCCACGGACGACATCGGCACCACCGTCGCCGTAGAGCGCGTCCGGTCCCCCGAGCCCGGCGATCGCATCGTTGCCCGCGAGCCCATGGATAGTGTCCGCAGTAGTGGTCCCGGTGAGCGTGTCCGGCCCGGCGGTCCCGGTCAGCGTCGCCGCCAGCACGGTCGTGGGCACGGCCAATGCCGCCAGCAGCGACACCGCGACGAGCCCTCGCCGGGCGATTGTCCTGCGCATGCGTGATACCTCCCTGTCCCGTCCCGGCTCATCCGGGACCGGCCGATCATCCCGCCACAGCCTGTGAGCGGGCTGGGAGAATACCGTCAACTCGCCGGGGAATCGCGAAACAACCTCGCGACGGGCCGTTCGGACTTGCGAACCGCTCGGGCGGCGGGCACCATCCCGACGTACCGCCGTCCGCGCCCGGAGGATCGATCCGCATGTCCGAGGTAGCCCCGGCATCCGTGGCCCGGTCCCCCGTCCCGTCCGCGCGCACCGCCCCCGCGTCCAGTGATCCCGCCGGCGCCAACGCCACCGTCTCCGACGCGCCCGTCGTCCTCGCCGCACGAGACCTGCACAAGCGGTATGGCGACATCGAAGCCGTCCGCGGCGTCAGCCTCGAGATCCACGAGGGCGAGACGTACGGACTGCTGGGCCCGAACGGCGCGGGAAAGACCACGACGATCTCGATGATCTGCGGTCTGCTCGCCCGTGACGGTGGCGAGGTCACGCTCGACGGGACCACCGATCGACGTCGGCGCGGTGGCCGCCAAGGCGGGCATCGGGTACGTGCCCCAGGAGCTCGCGATCTACCCGGACCTGACCGCGAAGGAGAACCTGGAGTTCTTCGGCCGTCTCCAGGGACTCGGCGGGGCGCGGCTGAAGTCCCGGGTGACCGAGGTGCTCGCGCTCATCGGTCTCACGGAGCGTGCCAACGACCGCACCGACAGGTACAGCGGCGGCATGCAGCGACGGCTCAACATCGGCATCGGGCTGCTCCACCAGCCCCGGCTGCTGCTGCTCGACGAACCGACGGTGGGCGTGGACCCGCAGAGCCGGAACGCGATCCTGGAGTCGATCGCGGCCCTCGGCCGCCACGGGATGGCGATCCTGTACACGACCCACTACATGGAGGAGGCCGAGCGGCTGTGCGACCGCATCGGGATCATCGACGGGGGCCTGATCCGCGCCGAGGGGACCCAGCAGGAGCTGGTCGCTCTCGTCGGCGAGCAGGACATCGTCCGCCTCACCGTCACCGGTGACGTCGCCAGGGCGGCCAGGGATGTGGCGAAGGTCCCGGGCGTGGTGAGCGCGGACGCGAAGGACAACACGGTCGAGATCCTCGTGTCGGACGCACGGCGGGCACTCCCGGGGCTCATCGACGCCGCCGAGGCCAGCGCCGACATCAAGGGCGTCGATATCGTGAAGCCTGACCTCGAGGCGGTCTTCCTCCATCTCACCGGTCGCGCCCTCCGGGACGCGGCCGAGTAGCCGGGTCCCCGGATGCGCGCGGCACTGCTCATCGCGGCCAAGGACCTGCGGCAGAGGCTGCGGGACCGCTCGATCATCATGATGGCCGTGCTGGCCCCGCTCGGGCTCGCCTTCATCTTCAGCCTGCTGCTGCGCGGGGCGACCAGCTTCCATGCCGACTACGCGGTCGTGGACCTCGATGGGGGCTCGCTCGCGACGGCCTTCACCGGAGAAGTGCTCGGGGGCCTCCGGGACGCGGGCGTCGCGACGATCGAGACCAGGGCGACCGAGGCAGACGCGCGGCAGGCCGTCGAGGCCGCGAACGCCGATGGCTGGAAGGCAGATGCCGCGTTCGTGATCCCGGCCGGCTTCTCGCAGGCGATCGCCGCGGGTCAGCCCACCTCGATCCTGATCCTGGGCGCGAAGGACGCCGGCCTCCCGACCGAGGTCGCTCGCTCGGTCGCGACCCGGTTCGCGGACCTCGCCGCCACGGCCCAGCTCACGATGCTCACCGTCGCCGACCTGCGTGGGGCGCCGCCCTCGGGGGCCGAGCTGGCTGCGATCGTGGCGGCCGCCCGTCAGCCGGCGATCGCCCTCGTGGACTCGCCCGCGCAGCTTCGCCAGCTCTCCTGGACGACCTACTTCTCGTCCGCGATGGCGATCCTGTTCCTGTTCTTCGCGGTCCAGTCCGGGATGCTCAGCCTGTTCGAGGAACGGCGGCAGGGCACGCTCGCGCGCATGCTCGCGGGTCCGATCCGTCCCGAGACCATCCTTGCGGGCAAGGCGCTCGGGAGCTTCGTGACCGGGGTGCTCTCGCTGCTCGTCCTGATCGTGGCCACGACGCTGTTGATCGGTGCGGACTGGGGTCCGCCGGCCGGGGTGGCCCTGATCGTGGTCGCGGCCGTGGTGAGCGCGATCGGCATCTCCACCCTGGTCACGTCGTTCATGAAGACGCACGACGGCGCAGGCGCCGCGAACGCCGCCGTGGCCATGACGCTCGGGATCCTGGGCGGCACGTTCTCGCCCACCGCCCAGGCACCCGAGGCGATGCAGACGCTGAGCCTGGTGACGCCGCACGCGTGGTTCCTGCGTGGCCTGGGCGAGATGCAGGGTGGCGGCACGATCGCGGACGCGCTGCCAGCGGTCGGGGTGCTGCTGGCCGTCGGCCTGGTGACGGGGGCGATCGGCTTCGCCCGGGCGCGCCGGCTGGTGGCTCCGCGATGACCGGGGGCGTCGGCAGGCCGGGAGCGTCGGCTGGTGGCTCCGCGATGACCGGGGGCGTCGGCAAGGTCGTCATGATCGGCCGGACGAACCTCCTGCGCCAGGTCCGCGACCGCGGGAACCTGTTCTTCGTGTTCATCCTGCCCACGATCATCATCGTCGCCCTGGGCCTCCAGTTCGGCGGGTCGACCTTCGCCCGGCTGGGCGTCGTCGCACCCGCCGGCGATACGGCGGCCGACGCGCTGGTCGCCCGCCTTCGAGCAGACTCATCCATGTTCACCATCGTCGAGTTCCCCGACGAGGCCGCCCTCCAGGGCGCGGTCGAGCGAGGGACCGTGGAGGCCGGGGTCGTCGTGCCCGCCGACTATGGAGCGCGCCTCGCCGGGACGGACGCGGTCGACATCCGCTTCCTGGGCACGCCCGAGACGGTCACGGCAGGCTATCGCACCGCTCTCGAGGCGGCCGTCGCGGAGGAGCAGGCGCTCGTCTCCGCGGCACGGACGGCCGCCCACCTGGGCGCGGGCACGTACGCAGGGGCGTACGCGGTCGCGCAGGCCCGACGACCCGATGTGGCCGGGGTCACGGTCACCGTCGAGGAGGTCGGCGCGGAGTTCATGTTCCAGGGCTACAGCCAGTTCACCTTCGGCGCCCAGACCCAGCTCCTGCTGTTCACGTTCCTGACGTCGATGACGGCCGCCGCGCAGCTCGTGCTCACGAGGCGGCTGGGGGTCTCGAGGAGGATGGTGGCCACGCCGACCTCGGTCACCACGATCGTCCTGGGCGAGACGCTGGGCCGCTTCCTCGTCGCTCTCCTGCAGGCGACGTTCGTCGTGGTGCTCACGGCGACGGTGTTCGGGGTTTCGTGGGGCGACCCGGTCGCGGTGGGGGCGATCGTCCTGGTGTTCTGCCTCGTCTCGGCGGGGGCGGCAATGCTCGTCGGGGCCGGGAGCAGGAACGCGGACCAGGCGTCCTCGCTGGGGGTCTTCCTCGGGCTCGCGCTCGGCGCGCTTGGCGGTTGCATGGTCCCGCTCGTGTTCATGCCCGAGGCCATGCAGACCTTCGCGAAGGTCATCCCGCACTCGTGGGGCATCACCGCACTCGGCTCGCTCGTCCGCGACGGCGGGGGGATCGACACGGTGGCGACGAACCTTGTCGTGCTGGCCGGGTTCGCCGTCGTGCTGCTCGGGCTGGCGAGCTGGCGCTTCCGGAAGGCGATCACGGGGTAGTCGCGGCCGGCGGGTAGACGCGGCCGGCGGGCGGGCGCGGCCGGCGGGCTTGGGCGGGTCGGCGGCTCGTCGGGGGCGCGCCGGCCGCCCAAACACGCGGCCGTGCGTGGGAGTCACGAATACTGGTCCGTTACGTCACGAGCATGAGCGGGATGCACGACCGCAGCGTCCTGGGGGCCTTATCGACATCGATCTTGGACGGATCCATGCGCCCCATTCACGACAACGACGGGAAGCCCCGAAATCCGTGCGCGCGACGCACGGCGACCACGGCTGCGGCGGACGGAGCAGGATCGACAACCCGCACCGCGATCACGCCCAGCGCGGCCGACGGAACAGTGGGCGATGACCCGGACCGCGATCCCCCCGCGGACGACGGAGCAGGGGCGATGAACCCTGCCTCGCGATCCCGCCCGCGCGTCCCACTGACCACGCCCACCTGACCGGCCGCGGACACGGCCCTGGACACCAGCCGGCCGCCGCTGGACAGGAGCCCCGGCGGCGAATATCCTTCACGTCATCTTGATCATCTATCTGCCGCTAAGGGCCATACCCGACCCGTGAACCGCCAGGACGTCCAACACGAGCTCCTCGACGAGCTCGCCGCGCAGAGCCCCGCCGCCGCCATGCGCCACATGCGCCACTGGCCGGGCGGCGCGCTCAGCCTCGTCCACCTCAACGTCCTCGCCGTCCTCGACGTCGACGGCCCGCTGACGATGAGCGGCCTCGCCGAGATGCTCGACGTGTCCCAGGCGAGCACCACCGGCATCGTGGACCGGATGGAGCAGCGGGGTCTCGTCGAGCGGCGCCGCGACGATGAAGACAGGCGCGTGGTCCGCGTCGCGCTCACGGACCAGGGTCGAAACCTCATCGCCGGGATGGCGACGGAGCGGCGAGAACGCCTCGCCCTGATGCTCGACAACCTGGCGGACGACGAGCTCGAAGGACTTCCTCAAGGGCGCCCGCGCCCTCCACCGCGCCCGCGAGCGCTTCCACCAGGACCTATCCACCGCCACCACGGAGGCCGGCCGTTGATCCCGATCCTGCGCCGCTACCTGCCGCCCTACCGATGGGCGATCGTGTTCGTGATGATCCTGCTGACGGTGCAGGCGATCGCGAACCTGTACCTTCCCGAGCTCAACGCCGACATCATCAACAACGGCGTCGCCAAGGGGGATGTCCCCTACATCATCCGTACCGGCGGCCTCATGCTCGTGGTGACGTTCGCGTTGATGATCACCGCGATCATCGGCGTCTACTGGAGCGCGCGGATCGCCATGGGGTTCGGGCGGGACCTCCGCAGCGGCATCTTCCGCAAGGTCGAGACCTTCAGCCAGGTCGAGGTCAACCTGTTCGGCGCCGCCAGCCTCATCACGCGCAACACCAACGACGTGCAGCAGATCCAGCAGGTCGTGCTCCTGGCGCTGACGATGATGATCACGGCACCGATCATGGCGATCGGCGGCGTCATCATGGCCTCCCGCCAGGACGGGCCGCTCACCCTGATCCTGCTCGTGATCATCCCGATCATGGTCGCGCTGATCGCCTTCGTGATGACCCGGGCGATCCCCCTGTTCCAGGCGATGCAGGTCAAGATCGACAGGATCAACCTCCTCATGCGCGAGACCCTCGCCGGCGTGCGCGTGATCCGGGCCTTCGTGCGCACGGAGCACGAGGAGCGGCGCTTCGACGTCGCCAGCCTGGACCTGATGGACACCGGCCTGCGGGTGAACCGGCTGTTCGCGATCACGATGCCGAGCCTCATGCTGATCATGAACCTGAGCACGGTCGCGGTCCTGTGGCTCGGCGCCTACCGCGTGGACAGCGGCGCGATGCCGATCGGCAACCTGACCGCCTTCCTGCAGTACATCATGCAGATCCTGTTCGCGATCATGACCGCCGTGATCATGTTCATCATGGTCCCGCGCGCCGCGGTCTCGGCCACGCGGATCCAGCAGGTGCTGGAGACAGAGCCCGCGATCCACGACCCGGCGGTCCCCGTCTCTCCCCCGCGCACCGGTCGCATGGCGTTCCGGGACGTGACCTTCGGCTACCCGGGCGCCGAGGAGCCGGTGCTGCGCAACATCTCGTTCGAGGCGAACCCCGGCGAGACGACTGCCATCGTGGGCTCCACGGGCAGCGGCAAGTCCACGCTCATCAACCTGCTGCCGCGCTTCTATGACGTGACGGGCGGCGTGGTCGAGATCGACGGGGTGGACGTCCGTGACCTGGACCGCCAGGACCTGTGGCGGCGCATCGGCGTCGTTCCCCAGCGGGCGTTCCTGTTCGCCGGCACGGTGGCCTCCAACCTGCGCTACGGCGACGAGGATGCGACCGACGACGACCTTTGGCACGCCCTCGGGATCGCGCAGGGTCGCGACTTCGTCGAGGAGATGGATGGGCGCCTGGAGGCGCCGATCACCCAGGGCGGGACGAACGTCTCGGGCGGTCAGCGGCAACGCCTGGCGATCGCCCGGGCGCTCGCGCACAAGCCGGACATCTACGTGTTCGACGACAGCTTCTCGGCCCTCGACTTCCGGACCGACGCGCGCCTCCGGGCGGCGCTCGCCCGGGAGCTCGGCGGGGCCACCGTGATCATCGTCGCCCAGCGGGTGGGGACGATCCTCCACGCGGACCGGATCGTGGTGCTCGAGGACGGCGGCGTCGCGGGCATCGGCACCCACGACGAGCTGATGCGGACCTGCGAGACGTATCGCGAGATCGTGCTGTCCCAGGTCACCGAGGAGGAGGCGGCGTGAGCGGCCCGATGGGACGGCCGGGCGGCGGCCCGCCCGCCGGTCCCGGACCGGGTCCCGGACCGGGTCGCGGGCCCGGTGGGGGCGGGCCCATGGGAATGGGCATGATGATGCCCGTCCAGAAGCCCCGCAACTTCAAGGCCTCCTTCCGCCGGCTCGCCGGCGAGCTGGTCCCGGAACGGTACAAGGTGGTCGCCGTCGTCGCCCTTGGCGTCGTCAGCGTCTTCTTCGCCATCCTCGGCCCCAAGATGCTGGGCGAGGCCACCAACATCATCTTCGAGGGCGCGGTCGGCAACCAGCTCGGCCAGGCCGGCCTGACCGGCGTCCCGATGGACCAGATCATCGCTGGGCTCGACGCCGCGGGGCAGACGAACCAGGCCGAGATGCTCGCGAGCATGGACAACGTCGTGCCCGGGCAGGGCGTCGACTTCACCGCCCTCGCGACGGTCCTCTCGCGCGTCGCGGTGATCTACATCCTGAGCTCGCTCTTCGCGTGGGCCCAGGCCTACATCATGGCCGGCGTCACGCAGCGGACCGTCTACCGTCTCCGCCGCCGCGTGGACGTCAAGCTCGGCAGCCTGCCGCTCGCCTACTTTGACGGCCACCCCCGCGGCGACATCCTGTCCCGGGTGACCAACGACATCGACAACATCAGCCAGTCGCTCCAGCAGACCCTCACCCAGCTGATCACGTCGGTGCTGACCGTGATCGGCGTGCTGTTCATGATGTTCACGATCAGCCCGCTCCTGGCGATGATCTCGGTGCTCGCGGTGCCGGCATCGCTCGTGGTGACAGTGCTCATCGCGTCCCGCTCGCAGAAGCAGTTCGCGGCGCAGTGGGCGCGCACCGGGACCCTCAACGGGCACGTCGAGGAGATGCACACCGGGCACGCGATCGTGAAGCTGTTCGGCCGCCAGGAGCAGGCGATCGCGGTCTTCGACGTCGAGAACGAGCAGCTCTACCAGGCGTCCTACCGCGCCCAGTTCATCTCCGGGATGATCCAGCCGGCGATGACCTTCATCTCCAACCTGAACTACGTCGCGATCGCCGTGATCGGCGGCGTGCAGGTGGCGAACGGCCAGATGTCGCTGGGCGACGTCCAGGCTTTCATCCAGTACTCGCGGCAGTTCACGATGCCGATCATCCAGGCCGCGTCGATCGCCAACGTGCTCCAGAGCGCGGTGGCCTCGGCCGAGCGGGTGTTCGAGCTGCTGGACGAGGCGGAGGAGGTCCCCGATCCCGTGGCGCCGCGCCTGCTCCCGGAGCCGGCCGTGGGGCGCGTCGCCTTCGAGGACGTGGCCTTCCGGTACGTGGCAGACAAGCCGCTCATCACGGACCTGTCGCTGGTCGTCGAGCCCGGGCAGACCGTGGCCATCGTCGGGCCGACGGGCGCTGGCAAGACGACCCTCGTCAACCTGCTGATGCGCTTCTACGACGTGGACGAGGGGCGGATCACCGTGGACGGGATCGACACCCGGGAGCTGTCGCGGGACAACCTGCGCCGGACCTTCGGCATGGTCCTCCAGGACGCGTGGCTGTTCAAGGGCACGATCCGTGAGAACGTCACCTACGGCGCGGAGGGCGAAGTGTCCGACGAGCAGTTCCACGACGCCGTCGACGCGGCGCACGTGGACCATTTCGTGCGGACGTTGCCCGATGGGTACGAGACCGTGCTCGACGACGACGCGGCGAACGTCTCTGCGGGCGAGAAGCAGCTGCTGACGATCGCCCGCGCGTTCCTCGCCGACCCGCCGATCCTGATCCTCGACGAGGCCACGTCCTCGGTGGACACGCGGACCGAGGTGCTGATCCAGAAGGCGATGAACCGGCTGATGCACGGCCGGACGTCGTTCGTGATCGCGCACCGGTTGTCCACGATCCGCGACGCCGACGTGATCCTGGTCATGAACGAAGGCCGAATCCTCGAGCACGGGTCGCACGAGCAGCTCCTGGCGAAGCGGGGCTTCTACCACGAGCTGTACGCGAGCCAGTTCGAGGAGGCGCTCGAGTCCGTGGCGTAGGGGCGAGGGGCGTGGGCGGCGCGGCCGCGGCGCGGGGGCGCGCGGGCCGAAGGCCCAGGGGGCGCGCGGGCCGAGGCGCCCCCGCGGGCCGAGGCGCCCCCGCGAGCCGAGGCGCGGCCATTCACTCACACTCCGGGTGTTATCCGGGGCGACCTGATCAGCCACCCGTGACGTGGGTGCTGACGCCCGCCGCTGGCCCGCGATGGCAGCAGCTACCCATGGGCCGGGTACTCGCGCAGGTCCAGGCCTTCACAGTCGCGCGACCACCCATCTCGCGGGTGCACGCGCGGGTCGGGGGACGGGCCGGGACCCCACCCACGCTCGGGCGCGGCCCCGACTGACCGAGGCGTCTGGCGGGACGTCCTGACACCACGCGTGCCATGAGTGGATGGAGATTAGCCCGGTCGCGACGCCGAAGGGCGGGACCGCGCGGCGACCGCGCGGCGACCGCGCGGCGACCGCGCCGTAGCGGCGCGCGGCGGTCAGTCATGCCGCGCCGACGGCCAGGTGGAGTGGACCCGTCCCGGGCCGACGGACCCGACCTACGGGCCAGTCGTCCCTGTGCGTCAATTCGAGCCGAGGCGCACCATCGTCGTGATGCACGACGGGAACCGTCTGCGCGCGACCCGCCGGAATAGCGCGCGCCGGAGCACCGCGCGCCGGAAGACGGCCGCGGCGCCGCGGCGCCGCGGCGCAGTGCGGCGAAGTAGCAGGCACGAGCTCTCATGGCCAATCTCGTCATCGAGGCCGCCGGCCTCACCAAGTTCTACGGGCCGAGACGCGGCGTGGAGGACGTCACCTTCGCCGTCCCCGAGGGAGAGGCGTTCGGGTTCCTCGGTCCCAACGGCGCGGGGAAGACGACAACGATCCGCCTCCTCCTGGGCTTCCTGCGCGCGACGGGTGGCGAGGCGCGTCTCTTCGGCGCGGACGCCTTCCGGGACGCGGCCCGGCTCCACGCCCGCGTCGCGTACCTCGGCAGCGACCCCGGCTACCTGGGCGAGCTGACCGGCGCCGAGCAGCTGGACTACCTCGCGGAGCTCCGCGGCCTCCCGCGCCGCGCGTGGTCCGTCGTCGCGGAGCGCCTCGAGCTGGACCCCACGGTCCGCATCCGGCGGCTGTCACGCGGCAACCGGCAGAAGATCGGGGTCGTGGCGGCGTTCATGGGCCACGAGCCGCTGCTGGTCCTCGACGAGCCCACCAGCGGCCTGGACCCGCTCATGCAGCGCGAGTTCCTCGCGCTCGTCGCCGAGGCACGAACCGACGGCCGCACGTTGTTCCTCTCGAGCCACAACCTCGTCGAGGTCGAGCGTGCATGCGACCGCGTCGCGATCATCCGCGACGGACGGATCGTCGACGTGAGCACCGTTGGCGAGCTGCTGGGATCGCACTGGCGGTCGATCAACCTGGTGCTGGCGGAGCCGCCCGCGCCGGACGCGTTCGACCTGCCGAACGTGGAGATCGCGGCGATGACCGGCCGGGAGGTCCACATGATGGTCCGCGGCGACGTGAACCCGCTCCTCGACCGCATCGCCGCTCACGACGTGCACGACATCGCGATCACGACGCCGGACGTGGAGGACCTCTTCCTCCGCCTGTACCGCGAAGGATCCGCCGATGCGCCCGACGGCGATTCGCCGGACGACGATGCGGCTGGCATGACCGATCACGACGCGGCCGAGCCACGCCGGAGGGCCCCGGCATGACGGCGCTGCGGCTCGAGCTGCGCCGGAACCGCGGCCTGACGGCCTGGCTCGCCATCTCCCTGGGCGGCTACGCCGCGATCATGGGCCTGATGTACCCGATCCTCAAGGCGAACGACGCGCTGATGGGCGAGTACCTGAAGACCTTCCCGAAGGAGTTCCTGGCCGCCTTCGGCATGACCGGCGCGCTCTCGGATCCGGGCGTCTTCTTCACCACCTACATCTCGAGCTGGCTGTGGCCGATCATCGCCGCGGCGGCGGCGCTGATCCTGGGCACGCGAGCCGCGGCGGACCTCGACCGGGGGTTCCTCGACCTCCCGCTGTCGACCCGCATCACACGCGTCCGGTATCTCGCCGCCTCGATCGCGGGCCAGGTCACGACGATGGCGCTGCTGGCGGCCACCACCGTCATCGGGCTGTGGGCCGCCGGCCGTCTCGTCGGCGCTGACTTCGACCTGGCCCGGTTCGCGATGGCCGGGGTCCTCTCTCTGGCGTTCGGCTGCGCGATCGCC
This sequence comes from uncultured Chloroflexia bacterium, assembly GCA_963776395.1. GTDB lineage: Bacteria > Chloroflexota > Limnocylindria > Limnocylindrales > CSP1-4 > CAIXZV01. Next base: position 48,038 of record CAVZML010000003.1, on the reverse strand, counting down.
GGGGCAGCCACGCTCGTCGCGGTCCTGACCCTCAGCCGCGGCACCGCCTCGGGGGTCGTCGGCGGGGCGCTGATCGTGATGTACCTCGTGTTCGTGGTGGCCCAGGTCTCTCCGGACTGGTCCTGGCTCGGGCCGGTGTCCGCGTGGAACCACTTCCCGACGGCGGCCGTGATCGACGACGGGTACCTCCCGGCAGGCGACCTGGCGCTGTTCACGGCAATCGCCGCCGGCGCGTGGCTGGCGGCCATGTGGGTGTTCCGGCGCCGGGACCTCGCCGCCTGACCAGCCTCAGGCGCCGGGACCTCGCCGCCTGACAAGCACGCGGGCGACCGTCGGTCAGGCGCCCCCCGCGATCGTCCGAGCCAGCACCTCGAGGATCTCGTCCCCGTACTTCTCGATCCGGGCTGGGCCCATGCCCTTGACGCGGGCAAGGCCCGATAGCGTCCGCGGACGGACGTCCGAGATGGCCTTCAGGGTGTCGTCGTGGGCGATCACGTACGGCGGCACCGCGTCGCTCCGCGCCCGGCCCGTTCGCCACTCGCGGAGGGCGGCGAACACCGGGTCGTCCGAGTCTCCCGGCCGCGGCGGGCGGACCTGCGCGGGCGGACCGGGCAGGTCCCTGACCCTCGTGCCCGGCCGGGCGGGGCGGGCCCGGACGTCCAGCAGGAACCGGCTCGGGCGGCGCTTGCTCTCGCGGCCGCGGCTGTCGCGCCGCTCGGCCCAGGAGAGAACCAGGTGGAGCCTGGCCCGGGTGATCCCGACGTAGAGCAGGCGCCGTTCCTCCTCCAGGGCCGCCTCGTCGTCCACGGCCTGGCGGATGGGCAGGGTCCCCTCCTCCAGCGCGGGCAGGAACACGGCGTCCCACTCGAGGCCCTTCGCCCGGTGGTACGTCAGCAGGTTGACGCCATCGGCCGCGCCCTCGCGTTCGTGCGCGGCGCGCGCCTCCAACTCGGCGACGACGGCCCCGACGTCCGCGGCGGGATCGCCATCCGCGACCGCCTCGACGATCGCCAGCAGCGTCTCGAGCGAGGCCTGCCGCTCCCGCCCCTCGTAGCCCTCGGGCGCGGCCGGCTCTGCCTCGTAGCCCACCGCCTCGACCCACCGCTCCAGGATCGCGGCGACGAGGTCCGACCCCACCGCCTCGAGCCGCGGCCGCCGCCGCAGGGCCTCCATCGCCCCGCGAACCTCGGGGCGGTCGTAGAAGCGGAGGCCGCGCACCTGGTAGGCGATGCCGGCGCGCGTCAGGGCATCCTCGATCGCGGCAAGCTGGGCGTTCATGCGGACCAGCACCGCGATCTCCGCGGGTGCGATGCCCTCCTGGAGCCGGACCCGGATCCAGCTCACCAGCGCGTCGAGCTCCACCTCCGCGGTTGGGTGCTTCGCGACGACGGGTGCGGGGCCGTCGGGGCGCGTGGCCAGCAGGCGCTTCACCCGGCCGTCCGCGGCGATCAGGCGGTTCGCGATCTCCAGCACCTGGGGCGTGGACCGGTAGTTGCGGACGAGGGCGATCTCGCGCGCTCCCGGCCAGCGGCTGGCGAAGGTGGTCAGGAACTCGGACGAGGCGCCGGTGAAGGTGTAGATCGTCTGGTCCTCGTCGCCGACGACGCAGACGTCCCGCCGGTCGCCCAGCCACAGCTCGAGCAGGCGCTCCTGGAGCTGGTTCGTGTCCTGGTACTCGTCCACGCTGAACCAGCTCTTGCGTGCCCGGACCGTCGCCGCGGCCTCCTCGTCCGCCTCGAGCAGCGCGACGGTCTCCACCAGCAGGTCGTCGAAGTCGATCCGGCCCGCCCGAGACTTCGCCCTCTCGTAGCCCTCGTAGGTGCGCACGAACAGGTCCACCGGGACGGGCGGCTCCCGATTGGCGGTGGACGCGGCCACCGCGTAGGCCGCGGGTGCGATGCGGCGGGTCTTGGCCCACTCGATCTCGTCGGCGATGTCCTTGGACGGCGTGAACCGATAGTGGCCGGGGAGCTGGCGCGCGAGCCGGCCGATGATCGGCAGCTTCGAGTCCAGCAGCTCGGGCACCGCGGCCCCATCGTGACGGGACGGCCAGAAGTGGCGCAGCTGGCTCAACGCGTGGGCGTGGAATGTGCGGGCCGTGACGCCGGGCAGGCCAAGGGTGCGCAGCCGCTCGACCATCTCGGAGGCCGCCTTCTCCGTGAAGGTGACCACGAGCGCCTGGTCCGGCGCGACGACGCCGGTCGCGATCGCGTACGCGGTTCGATGGCTGATCACCCGCGTCTTGCCCGACCCGGCGCCCGCCAGGATGACCACGGGCCCGGTTGTCGCGATGGCGGCCTCGCGCTGCTCGGGGTCGAGGTCGGCGAGGAGGGCTTCGGGATCGAGACGCGGCACGCGTCGAGCCTAGCAGGGGCGGCTCACCCGGGACTCACGGACGTGCGGCGCAAGGCAGGGCGGGCGTCCGGACCGGCCAGTGCCGCGGTTCGGGCCAGCCAGTCCGGCACGTCGGCCTCGTGGTAGCGACGCTCCGTGGGCTCGATGTGGTCCAGGAAGTGCTGGTAGATCATCGCCTGCCTGGCTGCCGCCACCGGCCCGACCAGCCGTCCCGCCTCGACCGGGTCGGAGCCCGGGAGGTGCCGGCGCCAGGCGTTCTCCCAGTGACCGCGAACGGTGCCCCGTTTCTCCGCCGGGACGCGGTCCAGGAACGCCGACGCGTCGAGCAGCGGGTTGCCGATGCCGCAATCGCCCCAATCGAGCAACGTGAGAGCGTGGTTGCCGGCGCGGGCCATGCCGACGCGGTGCCCGTCGCCGTCGGCGCCGTCGGCGCCATAGTGGTCGCTGTCGTCACCGACGCGGGCGCCGTCGACAAGGTGGCCGTCGCCATCCTCGCCGTCGTCGCGCAGGTCCGTTCGCAGGTCGTCCCCGCCGCGCACGTTGCCCGGGTGGAAGTCCCCGTGGACGAGGGTGTCGGGGATGCCACAGGATGCGATCGCATCGAAGCGCGCAGGCAGCCCCGCGACGAAATCATCGAGCGCGGCCCGCACCTCGGCAGGCAGGGTCGCGGCGTTCCGGTCCACGACGTCGGCGATCCCGGCCGACAGGCTCGGGCCTCGCCAGTCCGGCAGGCCGATCGCGCGCAGCGGCACCAGCCGGCCGATCCAGGCGGCCTGGACGTCCACCAGCAGCGAGACCATCTCGAGCAGCTCTGCCAAGCCCGCGGCGTACCGGTCCGAGCCCGCGATGTCGGCGAGCAGGATCCGGTCCCCGTCGTGACCGAGGAGGCGCGGCACAGGTCCGCCCTGGAGCCGACGCAGGATGTCGCCCTCGTGGGCGAAGAACGGCGGCACCACCTTCAGCCATGCCGTTCCGTCGCGGAGCGGCAGGCGCCAGATGCTCGACAGGTTCCAGCTCCGGAGCTGCTCCGCATGGCCGACGCGCTCGAGGCGCCTCCGGCGCAGCACGCCCTCGGCCCACGCGAGGTCCGCGGCCGGACCGCCCGGAGTCGCCCACCGGAGGCGGAGCGGGTGGTCCTCGAGCGGCATGTCGAAGGGGGTCAGGAGCGGTGCCGTGTCGATCGGCAGCGGCCCACGCGGTTCCGCTAGGTACGTCACGCCGCCGCCTTGCGGGTGTGGCAGCTCGGTGTCGAGGAGCCGCAGGACGACGATCTCGAGCCCGAAGCGATCCCGCACGCCCTGGACAACGGGTTGCGCCTCCTGCCACCACGGCGTCGCCACCGGGAACTCCGGCAGCCGCCCCATGACGGTTCCGTCGCGCTCGACGATGACGACGGACGCGCGCCGCTCGGGGATCGTCACGCGGTCATAGGCGGGTGCGCTCGGGTGATCGGTTCAATGGTCGGCATCGGCCCATGGTATCGGGGGTCGGCCGATGACCCGTCGCGGGCTCATTTGAGCGGCTCCGACGGGCGGCGGGCGGCGAGTGTCCAGGGGCCGAGGGAACCGGGTGGTGGACCGGATTGGCCCCGGGAACCGAGCGCTGGACCGGCTGGGCCCCAGCGCTCAATTTCGGCTCGATCGGTTCGTGCCGCCCGTCGATCAATGGGACCCGCGCGGGATGACCCAGCGGACCGGCTTTCCTGGTCGCCCGGCGCTTGAGGACGTGGACCTACGCGGAGACGCCGGCCCCCGCCGGCTCGGCGGCGATCGGCTCGGCGGCGATCGGCTCGGTGGCGATCGGCTCGGTGGCGATCGGCTCGGCCGCCGCCGCAGGCCGACCCAGCTCGTACCGGGGAAGCCGCCGCCGCTCCCCCGCCGGGCGGCTCGTGCCGCGACCCAGGCCCATCGCGAGCGCGACGAACAGCAGCACCCAGACCGCCGATCCGACGATGGCCGCGACGGGGTCGAGACCCAGCGAGACCTGCCAGAGCTGGCCGGCCAAGCTCCAGGCGATCAGGACAAGATCCTGAGTGATGAACAGCGCTCCGGCAAGGGCGCCCAGCGCCCAAGCTCGGCGCGGCGGCAGGCCGACGACGAACCCGACTCCCAGCCGGGCGACGACCACCCACCAGGCAACCGTCACCGCGAGCGAGAGCACCAGCGACACGACGTCGAGGAATCCGTTCGCGAATACCCCCGACCCGTTGGCAAGGACGACCGGGCCGACGACCACGAGGTCCAGCGCCACGACCGCCCCCGCGATCAGGACGAGCACCGGACGTCTCGGCCGTGCGCCTGCGTCGAACAGCCCGTCCGACAGGGCCCATGTCGCGGCGAGCCTGACGAACATCGCCCCCAGCGACACCAGGCTCATGGCCGCCAACACGGGACCGAATGCTTCCAGGGACGGGTCGACCTGCTCGAAGACCCAGCCTTGGAGGGCGCGGATCGCCGGCAGGGCCAGCTGCAGCAGCGCGAGGAGCAAGACTCCGCGGAACAGCCACGGGTTCCGGTGCCTGGCACCCGGGAACCCCAGGAGCAGGCCTGCGGGAAGGGCCACGATCGCCACGTCGCCCAGGGCGCGCACGACGAGCATCGCGTCGTCGTACATGGAGTCGAAGGCGCTGAACTGGGTGATCGGCCAGAGCTCGACCGCCGCCCAGGCAACCGCCAGCAACGCGAATGCCCAGCCCACGAACCCGAGGCGCTGCGCGGCGGTCAGCGGGCGGCGGGCCTGAGCCTCCTCTGCCGTCAGGACGCGCCGGTGGACCCAGCGGGCCATGGTCGCCCCTCCCTGCGCCTCTTCGCGTGCGCCACTCAGCGCCGCGCCGCGAAGCTCTCCGCTTCGGTCGTGAGACGCGCTACCTCGTCGTCGGCGAGGACGAGGTCGGCCGCGGCTGCGTTCGACTCGAGCTGCTCGATCGTGCGCGCACCCGGGATCGCGATCGTGTTCGGGTGAGCCAGCACCCAGGCCAGCGCCACCTGCGTCGGCGTGACGTCGTGTGCGGCGGCGACCTCGCGCACGGCCGCCGCGAGCGGTTCGAAGCCAGTCAGCTTGCTGGCCGGCCGCATCCTCTGGCGGAGGCCGCCGACCTGGCTCCAGTCGCGGTCCACGGCAAGCAGCCCCTGTGCGAGCGGCGAATACGCGACCACGAGGCGATCGTGCTCGGCGGCGTATGGCACGAGGTCGCGCAGGGGCGCCGGATCGGCCAGGCTGAAGCGGACCTGGTTCGCGACCACGGGCGCGCGCAGCGCGCGCTCGGCCTCCTGCCATTGGGCGACGGAGTAGTTGCTCACGCCGACGCGCCGGACGAGGCCCTCGGCGAGCAGCGGCCGGAGCGACTGCATGACCCGGCGGGGCGAGACGAAGGGGTTCGGCTGGTGCGCGTAGTAGAGGTCCAGCGAGTCGGTCAGCAGGCGACGCCGGCTGCCCGCCGCCTCCCAGGCGACGATCCGCTCGGCGGGGGCGATGGGGAAGAACTTGGTTGCCACGATCAGGCCGGCCCGGCTCTCGTGCGGGATGCCCGCGAGGGTCTTGCCGATGATCCGTTCCGAGGCGGCGGGGCCGTACATCTCGGCCGTGTCCAGCATCGTGACGCCGAGCTCGATTGCCCGCCGGATGAGCGCCGGGGCGGTCTCGCGGGCGTATGTCTCGCCGTAGCCCCACTCGCGGCTGCCGAATTGCCAGGTGCCAAGGCCGATCCGCGAGGTGCGGAGGCCCTCGATCTCGATGGTGCGCATGACACGAAGTCTATGCTCGTCGCCCATTCTCGGGGTACCGCGGCGGGGCGGCCGACGCTGGTTCTCTCGCCGCTGGTCGCCGCGGCCGGCGGCTCGCCCGTGTGACGGACAGGTGTCACAGGGCCGGTGCACGATGAGCCCATGAGCTGGTTCAAACGCAGGTCGAGCCCGGCGAACGTCGCCCGGCTACCCCACGCGTATCGGCTTTCTGACGCGGAGGCGGACCGGGGCGCCCTGGCCTTCGCGTGCACGACCTGCGGCCGGACCGACCTGCCCGAGGCCGGCGGCTGGGATCCTCCCGTCTGCCAGGAGTGCGACGCCGCGATCAACGAAGACGCGATCCTGGAGGCGGCGACGGACGACGACAGCTCGGGCGACTGGTAGCACGCGGTCTCGCCAGCCCCGGCGACAGTCCGCCCTACACCTTCGGACCGGGCGCCGCGTCCTCCTCGGACGGCCTGTCGCCTCCGTGGCGACCAATCCCGGTTTCGGGTGATCCGCCGGCGGGTCCACGGCACGTCCGGGCCGCTTCGGACCGCCTTTGTCGCCTCCCCGGCGACGGCGGAGCCCGAATAGGGGCATTCCAGGCCAGACGACAGTCGGTTTGCCCGGATTGGTCGCCTTCAAGGCGACACGCGGGGGAGGGACCGTGTCCAAACCCGTCACTCCCCCCGCGGCACCGCCACCGCCAACGCGAACGGCAACACGGGTCCGGAGCCGCTCTCCCTGAGCAGCGAACCGGCGACCGTCAGCGTCCAGCGCGAGTCGACGATGTCGTCGACCAGCAGGACCGGGCCGGATCGCACGCCGGAGCCCACGACCCCGAGCCGGCGGCGCGCGTTTGCGGCCTGCTGCGCGCTGTTCGCCATCGCGGACTGCGGCGGGCCGCTCGCCGCCGTCGTCACGCAGGGCACGAACGGCAGCGCAAGCGCCGACGCGAGCCGCTCCGCGAAGGCCTCGACGAGCCCGGGGCGCGACGCCGACGGCACGCAGGTCACCCACTCGGGTGCCGGGCTCGGACGCCACCTGCCGCGGATCACCTCCGTGGCGGCACCGACGAGGTGGTCCGCGAAGCCACCGCCGGTGGGGCGGTCCGCGAATCCACCGCCGGCGACACGGTCCGCGAAGCCACCGCGCGACGATGTGGCCCTCGGAGCCCCCTGCACCATCGCCCGAGCGCCCCCTCGCCACGTCCCTCCCCCACCCCGGGTCGCCGAGCATGCACAGCGCCCGGCCCATCTCGTTCGGCTTCGAGATCCGCGTCGCGTCCGGCCACTGCCGCCGCGGCTCGATCCCCCGGACGTCGCGCCGCAGGAAGGTCACCGCGTCCTGCACCAGCTCCGAGGACACCGAGCGCGGCCATCGCACGCCGCCGTCGTTCGCGCAGTGCCCGCACTCCCCCGCCTCCGGGTCGTTCAACAGCCGGCCCAGGAACTCCATCCGGCAGCCGGTCGTGTCCACGTAGGCCTGCATCGACGCCAGCTCCCGCCTCCGCGCCTCCAGCACCGCCGCGACCCACGCCTCGTCCTGCTCCCACGGCATCGCTGTCCGCACGAACCGGCCCCGCTCCCGGGCCACGGCACCGTCCACCTCGAGCAGCTTGAGGGCCTTCTCGATCTGCCCGTACGGCAGGTTCACCTGCGCCTGGAGGCCGCGGATCGTCGCCGATTCCACCTTCTCGAGTGCGGCGAGGATGTCCTTCATCCGTGCCGCCGGCGGGAAGGCCGTGGCCATGAAGTACTCCGCGATGGCGTCGTCCTCGCGGCCCGAGAGCAGGATCCCGTACGCCCGCTCCACCGCTCGGCCGGCGCGGCCGACCTGCTGGTAGTACGCGATCGGCGAGGGTGGCCGCTGGTAGTGGACCACGAACCCCAGGTCCGGCTTGTCGAAGCCCATCCCGAGCGCCACCGTGGCGACCAGCGCCTTGAGGCGGTTCGCGAGAAGGTCACCCTCGAGCGCCTCGCGCTCCTCGGGGGCGATGTCGGCGCTGTACGGGCGGGCGTCGATCCCTCGACCCTGCAGCCAGCCCGAGACGCGCTGCGTGTCCGCGACCGTGAGGCAGTAGACGATCCCGGCTCCCGGCATGGACGGGAGGTGCTCCGCCAGCCATGCCAGCCGCTCCGCCTGGTCCCGGAGCGGGATCGCGTCGAGATCGAGCGTGTCCCGGGCGAGCGGGCCGCGGATCAGTGCGACGTCGTCGCCCAGCTGGCGGGCCACGTCCTCCACAACCCGGTCGTTCGCGGTGGCGGTCGTGCCGAGCACGGGGACGGACGGGCCGAGCAGCGGCAGCAGCCGGCCGATGCGCCGGTAGTCCGGGACGAACTCGTGGCCCCAGTCGCTGATGCAGTGCGCCTCGTCCACGACGAACATGCCGATCGTGCGCTCGATCGACGGCAGGAGTCGGGCGCTGAAGTCCTCGTTCGCGAACCGCTGCGCGGACACGAACAGGACGTCGATGCGGTCGCGGGCCAGGTCTTCCTCGATCGCCGCCCAGTCGTCGCGGTTGGCCGAGTTGATGGTCACGGCCCGGAGACCCAGGCGATCCGCGGCGTCGATCTGGTTCCGCATCAGGCTGAGCAGCGGGCTCACGATGAGCGTCGGGCCGTGGCCCTGGTCCCGGCGCACCCGCGTCGCGATCCAGTAGACGAGGCTCTTGCCCCAGCCGGTCCGCTGCACGACGAGCGTCCGCGAGCCGTCCCGGACCACCGCCTCGATCGCCTCGCGCTGGCCCTCGCGGAAGGTGGCGCCGGGACCCAGCATGGTCTCCAGGTGGACCTGGAGCGGGTCCGCGGCGGGGATTGTCACTGGGGGAGTATGGGGCGGGGTCAGGGTTGCCGCCGGTGAGCCCTCTTCCTGGCGGGGCTTCCGGCGCGACGGGCCGCTCACCCGGGCCGCCGACCGTTTCGTCCCGGTCGGAGTCCTTCTCCCATCGGGGTGTCGCCTCGTAGGCGCTGAATCCGCCCATGCCGACCGTCAGAAGACCGATACCGCCCTCGTTTGGGCGCTCGAGTGCCCCAAACCGCCGTATTTGAGCGCTTCCGTCGCCCGCCAGGCGACATCGGAGCCCTCGACAGGCTGCGGCCACACCGCGGACACGCCAAACACCCGGATTGGTCGCCATGGAGGCGACACCTCGCGAGGGCAGTCCGGCGCGTTGCAACGAGGGCGCCTGCAGGGACCGGCAGCCGACAGTGAGCACCTACAGGCTGCCGACAGCGCTCCCGCCCGCCCGGCAACCCACGCCGCTGGCCCGCCGACAGCGCTGCCCGCTCGGCCAGCAGCCCGCACCCGAACCGGCAGGCCCGGACCACGAGGTCATGACTCGCCACCTCGCACTCGCCACCTCGCGCGGCGGCCAATCCCGTAACCTGTCGCCCATGACCGGCGCCACCCGGGCAGCCCGCCCGAAGCCCACGATCGACGAGCTCATGACGGCCTACCTGGCCGACCTCGCGGAGACCACGCCGCAGCCGTCCGACGAGGAGCAGCCGTCCGACGAGGACCGGAACCACCCAGCGGAGTCCCTCGACCTCCTGCGGCACGGGCTCAACGGGTATGGCTACCAGTACCTCGGCAGGGCCGACACGGTCCGCTGGCAGGCGGCTTTCGACGGCGGAGACGAGGAGGCCTTCTGCCGTGTCGCCGGAGCGAGCGCACTGCTCAAGTACCTCGACGAGTTCCTCGACTACTTCCTCATCCGCAAGGTGATGATCTCCAGCGACGACGTGGCCGTCATCGTCGAGGATGTTCGTGCATTCGTGGAGTGGCTCCAGCGGCGGCGCGAGATCACGCCCGCGGCAGCACGCAAGGCACTCGGGCGGCTCGCGTCGGCCTCGGTCGACCTGCCCGCCGCCGAACGCCTCTCCGATCTCCTCTACGACGTGGCGAAGCGTGGGGAGAGGACCCGGCGCGCGCGGCGAACCGGATTTCGAGGAAGTGGTCGAAGACTACCTCGTCGTCGAACGCGTGGCTCCCGGGCGGCTCTGGTTTCTCGACGGCATCGGACCCGTCAAGGTCCCCGAGGCCGCCAGCGCGCTCGCCCGACCCGGCTGGACGATCAACCTCGTCCTCGGGCGCCGCGGCAGGACGTGGGAGATCCTCGAGGTAGGCAACGTCTACCCAGAGACGATCGCCTGACGGGGACGGCCTCGAAGCCTACGGCGACGCCGGCCCCGGCGGCGACGGTGACCCGACCGCAACCACCTGACCGGCGACGCCGGCCCTGTCGGCGACGCGCTGACGACGGCCCGACGGCGACGCCGGCCCTTCAGCCGGCGAGCGAGCGCTCCATGAACACCCAGTGCGACCGCAGCGCGCTCGGGGATCTCGCTCTCCGGGTATGGCCCGATGTCGACGAACCCGCGCGCCCGGTACATGGCGTGGGCCGCCGTCATGAAGTCGGGGCTGTCGAGCCGGACCCGTGCGTAGCCGGCCAGTGCGGCGGCCGCGACCAGCTCGTCAAGCAGCGCCCGGCCCGCACCCATCCGGCGGTGCAGCGGCTCCACGAACATCCGCTTGATCTCGGCCGTGTCTGGCCCGATGCGGCGGAGGCATCCGATCCCGAAGGCGCGGTGGGCGTCGAACGACAGCAAGATCAGCCCGCCCGGCGGCTGGAACTGGTCGATGGCGGCGAGGTCGTGGTCCACGGCCTCGCGCACCGGCAGCCGGAACCCGTGCTGGGCCTCCATCTCGTCGTTGCCCCATGAGAAGTAGTCGTGCCACAGCCGCTCGATCGCGTCGAGGTCGTGCGGGAGCTGCGCCTCCCGAACCTCGAACTCGACCTTCCGGCATCATCGAGCCTCCCGCGCCATAGCTCACATCGCTCGCGATCGTGGGCCGGCGACCGCCACCCGGCGCGGGACCCGGGAGGTCATCGCGCGACCGCGCTCACCTCCGTCGAGGGTCCCCCCTCGCCGAGCACGTTCACCGCTGTGACCCGGTAGAAGTAGGTCTTGCGGTGCGTGACGCTCGTGTCGGTCATCCCGATCGCGTCGGGCCCGTAGCTCACGTACAGGGTCTCACCGCCACTCGTCGTACCGCGGTAGACCCGGTACCCGGTGACCGGGGTGCCGCCGTTCGAGGCCGGGGCGGACCAGGTGAGCGCGATGCCGGACTTCGTCGCGGTCGCCGTGAGGCTGCGCGGCGCACCCGGCGCCGTCCCCCGCGCGGCCACCACCTCGGCGGTCTTCGGGCCCTCGCCGGCGGCGCTGAGCGCGGAGACCTGGTAGCGATACGTCGTCCCGGTCGCGACCGACGCGTCGGTGAACGCAAGCACGTTGCCGACCGTGACCAGCGGCGTGACGGCGGCGGTCCCGGTGCCGCGGTAGATCCGATAGCCGGTGACGGGGGCCGTCCCGGGGACCGCGGGAGCCTGCCACGTCAGCCCGACGCCGGAGGCGAGATTGGGGCTGGCGGTCAGCGAGCGCGGCGCCGAGGGCGGCACCGGCGCGGGCGTCGGCGTGGGGGTCGGGGCCGGTGTGGGAGTCGGGGCCGCCGTTGGCGTCGCGGTCGGCGACGGCGTCGGCGTGGGCGGCGGGTAGGTGAAGCTCGGGAACGGCGTGACCGACGGGTCGACGGTCGGCGTCGGCGTCGGGGGCGGTGTGCCCGTCCCGACGTTCGGCAGGATCACGAGGCCGTCCAGGTCATCCGCGATGACGATGTCCGGCCACCCGTCCCCGGTGACGTCGCCCACGGCGAGGCCCTGCGGGTTGCCGCCGTTCGCGTACGGGACCGGGTACAGGTCCTCGCCGGCGAACAGCCCACCCGGCTGCCCGCGGTACACGCCGACCCGCAGCCAGCCCTCGTGGACGACCACTGCGTCGGCCCGCCCATCCAGGTCCACGTCGGCGACCTCGACAGGGCCCGGAACGTCGTAGCTCGGGTAGGCGACCGGGGCAGCCAGCAAACCCGTCACCGCCTGGGCGAAGACGCCGAGCCGCCCGTTCGGGCTGTTGCCGCCGTACGTCGCGACGACATCGTTGCGCCCGTCACCGGTCACGTCGCCGATGCCGATGCCCCTGGTCAGCTGGTTGCCACCGACGCTGTATTCGGCCGCGGACCCGAACGTCCCGTTGGACAGCGCCGGGGAGCACGCTGACGTTCGGCACGAGTCCCTGGCCCGACATCACCACGATGTCCGTGCTCCCGTCGCCGGTGACGTCGGCGACCTCGATGTCGTCCCAGCCGTCGTGCTGGACCGGATACGTCCGGGCGGCGACGAGCCCGGCCCCCGTGTCGGCGAAGATCGTGACCGTGTCGGTCCCCCACCCGATCCCCGCGACCTGCGGGCGCCCCGACTTGTCGAACACGCCGATCGCGATCTTGTGGCTGTCGACGCTCGGGACGAACACCGGCGCGGCCAGCGTGCCGTCGACCGCCTGGGCGAACAGCTGGATCCCGAGCCCCGAGAGGCCCACGACGACGTCCGGTCGCCCGTCCCCGGTCACGTCCCCGATGTCGACCGTCTCCGGCCGATCGGGGTACGTCCCCGCGGTTGCGTAGGAGGCGGGCACGGCGAGGGTGCCGTCGGGCAGGCCCGCGAAGACGAGCAGGTGGAAGTCCGCGGCGGTGTTCGCATAGCCCGTGGTCAGGACGACATCCGCGAGGCCGTCGCCGGTGACATCACCGATGGCCACCGCCTCGGGCTCGGAACCCACGGCCGTCACCTGGTACGGCCCGAACTGGGACGCCGACGCGATCGTGCCTGCCGGCAGGATGGCCAGCAGCCCTGCCACCAGCGCGAGGGCGGCCACCAGCGCCGTGAGTCGAGCCGTGCGGCCGTCGTGCCGCGGTCGTCGTTGCATCCCAGTCTCCCCGTCTTTCGATCCCCGAGCGTGCCGCCCAGGACACTGTATGGGCCTCGACAGCGGAGCGAAAGCGGCCATATGGCGTAGTGGTTCCGGGGCGCACCGCCCGTTTTCCGGAGTGTCAGCCCGCCAGCGGATCGCGCCAGCGGACCTCTGTGAAGCGGGCGAAGTCCGTGTCCGCGGAGATGATCTCGGCGCCATGCTCGATGGCGAGGGCTGCGAGGTGGGCGTCCGGCACGAGCTTGGCGGTGGGCCGATGTCGGCGGACGAGGTCGCCGAGAACCGCGGCGTGACGCTCCGTCGCGACGGGCACCCAGGCGGCCGAGGCCGCGAGCCACTCCTCCACGAACGCCCAGGCATCCTCGGGCGCCAGTGGCCTCGGGACGACACGCGGATTGGTGGCGAGGCGAACGAACGCCGTCAAGGACTCCCACGGCAGGCCTACCCGACGGTTGCCGTTGAGCGCTTCCTCCAGCCAGGCGGCGGCGCGCTCGTGCTCGGGGGCGGCCGTGTTCACCGCGAAGAGGAGGATGTTCGCGTCGACGAGCATCAGCGGTGCGCGTGGCCTTCGGCCAGCTCCAACGCCTCGGCCACGTTGCGGACGTCGATGCCCCTCCCCATATTGGCGGTCCGCTGTCGGAAGGGCGCCCGCGGGACGGGAGCCTGCAGGCCGGCCCGGATCAGCTCGTTGAGCGCCTCGCTGAGGCCCAGGTTTCGAGCTCGGCGGAGCCGCTCGACGGCCGCAGCGACATCGTCGTCCAGGGTCACGGTAGTCCTCATACGCGCGAATCTAGCATCGTGATGCGTCCTTGTCCGCATCAGGATGCGCTGTGCCTGCAACAGGTCCCCATCATGCCCTCGATCGCTTCGCCGCCGCTTACTCGCCCGATCCGTAGAATCGGGCGGACCCCGGGAGGAGGAGGCGAACCATGGCCCTCAGCGCGTTCGACGACCCGACGAGCCCTCCCACCCCGGATGAGCTGGACGCCTTGCTCGGCCCGTGCTCGCGCCTCTGGGCCGAGCTCGTCGCAGCCGTCCGGCGCCACGCCGGCGGGTCGACGGAGACGTGGGTCTTCGGCGCGAAGTACGGCTGGTCGATGCGCCTCGTACGGAGGGAACGGAACCTCCTCCACCTGACCCCGCAGGCTGGCCGCATGCTGGTGGGCGTCGCGCTCGGCGAGAAGGCGATCGCCAGGGCGGAGGCGGCGGGCCTTGCATCCGGGCGGACTCTGGAGGTCGTGGCCGCTGCCCCGAAGTACGCCGAGGGGCGCGGGGTCCGGTTCGAGGTCGCGACGGACGAGGATCTCGCGGTGGCGGTGGAGCTTGCCCGGATCAAGCTCGGGCGGTAGGCGCCTGAGCACCGCGTTACGAACGTGAGGTGGCGAGCAGTCGGCTCCACGCCGATGTCCTTCGTCCAGAGTCCGGCCAATGGAGCGCCTGGCCGTCCTCGGTGATCCGGAGGTTGGCGCGCTCCGCGGCCCCGCCGGTCGACCAGGCGTGGCCCCGCGTGACGGTCTGGGATCGCGGACCTCGATCGGTCGCGCTCGGATCTCAATTGCGTCCTGTGAGCAGCCGACAAACCCGGAGGGTTCGTGGGACGCAAGCCCATTCGTACTGCCGGTTGTGCGGGGCGGTCGCGCCCGTCGAAGGCCGGTTCTGCGCGTCCTGCGGGGGGAGCCTCAACTTGACCAGCCCGTATCCGCGACCTCCTGTAGCCGAACCCTTGCCCCCAACTGGGCGGCCGGCAGTCTTGCCAACTCCCACTGTCCTACCCCGAGCGTGGGTGGATCGGTCCGGACTGGGTTCGGGATCGCCTTCGGGATGCTGCTCTTCTTCATGGTCGTCGCCGCCGTGGCAGTCATCGGCATCGGGCTTGCGACGGCCTCGATCAACTTGGCCGTTCGCCCAGCATGGCCAGCTGTTTAAGGGGGTTGGCGCTGCCGACTCCGCTCCTGTACAGCTCGACGGCGATTACGTCGTTGAGTGGACGGCATCGCCGACTTCGCCGAGCGCGTGCCACCTGCGAGCATTCCTGCTCCCGGTGGAACTTCCCAGCGCGCGCGGTCCACCTCCTCGATCTCCCGATCGAAATCTCTCCCACGGAGACCTCCGGACGGTTCGAGCGTGAGCCTGACGGCGGCACCCTACGCCGTCCACGTGGAATCCGCCTGCAACTGGTCGATCCGCCTCGTGCGACCCTGAGGTGCATCTGCGAATCCGGATAGCGGTCAGAGCCAGCCGTGCGCTCGAGGCGCCCGTTATTTGGGCGTCGCCGTGATGCCCGGCTACTGGCCCACACCCGCGACGAGGTGCAGCGCCTTGGCATCACCCGGCCGCAACCTTCGCATAGCCGTAGATCTCCGGGGGCATGGGGCGCTCGAGCTCCCAGATGATCTGGATCGGTTTGTCCGACTTACGCTCACGAAGTGTGCCGGCCCCAGACAAACGAACGGGTTGCTCACACCGCGGTCGTCATCGTTGTCTTCGCGGACGAAAAGGATCACCCGTGATCCACGCGCGACGTGGTTCGCATACCGCTGACCGGTGGGCGACGCCCTCGTCGTCCTGGACTGGGACTCCCAGTGGAAGAGCGTCGGCGAGATGGGGTAATCCTGGTAACGCGTGCTCGGCGTGTAGTCCTCGTCGGCCTTGTTGAGCGTTACGAAGAACAGGTCAGACTGGTGCGCCTCGGACCAGATCGGACCTTCTCGGCTTTCACGGATCGCGCCGTTGCTGACGAGTCCATGGGCCGCCAGAACTTCGTAGCGCCCGTAGGACGCGTGGCTGTGGATTGGCACGATCCCGAAGGGATCGATCGCCTCTGTCGCCGCGTAGCCTCGCTCCCGAAGGACGTCGAGCAACTCCACGAGCTCATCGCGCATGGCTGGAGTGCGCCACAGCTCGGTGAACACTGCTCTCAACTCCGCGACCGGCCGCTTCCGCTGCCCCAGCGCTGCGAACAGCATCAGCTGCAGTCGCCCTTCACGGGTATCCGCAGCCGCCGCGTCAGGCGGTATCGAAGCCGTCAGCCACCTTCGCCACGTCGAGTACCGCTCTTCGTCATCTATGTGCAGGAGCTTGCCGAGGGCCTTGGAGTATTCGGCCTCGTCCGGCGCCGGCACATCCCGCAAGTGTCCGGCTGCGCGTTTCGTAGCGGTAAAGGTTGACCCCGGGCCCGGGTTCGCATACACGTCGGGCAGATCGAAAGAGCTCTGGGCAAGGAACTCCGCCAGCGTCGTGGTGGCTGGCAGTCCGCGCAGATCGTCAACGAGCGCTCGCCGCGTGTTCCGGATGGCGATTCGCAGGTTCTCCAGCACGATCCTCTGGGAGATCTCATCGAGGCGGATCGCACAACCGGGCGGCATCAGCGGGAACCCGTGCTCCAGCGCCTTCTCCACCTGGCGGCGAGTGCCTCCGACCATCGCGCGATACCGGATGTCGAACCGGTACTCAGCGTGTGCCTGGCCGATGAAGTCGAGGACGGTCAGCACGCTCTTGCCCTCAGCCCAGCGTAGGCCGCGGCCGAGCTGTTGAAGGAATACGGTCGCGCTTTCAGTCGGTCGAAGGAGCAGTAGCGTGTCAGCCTCTGGGATGTCGACGCCTTCGTTGAAGATGTCGACCGTGAAGATGGCCCGAAGGTCACCCCGCCGCAGCCGTCGCACCGCCTCGAGCCGTGTTGCGGCATCCGTATCGCCATCCAGGGCCACCGACGCCAGCCCGGCGGCGTTGAACTGTTGCGCCATGAACTTCGCATGGTTGATCCCCACGCAGAACCCGAGGGCCCGCATCTTGGTGGGATCCAGGACCCACTCGTGCACCGAGTCCAGGATCCGCTTCGCCCGCACGTGGTCCCCCGTGAGCACGCCTTCCAGCTCTGACGTCACATATCGGCCGCGCTGGAAGCCCACGCCGCGGAGGTCGGTGCCATCCCCTACCCCCAGGTAGTGGAACGGAGAGAGCAGTCCCTGGTCGAGCGCCTCCCAGAGGCGCATCTCGGACGCGATGCGCTCGTCGAACCAGCGAAGAACGTTCTTGTTGTCCGCGCGCTCAGGCGTGGCCGTGAGCCCAACCAGCACCTTCGGTTTCAGGTGCTTCAGGAGCTTGATGTACGTGTCAGCCTCGGCGTGATGGAACTCGTCCACAATCACGACATCGAACTGCGTGGGATCCAGTTGATCGATATGTCGGTGGATCGACTGAATCGAGGCGAAGACGTGATCCCAATTGATCGGCCGCTCGCCGGCGATGAACCGCTCTCCGAACGACGGATCGTCCAGCACCTGACGGTAGACGGCCTGGCTCTGCTCCAGGATCTCGTTCCGATGGGCCACGAAGAGCAACCGCTCGTACCCGGCCTTACGCAGCCGCTGGTAGTCGAAAGCGGACACCCACGTCTTGCCGGTGCCGGTCGGGGCGACTACGAGATTGCGAAAGTGACCGCGGTGCCGCTCGGCGCTGAGCGCCTCCAGGATCTCGACCTGGAACGGCTTCGGCTCCACATGAATGCTCAGCCGATATGGCGCCGGGATCGCGCCCGGCTTGCTCTCCGCATCGAGGGCGGCCTGCAGGCGTTCCCCATCCAGTCGCGGGTCATATGACTCGAACTCGGGCTCGTTCCAGTACTGCTCGAACGTCGCCCGAATCCGGTCGATGATCACCGGGTTGTCGACGGCCGTAGCGCGAACGTTCCACTCCAGCCCGTCGAGCAATGCCGAATGGGTCAGATTGGACGAACCGACATACGCCGTGTGGTAGCCGGAGTTGCGTTCGAACAGCCAGGCCTTGGCATGCAGTCGGGTCCGCGATGTTTCGTATGAGACCTTCACCTTCGCGCCGAGGCCGACGAGTTCGTCCAGTGCTCGCTTCTCCGTGGACCCCGTGTACACGCTGGCGATGACCCGCATCTCGCCGCGGTGGAGAAGGAACTCCTGGAGTTCTTGGCGAATCATCCGAACGCCGGCGAAGCGCACGAACGCACACAGGAGGTCGACGCGGTCCGCGCTCTGGATCTCGAGCGCGACCTGCGTCCCGATCTGGAGGTCCTTGTGCCCGTTGACCAGCAGGACGCTGTCCCTGAGGGGGATGCCGGGACGCGGTCGTCGCTGCCGGTCCCGCCCCGCCACGAGCGGTGTGTCAACCTCGAGAAGGATCTGCGCGGCAGAGTCAACCATCCCGGCGCCTTCGCGATCAGTCGAGTAGGCCGCGAGGACCTCCAGGACGCGATTGGCGAGTTCGATCTGGGCTCCGCGGCGATCGTTGATCGAAGTCGGGATGCCGCCGATCCGCTCTCGGGCGCGTTCTTGGATGTGGCGCGCGAGGATGTCCGCGAGCGTCGCGTCGTCGATCGCCTTCCACTCCACGAGCCAGCCCTGTTCCCGCGCGCGCTCGATGCGGGCGCGCAAAGCCTCTGTGACAAGCGCTTCGTGGAGGCCGGGGGTCAGGTCGTCAGCCATGTCGCCCAGGATACGGACGCGGGGCCGTCCGGATCGCGGATCCTGTGCGGGTCACGAACGGGGGGACTTGTGACTCCCCCAACTACGCCCTCTCCGGGCACATCGCCCGAAAGTCACACCGCTCGCAGGTCCACCTGGACGGACTGGCGGTGAACTCCCCCGCCCGGATCGGCCGGACCCGGGCCAGGATCTCCTCGCGCGCGGCGTCCAGCTCCTCGTCGGTGCGGGTCGTGCTCTTGCGGAGTGCGCGACTCCGTGAAGTAGAGCGTCACCCGCTCTGGCGTTCCGAGGCCGAGCGCGTCACGGCAGGCGAGCGCGTAGATGCTGAGCTGGAGGCTCTCCTCGACGCTCTTCTGGCTCTCGACCCTGCCCGTCTTGTAGTCGATGACCTCCATGCCGCCGCCGGGCAGCCGGTCGATGCGGTCGATCTCGCCGTAGACGCGCACGGGCTCGGAGCCGTCGCCCGGGTCGAGCACGAGGGTGAACGGCAGCTCCTCGTGGATCGCCTCGCCCAGGCCCTCGAGCTCGCCCGTCCAGAAGTTGCCGAGCAGGTTGTCGACCTTGCGCGCGTAGCCCTCCTCGGTGGTCCGGTCGCCGAACTGCGCCGGCACCCAGCGCTCGCGGAAGAGACGCTCGAGGTCGTCGCGGGTGGGCGGGGGCTCGCCCCGCGCGGCGCGCTCGCGGCGCTCGCGGGTGAAGGCCTCGAAGGCCTTGTGGGCTGTCGAGCCGAAGGTGAGCGCACCCCTCGGCGCCTCCGGGCCGGGCACGCGGTAGACGTACTTGAAGGCGTACTGGAGGGGGCACCTCTCGTAGGCGCCGAGCGAGGTGTAGCTGAACGAGGGCGGCAGCGGCGCGACGGCGAGGAGGTTGGCGCCGGCGCCGGTGTCGAGGGCGACGGACCGGAAGGTGAACGGGTCGAGGCCGGCGGCCCGGGCCTCGTCGGCGCTCATGGCGGCGCTGCGGCCGAGGTCGGAAAGGCGCCCCGCGTAGGCTGCGCGGGCATCGGCGGCCTCGGGGTCGTCCGCGGCGGTGGCCTCCAGGAGGCCGACGAGCTCGGCGGCGCGGAGCCGGATGACGAGGCGGCGCTCGCGGGCGGTTGGGAGGGGCATGACGCGACGTGCGGCGGCCAGGGCAGCGGCCAGTGCGCCGTCGTCGGCCGCGCGGTCGCAGTCGGCGGCGCCATCGGCCGCATCGTCGTCGGCCGCATCTTCCTCGCCGGCCACCTCGGCCCCATCGGCGGCGGCCTCCACCGACACGCGGTCGATGCGCGCCAGCTCCTCCCCCGCCCCGTCCAGGATCTCCGCCACGAACTGCGACGCGGCCTTCGCCCCGGTACCGCCGTGGGTCGAGAGGATCAGCCGCTCCTGGGCCCGGGTCATCGCCACGTAGAGCAGCCGGCGTTCCTCGTCCGTGTGGATGTCGCCGGTCGGGACCTGCTCGCGCAGGAGCTCCCGCGGGAACCAGCCGTTGCCCTGCTCCTTCGTCGGCCACTCCCCGTCGAGCAGGTGCGGGACGATGACGATCGGGAACTCGAGGCCCTTCGCCTGGTGGAGGGTCATGAGCCGGACGCCGTCCACGTCCTCGGACAGCTCCACGCTCGTGGGCAGCTCGCCGCCGGCCGCCTTGTACGCGTCGAGGTAGCCGGTGAAGTCCCCGAGGCACCCGCGCCGGGTTGGCGGCCTGCCAGTCGGCGACGAACCGCATGAACGCCGCGATGTTGGTGACCGAGCGCTTGGCCTCCAGGGTCCCCACCGCGAGCAGGTCGAGGACCTGGCCGGTGCGCTCGAGGTAGCGCTCGAGGATGGTGGACGGACCGTCCCGGAAGGTGAAGCGGGTTGAGCTCGTCGATGGTCGCCAGGAGCGCGCGGAGCTTGGCGCGGGTCTCGGGCGGGGTGTCGTCGTTGTCCCGCAGCGCCGATGCGGTCTCGAGGATGTGCTCGCTGCGGTCGTAGGCGCGGGCGCGGGTGACACCCAGGATCTCGATGGCGTCCATCCGCCACGGGCCGGCGGTCATCATGCGGACGAGCGCGGCGTCGTCGTGGGGGTTCGCCACGGCGCGGAGGCCCTGCTCGAGGTCCCGGATCTCGGGCGCCTCGAACAGGCTCAGGCCGCCGACGACGGTGTACGGGATGTCCTCGGCGCGCAGGCGGGCGACGATGGCGTCGCGGTGCTTGTGCTTGCGATAGAGGACGGCGACGTCGGTCCAGGGTTGGCGCGGGCCGGCCCGCGGGTCCGCACCCTGCCGCCCGCCCGGCCCGGCCAGCGCCTTGATCCGGTCCACGATCGCGACGGCCTCGTCCTCCGGGCCCGCGCAGACGAGGAGCTCGATCGCCTCGCCCGTCCTCGCGTTCCGTCCACAGCCGCTTGTCGGGCGCGAAACGGGTCTCGTTGCAGCTGGATCAGGCGGTTGGCGGCGGTCAGGACGCGGCCGACGGAGCGGAAGTTCTGGTCGATCCGGAGGCGGCGGGGCGGCCCGGCCGGGACGGCGGCCGGATCGTGCGCGGGCGCGCGACCGAAGCGGTCGTCGAACTCCGCGAACGCGGCGAAGCTGGCGCCCCGGAAGCGGTAGATCGACTGGTCGTCGTCCCCGACCACCATCACGTTGTCGGGGCGGTCCGGGGTGCGGCCGAGGAGCTCGATGAGCTCGATCTGGGCGACGTTGGCGTCCTGGAACTCGTCGACGAGGATGTACCGGTACTGGCGCTGCCAGCGACGGAGGACGTTGGGCCTCGACTTGAACAGCGTGGTGGCGAGGGCGATCTGCTCGCCGAAGTCCAGGGCGCCCCGCCGCGCGAGCTCCTCCTGGTAGGCGTGGTAGACGCGGGCGAGCTCGTCCAGGCGGAGGACCTCCAGGGCGGCGCCGTCGCGGACGTAGGTGGTCGGCGAGCCGGTCGATCCGGTCGAGCTGGTCCTCGTCGAGGTGTTTGCGGTCGACGAGCCTGCCCGTCCCGATGACGGCTCGGCGGGCCTCCCGCTCGGCCCTGCGGTCGTGCTCGTCGGGCCGGTATTTCCCGGCCTCGAGGCCGGCCGCCTCCGCGCGCTCCTTCGCACGCACGGCGGCATACCTCGAGCGCACGTCCCGCACCGCCTCGAGGTGGCCGTCCCTCACCAGGCGTTCGGCCGCCGCCGCGTAGCTGCCGTAACGGCGCTCGTATTCGTCGCGCTCGGCCGCCACGAAGGCGTCGAAGTCGTCGGGCGTCACGAGCTCGTCCTTCGCCCGGTTGACGAAGGTGACGAAGTCCCCCGAGGGCTCGATCGCCGTGGTAGATGAGGTCGAGGCCGGGCTGCAGGTCCCGGAGGAGGAGCAGCTGGCCGACGCCGTCGAGCACGTCCGGCCGGGCGGGGAGGTTGGCATCGGAGGCGCTCTCGGTGAGGACCCGCTGGCAGAAGCTGTGGAAGTTGCTGACGGTCATGCGGGACCTCACCGCCGGACCGACCGCCAGGTCCAGGCGCTCCTGGAGCTCCCGGGCGGCCTTGACGTTGTAGGTCAGCACCAGGAGCTGCTCCGGGACGAGCGGGCCCGCGAAGG
Source organism: uncultured Chloroflexia bacterium (assembly GCA_963776395.1). Taxonomy (GTDB): domain Bacteria; phylum Chloroflexota; class Limnocylindria; order Limnocylindrales; family CSP1-4; genus CAIXZV01. The sequence continues at coordinate 26,152 of CAVZML010000003.1, read as the reverse complement.
GGTCGCCGTGGCGTAGCCCGGGCTCGGCCGCGATCGGGCCCCTGAGGTCCCCCTTCGTCTCCAGCAGCCAGCGCACCCGCTCCACGATGACGCGCGTCTTCCCCGTCCCGGCGCCGGCGATGACGACAATCGGGCCGTCGTCCGCCTGCACGATGGCGCGCTGCTCCGGCGTCAGGTCCACGCGGTTGGCGGGTGTGGCGGGGCCGGCGGCGACGAGGGTCATCGGCTGCGGTCCCGCGACGAGAGGATCCCGTTCGGCATCGATGGGTTCATGCGCACCCCATCGTCCGGAACCCCGTGACAGGTTGACTGTCAATCGCGGGGCAAGTCCGGGGTGAGAGGCGGTTGAGCGACCGTCGCTACGGTCGCCGGGGTGAGCGAACCCTGGGACCCGAGGAAGCGATGAGGCCAACCTGCGGAAGCACGGGGTCGGCTTCCCGGAGGCGATGACGGTCGAGCGAGACCCGATGCGGCTCACGCTCAAGGACGAACTGCACTCGACGGATGAGGAACGACTTACGGTGATCGGCATGAGCCGGCTCGGGCGCCTGCTGCGCGTGACATGCACGTACCGAGACGCTACGATGCGGCCGATATCCGCACGGCGCGCCACGAAGCGCGAACGCGATGAGTATTTCCGCGGAACGCCTTGAGCGCCTCGCCGGGCGAGCGCGCCACCTCACCCCCGGTCGACCCGCGGGCAGGATGGTCGATGGCGTTGACCTCGTCATCGACGGCGAGCCTGCCGGCCGGTTGCCGCCACGCTGGATCGAGCAACTGGAGGCTCGAGGATACGACCCAGCGATCGACGGGCCCGTGCTGTTCGAGGTCATTGCCGATCGGCAGCGCGGGCCAACGTTGCCCGACATCCGCGAGGCCCTGTACGAGGCGCTGGCCGAGATCGCCGCGGGTCGCCACCCGGATCGCGTTCGAATCGAAGCGCGAACGATGACCGGTCGATCTGTCGAAGTGGTCCGCGGCCACCACGTGATCGGCATGGCGATCGGGGCACTCGAGGACGAGCCGCTCCTGGTCATCGAAGGTCCGTCGGTGTTGCCGAAGTACGCCCCGGGCGAGAAGCATCCGAAGCGGCATCGACGCCGGAAGGGACGGGGGTAGCTCGAGGGGTCCCGGCTGTGCCGAACCTCGCCGCCAGGAGCGGCGGCGCGATCACGATGAGGTGTGCCGTGGCACGCGTGAGGGCGGTGTACAGGAGCTGGTCCAGGCGCTCACCTGTCTCGGGCAGCTCGCACAGGACGATCACCGGCCGCTCCAGGCCCTTGAACCGGCGGATGGTCTCGAACAGCACGATGCCGGCGTCGGGCGGCACATCGGGTATCTCCTCGGCCGGCAGGCCCAGCGAGGCGCCAGCGTCGTCGATCGCACCGTTCCACAGCTCGACGTTGCCGAAGCGTCGCTGCTTCCAGACCTCGCTCTTCGCGGCCGTCGTTCCGGACAGCACGGCGACGTGCCAGGGCCGGATCTCCTCCTCCTCCAGGATGTGATGGAGCTGCCGGCGGACGGCCTCGACGGTGTCGTGCCCGGGCTCCGCCGTCCACGACGACGGGCTTGTGGCCCTCATCCGACACGGCATACGGCTCCGTCGGGCCGTGGTAGAAGCGCGCGGCCAGCTCCGCCACTGGCGCAGGCGACCGGTAGTCCTCGAACAGCTCCAGGCGGTCGAGGCCCAGCTCCGCCACGCGGTCGTCCCGGAACAGGGCCTGGCCGGGGTCGTGGAAGACCCACAGCACGCCGTCGGTCGGGTCGTGGAGCAGGAACTCGAGCGAGGTCAGCCAGGGCGGCTCGAAGTCCTGGCCCTCGTCGATGACGACGGCGTGGAAGCGTTCTCCGGGAGAGCGTCGATCGCGGCGTCCAGGGCGGCGGGCAGCGTGACCTCCCACCAGTCCCGCGGGAGGGTGCCGGCGGCTTCGGTGTGAGCACGCGGGCCTGCGTGCCGAGGCGCTCGCACAGTCCGTGGAAGGTCGTGACGACGGGACGCCGGTCGGCCGGTTCGCCGTCCTCGTCGATCTCGCGCAGGACGGCCGTCGCCAGGGGCTGGTTGAAGCACACGAAGAGGGTGCGGAAGCCCTCGCGGGCGAGGCGCCGGGCCCGCTCCACGGCCACCAGGCTCTTGCCGCTGCCGGCCGGCCCCACGATCTCGAGGCGGCGCTTGGACCGGTTCTGGTTCAGGACGAACTTCTGCGCACGCGAGGCGTCGATGAGCCGATCACGGCCGTCATCGACGTCGCGGCGGATCAGGCGGTGCAGGGCGACGACCGGGGCGAGGTACTCGTTGATGCGGTCGGCCTCGGCGGGCGTCAGCGGTCGGCCGCGGGTGCCGTCGCCCGTCCACCAGGACCAGGCCGCTCCAGCGCCTTCCTCGTCGCCGCGGCGCCCGCGAGGGCGGCCGCGTCCAGGATGATCTCGTCCCGGGCGTCCGGGCCGAGGAGCGCGTGGCCCGGCGGCAGGCTGGCCAGGTCCGCGTCCGGGAAGGCGACGGCGTGACCGGCCCTTATGCGATCGTCGCCGTTGAGGCCGAGGAGCTCGTCGATCGCTCGGGCCAGGTCGTGCTTGGCGGTCTCGGCCTGGCGGAATGGGCTGCGCTCCAGGAGGCGGTCGCCCGCGTACCAGCGACCGCGGGCGTCGCGCGACGGCTCGCCGGCCTTGACCTCGATCACGAGGATGCCATGCTCCGGGTGGACGACGACGAGGTCCGCCTCGCCGTCGTGCGCGGGTCCGTTGGCGCGCGTGCGGGCGATGAAACGCACGTTGGCGAGGCATCGGACACCCTCAGGCAGGGCGGCGCGGACCCGCTCCTCGGCGGTCCGTTCTGCGCGTTCTCCCAGGTGCCCCAAGCGTTGTTCCCCAGATCCGGGCCTTGGGGGCGAACCTAGCAGTGTGGCTCCGGTCCGGCCCAGTCCGGAAGGCACGCGGCAGGGGTCCGGGGGTCACGCGTCGCGGGGCAGGAAGTACGGGGGGCGGTTGCGGGCGGGGCCGGGGTCGTGGGCGGGCGGGGTCGTGGGCGCGGGGGCGGGGGGTCGTGGGCGCGGGGGAGCGGGGGCGCGGGTGTGCGGGCGGCGGGGGCGCGGCGACGGGGGCGCGGGCGGGCGGGGGCGCGGGCGGTGGGGGCGCGGGCGGTGGAGGTGCGGGCCGCGCCGAGCGCGCAGGCGGGCGCCCCGAGCGAACCGGAGCCGGGCGTCCCGAGCGAAGCGGAGCCGGGCCCCAGAGCGACAGGCGAACGGCCGTGAACCGCCCGTGGGTCACCTGCGCACTGCCGAGACACGCGGACCACTCGAAGGCTGCACCTGCGCGCCGACGTCGCGGCATCGTCACGATCCGCACCATCGGGCGGTCCGTGCAACGCTGGCACCGAACCGTTGAGCCACTCGAAGAGGTCACGTCGAGCAGCTGCCGAGCAACTGCTGAGTGGCCATCGAGGACCAGCCAGCCCCGCGCTGCTTCGCAGTCAGCGGTTTCGGGTCCGCCCGGTCACTCTGCAGCCGCAGCGACAGCGATCCGACCGGCGTTGGTCCCGCGGAAGCCCTGCTGGGTGTCGATTGCTGCTCGACGCGCAGCGACCGGCCGCCCCGGCCGCGATAGTGCTGCCCCTGGAGCAGCGGCGAGCCGGGCGTAGCCCCAACCGGACTGCACGTCGCCGCGAACTGCGATCCGGCACGCGCTCTGCATCCCGCGCGCTCGCGCCCCGCGCCCCTCCTAGCCCCGCGCCCCGGGACCGCCAGCCTCAGTGAGTGAGGCAGGCGTTGATCCTCACCAGCTCCTGGTCGGCGTTGAACTGGAGCTCGAGCGAGCCATAGGGCGAATGGTTGTACATGTAGACGAGCGTCGGCGTGCCGAACATCGCCGTGACGCGCCGCGGCTTGCCCAGCCTGTCGAGGACGTGCTGGAGCCCCTCGTGCCAGCGCAGAGATCGCGGCAATGGGCCGGCGTACTCGTCCACGACCCCGTTCCCCGCGGCATAGAGCGAGACGACCTGGGCCCGGTAGTCGACGGTCGTCGTGGCGGACCAGGTCTCGCAGAAGACGCCATAGCCGGCGCCGATCGCGAGCGGCACGGTCTGGCAGCCGGACCGGTCGAGGGCAGAGCCGAGGAGCTCGATCGGGTTCGGGGATATGGTCGCCGCGAACGCCACGCCCCGGTCGATCCGCGCATCGGCGCCGCCGAACGTCGCGCCGGCGACCAGGAGGTCGATGCCGACCAGGATCGCTCCCAGCAATCGCCAGCGGCGAGACCGGCGATCGAAGGGCGGTCGTGTGGACGGTTCTGCGACGGTCGTCATGGGTATTCGCGGCCTCACGGGCACAACGTCAATTGGCTACCCCGTCAGGCTGCAGGAGCGCGTCGTCACGTTCGAGTGCCCTCGGTTGACAAGGCGAACGGCGGACGTCGGACGGCGGGCCGTGCCAGTGCCTTCCGGCCCGTCCCATTCGGGCCGCCCGCCCATGGAAACCGACGGGGCCCGGGCGGCGTCTGCACCCCAGCACGACCGGACGATGGGCTCCGCCGGTCCCAATCCAGCTCCCGGGGCCCTGATCGGGACGCCACCATGGACACCACACCCAACCGCAACCGCTCGACGGCAGCATGGATGTCGATCGCGGCCGTCGCCGCGCTCGCCGTCGGCCTGCTCGCCGGCCCGGCGCTCGCGGGCGCCATCGCCCCGCGCCCCTACGCGGTTGTCCAGGGCGCCGCCACGGACGGCACCACCGAGCACACCATCGCCGTCACGGGCAGCGGCAAGGTCACCGTGATCCCGGACATGGCAACCATCAACCTCGGCGTCGCGATCGAGCGCCCGACTGCGAAAGCCGCCCGCGAGGCCGCGGCATCGTCGATGACCCGCGTTGTCGATGCCGTCCGCAAGCTCGGCATCGCCGACAAGGACGTCACGACCTCGAACGTCTCGCTCAACCCCGTCTACGACTACCCGAACAACGCGGCCCCGAAGATCCGCGGCTACCAGATGCAGAACACGATCTCGATCAAGGTCCGCGACCTCGACAAGCTCTCCGACGTGGTCGACAACAGCGTCAGCGCCGGCGCGACGAGCGTCGATGGGATCAGCTTCGACGTGACCGACCGGACCGCCGCCGAGGCCCAGGCGCGTGAGGCGGCCGTCAAGGACGCGAAGGCCAAGGCCGACACACTGGCGAACGGCCTGGGCGTCCGGGTCACCGGCGTTGCCTCGGTCGCGGAGACGGTCTCGACCCCGGTCTGGTACCAGCCGAACTACGCGGCTGGTGCGGCGGTGGCCGACAAGGCCGCCGAGACTCCGGTGCTCCCGGGCTCGACCGACGTGCTGATCACGGTCCAGGTCTCGTACCTGATCCCGTAGCCGACCGCACCCGGCGCGGCACGCGCGCCGGACGACGATCAGATAACCGGCGGGGACCCCTCGCGTCGAGGGATCCCCGCCTCTCCATTCGCTCATGTGCGGCGCGGCCGGATGTGCGCGAGGATACGGGTCGCGTTGACAGCGGCGGAGATCGTGCGGGGGCCATCCGGCACGGCGCGGCCGTTCGCTCGGCACGTAGCGCATCCCTCCGACCGGGAGGTAGGTTCCCGGAAACCGGGAGCGCGACCAGAGGCTGCCCGGCCAGAGGGGATTGGGATGCGCATCGCACGCACCATCGCGGTGCTCGCCGGCCTGGTGGTCGCGCTCTGCACGTCGACCGCAAACGCGCCTCAGGCCCTCGCGGCCGGGGACCAGTTCCAGGACTCGGCCGTCTCCACCTACGAGCTGCAGCCGTCGCGAGGCGTCATCCACGTGACGATGCAGATCACGATGGCCAACAAGAAAGGAAGCACGAGCAAGTCGTACTCGTGCACCGGTTACGCATACGACCCGTATTACGGCTTCTACTCCTACACGACCACCTGCACCACACGCACGAACTACTACTACAACCGAGCCTGGTACTGGGTCGAGAAGGACGCGAAGAGCCTGAAGGCACGGGCGAGCCGCGGCTCGATCAGCGTCAAGCCGGGCGGTCCGGACGGCAGCTGGCGCAAAGCCAACCTGAAGTTCTCCGGCCTCTACTACGGCCAGAGCCGCAAGGTCACCGTCCAGTACGACCTCCCGGCGGGCGGGCCGCGCTCCGATGCAGCGCGCCGCGCGGGATATGCGTACACGGCGTTCTGTGTGGCGGGACCCGGCACGGATAGCGGTGAGGTCCGGATCGTCGTCCCGGCGGGATTCGAGCTGGCCATGAACAAGCCGATGAAGTCAAGGACGGCCGGCGGCAAGACCACCTACTCGAGCGGCAAGCTCAAGTCGTCGCCGTGGAAGTTCTACAACTGCGTCTCGGGTATGAACCCCACCGGCGGGTTCGCCTCCAAAGAGTTCCCGGGCACCGCGGGCACCGTCACCGTCGAGGCCTGGAAGGGCGATGCCGCATGGGCCGACGCAGCCACGGCCGCCGCAACCGAGGACCTGCCGAAGCTCGAGGCTGTCCTCGGCCCGCGGCCCGGCGCCACGGACATCACGATCCGGGAGAGCCTGGCCCTCACGACGCCCCCCGTGTCGTATGACGCCGGGTCGGGCACGTTGACTGTCAACGAGATGACGACCGACCGTGCCAGCGTCGCCGACGCCCTGACAGCTCTCTGGTTCCCTAGCGACCAGTTTGTCGTCGGCTGGCTGAAGTCCGGGTACATCAACTGGGCGCAGCATGCAGCGGGCATCTCGGACAAGCCGTGCTCCAAGCCGGGACCCATTCCCGGTGGCGGCGACCCGGATCTCTCCGCCTGGCAGACCCCCGGTGTTCTCGCCACCCAGGACGCGAGGGACCTGTTCGCCCTCAAGGAGCAGGCCGCCTGCTACATCGTGACGGAGACGGCCGCGGCGATCGGCCCCGAGGCGATGGCCACCGCCCTCGTGGCGCTCCGCGACTGGACCGACGCATGGTCCCCGGAGAATCGCCCGTTGGACCGCGCCACCGCGGTCAGCACGTGGCGCCATTGGCTCGACCTGGTCGTCGAGCGGGGAGTGATCCCGGCCGGCGCGGATCCGCGCCTGGTCGCCGACCTCCTGACGACGTACGGTGTCGCCCCCGACGCCGGCGAGGTGGCCGCCCACGAGACTGCCCGCGCCGGGTGGCACGCCCTGCAGGACCTGACCGGCGGCAAGGCCCCGGCCATGGTCGTCGCGGCGCTCGCAGCGTGGGACGACGTCACGGCACAGGCGGCGATCGACGCCGCCAACAGGGCATGGACGACAGTCGGCGCGGTCGAGGCGAACCTGCCCGACGTGGACATCGACGGCGGCCCTGTCCGGGAGGCGGTGATCGCGGCGACGACCCAGGCCGACCTCGACGCGGCCGTCTCGATGGCGGACCAGCAGGTCGCGATGGCCTCGGACGTGGCGGACGCCCTGGCGGTGCTCGCCGCACCGCGTGACTCGATCCAGGAGCTCGGGCTGATGGGCACGACCCTCCCCGACCCGGCGCCGGCCATCGAGGCCGTGGCACGGGTCGACGGCGACGCGGCGGCCGATCTCGCCGATGCGATCCGCTCGACGATCGGCGGCGCGCGCGATGCCGGCGTGCAGCGTGCCGCGCTTGCCGGGGGCGGGCTGGTGGTCGTCGTCCTGTTGATGGTGGCAGGCGCAGTCATCGTGCTCCGTCGTCGCCGGCACTCCCGGGTCGCGGCAGTGGCCTCGCCCTTCGTGTCCGGTGGGCCCGCGGAGGCACCGGGCGGTGCGCCGGCTCCCTCGGCCGTGGACGACGCCGCGCCGACACTCGCATGGACCCCGGCCCCGCCGGTGGCGGACGCGCCGGCTCCCGCCGGCTGGTGGACGCGCCGGCCCCGCCACCACCCGGGCCCCCGGCCCCGCCGCCGCTCGGTCCTCCGGCTCCGCCCACGGGTTGAGCGCGGGCCCGCCCACAGGCTGAGCGGGGGCCCGCCCACGGGCTGGGCTCAGCCACGCAAGACCGGCCTCGGCCCGATCATCGGACGAGTCCTGTCATGACAACAGGGATACCGCTCTCGCGCCCGGAGGCCTAGGATCGTCGTCACCGGCGGAATGCCAGCCGGGTGGCCAGGAGAGCCTCGACCATGCGCCGGAACCTCGTCGCGTTCGCCCTCGCCGCCGTCGCGGCGCTGGGCGTCCTCGGCGTGCAGCCCGCGCCGGTCGCCGCCGCCCAGGGCTACGAGGAATCGGCCACGACCGTGTACCGGCTGGACCCGGCGAAGGGCGTCGTCCGCGTCACGGTCGCGCTGACGTTCACGAACCGGACCCCGGATGGGCACGACCCGTACGCGTGCACCGAGAACACGTTCGACTGGTGGAAGGGCTGGGGGCCGAGGCAGTCCACCTGCTACCGCACCGTGCGGTACTTCTTCAGCTCGACGCGGGTCTGGGTCGAGAAGGGCGCGACGTCGATCAGGGCCACGTCGAACGGCAAGCCGCTGAAGGCGAAGGCGGGCGCCAAGGGCGACCGCTACCGGCCGGTGACCGTCAGCTTCCCGAACCTGTTCGAGGGGGAGACGCGCGCGATCCGGGTCACCTACCTCGTCAAGGGCGGGGCGCCGCGGACGCCCTCGACCGTGCGTGCCATGCGGGCGTACGCGAGCTTCTGCACGGTCGCGAACGGCGCAGACTCGGCCAGGGTCAGCGTCCGTGTCCCGGGCGGGTTCACGATCGCGACCACCGGCAGCACGATGTCGGTACGGACCGCCGGCAAGGAGCGGATCTACAGCAGCGGCACGATCGCGGACCCGGCGGGATTCTGGGCCTGCTTCGACGGCACCAACGAGTCCGGCTACCGGACGCAGAAGCTGACCGCGGCGGGCGGTCGAGACGTCACGCTGAAATCCTGGCCCGAGGATCCCTCGTGGGCCAGGGGGGTCCGCGGCGAGCTGGCGTCCGGGCTGCCGGAGCTGGTCAAGCTCATCGGGCGGCCGCTCCCGGAGTCGGCGCCCCTCGTCATCAAGGAGGCCACCACCGGCAGCGCGTACGCCGGCTTCTACGACCAGGAGACGGGCACCATCACGGTCGACGAGGACTTCCGGCAGCCGTCGCTCGTGCAGCACGAGCTGGCCCACGTGTGGTTCAACGGGGCCTCCTTCGGCGAGACGTGGCTGAATGAGGGCCAGGCGGAGTGGGCGGCTCGCACGGTGAGCGGCGACGAGGCCGCCTGCAAGCGGCCGGCTGGCGGCGGCTCCGGGATCAGCCTCGCAACGTGGCAGTACCTCTCGCCGCGGGCCACGCAGCGGGAGCGGCAAGCCGTCCAGGCGCAGTACGACGCGGCCTGCTACGTGGTCACGCGGATCGCCCGCGCCAGCGGAGCCGAGCGCATGACGTCGGCGATCTCGGCCCTGCTCGAGCGTCGCGACCCGTACGCAGCGGACCCCACGGCGAGGCGCAGGACGGCCGTGGCCACCTGGCAGGACTGGCTCGATGCCGTCGACGAGCTGGCGCTGGCTCCTGCGGGGGCGCAGGCCGACCTGGCCTCGAACCTGCTGGTGGAGTTCGGCGCCACGGCGGACCGGGCCACGCTCGCGCGCCGGACGGCGGCGCGGACCGCGTACCACGCGCTCGTCTCCGCGATCGACGACTGGGTGGTGCCCGACGCTGTCCGGCATCCGCTCGCGGCCTGGGAATTCGACCAGGCCGCGACGGCCGTGGCCGCCGCCTCGCGGGCCTGGGCGGTCACGGCCGAGACGGACGAGGTGCTGCCCGGGGTCGACGCGCGCCATGGCCCCGTGGCCGATGCCTGGGCGGCAGCGGAGACGGTCGAGGACCTGGACGCGGCCGCGTCCCTGGCCAGGACGCAGCTGGAGGCCGCGCGCGACGTTGCCGAGGCGACAGCGATGCTCGGGCAGCCGCTCGACTTCGTCCAGCAGGTGGGCCTGGTCGGGGCGCAACCGCCGTCGCTCGATGCGGCCATCGACGCCGTCCACAACGCCGACACCGATGCGGCGGCCCGGGCGATCGCGTCGGTCCGGGCCACGATCGGCGGGCTCCGGGACAGCGGGCGGACGCGCATCGCGGCCGCGATCGCAGCCCTGGTGGCGATGCTCTCGGTTGTCATCCTGGTTGCGGTCGGGCGCGTCCACGCCGGATCGCGGCGTCGTCGCACGGCGCATGCGGGGGCGGGCCGAGGCGGGTCCGGGGGCGAGTCCGGCGGGTCCGGTCCCAGCGGCGCGGGCCGTGGGAACCACGGGGGCGACCGCGCCGGTGGGCGAGGCCGCCTGGGGAGAGGTCGCCGTCGGCAGGGCGGGCCCGATGGTCGACGACTCACCGACGCAGGCCTGGACGGTCCCGTTCGCCCCACCGCCCCCCGTCGAGCCGATCCCGGTGCGGCGCCCGCCTGGTCCCGGCGAGACCTAGGCCGGCCGATTTCGTCCCGGGCGGGCGCACCGGCGTTCCGCGCGAGCACGCCGCCTCCGAGCGGGCGCATCACCATTCTGTGCGAGCACGCCGGCGTTCCGGACGGCGCGTGGCCCCCGGCGAGCCAGCCAGTCGTGCGCTGACGACGGGAGTCTCTTGACGCCGACTCGCGGCCGGATCACTATCGCGAATGTAATCGATTGCCAGCAGGCGCCCCGGCGCCCGACCCCCGCAATCGAGGTTCAAGCGACGAGCGGCGCGACGACGCAAGGGACACAGCAGCGTTGGCGACGAGGAGGTGTTTCGTTGCTGTAACCGACCGGGCATGCATGCCCGCGGATGTCGTAATGTTCGCCGCGGAGTGACCTGGATCGACCGGGCCCGATGAAGGGCGCCGGGATCTTCAAGGAGGAGTGTTAGATGAAGTTGGCGAAGCTGACGATCGGGCTCGCGACGCTCGCCCTCGTGGCGTCCGCCTGTTCAAGCTCGACCGCATCGCCTGCCGCCAGCGGCGGCGCCGCATCGTCTGATCGGGCCGGGATCAACATCGAGGTCGTGACCCACGGTCAGGCCTCCGATCCGTTCTGGTCGATCTTCAAGAACGGCGTCGAGCAGGGCGGCAAGGACATGGGGGTGAAGGTCAACTACAGCGCCCCCGACACCTTCGACATGGTCAAGATGGGACAGCTCATCGACGCCGCCTGCGCCAAGAAGCCGACCGGCCTCGTGATCTCGCTCCCGGACGCGACGGCGCTCGGCCCGAGCGTCACGAAGTGCATCTCCGCGGGCATCCCGGTGATCTCCGCGAACTCCGGCTCCGACGCGTACGCGAAGCTCGGCATCCTGACCCACGTCGGCCAGGATGAGGCGGTCGCGGGCAAGGCGGCCGGCCAGCGCATGGCTGCCGCCGGCGGCAAGAACGCGATCTGCGTCAACCAGGAGGTCGGCAACGCCGGCCTCGACGCCCGCTGCAACGGCTTCGCCGAAGGGTTCGCCCCCGGCAAGTCCACCGTCCTCCAGGTCGACCTGAAGGACCCGACCACCGCGCAGCAGAAGATCGCCGCGGCCCTCACGGCCGACCCGACGATCGACACGGTCATGGCCCTCGGCCCGACCGGCTCGACGCCGACCATCGCCGCCCTGAAGCAGATGGGCAACTCCGCGATCAAGGTCGGCACCTTCGACCTCTCGAAGGACGTCCTGGCCGCGATCAAGGACGGCTCGATGCTGTTCGCGATCGACCAGCAGCAGTATCTCCAGGGGTACCTGCCGATCTCGTTCCTCACCCTGTACAAGCTCTACGGCCTCATGCCGGGCGGCGGCCTTCCGGTCGCGACCGGCCCGGGCTTCGTGACCAAGGACAACGTCGATACCGTCCAGGCGAACACCGGGACCACCCGGTAGGTCTACCTGTCGTAGCGGATCGCGTCGGGGGCCGGCACAGCGCCGGCCCCCGACGGCAACCTTGTGAGGGTCGCGCATGACGACGGTCGAAGGCACCCCATCCGAGGCGACGCGGCTGCGACGCGCCAGTCCCCTGCGCCAGCTGCTGACGAGGCCCGAGTTCGGGTCGATCGTCGGGGCGATCCTCATCTTCTTCGTCTTCTGGGCCCTGACCGGCTTCACCGTCGGCACGGGGTTCATGTCCTGGCAGGGCTTCGCGGCCTACATCCAGGTGGCGGCCCAGATCGGCATCCTCGGCGCCACCGTGGCCCTGCTGATGATCGCCGGCGAGTTCGACCTGTCCATCGGATCGATGGTCGGCTGCGCGGGCCTCATCCTCGGCCTCTCGATCACCCAGTACGGCCTGCCGCTGTGGCTCGGGCTCATCATCACGTTCGCCTTCGCGCTGGCCGTCGGCGCCGCGAACGGCTACATCGTGGTCCGGACGGGCCTGCCGTCGTTCATCGTGACCCTCGGCTCCCTGTACATGCTCCGGGGCGCGGGCCTGGCCCTGACGAGACTGGTCTCCAACGGCCAGACGATCGTCAGCGGGGTCGGCGCCGCCGCCGCGGACGACCCCCTCTCGAAGCTGTTCAACTCCGCCCTGTTCACGATCGGAGGTGGCGACTTCAAGGTCGAGCTGCTGTGGTGGTTCGGAGTCGTCGCGGTCGCCACGTGGGTCCTGCTGCGGACGAGGTTCGGGAACTGGATCTTCGCGGTCGGCGGATCGAAGGAGGCCTCGCGGAACATCGGCGTGCCCGTGAACCGGGTGAAGATCCTCCTGTTCATGGCCACCGCCGCGTCCGCCGCGCTCTACGCGTGCATCCAGGTCCTGAGCGTCGGCAACGCCGACGTCCTGCGCGGCACCGGCAAGGAGTTCGAGGCGATCATCACCGCGGTCATCGGCGGGACGCTGCTGACCGGCGGGTACGGCTCTGCGCTCGGCTCCGCGTTCGGCGCGTTCATCCTCGGCGTGACCCAGCTGGGCATCTTCTTCGTGCCCGGGTTCAACTCCGACTGGTACGCGTTCGTCCTCGGCGCCCTGCTGCTGATCGCCGCGCTGGTGAACAACTACATCCTGCGCCGCGCCTCGGGAGCCCGATCATGACGACCGAACAGACCTCCCCCGCCGCCCCGCAGCCGGCGCGCTCGGACGTCCCCGTCCTCGAGGCGAGGAGCATCTCGAAGACCTTCGGCCGCGTCATCGCCCTCAAGGACGTGTCGCTGTCCGTGAAGGCCGGCGAGGTGAACTGCCTGCTCGGCGACAACGGCGCCGGCAAGTCGACCCTGATCAAGACCCTGTCGGGCGTCCACCGCCCCGACGAGGGCCAGCTGTTCATGGACGGCGAGCCCGTCACGCTCGCGTCGCCGCGCGACGCGCAGACCCGCGGGCATCGCGACCGTCTTCCAGGACCTCGCGGTCCTGCCGCTGATGAGCATCTGCGCGGAACTTCTTCCTCGGCAACGAGCCCACCAAGGGCGTCGGTCCGCTCCGGCGGTTCGACATGGGGTACGCCGACCGGATCGTCGCGCGAGCACATGAAGGAGATCGGCATCGACGTCCGCGACACGGCCCAGCTGGTGGGCACGCTGTCCGGCGGCGAGCGCCAGACGCTCGCCATCGCGCGCGCGGAGTACTTCGGCGCGCGCGTCCTGATCCTCGACGAGCCGACGTCCGCCCTCGGCGTGAAGCAGGCGGCGATCGTCCTCCGCCACATCGTGAGGGCCCGGGCCCGCGGGCTGGCGGTCATCTTCATCACGCACAACGTCCAGCACGCGCTGCCTGTCGGCGACAAGTTCACGATCCTCAGCCACGGCCGCAGCGAGGGCGTGTTCAAGCGCGGCGAGGTGAGCCTCGACCAGCTGCTCGGCCTGATGGGCGGCGGGGCAGAGCTCAGCGACCTCTCGAAGGAGCTCGAGCAGCTCCAGCGGGACACCACGATCACGCAGGCAGCCGATCCCGGGGCGGGGGCGGCGCCGGCGGGCTGACGCGCGGCTCAGCCGGCCGGCACGCGCGGACCCGGGTCGGTGCGCGTGTGACTTCGCGCCCTGGAGCGCTCCGCTCGTCGCCGGTCGCCGGTCTCGCTACTCCGTCGCCTGGCGCACGGCCTCGAATGCCGCGATGACGTTCTCGGGCGGAACCCCCGACTGGATGTTGTGCACGGCGGCCCACACGAAGCCCTCCGGCCCGAGGTCTGCGATCCGCCGGCGGACCTCCGCCCGGACCTCGTCCGGCGTGCCGAACGGCAGCACCTGCTGGGTGTCGACGCCGCCGCCCCAGAAGACGACGTCGCGGCCGTAGGTCGCCTTGAGCCGCGCCGTGTCCATGCCGCGCGCCGAGACCTGGACCGGGTTGATGACATCGACGCCGATGTCGATCAGGTGCGGGATGAGGTCGAACACGGCGCCACAGCCGTGGTAGAAGAGCCTGGCGGTGGTCTTCGACCTGATCGCGTCGAACAGGCGCTTCTGGCGGGGCTTGATCAGGGTGACGTACGCCTCGGGGCTGATCATCCAGCCCAGCTGCGTCGCCACGTCGTCGCCGTACTGGTAGACGTCGAGGTACTCGCCGCACCTGGTCGAGGTAGCGGGTCGCGGACGCGATCGAGATACTCGGTGATCCCGTCGAGGAGCCGCTCGGCCAGCGGGCGGTCGGCCGCCATCGCCATCATGAACTCCTCGGATCCGACGGTGAAGCAGCCCTGCTCGAAGATGCCCATCCCGACGATGCCGGTGCCGACGAGTGCGAAGTCCGTCGTCTCGCGGAGGCGGACGGCCTCCTCGCGGACGATGGCTAGAGCTTCCGGTGGATCGGGCTCCGGCCAGGTGAACGTCCGAAGCGCGTCCTCGGTGAAGTCCGGGATCGGGTAGTCCACCCAGTCGAAGTAGAAGCCGCCCTCCTTCGGCATCCGAAGGTGTGCGCCCCAGCGGTTGGTCCAACCCCAGTAGTCGCCCTCGTCGATGAGAGGCTCGGGCATGGCCATGGACCGCGTAACCGTCACCGGCCGTGTGTCCACGCCCAGCCGGACCAGCAGGTCCTCGCCCAGGTACGGCAGCTGCTGCGGGAAGTCCCAGATCGGGGCGTCGTCGACCGGGAGCCCGAGCTGCCGGCGCAGGGGCCCGCAGGCACCGGACGTGATCGACGTGACGCACGTCGAGCCGAGGTCGACCGGGATCCGGTCCGGCTCGCGGTGCGACAGCGCCGCCAAGACGCGTTCCCTCGAGTTCATGCGCTCGCAGCCGCCTTTCTGGCACCCGGACGGCGGCCGTCCATCTCCGACGCTGTGGACGTCCCGTGGGCCTCAGGCGCGGCTGAACGCGGCGCGGAAGGCCTCGACGGCCACGACGTCGTCGCCGCTGGCGAACGACTCGAGCCCGACGACGCCCGTGTACCCGATGCCCTCGAGGGCGCGGGCGACGGCCGGCCAGTTGACCTCGCCCGTGCCGGGCTCGCAGCGGCCCGGGACGTCCGCCACCTGGATCTCGCCGATCAGCTTGCCCGCCTTGCGGACCAGCTCGATGAGGTTCCCCTCCCCGATCTGGGCGTGGTACAGGTCGAGCATCATCCGCACGCCCGGGCGGTCGAGCGTGCCGACCAGGGTCATCGTGTCCTCGGCCTTGCCGAAGGGCGTGCCCATATGGTCGGTGTAGAGGTTGAGGTTCTCGAGGCAGAAGACCACGCCGTTGTCCTCGCCGAGGTCGGCGAGCTCGCCTAGCGTGCGGTACGCGTTGAGCCACATCTGGCCGGTGGTGACCTGCTGCGGCCGGAACGGGAGGCCGTTGCGCGATCCATCGAGCTCGGCGCCGTGAACGACCAGGCGCGGGCAGCCGATCTTCCTCGCCGCCTCGACCGAGAGCCTCGCCGTGCGCACCATCTCGCGCCCGCCCTCGGCGTCGTAAAGGTCGCCGTGGATGTAGCCCGTCATCGTGGACCAGGTCGCCCCGATCGCCGCGACGGCGTCGAGATCCTTCACGGTCCAGTCCCACATCTCGACCTGGAAGCCGAGCTCGTCGAGTCGCCGGACGCGGTCGAGGTACGGCAGGTCGCGGAACAGCATCTCGGTGGTGACTGCCAGCGGGAACATGGGTGTGCTCATGAGGGCTTCCTTCCCGGACGCGACTCGCGGTGGTGACTGGACAGGATCGGGCGGTGGCATCGTCCCGGCGCGGCGGTTGCCGCAGGCGCGGACGATTCTCATGGTAATCGATTACGCGACCGGCGTCCCGGCACCGGCGTCCGGCACCGGCGTGGCGGCACCGGTGTCGCGGCACCTTGCGGCACGTACGATGGGCGCGTACTATGTAATCGGTTACCTGTGCGCCCGGTCCGTCCGCGAGGCTCGCCCGCCGCGAGCCGGGCGAGGCCGGGACGTCTCCTCGTACCATCGTGATCGGGCCGGAACCCGCGGGGGCCCGAACATATCGTCGCTTCAGCTTGGAGGCACCACATGCTCCGCGTCGCACTGTTCGGGGCCGGCCGCATCGGCCAGGTTCACGCCCGCTCGATCGTCGAGAGCGGCGAGGCCGAGCTCGCCTGGGTGTGCGACCCGGTCGAGGCCGCGGCCAGCGCCCTCGCCACCAAGTACGGCGCCCGCTGGAGCCCCGAGCCCGGCGATGCCATCGAGGACGCATCGGTCGACGCCGTCCTGATCGCCTCCGCCACCGCGACCCACACCGACCTGCTGCGCGCCTCGGTCCTGGGCGGCAAGAAGGTCCTGTGCGAGAAGCCGATCGACCTCGACATGGCGCGCATCGACGCGACCTGGGCGGCGATCGCCGACAAGGCCCCGTTCGTGATGCTCGGCTTCAACCGCCGGTTCGACCCAGCCTTCCGCGAGGTCAACGAGCGCGTCGCGGGCGGGCGAGATCGGCCCCATCCGCGCACTGCGCGTCACCAGCCGCGACCCGCAGCCCCCTCCCGCCGCCTACCTCGCCGTCTCGGGCGGCATGTTCCGCGACATGACCATCCACGACTTCGACATGGCCCGGTTCTTCCTGGGCGAGATCGTCGAGGTGTCGGCGCTCGCCAGCCACAACGACGACCCGGTCTTCATCGAGGCGAACGACCACGCGCAGGCGATCGTGACGATGCGCAACCGCGACAACGCGCTGTGCACGATCGTGAACAGCCGGTCCTGCGCGTACGGCTACGACCAGCGCCTCGAGGCGTTCGGCGACCTCGGCTCGCTCGAGGCCGGCAACCTGACCGTCGACCACGGTCCGGGCGTTCAACGCGCGAGAGACCGAGGCGGCGGGCCCGGTCCTCAACTTCTTCCTCGAGCGCTACATGCCCGCCTACAAGGCCGAGTTCGCCGAGTTCGTCGCGGCGATCAAGGCGGACCGCGAGCCCGACGGTCGGCTTCGCCGACGGCCGCGCGGCGCTGGTCCTCGCCGAGGCGGCCATCGAGAGCGTCGCCACGGGGAAGTCAGTCGCGGTCACCGGGGGCTGACACCGGAGGCTGATGCCGGGGGCTGACATCGCGGTGCACCGGGCTGACACGGGGTCTCGACACGCGGTCAGGCACCCTGGCCACCGCGCTGCCGCGGCGACCTTTGCGCCATCCACTCACAAGGCGAGTGCAGACGGGGACACCGGCCGCGGGGATGCGCAGCCACTCGCGGCATGGTTGGTAATCGGGCCGCCCGGCCCGTGGCGCGGCCATATACCCATGTGGCGCGTGCACGCGCAGCTGGGGCGTCGCCGAGGTGCGCCAGCACCCACCTCGCGGGTGGGTGATCGTCTCGAGGCCCCGTAGCTCCCTCTTTCGACCCTGGTGCACGGCAATGGCTGCGCATGTCCGCGCTGGCCACCCACCAGGTGGGTATCTGGGAGCGAGGGCGCCGCCGGGGACGCGCTCGCGGCTTGCGACACGCCCTCGCCGCCCGCGACCGCCGTCCGCTCGGATCGGTGCCGGCCGTGGTGGGACCGAACCCTACGCGGTGATCTCGTCGACCCTGACCGGCCGCCCCTCGCGCCAGCTCTTCACGCACGCCAGCGCCAGGCTCAAGGTCTCGAGGGCATCGTCCGGGCCCGGGCCCGCGGGTACGGCCGGCGCCAAGGTCCTCGAAGAAGACCTCGAGCTCGCGGCGGTAGGCGACCTCGAAGCGATCCGGGAAGCTCTCGTACAGGTCGCCCTCCCAGCCGAACTCGCGGGACACCGTCGCCGCGGTCTTCTGGGCGCCGTCGACGACGACCTTGGCCACGGCTCCGGCGACCTCGGTGCGGATGTCGTAGCCCCACTCGGAGTGCCGGGAGGTCTCCACGACGCCGAGGGCCCCGTTGCGGAACTTCAGCATGATCAGCGAGGTGTCCCAGTCGTTCGCCTGCGCGAACCGGTCGTCGAACAGGACCGATGCCCAGGCATGGACCTCCTCGACCTCGCCGACGAGGAACCGCGCGAGGTCGAGGTCGTGGACGGACATGTCGAGGAACGAACCGCCGCAGCCGAGCAGGTACTCCAGGGACGGCGGGAAGGTGTCGCGCGACAGCGCGCGGAACTGCTCGATGCGGCCCAGCTCGCCGTCGTCGATCAGCTTCTTGGCGCGCACGTATCCCGGGTCGAACCGGCGCATGAAGCCCGAGCTGCACCGGGACGCCCGACCTCGCGCCACAGGTCCACGATCCGCGCGGTCTCGGCCAGGTCCTGGGCGATGGGCTTCTCGCTCCAGACCGCCTTGCCGGCGCGCAGGGCCGTCTCGATCAGCGGGGCGTGGGTGTTGGTCGGGGTGACGATGACGACGGCATCGACGGCCGGGTCCAGGATCGCCTCGACGGGATCCGTGGATGCGCGCGTGGCCCGGGCGAGCTCGCGGCCGCGCTCGGCCGACTCGGCCATCGGGTCCGCGACCACGACGACGTGCGCGTTCGGGATGGCCGCCATGTTGCGGACGTGGGTCTGGCCCATCCGCCCGGCACCGAGGACGGCCACGCCGATGTTGTCGGGATCCTTGGGCGTGAAGCTGCCCATCAGATCTCCTTGTGGCGGCTCAGGTCGGCCCGTCACTCCGCGTTGCACGAACCTTCGCGACGCGCTCGGCGACTGCGTTCGGGCGTCAGGCCGTGCCGCTCCAGGAGCCACGCGTTGGGGGCCGACTCGCCCCATGTGTCCTCGATGCCGATCCGGACGACGGGCCGCGGGTCGTCGCGCGGTGACGATCTCCGCGACGAGGCCGCCGAGGCCGCCGATCACCGTGTGCTCCTCCACCGTCACCACGAGCGGGACGGCGGCCGCGGCCGCGGCGATGGCCGCGTCGTCCACGGGCTTGATCGACGGCACGTGGAGCACGCCCGCCTCGATGCCGGCGGCTCGCGAGCAGCTCGGCCGCCTCCAGCGTGCCGGGCCGTCTGCTGGCCGGTCGAGACGAGGAGCACTCCGTCCCCTCGCGGAGCAGGATCACGCGCCCGGGCTCGAACACGTAGTCCGGCCCGAACACGTCCGGCCCGCCCTCGCGGCCCAGCCGGAGGTAGACCGGGCCCCGGCGTCGCGGTGGCCCAGCGGACCATGGCGGCGCACTCGGTCGCGTCGCACGGGAGCCAGCACCGTCATCCCGGGCATCGCGCGCATGATCGCCAGGTCCTGGATGTCGACGTGGGTCTTGCCGGCGAAGCCGGCCTTGAGCCCGGTGTAGGCCGCCCCGATCTTGACGTTGGCATGCGTCTGGGCGACCGCCATGCGGACCTGGTCGAGGGCGCGGTTCGTGAAGAAGATCGCCGAACGAGCTGACAGCCACGGGACGATAGCCCATCGACGCCATGCCGGCCGCCGTCCCGACCATCCCCTGCTCGGCGATGCCCATCTCGTAGAAGCGGTCCGGGTACGCGGCGGCGAACCTGTCCGCCTTGGTGGATGTCGCCAGGTCGCGCGTCGAGGACGAGGCAGGTCCGGGTTGCGTCGGCCGCCAGCTCGATGAGGGTGTCGGCCCAGACGTCGCGCAGCGGCCTGCGTCACCGCGCGGCCCGTCCTCGTCCCGGCCAGCTCGCGCGCGGGCCGCCTCGGCCTCGTCGGCCGTCGCCGCACGCGGCGTGCCACTCGGAGCGCCCCTCCGTGAAGCGACAGGCCCCGGCCCTTGACGGTGTGGGCGAGGATCGCGGTCGGGACCGTCGCCCGCGCCGGCCCGCCCGGGCGTCGTCGCAGGCCGCGAGGATCTGCGCCGAAGTCGTGGCCGTCGATCTCGAGCACGCGCCAGCCGAACGCCTGAAGGCGGCCGCGAGATCGACGCCCGCCCACGGATCGCGCCGGTTGCCCCGGTGCTCCTCGTCGGCGCCGAGCGGCCAGCCGTACTGCTGCATGCCGTTCCAGTCGACGATCGCCGTCAGGTTGCCGAGCGCCGTACGTGGCGCCACCGTGGACGGTCTCCCAGACCTCGCCCTCCTGGATCTCGCCGTCACCGAGCATGACGAAGGTGTGGACTGTCGAGGCCGCGGCGGCGGGCGCCCATGGCCATGCCCACGCCGAGCGCGAGGCCCTGGCCGAGCGAGCCGGTCGACGCGTCGAGGCCGGGCAGCCGAGCATGTCGGGGTGGCCCTGGAGCCGGCTGCCGCCGCCGTCGAACGTCGCAGCTCCTCCACCGGGAAGTAGCCGCGGAGCGCCATCGCCGTGTACAGGCCGATCGCGCTGTGGCCCTTGGACAGGATGAACCGGTCGCGCTCGGCCCAGTCCGGTTCGCTCCGGGCGGATGCGCAGCGACGCGGAAGTAGAGCGCCACCAGGAGGTCCATCGCCGACAGCGGGCCACCGACGTGGCCCGCCCCGCGTGTGCGCGACGGTCTCGATGACGAGCAGGCGCCCGCGCCGCGCGAGCCTCTCCAGGTCGGCGTTGCCGACGCCCGGGGACCGCGCGGGCGCCGCCACCCATCAGGCGACCGCGATGCCGGCCAGCAGCGCCCTCGAGGTACTCGCGGTTGGCGCGCGCGGTCGCCGTGGGGTCGGGCGCCGTGTCCTGCTCGATGACGTACCAGCCGTCGTAGCCGACGCCCTGGAGCGCCCCGACGACCTCGGGGATCCGGGCGATGCCCTCACCGAGCGGCGGGAAGATGTAGTGCTCGAGCGCCTTGCCGAAGCTCCAGCCCTCGGCCTTCGCCTGCGCGAGGACCTCGCCGCTGACGTCCTTGGCGTGGACGTGCTTCACCCGGTCGGCGTACCGCGGCAGCATGTCGATCGCGTCGCCGCCGCCGAACGCGAGGTGGCCGATGTCGAGGCACCAGCCCACGAGCGCCGGGTCCGTCTCGTCGAGCAGGCGGGCCGTCTCGGCCGGGGTCTCGACGTACGTGCCCGACGTGGTTGTGGAACACCAGCTCCATGCCGAACGGCACGAGGCGCCGGCCGAGCTCGTTGAGGCCCTCGGCCAGGTTGCGCCACTGCTCGTCGGTCAGGCCGCGGACTCGTCCACGTGGCCGGCCTCGCCGCGGCGCCGGTCGTCGCCGGCCTCGGCCGCGATCAGACGCGTGCCGCCGTTGGCGCGCGAGGAACCGGGCGATGCCAGCGCCCGCTCGATCTCGGCGCTCGATGCCTCGTCCGCGTCGCGGAAGCCGAGCCCCACGAAGGCGCCGACCATGTCGAGCCCGCGGCGTCGCAGGTCGCCTTGCAGCACGTCGGGGTCCGTCGGCATGCCGGCCCCCACTCCGTGGCGTCGTAGCCGGCCTCGGCCATGTGGTCCATCGCCTCGCCGTAGGGCATCCACGGGAAGCACGTCGGGGATGTCCGGGTTGTTCCAGTTGACGACCGCGGTCGCGATCCTCACAGGAGCTCCCTCCGCTGCTTCCCACCGCCGTCTCGTACCGGCTCACGGGCGGCGTTGACGGTCCGGACGCGCTGACCTCGGCGGGCGGCACGTCCCACCAGCCCTCGTAGCCGGGGGCGCGCTTGTCGGGCGACACCGCGACGTGGATCACCGTGAGCCGGTCCGCCTCGCGCGCGGCGGCGAGCGCGGCGCGGATCTCGTCCTCGGTCCGCGCGTAGAAGCCGAGGGCGCCCATGGCCTCCGCGTGCTTCTTGAAGTCGACCGGGACGTAGCCGCCGCTGAGGCGGTTGCGCGCCGGGTCGCGGAACCGCAGCTCGTTCCCGAACTGCGCGATGCCGACGCTCGCGGCGAGGTCCTTGATGCACTGGTAGCCGTGGTTGTCGAAGACCACGACCGTGATCCGCGATCCCCTCGGCGACCGCGGTCACGATCTCCGAGTTGAGCATCAGGTAGGTGCCGTCCCCGATGGCGACCACCACCTCCCGCTCGGGCTCGGCGAGCTTCACGCCGAGGCCGGCGGGGATCTCGTAGCCCATGCAGCTGTAGCCGTACTCGAGGTGGTAGGCCTTGGAGTCCTCGGGGCGCCACAGCTTGAGCAGGTCCCCGGGGAGGCTTCCCGCGGCGCAGACGACGGTGGCGTGGCCGCCGACCGCGTCGTTGACGATGCCGATGACCTCGGGCTGGGCGAGCTCCGTCGGTCTCGCCGTTGGGCGTGCGGTGGAAGTCCACCCGCGCGTCCCACTCCTCCTTCAGGTCGCCGACGCGGTCCCGGTACGCCTGGCTCGTGCCCGGCGTAGCCGGCGCCCGCGAGGCCGGCGGCCAGCGCCCGCAGCGCCTCGCGTGCGTCCGCGACGACGGGGACGGAGCGGAGCTTGGCCGCATCGAAGCCGTTGACGTTGATGCCGACGAAGGTGGCGTCCTGGTCCTGGAACTGGGACTTGGAGGCCGTGACGAAGTCCCCGAGGCGGGTGCCGATGGCGATCACCAGGTCCGCGTCGCGCGCGAGGCGGTTGGCCGCGAGGCCACCCGCCGCGCCGATCGGCCCGGCATTCATGGGGTGGTTCCAGGGCAGGACGCCCTTGCCGGCCTGGGACTCGGTGACGGGGATGCCGTACGTCGTGGCGAGATCGTCGAGCGCGGCCTCGGCACCGGAGTAGATGGCGCCGCCGCCGGCGATGATGATCGGGCGCTCCGCCTGCCTGATCAGCCCCACGACCTCGGCGATCACGTCCGCCTCGGGGAGCGGGCGCCGCACGCGCCAGACGCGGCGCTCGAAGAAGCGCTCCGGCCAGTCGTAGACCTCGGACTGCACGTCCTCGGGCAGGGAGATCGTGACGGCACCGGTCTCGGCCGGGTCCGTCAGGACGCGGAAAGCCTCGGGGAGGCTGGAGAGGAGCTGCTCGGGGCGGGAGATGCGGTCGAAGTAGCGCGAGACGGGGCGGAAGGCGTCGGACGCGGAGACGTCGTGCTCGGTGGGGTGCTCGATCTGCTGGAGCACCGGGTCCGGCAGGCGGTTCGCGAAGTAGTCGGAGGGGAACAGCAGGACCGGCAGCCGGTTGACCGTGGCGCCGGCCGCGCCCGTGACCATGTTGGTCGCGCCCGGGCCGATGGAGCTCGTGCAGGCGAACGTCTGGAGCCGGTTCTTGTGCTTCGCGTATGCAGCCGCGAGGTGGACCTGGGCCTGTTCGTTCTGAGGGCGGTAGTACGGCATCGCGCACTCGTCCCCGAGCTCCTCGAGCGCCTGGCCGAGCCCCGCCACGTTGCCGTGGCCGAAGATGCCCCAGACGCCGGCGATGAACCGCTGCTGGACGCCATCGCGCTCGGTGTACTGCTCCGCCATGAAGCGGACGATCGCCTGTCCAACGGTCAGTCGAACCGTGCCCACAGATCGCTCCTCTCGACTCGCGCTCGCCACCGGGGCTCCGTGCCCGCACCGTCATCGTCGCATACCGTGCAATCGATTACAAGCCCTGTTTGCACGAGGGCGGGTCGGGCGGCCCGGCCACGACTCCGGGCAGCCGTGCGTCGGTGCGGGTCGCACCGGCTGCGCCGGGAGACCTGATCACGTCTCGACGTCGGTGGATCCGGGGGTTCGCCGCGATCGACTGGGGACGGGCTCACTCGACAGGCTCAGTCGAGGGGCGGCACGGTGCGGCGCGTGGCGCCACGAATACGCCCGCGGCGCCCGCTCCTCGATCGATCCTGGCCGTCTCGCGGCGCTGGGCGCCACGCTGGTGGCCGGTCAGGGGCCGATCCATGCCGGCTCCGGCGGGGAGGGCCGCGATGCCGTAATTCGTGGCGCTGGGCGCCACGCGCGATGCCGAACAGGACCCGATCCTGACGGTCCCGGCGGTTCGGACAGTCCCGGCGGTTCCTCTTGACTTCGGGGCGGCTATCCCGGTACGCTGCAATCGATTACGCGAACCGGACCTCCTGGTCCGGCCGCGGGCCGAAGGCACACGCGGAGGCGAGGATGCAGGACCGTTCGGGCGCCAGCCTGAATGCCGCCGCCCGGGATTTCCGCCGGGATTCCGGCCGGGTCGAGGCCGCCTCGTGACTAGTTCCGGGAGAGCCTCCGTGACCTGCGGGTGCCGAGGCTGCCTCGTCACGCGCCCCCGGACGGCCGGCTCGTGACCGACCGCGCCGGACCCGCCACGATCCGCGACGTCGCCATGCGCGCCGGCGTCTCGACCGCCACCGTGAGCCGCGTGCTCGCCGGCATCGGCAATCCGAAGCCGGACACGGCAGCCGCGGTCATGGGCGCTGTCGTCGAGCTCGGCTACAGGCCATCCGGGGTCGCGCGATCGCTCCGGATGAAGAGGACCCGGACGCTCGGCCTGATCGTCACCGACATCCAGAACCCGTTCTTCCCGGAGCTGGTCCAGGCCGCGGACCTGGCGGCACGCTCGCTCGGTTACTCGATCCTGCTCGGCAGCGCCGCGTACGACGAGCACCGGGCGATGCACTACCTGGACCTGATGGTCGACCGGCGCGTCGACGGGATGATCATCGCGTCCAGCCAGCTGTCCGACGAGAGCTGGCAATGGCTGATCACCTCCCCCGTCCCGGTCGTGGTCGTCAATGCCGAGCCGCGTGACCTCCCCATACCGGTGATCACGAGCGACAACGTGGCCGCGGGTCGCATGGCGGCGATCCACCTCATCGGACTGGGCCACCGGAAGCTGGCGTACATCCGCGGCCTCGAGGGGTTCACGGCCGACGTCCCACGCCTCGATGGATTCCGTGCGGCCTGCGGTGAGGCCGGTATCCGCGCGGCCGACGTGATCGAGATCCGGGGCGACAGCAGGTTCGATGGAGGCGAGCGCTGCGCCGCGGCGATCGTGACGGAGCACCCCGATGTCACCGCCCTCGCGTGCCACAACGACATGACCGCCATCGGGGCGATGAGGGCGCTCCGGACGGCGCAGCTCCACGTTCCGGCCGACATCAGCGTCATCGGCTGCGACGACATCGACGCCGCATCGTGGGTCGCGCCGTCGCTCACCACCATCGCCCAGCAGAAGGCCGAGATGGGCCGCCTCGCCATCGGGCATCTCGTCGCCGCGCTCGAGTCGGAGGAGGCCGTCACGCCCGAGACACTGCTGCTCCCGGTAGTCCTCCGCGAGCGCGAGACGACCGGGCCGGCGCCGACCAGCGATCTGGCCGACCGCCGCGAGGCCCGGGGAATCCCTGCATGACGCGGACTACGACGCGGACGGCCAGCATCGTTGTCATCGGCCGGCATCGCCGTCATCGGCCGGCAACCTGGTCATCGGCCAGCATCGCTGTCATCGGCCGGCCCCGGCTCCACGCCGGCCCGGTCGTCACACCGGTCACCGGTCCCGCCGCATGCCTCGCCATCGGCGGCAAAGATACGAAGGCCCTCTGGGCCGACAAGTTCCTGGCGTCGGTCGTCCCCGGCGTGCAGGGCGAGCCCGGCCTCCGGGAAGCCCTCGCCGCCGCGCGCGTCCAGGAAGCCATCATGCGGTCATGGGTCCCGGTGAGCCGGGTAACCGTGGCCAACGAGGAGTGAGCCACATGGTTCGCATCGCGAACGCCCCCTGCTCCTGGGGCGTCATCGAGGGTATCGAGGGAGATCGCTCGGGCTGGGTCCGCGTCGTGGACGACATGCAGGAGACCGGGTACGTCGGCACCGAGCTCGGCGACTGGGGCTTCATGCCGACCGATCCGGCGGAGCTCCGCTGCGAGCTCGACGGCCGCGGGCCTGGCGCTGATCGGCTCCTGGGTCAGCGTCAACCTGGAGGACGCGTCGAAGCACGGGACGAGCGCCGACGACGCCGTCCGCACCGGCAAGCAGCTCGCGAAGGTCGGCGGCCCGTCGGCGGTGGTCGTGCTGGGCAACGACCCGTACGGCAACGCGCACCGGACGAAGATCGCCGGCCGCGTCACCCCGGGGGACGCGATGACCGACGAGCAGTGGAAAGTCTTCGCCGACGGCGCCAACCACGTCGCGCGCCGGGTGATGGACGAGGCCGGCATCCGGACCGTCGTCCACCAGCACATCGGCACTCTCGTCGAGACGGAGGCCGAGGCGCGGCGCCTGTTCGACATGACCGATCCACTGAGCAATACGTCGAACCAGGTACGCGACATAACA
>CAVZML010000002.1:0-170312 GCA_963776395.1 uncultured Chloroflexia bacterium | reverse complement strand
ACGCCGCGACGCCGTCCCGTGCCGCCTGCAGCCTGGCGGCCATCGCCGCCGCCGTGTGCCGATAGGCCGGCTCGCTTGTGGCCCCTGTGATCGCCCGCGCCAGCGACCCCGCGGGAGGCGCGGCGCAGCATTGGCGCCCGCGGCCCCAGACCGAGCGCGACGACCTGGCTCCGCCACAGGAACTGGTCGGCCGCCTGCGGCAGCACGATCTGCGGGACGCCGCCGCGTGCCGCGGTCGCGACGGTCCCCGCACCCCCGTGGTGGATCACGGCGCTGACCAAGGGGAACAAGAGGTCGTGCGGCTCCTCGTCGACGAACAGACATGTGCCCGGTTGCCCCGCGCCCTGGATCCGTGCCCAGCCCCGGTAGACGATGAGCCGTTGCCTTGCCCGCTCCGCAGCCTCCACGAGGAGCCGGCCCACGCGCTCCGCCAAACTCCCGTACGGCATGCTCCCGAACCCGGCGTAGATGGGCGGCGGTCCCGAGGCGAGGAACGTGCGGAGCTCAATGCTCAGCTCACGATGCTCTGTCCAGCAGCGGGTATCCCGTCTGCCTCACCCGAAGCCGTGCGCCGTCCCGGGAGCACCGTGAGGGCGGGATCGGTTGCGGCGATCGTGGCCGATCCCATCAGCTGGGCCATCACGTGGCGGACGGGCGGAAGGCCCAGCGTGGCTCGACCCCGGTTGAGCGCCTTCGCGTACGCACGGTCGGCGTACCGGTCCGCGATCCCGCGTGCCAGACGGATACCGGCTGGATCACGGTCGTACCGAGCAGACCGGCCGGCGTGAATGCGACGTACCGGTAGGGGATCCGGAGATGCTCGGCCACCGGCCGGACACCCCAGACGAGGCCGGACGCGACGACCACGTCGCAGCCCCGCACGATCCGAGGCAGGTCCCGGACCTGGAGGTAGAGCTGGCGTCGGATGAAGCGATTGAACGGCCGCAATCCCCAGCCGGCGAGAGCGGGGTTGTCCCGTAGGGGATCCCCGATTGCCTCGAAGGTGCAGCCGAGGCTCCGTGCCCATCCACCGTTGTCAGGCGACGAGCAGACGACGGCGTCGTGGCCGGCATCCCGGAGGCCCACCGCCAGCGCGAGCATCGGCTGGACGTCGCCCCGGCTGCCGCAGGCCACGATTGCGACGCGCATCGTCGTCTCCGTTCCATGGGCCGTCCCCGAGATCGCCGACGACCCGGTTGTTGTCGGCTGTCCGGGTCCGCCATCGGTGGCGGGGCCAGCGTAGGCGTCGCAGGACAGGGTCGCAACCTGCCTGTGGCGAGCGGGATGAGCCTCTGGCGCGCCCGGAGGGATCCGAGCACACGCCACCAACCTTCGTGATCGACGGCGTGGAAGCGTTGGTCAAGGCGCTGCGGGCGGCGTGATCGACAGGAATCGTGCGACGCTGGGACACTTCACCGACCCAGCGCATCTTGTAGGGCATGGAGCGCGAACTGGCGACGGGAGGAACCATCGCGGCAACGATCGTGGCGCAGGCCGCGGCCGGTGACACCGTGGCCTTTGCTCGCATCGTGGCGGCGCACCACGACGACATGGCGCGTGTCTGCTTCGTGATCTGCGGCGACCAGGACATGGCACAGGACGCGGTCCAGGCGGCATGGCCGATCGCCTGGCGCAGCTTCTGCGCTCCGGGAACCGGACCTGCTTCGGCCGTGGCTCGTGAAGATCGCCGCGAACGAGGTGCGGCAGGTCCTGCGCCGGCAGCGCAGCCACCACGTCGTGCAGATCGAGGTCGCGGATGTCGGCTCCGATGAGCACGACCCGTCCGGCCGCGCGGCACACACGGACCTTGCTGCCGCGCTGCAGCGACTCTCGCCCGACGATCGGTCGCTCCTCGCGATGCGCCACGTCTCCGGGTTCGACGCCACGGAGATCGGTCGCGCCTTGGGCATGTCCCCATCGGGGGTCCGCTCGCGCCTGGCGCGGGCCGCCGCCCGGCTGCGATCGGAGCTTGGTGATGACTGACGACGCGCTCGACCCCCAGACGGTGCGGGAGCTGCGGGACTACGCGGACGGAGGAATCTGGCCGATCGACGCCATGGCGATCGCGGCGAGCGCCAGCGCCGCGGGAACGCGCCGCCGCGTCTCGCGCACTACGCTTGTCCTCCTTGCCGCCGCCCTGATCCTCGCTCTCGCCGCGGCCGTGGCCGTGGGCGTTGGCACCCGGCCGAGCATCGTGCAGCACCGGGCATACCGTGGCGTGCTGATCCCGGCTCCGGACCTCCTCGTGCCGCGTGGTCGACCGCTGCTCGTGCCGCTCGCCGACGGCCGTGTCCTCGTCGCCGGTGGTGACGTTGGCTACTGCCTCGACGCGGCGTGTTCATCGGCCACGACGACGACGACCGCCGAGGTCTTCGACCCCGCGACTGGCAGGACTGCGCGTGCTGGCGCCATGGCGTCGGCTGACCACCTCGTGCTCAGCTCGGCCGTCCTGCTGCGGGACGGGCGCGTGCTGCTCGTTCGGGACGTCGGCCCGGCGGACGCGCCGCCCTTCGCCGTGGCCCAGGTCTTCGATCCGGCAACCATGACCTTCGCGGCTGTAGGCCCGATGGTCACGCCGCAGTCACAGGCGAAGCCGGCGCTGCTCCGGGACGGGCGCGCGCCTGGTCGCTGGCGAACGCCGCCAACGGACAGCGTTACCCCCCTCGCAACCGCCGAGCTGTTCGATCCCGAGACAGGGACGTTCTCGGCGACGGGATCGATGGCCACACCGCGGGCGTACCACTCTATGACGACGCTCGCGGACGGTCGGGTCCTGGTCACGGGCGGTGACAACGTCGACACGGCCGAGATCTACGACCCGACAACCGGCACCTTCGCGCCCGCGGGCAGCGCGCCGCAGATCAAGGGCCTCAACCTCCCCGTGCTGCTTTCCGACGGGCGCGTGGTCCTCATCGGCCAGCGCAACGGGAGCATTCGTGATGGTCGCATCGCGAACGGCCCTGCGACGGCCTTTGACCCCCTGACGGGGACTTTCACCGACCTGACCACGGTCCCCACGTCGGTGGGAACGGCGACGCTCCTCGACGACGGCCGGATCTTCCTGACGGGTTGGTGGAGCGCCTGGGGTGGCAACTGGTCCGGCATCTACGACCTGGCCAGCGGCGAGGTCAAGGACACTGCCCGGACGCCCGGCTGGGCGCCGTCGGCAGCGCGGCTTGCCGATGGGCGGGTCCTCGTCGTGGGGGGCCTCGTGGACGGACTGCTCCACGGAGATGGTGGCCACGATGCGCCACCCATCTCATCGATGCAGATCTTCGAGTGACGCGCGGGGCGTCCCAGTCGCACCTCGAGCGATCCCAAAGCGCCCGGTTATCGGGACCCGAACGTCGATGACGGGCTCCGTTTCACCGGACCCGTTTCACCGGAACTGCATCCGACTTCCGAGCGAGATCCTCGCCGCGTCCCAATGAAGGAGGCTCACCTTGGCAGTCACCAGCGTCCACACGGATCCCGATGCCCTGACAGAGGTGGCCGGGCTTGCGAGTGGCACCGTCCGTCGCAGCGGCATGGACCTTCCGATCCGGGCAGTGCGCTTCACCTCCCCGAGGCTCGCCGGGCTGGTCGCGGCGATCCTGCTTGTGGCGGGGACGTGTTCATCCGCCGCCCCCGCTGCGTCCGGCCCGTCCGCGTCGCCCGCAACGACATCACTGGTCCCACGACGCCGCGCGCGTCGGTCGCTGCGACCCCCAGCGCGACCCCGACGCCACCCTCGATCGCCGTCCTCGACGGTGAGCCGTGGATCGTCTATGCATGGCCGCGGGTGGCGACGGACGGTCGATGGGCCATCTTCCTCATGCGGCTGGATGGGTCGGGCGCCCATGAGATCGCAGCCGACGCCCCCGGTGAGCATTTCGCTCCGGCCTGGTCGCCCGACGGCAAGACCGTGGCGTTCGTCGTCAAGGACACCGACCACCCGGAGGGGTCGATCTGGACCGTCGGGGCGGACGGGACCGGGGCGGTGTTGCTCTCAGGCGGCGGAGCGACGTGCCCGGTCGGGTTGTTCCATCCGGGGTGGTCCCCCGATGGGACAAAGCTGGCGGTCGTGTGCTACCCAGGTGGCGACGATCACGAGTCGGTGGCGGTCATGGACCTCGCATCCGGGTCCCTGACGCGACTCGCCGACTACACGCACCCGACGCGGTGAACAGCGCGCCGACGTGGTCGCCGGATGGACGCACGATCGCGTTCGAGATTCTGCACTACGACCCGACCAACACGGACGTCGTTGCGTCGGTGGTGGCGACCGTGCCGGTCGGGGGCGGGGAGATCCATCGGCTCACGAGCCCGGACCTCTTCATGGTGCATCCCGACTGGCGGCCGGACGGCGCTGAGCTGGTCATGAGCAACATCGGTCCGGCAGCCAAGCCGGGGAACCTCTACGCGATCAAGCCTGACGGGTACGCGCTTGCGCCAGCTCACCCACTCGTCGGTCGACGGCCACATGCGGATCGGGACACCGCGATGGGACCCGGACGGCACCCGGATCCTGGCGTCCATCATCTACACGTCTGGCCCAGACTTCGCGTTCGGCGGCGAGGTGCGACTCGCGTTCGTCGACGCAGACGGCGGCGAGCCGGTGCTCATCTCGACGCTGAGCGGGAAGTATCCAGATCTGCGCCCGACGCCCTGACCCAGCAGATCGGTTGAGAGGGACTCATGAGCCCGGCCGGGCAGGACCTGGCGTGATGAGGTGTCCAACGGCGGTGTCTGGCGCGCCCGGAGGGATTCGAACCCCCGACACTCGGTTCCGAAGACCGATGCTCTGGTCCACTGAGCTACGGGCGCGCGGCCCGGGCATGATACCGCCGCCCGGCGGCATCGAGGCGATCTGACGCCTACGCCCAGGCAATCTGTGTCCGATCGATTTGCGGACGGCCCAGCCCGTACGGCACACTCAGCCGGTGGCCCGTGAAGCGCGCTTTCCCAACGCCCGCCCGCAGCGGCGCCTTCGCGTGCGCCGCCTCGCCGTCGGCCTCGCCGGCGCGCTTGCCGTCCTGATGACAGGGCCCCTCGCCGGTCCGGCCGGGAATGTCCCGGACCTCGCCGGCAACGCGGGAACCGGCGCCGCCGTGGTCGGCCAGGAGCCGACGCCCGCGGGGAGCACGGTGCCCGTGGTTGCTGCACCGCGGCCCTCCAGCCCCGCGGCGACGCTGCCTCCCTCGCCGGCCCCGCGGCCTCGCCGTTCGCCGCCCCCCCCGCGGCCACGCCGATCGCCGTCCCCCGCGGCGGCCTCGCCGATCGTCGTCCCCCCCGCGGCGGTTTCGCCAGTGGGTTCCCCCGCCGCCCGCCGTGACCCCGCCGCCGAACTTCGGCGAGTCCCTGGTGACCGAGCCCCCCTCGGTGGAGAGCCTCGAGGTTACCGGTGGCCGCTCGCGCACCCGCGTCTCACGCTTCCGTTCGGGCCCACGGTCTGGGGCTCACGCTGGGTGAAGGGGAAGCGATTCCACGACGGAGTCGATCTCGCGACGTTCTGCGGGGACCGAATCGTCGCCGCGCACACGGGCACGGTGTTCACGGCGAGCCGCAGGTACGACGCCTACATGGGCTGGCTCGGCGACACGCGCCCGTACCTCCGGCGCCTCGACCAGAAGAACCTCTGGATGACGCTGCCGATCGTGGTCGTCATCGACGACGGCAACGGCTATCGCAGCGTCTACGCCCACTTCAGCAGCGTCACCGTCAAGCCGGGCCAGAAGGTCAAGGCGGGCCAGCTCCTCGGCTACGAGGGGATGACCGGTCGGGCGTCGGGCTGCCACCTCCACTACGACCTGTTCTCGCCGCTGGAGCGGACGCCGATGGCGATCCGGTCGGACGTCGTCAAGCGGATGAGGCTGCCGAAGGCGGAGATCGCGCGGATCGACCCGCTGCTCGTGCTGCCGCCCAGGGCCGGCATCAACGCGAAGGCAAAGCCGAAGGCATCCGCGGCCCCGTAGTGCGGCATTCGCCGGGCAGACACGGTTCCGCCCTGCCGTGCGCCGCATGCAAGTTCTCCGGCCGGTATCGCCGTGGTTGTGCGTGGCGCTTACTGATGCATCGGGAAGATGGCGTCCAGGCTCGCTCGACACGCGGTTCCCGTGCGTCCCATGCACGGCCCAGCAATCGAGCACCGAAATCCTTGCGTGGCGCGCACGCGGGCTGAGCGCACCAATCTGGCCGATGAGCCCTGGCCCCGCGGGATCAGCCGATCCGGCCCGGACCCGGCGGGTTCAGCCGACGCGCCGATACCGGCGGCCGACCAGGGACCAGGCGGGCAGCCGCGCCAGGGCCTCGGCGAGCGTCGGCCCTTCGCCGCCATCGCGCCGTTCGATCGCCAGGGTCGCAGGCTTGGAGGCGCCCGGCCGGGCGTCGACGCCGGTCAGGTCGAGGACCACTTGCCCGGGCTCGGGCTCGCCCAGCTCCGCCAGCACCGCCGCCGGCCATTCCGGGTCCGCCGATTCGACTCGAACCTCGCGCTCGGCGCGCCAGCGCGGACGGCGGAGCAGGATCGCCCGCCAGCCGTCGGCGACATCGCGCGTCACGCACCCGTCGCCCGGAACCGGCACGGTGGCAAGGTGCTCGCCGCGGGCCCAGAGCGCGGCCTGGTGGAGGAGCGCGTACTCGTCCAGGTCCGCGAACGCGGACAGCCGCTCTGCCGGCGACCCGTCCCCGAACACGGCCCGGATCGAGGGCGCGAACACCTCCGCCAGGTCCAGGTCGATCGCGCGCACGGTCCGGTGCAGGTAGACGTGCTGGTACATGAACAGCCGTGCGGTGAGGAACATCTCCAGCGCACCGACGCCGGACTCGTACAGGGTCAGCCCGCGCTCGGAGACGAACGTGTACCTGCGGAGGCGCTCGGCATCCACGGGACCCATGGAGATGCCCGTGAGGTACGCGTCCCGTCGGACGTAGTCGAGGTTGTCCACCGTGAACACGCCCGAGAGGAGCGGCTGGAGGGCCTTCACCCAGGTGGGCATGGACGCGTCCACGAGCGGCGGCTTGGAGATGAGGAAGGAGACCCAGCGGGGGTCGATCGCCTCCCCGTCCGCGAAGCGGTCGCGGTCCGCCACCGCGCCCGGAGCGCGTCGCAGCCCGCGGATCAGGGGCCCCAGCTCGCGCTCGACGACGAGCTGCGAGAGGTCCTCGTGGGACAGAGTCTTGGCGTCCGGCCGGCGCGGGTCGGCGGGGGCCGGGAAGCCAGCCAGGAACCAGTCGTCGAAGAAGTGGGCGAATGGCCCGTGACCCACGTCGTGGAGGAGCCCGGCGATCCGCAGCGTCTCGGTCACGAGGCCCTCGGACGGGACAGGCTCGCCGGGGGCAAGCTCCGGCAACGACGCGCGGAGGGTCGGGTAGAGGGACCGGGCCCACAGGCCGGCCTCGTGCATCACGCCGAGGCCGTGGGTGAACCGGGAGTGCTCCGCGGTCGGGAAGACCCAGCGTGCGCTCTGGAGCTGGCTGATCCGGCGGAGTCGCTGGACCCACGCCGTGTCCAGGAGGTCGTCCTCCGCCACGTCCTCCTCGCGGAGGTCCGCGGCGCGCGCGTCCTCCCGGGACAGGCGCTTGCTCAGCTCGACGTACCCGTGGATCGGGTCGCTGATGAGGTTGACGGCGGCGAACGGCAGTCGCCGCCGCGTGCGATCCGCTGGGTCGGCCGCTATGGCACCCAGACCCTGCTCTCGCTCGTCCACGGCGAGAGGTTACCGCGGCGGTCGGCCGCCTGGACGCGGAAGCCGTACCAGTGCCCGCCCGCCCTGTCGGACAGGGTCAGCGTGGTTGCCGTCGTGTCGTTCCTGATCGTCCGCCACGACCCGGCGTCGACCCGGTACTGGACGTCGAACGAGCGCAGGCCGGCCGTGCGCCGCTGGAGCCGCGGGTCGTAGCCGGACCAGGCGAACGTGACCGTATCGCCGGCCCGGGACAGGGTCCCGTTCGCGGCCACGGCCCGGGTGTGATCCACCGAGTCGGTGAACACGACGGAGGCGAAGGTGCTCTTCGACGACGACCGGTAGGCGAAGCCGATGCCCACGTAGTTGTAGCCCTTGCTGAACATGATCGAGCGGTGGACGGGGCTCGCCTTCCACATGGCATAGATGTTGGCGGCGGCCTGGCCGCCCACGGGGTACGTGCTGACACCGATGATCTCGCCGAACGCGTACCACTGGAGGCCGCGGGCCGTGAGCGCCGAGCCGACGTTGCCGCCTGCAGCGGAGTGGGACAGGGTGTTCCTCGCGGCCATCCGCGCCGCGCGATCCTTGGCCAGCGCGGCCACAGACGTGTAGGAGCGGAGCGGCACGAGGCCCTTCGCGACCCGGTCGCGGTTGAGCCAGGTGAGCACCGAGGTGGCCATCGAGCTCGAGGTCGAGGTGGCGGACGTCGCCGCCGCGGCCGGCCCGGGCAGGCTCGCCAGGAGGGTGAGGAGCGCGAGGGAGGTGGCGAGGAGCACGGCTCGATGGCGGGGTGCTCGAAGTCTTGGGGCGCGCGGGGCGCCGGGGACGTGGTTGATCGAGGTGGGGGTGATGAGTGTTCTCCCGTTCGACCCGGGCTGCGGGTACGAGGCCTCTGGCTACGGGTCCCCCGAGCCCCGCTCGACCTGCCTAGACCCTACCAGACCTCACCGGGCCTTGTCCCGCCGGTCACCCCGCCGGCCCCGCCCGCGGTCCCTCGTCCGGTCCCGCCGTCCCGTACCTCGCGGCCGCCCGTGCCTGTGTCGCGGCCACGTCCGCGCGCAGCGCCGCGGGCCGCAGCACCTCGACGTCGTCGCCCCAGGCGAGGATCCACAGCCGGATCTCCACGGTGCCGGATACCCTCGCCCGCCACTCCAGCGACCCGTCCGCCGCCTCGGTGACGGACTGGCTGGGGTGCCAGGTCGCTTCGCGGACGCGTGCCGAGACCGACGGCGCGAACCTCAGCACGACCTCGACCTCGGGCTGGTCGGCGATGATGTCCCAGGCGCGGCGGAGGGTCTCCGAGACGGCCGCCTCCGGGGCCTCGAACGTCCTCGCCGTCAGCGACAGGTCGAGGATCCGTTCGACCTTGAACGTGCGCATCGCACCCTTCGTCTCGTCGTGGCCGATGAGGTAGAGCGCGTGCGTCTGGAGCGACGGCTCCAGGAGGTATGGGCGAACCTCCCGCCAGCTCGGTTCCCGGTCACCGCCGTCGTACGCCGCCGGTGCGTAGCGAAACCGCACCACCCGGCGCAGGGCCCAGGCGCGCGTGAGGTCCTCGACGTGCCGGTTGAACGCCGGGTCCACGGGGCGCAGGGCGAGATCGCGGAGGGTGCGCTCGACATGCTCCCGGAGCGCGTCTGGAAGGGCGGCCGCGAGCTTCTGGAAGGCCGAGGCAAGGTTGGGGTCGTACTTGTCCGAGTAGCGCGTGATCACGCGTGCGGCCAGGAAGACGGCCGTGGCCTCGGGCTGGGTCAGCTGCAGCGGCGGCAGGAACGCTCCCTTTCCCACACCCCACCGCCCGCCCTCGCTCCAGAGGGGGATCCTGAGCTCCTGCTCGAGCGCGTGCAGGTCGCGGTAGGCGCTCCGCTTCCCCATGTTCGTCCTGCGGGCGATCTCCTCCACGCGGATCCCGCGGTCGCCGCTGCCCTGGAGGATCGCGAGCACGTTCAGCAGACGGGCGGTCCGGTCGCGCTTGCCGTCGGCCCGCTCGTCGTCGGCCCGCTCGTCGTCGGGCGCATCGTCGTCGGCCCGGTCCGCGCCCGTGGCGTCGAAGGTCATGGGACGTCCCTCCTCGTCAAGCCCCCGGGGGCAGCACGGTGATTGGCAGCCCGCGGTCGACGGCCGTCATGCGGAAGCGCAGGCCCGCGACGAGGGCATCTTCCGACAGGTCGAGACCCGGGCCGGAGATCCGCCCGTCCACCTGCCCGAGATCCCCGTCCGCGAACACCCAGTAGTCCAGGTTCCCCCGCCAGCGCGAGAGGTCCGTGGCGCCGACGAGGAGCTCCACCTGCGGCAGCGCGTCCCGGACCATCGTGCCGTCGACGGCGATGCGGCAGTGCCGCGCACGAGCACCCTCGATGAACGAGATCCCGACATCCTCGGCCACCGCCCGGGTGTCGGGCGTGAGCGCCGCGAGGAGCATGGCCCGGTCGAGGTCCTGCCGGAGGCTGCGGCCCGGTCCCGCGACGGTCCACGAGCGGCCGGGCACCAGCTCCCAGCTCCGGTCGCCGACGCGCGTGATCCCGTGCTGGCCGATGGTCAGGCGCGTGGCCGCGAACCCGCTCCAGCGGACATCCGTCCCGTCCCGGATGCCGCGGATCGCGACCTGCCCGGAGAAGCGGTCGTCCAGCGACGCGTCCATCCTCAGGTCCACGACCGCGGTCGGCCCGTACAGGATCACCCCGTTGCAGAGGGGCGGCTCGAGGTCCGGGTCCGTGGGTCCGAACCTCGATGTGATCGCCGGCCGGTCGCCCAGCGCCAGCTCGTTGACGATCGCGACGGTCGTGAAGATGCTGCCCGCCGCGAGCACCATCAGGAGCCCGAACGCCGTTGCCGAGGGCGAGGCGCCGCCGGCGCAGCGCGGTGTCCCCCAGCCGCCGGCGCGCGAGGCCGAGCCCCGTGAAGATGCCGGTCGCGACCAGGGCCAGCATCCAGGGATACGCGGCCTCGAGGGAGGGCAGGAGCGTCTGCGGGCCTCGCCCGCTGAGCTGGGCCACGAGCCCACCGAGGGACGGGATCAGCAGGAGCATCGCCCCGAGGGCGAGCCAGGCGATCAGGGCGAAGGCGCGGTCGCCACGCGCGACGGGCGGCCAGATGAGGGCGAGGACGGCGATGAGGATCGGGCCGGCTGCCGCGATGCCCACCAGGACATCGACCGGACCACCGGGACGATACGTGGCCAGGACCAGACCGAACGCCGCCAGCCACAGGATGGCCAGCGCCGCGGCCAGGATCCGCAGCTCGATCGTCCGCACACGCACGGCAACGAGTCTAACGATCCTCCCGGGACCGGCCCGGCGAAACCTGCGAGGCAGCCCAGGGAGCGCCCGCAAAGTACCCGCCCAGGCAGGACTCCCGGGTCATCGCCGACCGGGACCATATCCCACGATAGTTGCCGCACTGCACCACCGCAGTGCAGCGCCGGCAGATCGAACACCGCACCGGTGGCGGCGGTCCTCCCTCCTCCCGACGCCTCCGGTCGATCCTCCGAAGCGGCGCCGCCTCCTCTCGGCGTCGCTTCGGCTCGTTCGGCTGCGCCCCGGGCGTCCCGCATCTGCTTACCGGTTCCCGACCCGGTGCTCAGCGACTGGACAGCGGTCCCCGGCAGGCGTCCACGAAGAACGAGAAGAGCCGTTCGAACGCCCTTGGCGTGGACTCCGTGCGCTCCGGGTGACACTGCACCGCCATCCGGAACGGCCCGTCCCTGCCCTCGAACGCCTCGACCAGGTCCCCGGCCCGGCTGGGCGAGAGCCCGGATGCGACGTAGCGCGACGACAGGTCCGCGGGCCGCACGGCCTGGTGGTGGTAGCTGTTGACGGTCAGCACGCTGCCGCCGACGCCGGACGGCGAGAGGATCCGCGCCATCCGGGTGCCTGGGACCAGGCGCAGGGGATGGGTGAGCGCCGGGCCCTTGCCCCAGCCCGGCCCCGCGTGCCCATCCACGTGCTGCAGCAGGGTGCCCCCGGTGAACACGTTCATCGCCTGGAACCCGCGACAGATCCCCAGGACGGGGATGCCGCGGGCCTCGGCGATGGCCCAGGCGGCGGCGTCCAGCTCGTCACGGCCGGGCTCGATCTTCGCAGGGCCGGTGACGGCGGCGTCCGGACCCGGGGCGCCCGGTCCCGCGGCGCCGTAGCGGGACGGCTCGATGTCCGCACCCCCCGTCAGCATGAGCCCGTCCATCGACGCGAATGCCGCGGCCCGCTCGGCCGGCGGCGACGTTGCGTCCAGGACGATCGCCGCGGCGCCGTGGCGCACGACGGCGTCCACGCACAGGGCGTTCTTGCGCCTCGCGATGTCGGGCTCGGCCTGGCGGGCGGCCGCCATGAGCACGACGACGATCCGGGGACCACGACCGGCGGCGGGCGACATGCCGGCAGCATAGAGCGAGACGTCGGCCGCCGGCTTGGCCGCCGCCGTTCAGCCCCCGGGGCTGGCCTCGGGCGACGGGCTCCCCGTGTCGAGCTCCTCTTCGTCACTCGGCACCGGCGTGACCTCCTCCCCGCTCTCCCCGTCGTCGGGCGGTGGCACGTACTCCTTGCCCGGCATGATCTTCAGCTCCCAGCCGGCCTGGAGGAGGTCCGGCCTGTACTTGGCGGACTCCGGGTCGAGCGACGGGTGCGCCTCGCGGTTCCAGTACGCGATGCTCCTCCCCGACGTCTTGAAGCGGCGTGCGATCCGCACCAGCGTGTCGCCGCGAACCACGGTGTAGAGCATGAACGTGGGCGCCGGCGTGGGGGTCGGCGGACCCGGCGTGGGCGTCGGGGCGGGCGTGGGCGTCGGCGCGGGCGTCGGGGTGGGCGTGGGGACGGGAGTCGGCCGGATGACCGCGGGCAGGCAGCCCGTCACCGCCAGGAGACAGGCGAGCGCGCCGATGGCGAGCAATGCGCGGCGACGGCGAGTCTGGCTTGACGGATGCACGACGAACCTCTGCGGATCCGAGTGTGACGCACCGCCCGGAAACCCGGTGACCATCGGCCCGCGCCAACCGTCGGCGGTGCGATCGTCAGGCCGGCACGACGGTCGGAGGATCGACCGGGGTCGGCTCGGACAGGGTGAACTCCGCCGCCAGCGCCAGCCCCTCCTCGGCCGTCGCCACGCGTCCGCGTCCGCGGCGCTTCGCGACGAAGCACGCGCGGTCGGCGGCCAGGAGCACTTCCTCCGCATCGCTGCCGTCGAGCGGGTACGACGCGGTCCCGATCGAGGCCGAGACCCGCATGCCATCGGCCACCCACGCCGTGCCCGGCCCGCCCACGGCCGCGACCGCGGACCGGATGCGCTCGGCGACCGAGCCGAGGCCGACGGCGTTGCTGCGCGGCAGGATGACCACGAACTCGTCGCCGCCGTAGCGGAACACCGCGTCCGTGTCGCGCGCCGCCCCGACGATGGACTGGGCGATCTCGCGCAGGAGCCGATCGCCGGCCTGGTGGCCCAGGGTGTTGTTGATGTCCCGGAAGTCGTCGAGGTCGATGATCACGAGGCCGAACGGGTCGCGTGCGGCGACGCTGCGAGCCAGCCAGTCCTTGAACGTGCCGTGGTTGAGCAGCCCGGTCAGGTTGTCCGTCCGTGCCCGGACCTCGGCCGCCTGGAAGGTCTCGGCATTCCGGAGCGCGATCGAGACCTGCGCCGCGAAGAGCTTGACGAGCTCGAACTCCTCCTCGTCGAAGCGCACGGCCGTTCCCAGGCGCTCGAGGGTGAGGACGCCGGCCGCTCCCGACGGGCCGATCAGCGGCACGACGATCAGGCTGCCCTCGATCTCGCCCGTCGCCCGGAAGTGGTTGACCCGCGGGTCGTGCCGTTCATCCTGGATCAGGACGGGCTCGTTGTGGTCCACGACCCAGGTCGCGACCCCGGTCTCTCCGGGCTCCCACGGGGCCAGGTACTCCTCGGCGTGGATGCCACGCGCCGTGAGGGGCACGAGGAGCCCGGTCGGCCGTTCCACCACCTCGATGGCGATGTTGTCGCACTGGATCAGGGCCTCCAGCCGATCGGTGATCCCCTCCAGCACCGCCAGCTGGTCCAGGGTCGTCAGGATCGACTCGGTGACCCGCAGGAGCTCGCGCTGTGCACGCAGCCGGCGTTCGAGCGCGCTCGACTGCTCGCGCAGCTGGGCCGTGGCGTCGGCGTTGGCCATGGCCTGGCCGGCGAAGGACGCGTAGATCACGAGGAGCCGCAGGTCGTCCTCGGTGAACTGGCGCAGACCCTGCCGCGAGAGCACCACGACCCCCAGGCAGACGCCCTCCTGGATCATCGGCGCGAGCAGCATCGACTCGTCTGCGTCGGGCGGCGTCCCGGGGATCGTGATCGCCCGCGGGTCGTTGGCGGTGTCGTCCACGAGCTGGGGCACGCGGAAGCGGGCCACCCAGCCCGTGATCCCCTCGCCCATGGTGACAGTCAGCTTCTCGACCGTCTCGTCGGAGTACACGGCTCCGTGGCCGAGCATCGCCACGGGCACCAGGTCCTGGTCGCGGACGCGGTAGACGCGTACGTTCTCGTAGTCGATCAGCTGGCGGAGCTCGGTGGCGATCGCATGGCCGATGGCCCCCACGTCCGAGAGGCCCGACAGGCGGCTTCCCAGGCGTTGGATGGACTGGAGCTGAGCGGCCCAGGCTGCCATGCGCCCGAAGGTTCGCGCAGAGCGCACGGCGATCGATGCGTCGCCGGCCAGGGCTTCCGCGGCATCGAGGTCGGCCTCGCGCCAGCGGTGCGCCCGGTCATGGGCCAGGTAGAGCATGCCCTGGAGCTCGTGGCCGTCGAGGAGGGGTGCCACCACCAGCGTCTCGACGCCTTCCTGGATGGCCGCGGCCCGGATGGCGCCACTTCCGCGCACCGCCTCGGCCCCCAGCAGGATCACGGGCCGACGGGCGGGGATGTCGCGGTGCCCGAGGCGGGCCTCCTCGAGCCCGCGCGCGACCTCCAGGAACCTCGCCGTGAACCCGACGCCCCCGGGCGACGATATCCGGTCCTCGGGATCCCGCAGGACGATCGCCACCCGGTCCGCGCCGAACAGCACCCGGGCGTGATCGCTGAGGTCGCGCACGACGTCGCCCACGTCGAGCCTCGACGCGAGGTCGGTGGCCACGCGCCGCAGGGCCTCGGATCGGCGGAGGCGGACCGACGCCTGCTCCGCGGCCGCGGCGCCCCGGATGAGGACGCCGAGCGTCCGGGCGATCGCGCCCGCGAGGCGTTGGCCATCGTCGTGGCCCAGCTGCATGGCGCCCGCCAGGACGAGGAGTCCCCAGGCAGCATCGCCGCCGGGGATGCGGACGACCAGCTCATCGGTGCCCAGGCCCAGCACCGGTGCCGGGCCGGGGATCCCCGGCCGTGCGTGGATCGGGGTGGGGGAGTCGAGCGCGAGGGAGAACAGGCCCCGCCCCGGCGCCATCGTGCGCGCCGTCGCGGTCCCTCCTTCGGTGTCGGTGGCCCGCGGGACCAGCCCGCCCGGTCGGCGCTCCCAGATGCCGACGAGGGCGGCCCCGGTGGCGTGGCGGATCCGCTTGCATGCCTCGTCGAGGGTCGGGTCGAGCCCGGACGGGAACGATGCGATCTCCGCGAGGTCGGCCAGGAGGTCAAGCCCCGCCGGAGTGTCGGTGAGCATCGGCGCGACCGTCGCGCCTCGCCGGGTGGGGTGCGAGCCGACCGGCTCGGGATCCTGGGTCGGCGCGCCGGAGACCGCTGCGGCGAGGAACCTCTGCAGGTCAACCTGGCGATACCGGCGGTCGCCGCGCTCGTTGATCCGGTAGTAACGCAGGCGTCCCGCATCGCTCCATGCCCGCACCGTGTTCGGGTGGACGCCCAGGACACGAGCGG
Source organism: uncultured Chloroflexia bacterium (assembly GCA_963776395.1). Lineage (GTDB taxonomy): Bacteria > Chloroflexota > Limnocylindria > Limnocylindrales > CSP1-4 > CAIXZV01. The sequence goes on along the minus strand of CAVZML010000002.1, from coordinate 154,836 downwards.
CCTTCGTGACGGACAGGGTCGCGTCCCCCGGGCGGGGGGTTCGGGCGGCCCGTTGAGGCATGGAGGTTTTGGCAAGCATCAGGTGTCGGGGAGACTGTCCACGACTTCACAGGAATTGCCAATAGGTCGAAGGTCCTAAGGCCTCGGTTTGTGCGTGAAATCATGCCGACGGATCGGGGTGGGCAGTGCCCGCGCTCAGCGTTGCGGCGGCGTCCGCCGGGGCCCGCCCGTGAGGCGCACGTACAGGAGTGTCGCCGCGAGGCTCACGAGCCCGACGATTGCGACCGCGACGAGTGCCGCGAGGGGATCGCCGACCAGGCCCGGCCCCTGGCCGCTGCTCCGTGGGTCGCCACCCGCGGCGGTCGTGGGCGAGGGTGACGCGGCGAGAGCGACTCCGGCAAGGGCGAGCAAGGTGACGGTGGCGGCGAGGGATGCGAGGCCGGCGCGGGCGGATACGACGCCGGCGCGGCGGGTACGACGCCGGCGCGGCGGATGCGACGCCGGCCGCGATGCATGCGAGGCCGGCAGCGACGGATGCGAGGCCGGCAGCGATGCATGCGCGGCCAGCGTGGACGGACGCGAGTCCGGCGCGAACGGAGACATAGCCCGTCGCGAGGGGCGGCAGGCACGCCCCCGGGGATCGCCCGGGACGCCGGCGTCGTCGCGCGCCACCGGTTCCTGCGACCGGCCGCCGCCGTGTCACACGCCCCCGCGTCACCCGCCCACCAGGGCGCCCGTGACGATCCAGGTCAGGCCTCCCCCGATGGCCACGAGCCCGCCCACCAGCAGGGCGGAGATGGCTATCGTCGTGCCACGGCGGCCGGCCGCAAGCAGGCGCATTGCCTCGGCGGGCTCGAGGGTGGTGAGCACGAGCGGACGGCCGAGCCCCGGACGAAGGATGGGGCCACGCTCCGGGTCGATGCCCGGGACGCCCAGGACCAGTGCATGGTCGATCGTGCTCAGGTGCTCGACGCTGAGGCGCACGGGGGTGGCCGGGTCCGTGCCCGGGGGCACGCGGTCGGGGATCTCGGCCGCGGTTCCCTCGGACCCGCGGGTGATGACGACGAGGCCCGCGTCCAGCGACTCGGCATCGACGGCGATCGACTCCGTGGCGCCGGCGATCGTGAACGGGACCACCTCGCGACGATCCTCGACCGTCTCCCAGCCCGAACGCCCGCGCAGCTCGAGACGCGTCCGGCGGAGCACCAGCGGACGGCCGGCGTCGTCCTCGAAGGCATCTACCGAGTCCAGGCGCCCGCCGACCCCGACGTAGCGGGGACGAGCCTCTCCGGCCATCTCGATCGCCCGGGCGACCGGGACCACACGCGTGGCGGCGAGGATGCGCCCGACGCGCGCCCCCGACCCCAGGCGGCGCATCAGCAGCCACCCAGCCGCGAGCGCGGCGAGGCCGGCAAGGACGAGAACGAGGGGGGTCACGCCGCGATGATAGCCGCCGGATTGCGGTTACCCGGGGGCACGCTTGGCCCGGGGATCGCGTGCTCAGCGGGGGATCGCGTGCTCAGCCGGGGACCATGCGCTCAGCCGGGAATCCAGCCCGGCATGCCCCGCCGGTCCCACCCGACCCTGCGCGTACCCGCCCAACTCCAGCCTCGTCACCCGGGTGTCGCCCTCAAGGCGCCGAATCCCGGCAAACCGTCCGTCATCTGCCCTGGGATGCCCTTGCTTGGGCGCTGTCGCCGCCTGAAGGCGACAGATCCGCTCCGAATGGGCCCGGGACACTACTCCTCGGACACGCCCTGGACACGCCCCAGGGTGGCCCGATGCCGGGACTGGGCGCCATCCACCGCGGCGCCGCGGTTCCCAGTCCGGCGGACCGGGCCGGAGCGCCACGTCCCGGCCCGGTCGCACATTCACGCACACCATGGGTGTTGTCTGGGGCGACCTGATCAGTCACCCGTGACATGGGTGCTGACGCCCGCCGCTGGCCCCCGATGGCAGCAGGTACCCGTGCCGCGGGTACTCGCGCAGGTCCGGGCGCCCAGACTCGCGCGACCACCCATCTCGCGGGTGCACGCGCAGGTCAGGGACGCGCCGGGACTCCGACCCACGCTCGGGGCACGGCTCTGATGAGCGCGGCGCCCGCGGCAACTGGCGGGACGTCGTGATACCACTCGTGGCACGAGTGGATGTGCGTAGGCACGTTGGCCGGACGAGACGGCGGGCGTGTGGCGCCGCGCATCGCACGATGAGCGGGCCGCACCCGGGCCAGGCCACGACGATCCGGCCGCGCGCTGCATCGTGGCCGCGGTCCAGTACACCTGTGGGCCGTGCTCCGACGACCGTCCCGCATCCATCATCCCGCGGGTGGCTCCCGCTACGGTTCAGAGCCTCGTGGCGCCGTGGAGACGACAGACGATCTCCCAGGATGCGAGCCTCGACGGCCGTGGACGGTCGCATGGCGTTACCTCAACCCCGATGGCCTACTCGGGAACCCGGCGTTCAACACGGTCTTGGCGGTCGCGGCGGTCGCGCGGCAGCGTCGCGGCGGTAGCGGGCAGCGCCCGGACGATCACATCGGCGACCGGGATGCGGTCGGCCCGAGGGAATCAACAGCCCGAAGGAACCTACTCGACGCGTGGGCCTTGATGTCATCGCGGCCGTTAGCATCGCTCAGCACCTTCGGGCTGCAATCAACGCTACGCGCCGCGGTCCCCTCGGGTCAACGCACTTATCCACCCGTAACCGCCCGATCGGCGAGTTATCCACGGCCCATCCACAGCCCTGTTGGCAGGCGCGCGTGCCGGACGCTGCCGCGGTGCGCCGGGTCGGTCAGCCGGCGGTCCGTCCCGTCCGCGGGTCGAGCGCCCGCACCTGCCCGGAGAAGCTCGTGAGGACCAGGTGCCCCCCGACCAGCTCGGCGCCCGCGACCACGTCGGAGTGGGCGACCCGCCAGGCGACCTCGCCGTCGGCCTCAAGGGCGAACGTCTCGATCTCGGCCTGCAGGATGAGGTGGGGCAGCCGCGGCGACCCGAGGACCGTCAGGATCGGGGATGCCGACCGGTGGCTCCAGCGAAGGGCGCCGGTCCGCGCCTCGAACCCGTAGGCATGGAACCCGTACGCGATCACGAGCAGCCCCTCCGTGTCCCACAGGAGGCCTTCCGGCTCGTCGCTGATCGTGGAAGCGAGGCGAACGGTCCACGGGCCGGCGGGCGTCTCGACACGCACCTCGGCCCGGCACCGTGCGTCGGGGTCCGGGCCCGAGACCTCGCCGAGATCAACCAGCGGGCCTCCCTGCTCGGTCAGGGCGAAGACCGCGGAGCCCTGGCCACTGCCCGCCCAGCGGTAGCTCGCGCGGAGCCCGCCCGGGTACGCCACCACCGCGCGTCGCGGCTCAACCGTCATCGGATGGGTGCCGGTTCAGGCGCCGGCGTTCGGCGCCGTGGCGGCAGAGCCGGCGTTCGGCGCCGTGGCCGAGCCGCGTTCGGCGCCGTGGCGGCCGAATCGGCGGAGGCGGTGGCCGGGTCGGATCGGCGCCGTGGCGGCCGAATCGGCGGGGCCGGCGGCCGATCGGCGCGGCCGAATGGGCGGGGCCGGCGAGACCCGCGCCCTCGGCCAGGACGTCGGCCTGGCGGCGAGCCTCGCAGATCGGTGCGACGTGGGCGTTGGAGAGCATCCGCAGGGTCGCCGGCGGCACGGGGAACACCGCCGTGGGCGTGCCGGCCGCCGCCCAGACCACCTGGAACCTCCCGAGGTCGGGGTCCATGACAACGCGGACGGGGCGGGCGTGCCCGATCGGCGGGACGCCACCAATGGCGAAGCCCGTGAGCTCCTTGACCTCGTTCGCGTTGGCCCGGCGGATGTCGGGCTCGCCGGTCACGGCCGCCAGCCGGGCAAGGTCCACGCGGTTCGGGCCCGAGACGAGGCACAGGACCGGCACCAGGCCGCCGTCGCCGGTCGGCGCGACGAACACGAGCGACTTGACGATCTGGCCGAGCTCGGCGCCGACCGTCGAGGCCGCCTCCTCCGCGGTGTGCGTCGACTCCGTGAACAGGTGCACGTCGAGCGTCACGCCCTTGCGGGCGGCGGCATCGACGACTCGCTGCGTCGGTGCGGGGAGGGGGGAATCGGGCACGGCCGCGAGTCTACACGACGGGTGCTCCCCGGACCTCTGCCTCCGACCCGGTACGATCCGGCCGATGGCGACCCCAGCCGCCCGAGCAGCCGGCGATTCGCCCGGTCGCCATGCCCTTGTCGTGGCGGACGGCGACGTGCCCGCGCGCGCCGCGCTCGATGCCTCGTGGCCGGGCTGGGACGCCGGTGTGGCGGACGTCGTCACGGCGGACGGCGGCCTCGCGCGGGCCCGGGCCCTGGGCCTCCGTCCCGACCTGCTGGTCGGGCGACCTCGACTCGCTCGCCCCGGAGCTCCTCGCCGCGGCGGAGGCGGACGGGATCCCGATCCGGCGCGCCCGCGCCGACAAGGACGAGTCGGACACCGAGCTGGCGCTCCTCGAGGCGCTCGCCCGGGGTGCGACGCGGATCACCGTGCTCGGCGCGTTCGGCGGCCCGAGGCTGGACCATGCGCTCGCCAACCTGTGGCTGCTCGCCCACCCGCTGCTCGCGGCGGCGGACATCGTCCTGCTCGACGCCGGCTCGCGCGCGTTCCTGGTCCAGGCCCCCGGGGCAGATGGCGGCCCGCTGGTCCTTCCGCTGCCGGGCCCGGTCGGTGCGACGATCACCCTGCTGCCCTTCGCCGGCGACGTCGCCGGGATCACGACACGCGGTCTCGCGTACCCGCTCAGGGACGAGCCGCTCGTCGTCGGTCCGGCCCGCGGCCTGTCCAACGTCAGGGATTCCACGGACGCAACGGTGACGATCCGGTCAGGCCGCCTGCTGGTCGTGGAGACCGCTCTTCCGTCGACGCGGTTATCCTCCGGGTCATGAGCACCCCCATGGTCGGCGACCCCGCCCCCGGGATCGCCCTCGACGACGAGAACGGCACCCTCCACCGCCTGGCCGATCGCCGCGGCTCGTGGACCGTCATCTACTTCTATCCGGAGGACGACACGCCCGGCTGCACGACGGAGGCGTGCGAGTTCCGCGACCTCAATCCGGACATCACCGGGATCGGCGCCGAGGTCTGGGGCGTGAGCCCGGACGGCGCGGGCAGCCACGCGGCCTTCCGGGCCAAGTTCGGCCTCCCCTTCACGCTGCTCTCCGACGAGGATCACGCGGTTGCGGAGGCGTACGGGGCGTGGCGGGAGAAGGTCAACTACGGCAGGACGTACATGGGCATCGTCCGGTCGAGCTTCCTCGTGGGGCCCGACGGACGCGTCGCCGCGGCGTGGCCGAAGGTGAAGGCCGAGGGTCACGCGGCCCAGGTTCTCGCGGCGATCCGTGAGGCCCAGGCCGCGACCGGGACCATGCCGCCCGCGACGTGAGGCGGTCGTGAAACTAGGGCCGGACATGACTTGAAGCTTCGCTCGTGGGGGGAGACGAGCGAAGCTTCGCCCGGGAATCTAGCACAAGGTTGCCGTTCGGTTGCGGCCACGGACACCCTCCATCCACCCTCCGCGAGACAGTCCTGCGAGGTCCCGCACGATGCCCGAGACAGCCGGTCGTCACGCTCACGGGTGGCGCCCAGAACGGTTCATGGTCATCGTCGCGCACCCCGACGACGCCGACTTCGGGCCGGCCGCCACGGCGGCCCGCTGGATCGACGAGGGCTCGGCAGGGTGGCTCGTCTGCTGCACGAGCGGCGATGCCGGGGCCGACGACTGGCGCACGGATCCGCTGGAGCTCGCCGCCGTGCGCGAGGCGGAGCAGCGCGACGCGGCCGCGATCGTGGGCTACGAGGGCGTGACCTTCCTGCACCAGCCCGACGGCGCCCTGGCCAACGACCTCGCGCTGCGCGAGCACCTGGTCAGGGAGATCCGCACCTTCCGGCCCGATGCCGTCCTGGCCGTCGACCCGGAGACGCTGTTCCACGGGGACGGTGGCGTGAACCACGCAGATCATCGCGCGTCCGGCATCGCCGCGGTTGACGCCGTCTACCCGGCGGCGCGCAACGCGATGGCGTTCCCATGGCTTGCCCGAGACGGGCTGGAGCCGCACGTGGTCCGCCGGCTCTACCTGTTCTGGTCCAACCATGCCTCCGCGTGGGTGGACGTCACGGCCACCCTCGAGCGCAAGCTCGCGGCGCTGCGCGCACACGTCACCCAGATACGCCACCCGGAGCTCCTCGAGCCGCGGATCCGCGAGTGGGCCCGCGTGGATGGCAATTCCATAGGGACGGGCGCGGCAGAGGGCTTCCGGGTCGTCGTGATCGAGTCGGACGACGAGGATGAGGGTCCCACTCATGAGACCCCGCCCGACACCGAGGGTGCGGAAACCAGGGAAGGCTGATCTCTCCCCCGTTCCCCGGAAGTCCCGGCGTCAGTCCGTCGCGAGCAGCGCGGGCCGGACCCTGCCCCACGCATCCCAGATCGCATCGAGCCCGGCGGCGCGCGGACCCAGCGCACCCATCAGGGGACCGAGCTCGAGCTCACTGGTCACCCAGACCAGCCACTCGTCGGCGGCGACCGCCGCCTCCCCGTAGAGCTCCGCGATCTCGCCTTCCTGGGGCCACCTGCGGATCCGCATCCGGTCCAGGCCGGCGTAGCCGACGGCGAGGGAGAGGTCGCGGGCCGTGGGCACGCGGCCGTCCGCGAACCCGCCGAGGCCGTCGAAGCGGAACCCGAGGGCCGCCAGGGCCCCGACGATCTCGCGCCGCTCGTGCTCCGAGAACAGCCCCCAGAACGGATGGTCCTCGGGCAGGACGAGGTAGCCGGCCTCGATCGCGCGGGCGACGATCGCATCGGCAAGCGTGGTGATCCGGATCTGCCAGGTTGACGCGGCGGCTGGGTCCGAGCCGGCGATCGCGGCGACCACGCGATCCCGCGCCGACCGGTCGCCGAGGACCAGCCGGAGGATCGCCGACTGCCCGGCGAGCGACACTTCGGGCACGCCCGGTGGAGTCCGGGTCGAGGTCACGTCCTGTTGCGTCGGCCAGACGCCCGCGAAGGGTTCCGGGTCTGGCTGGATGCTGGCGGCCGCAGCCGCCGCGGCGGCCTCCTCGCACCGCGCGAGCTCGTCGCGCGCGATCCGGCAGGTGTCGTCGGCCCCATCGGCTGCGATCCTGGCCGCATCGGCATCGAGCGCCAGGCGCTCGTGGGCGGCCTGGCGCTCGCGCATCTCGGCCGTGCCTGTCTCGAGAACCCGCTGGGCTGCACGCACGTCGTCGTTCGCCTGGTTGATGCCCTGGAGCCACCGCCGGGCGGCGGCCTCGGAATCGTCCAGGGTCGCTGCGGCTCGATCCTCCGCCCGGAACTGCTCCCTCATAGCGGCCTTGGCGGCGGCGGCGGCCCGGGGGTCGGACTGCTCGCGTGCCCGTGCAACCTTCTCCTGGAGCATGTCGTACGACCGCTGGGCTTCGCGGGCAGCGGCCGCGGCCGTGCGGGCGCGTTCGCGCGCGGCGACCGCCCCCGCGCACTGCTTCTCCATGAGGGCTCGCGGGCCACCGCAGGGGTCCGCGGCAGCCGGCGCAGAGGCGGACGCGGGATCGATATCGCGCGGGCCCATGGTCGGAGGCGTGCCCCTCCCGCCGTCGGCTGCGGCGTCAGCGGCGTCAGCGGCGTCACCGGCGCGGCGGCGTCCTCGGCTGCGCCGTCCTCGGCTGCGGCGTCACCACCGGCGTCGCGGGCGGCGGCGTCGTGCGGCGGCGTCGGCGGCGGCGTCGCTCGGCTGCGGCGGCCTCGGCCCGTGCGACGACGATCCCGACGGCGGTGCCGGTGGGCGCCGGGCGCACCGCCTCGACACGCTGGGCGCGCAGTCTGGCCGCGCGCTCCGGGCTCCACCCCGCGTCGAGGATCGGGGTCATCGCCCAGGTCTCGACCGTCGCGACGCCCACCGGCTTCACAGCGACCGCCCCGCGAGGCTCGGGCGGCGACGCGATCACCGTGGCCGAACCTGCGGGATGGCCCGGCCAGTGGATCCGCTCGACCGGGACGGCCACGCCCCCGATCGGGACGGCCACGCCCCCGACCGGGATGGCCACTCCGGCCGCTGTCCACCGGCTCACGTCGATCGCGACCGCATTGGTCGGCAGGACCCACCCGGAGGCGGTGGGGGTCAGGGTGTCTGGAACGTGCGTTCGCATCGGACCGCCGCGAGTTGGGCCGGGCGGTGGCACGACGGCGGCCGGCGCGGGCACCACGGCCGGGCGGTCCGGCCATGCGGCGTCGTCGGGCGAGCAGAAGGGCGGGAGGCCGTCCCGGGCCGCGGCGAGCTCCGAGACGGTCGCGGCCCGACCTGGCCTGATCGAGTTCGGCGAGATCGTGACCCGGACCTCGCGCCGGGCCTCGGACCTGGACCAGGCGCTTGCGAGGAGCACCGCACCCACGGTCACGCCGAGGAGGAGGCCGAGGGCGAGGAAAGCGATCTCGGACGAGCTCACGGTTCTCCCAGGGGACCCGTGGCCGGGTCCACGCTTGACCGTCAGCGTAGCTGCGCCCACCCTCCCTCGTCAACCGCACAAGAGGCCCCAGGTCGAGGTCCCGGGAGGCTCAACAAGCCGATCGGGGTCGCTCGGCGGGCCGCCGTCTCGATGCTCCGGCGCGCGAACGGCCATCCTGATCTCCGCCGCAGGCGATGCGCCTCTCGATCTCTGTGCACGGGTGGCCCCGGCTTGGTAGATTCCCGGGGGCCGGTGCCCCCCATCGGCGGTCCTCCGTCGTGCCGTGCCCTGCAGAAGAGGCGTGTCCCCTTCGTGACCCTCGACCACAGCCAGGAGTTCCTCGTCCAGCCGGTCGATGCCTCCTGGCTCCAGTGCAACATCGAGTGCCAGGAGGCATGCCCCGTCGGCACCAACTGCCGGGGCTACCTGAACCTCGCCGCCGAAGGGCGGTTCGAGGAGGGGTACATCCTGTCGCGCGAGCCGAACCCGGTGGCCGCGATGTGCTCGTACGTCTGCTCGGCCCCGTGCGAGCGCGCCTGCCGGCGTGGCGACATCGATCGCCCGCTCGCGATCCGCGCCATGAAGCGGTTCCTCGTCGAGTGGCACGAGGCCTCGGGCATCCCCGACGTCATGCCCGCCATCACGCCCCGCGCAGAGCGGGTCGCCGTGATCGGCGCCGGCCCCGCCGGGCTCGCCGTCTCGCGTGAGCTGGCCACGCGCGGCTACCAGATCACCGTCTACGACAGCCTGCCCTACGGCGGGGGGACGATGCTCATCGGCGTGCCGGCCTTCCGCCTGCCGCGCGAGGCGATCGAGATGGACGTCCGCCTGGTGGAGCGGCTGGGCGTCACGTTCCAGTTCGACACCACGATCGGCATCGACATCCCGTTCTCGGACCTGCAGCGGGACTTTGACGCGATCGCCGTCACCGCGGGCGCCATGAACCCTGTCTACCTGGACCTGCCGGGGGCGGACCTCGAGGGAGTCCAGTACGGCATCGACTTCATGAAGAAGGCCAACCTGGGCCAGGAGCTGTCGGTCGGCCGCCACGTGGTGGTCATCGGCGGCGGGTACACGGCCATGGACTGCTCGCGGACCAGCCTCCGGCACGGGGCGGAGCACGTCACGATCGCCTACCGCCGCACGCGCTCCGAGCTCGTCGTGGACGAGGAGGAGCTCGGCGAGACCGAACGGGAGGGCGTGGCCCTCGACTTCCTCGTCAGCCCGACGGAGCTCATCGGCGAGGACGGCGTCCTCACCGGCGTGCGCTTCATCCGGAACAGGCTGGGCGAGCCGGACGCCTCGGGACGCCGCTCGCCGATCCCGATCGACGGGTCGGAGTTCGTCGTGCCGGCCGAGACGGTGATCCCCGCCGTGTCCCAGGCGGCGGATCTCTCGTTCCTCCCGGTCGAGGCGAGCTTCGAGGTCAACCGCGGACGGCTCAAGGTGGACCCGGCGACCTACGCGACCAACATCCGCGGGGTGTTCGCGTGCGGCGACTTCGTGACCGGGCCGACGACCCTGATCGAGGCCGCGGGGCACGGCAAGAAGGCCGCCTACGCAATCGACCGCTACCTCGATGGCCGGACGGACGTGACCGTCACCCCGAACGTGAAGATCACCAGCTCCTGGCGCCACGAGATGCCGGAGCTGTACGACGTCCTGCCGCGGCAGCACATCCCGATGGAGGACCTGGCGGCGCGGATGGCGTCGACGGACCCGGCGGTGAACTTCAGCACCCCGGTGGAGCTGGGGTACGACGCGACGGCGGCGGTGGCCGAGTCCACCCGGTGCCTGATGTGCAACTACAACATCTGGTTCGACCCATTCCGGTGCGTGCTCTGCGGCGCCTGCGCCGACGTGTGCCCGGAGGGGGTCATCCACATGGTGGACGTGAACCAGCTCAAGACCGAAGGGCTGTTGCCCGAGATCGAGGAGGCCTACGGCTGGTCGCAGGGTGCGGCGATGATCCTCGACGAGGAGCGGTGCATCCGCTGTGCGCTGTGCGTGAAGCGGTGCCCCTTCGATGCCATCACCATGGAGCGGTTCGAGCTCCAGGAGATCTCGAGCGACGGGCGGCTCTACAAGGAGTCGTATCGTGACGCCCAACTCGCCGGGACGGCCGGCGTGGCAGGAGGAGCGTAGGTGAGCTTCCTGGAGCGGGTCGACCAGAGCATCAGGCGGAGCCCCGTCTGGCGGTCGATCTTCCGCAACCCGTACCCCGACGACGAGCGGTCGCGCGCGTACGCGGTCATGAACAACGTGTTCCTGCACCTGCACCCGGTGCGGGTCCGGCAGCACGCGGTGAAGTTCGCCTACACCTTCTGCCTGGGCGGCCTCAGCTTCTTCCTGTTCCTCGTGCTGACGGTCACCGGCGTCTACCTGATGTTCTTCTACATCCCGTCCGAGACCCAGGCCTACACCAACATCCTGGACATCCAGAGCCGGGTGGTGTTCGGCCTGCTGACCCGCAACATCCACCGCTGGGCCGCCCACCTGATGGTGTTCTTCGTCTTCCTGCACATGATGCGGGTCTTCTACCACGGGGCCTACAAGCCGCCGCGCGAGTTCAACTGGGTCGTCGGGGTCGTGCTGCTGTTCCTCACGATCATGCTCAGCTTCACCGGCTACCTGCTGCCGTGGGACCAGATCGCCTACTGGGCCATCACGATCGGCACCAACATGGCGGGCTACGCGCCGCTGTTCAACACCCCGTCCAAGCTGCTGCTGCTCGGGGGCATCGAGGTGGGTCAGAACACCCTCCTCAGGTTCTACGTGCTCCACATCATGGTGTTCCCCCTGGTCGCCGCGATCTTCCTGGCCGTCCATTTCTGGCGGATCAGGAAGGACGGCGGGATCAGCGGCCCGCTCTGAGCCGAGGAACGACGACCGATGGCTGACACCGAGACCAAGGCGCCGTCCGAGGGCCGCGTGGTCCTGCCCGTCGACCCGACGCGGCGCACCGAGATCGACAAGCAGCGCGTGCCGATGTCGGCACGCCCGTACCGCCTGCTGGCGCTGGTCAAGCAGGACGCGGTCGTCCGGGTCCAGAAGGAACCCGACGACACTGTGATGACGTGGCCGCATCTGCTCACGATCGAGTTCATGGCCGCGGCGCTGATGAGCGTGTTCCTGCTCCTGATGGGCCTGTTCATCAATGCGCCGCTCGAGGACCTCGCCAACGGCAACATCACGCCGGCGGTGGCCAAGGCCCCCTGGTACTTCCTCGGTCTGCAGGAGCTGCTGGCCTACTTCCACCCGACCGTCGCCGGCGTCCTGGTGCCGACCTTCGTGCTTGTCGGCGCGGCCTTGATACCGTTCGTCGACCGCGGCAACATCCTCGTGACCCGTCCATCGGACCGGAAGACCGCCGTCGTGCTGTTCTCGCTGTTCTGCATGCTGGGCCTGTTCGTGACCTTCGTCGGGATCTTCTTCCGCGGCCCCGGCTACTCGTTCGTCATCCCGTACCTCGACTTCTTCACGATCGGGACGCCCGGCCTTCACTTCGCCCTCTGATCGGAAGGGGTCCGAGCATGAGCAACTACCACGTCGAACCGGCCAGCGAGCCCCAGGCGCTGACGACGGAGGCACTCAAGGCCCTCCGTCACGAGCAGGTCCAGGGGATCTCGCGGCGAGAGCTCCTCCGGGGATCCCTCGCCGCGGGCATCGGTCTCTGGCTGCTCGAGGTCACTGCCGGCTCCATCGGCTTCCTGTGGCCCAACCTCGAGGGCAAGTTCGGCGGCGACGTCGTCGTCGGCACGCTCGACGACCTGGTCAACGCGAACTCGACCCTGCCGATCAACGAGGGCTTCCCTGCCTACGTCTCGTCGGCGAAGGCCTTCGTCGTGCTGGTCGACCCGTCGCAGCAGCGGTTCATCCAGGGCAGCGACGTCAGCGGCGAGGGCACGGCCGTCAACGTCCGCGCGCTGTACCAGCGCTGCCCGCACCTTGGCTGCAAGCCGAACCCGTGCATCAAGAACTTCTGGCTGGAGTGCCCCTGCCACGGGTCGCGCTACGACCGCCTCGGCATCAAGGCCGCCGGACCCACGTATGGCCCGGCACCGCGCGGCATGGACCGCTTCGCGACCAGCGTCGATGCCAACGGCGTCCTGACGGTCAACACCGGCAAGATCACCCTCGGCCCGCTCCCCATCGCGGTCGGCCAGCCGGGGATCATCCCGCCGCTCACCCCGACCGGGTGCATCTGATCCGCCCATGAGCCGTATGCCGCCCCACCGAGGAGACCGATGACCGACCAGCCCGGCCGCCCGCCCGAGGAGCGCCTGCCCGCTCCGCGGCCGCCGTCCGCACCGGTGCCGGCCCAGCGCTTCTCGGCGCCTCCGTCGACCCACCGAAACGACCTGACGCCCGAGCGCGCGGCGAAGATCGTCCGCCAGTCGGCCAGCGCACGGTGGGTGGGCTTCATCGCCGTGACGATCGTCGCGCTGTTCGTCATCGTCTACTACTTCTACGAGATCGGCCTGCCGGGCGGCCTGTCCGGGGCGCGCCTGGACGCGGCCGCCGAGGACCAGCAGGTCACCGCGGTCGAGCGGGGCTACAACATCTACCAGGCCAACTGCGCCCAGTGCCACGGCGCCAACGGCGAGGGCGGCAAGGGCCCCGCGCTCCACCGCCAGGACAAGCTGTTCGCGCATCTCAACCCGGACTACATCCGGAACATGCTCCAGGCCGGCGGACGGTACGCATGCGGCAACCCGAACAGCATCATGCCGGTGTGGTCGAACACCGGGAGCCCGGCGGGACCCCTCAACTACCAGCAGATCGACAACCTGATCGCGTTCATCCGGGCCGAATCGACGACCACGTACCGGGTGCTCGACCCCGGCCTGTTCGAGCCCGTGACCGATCCGGTGACCAAGAAGCAGAAGACCTTCCAGGGCTGGGTCGACCCGGCCTACGAGCCCGCTCCGGGCTCCACGCCATACCCGGCCTGCTGGTCGAGCGAGTTCAACACGCCCGCCGCATCCGCCTCGCCGGGCGCCTCCGGCGCTCCCCCGGCCTCGGCGGCACCGGGCGCCACCAAGCTCACCCAGACGGCGCTCAACATCGCCTACGGCACGCCGAACCTGAACGCCCCCGCCGACGCGGCGTTCCAGATCGAGTTCGACAACCAGGACGCCGGCATCCCGCACAACATCGAGATCAAGGACGCCAACGGCCAGAGCGTCTTCAAGGGCGAGATCATCACGGGACCCGCCAAGACCACGTACAACGTCCCGGCGCTGGCTGTCGGGACCTACACGTTCCTGTGCACCGTGCACCCGAACATGACCGGCACGCTGAAGGTCGGGGGCTGAGCGATGGCACAGACGGCTCTCCCCGCCCCGCGCGTCGTCCCCGCCGCCCGCCGCCGCGCCTTCTTCGGCCTGTTCGCGGCCGACGGCTGGCCCTGGGCAATCGTCAAGGCGCTCGGGTGGTTCATCATCATCATCATCCTGCTCGCCTACATCCCCGACCGCGCCTACTACTTCACGGTCCAGAAGACTGTCGACCTCGGCCTGCTCGTCTGGTCACCCGTGAACTTCTGCCCGCCTGAGAACGAGACCCTGCCGTGTCCCGCACCGGCCGGCTCGACCCTCCCGTGGCATCCGTCGCCAGGCGAGATCCAGTTCCCCGCGGGACGGACCGACGGGGCCGCCGCCCTCATCGGCACGACGTACCTGTACGCCGGCGGCAGCGACGGCAAGGCGGCCGTGGCGACCACGTTCGTCTCGCACGCGGTCGGGCTCGGCAACCTCGACAAGTGGTCGGAGGGCCCGAAGCTCCCGGCGCCCGCGCTCCGACGCCGCCTACGTCGGTTCTCGGGAACACTCTCTACGTCATCGGCGGCTACGGGGCCGACGGCGCCCCGACCAGGTCGACCTACAGCCTCACCATGGGCACCGACGGGACCCTCGGGGAGTGGAAGGTGGAGGACGCGCTGACCCTGCCCGGTCCCCGCGCCGGCGCCAGCGCGGTGGCGGTCTCTGACGGCCTCGTCGTCGTCGGCGGCACCGACGGCACGGCACCCACGAAAAGTGTCTGGAAGAGCCTTCGGGACCTCAATGGCAAGATGGCGGCCTGGGTGGAGCAGCGCCCTATGGTCGAGGAGAACATGGACGGCGTCGCCATGCGCGTCGGTGACGTCATCTTCGTCGTCGGCGGCCGGAACCTCTCGGGCCAGCCCGTCGCCTCCGTCCAGCAGGGCCTGGTCGGCGGCGGGCCCGCCGCGACGGCCAAGGACCCGAACGTGATCGAGGCGTGGCGGCTCAGCGAGCAGACGAACCTGCCGGTCGCCCGGTCCAACATGGCGGGCTTCACCGCCAACGGCGTGCTCTACGTCCAGGGCGGAACGGACGCCGCGAGCCCGCAGCCCGAGACCTGGTGGGCCGTCCCCAACGCCTCTGGGGTCATCCCGGCCTGGCGCACGCTGCCCCAGCTGGACCTGGGCCAGGGCCTCGACGGCGCCGCTGGGATCGCTTCCTCATCGAACGGGTTCGTCCTCGGCGGTCGCACCAGCGACGGCATCACGGTCAGCGCGGCCCGCGCCAATCTCGCCCCGCAGGCGCCGTTCTTCCAGATCGGCATCCTTGGGGCGACGATCCCCGGGCTCAAGCTCGACGGTGAGACCGGCCAGCAGATCGGCTACCTGCTCGCCGCCACGGTCGGTGCGGTCAACTTCATCCTGCTGCTGCTCGTGGGGTGGGGGTTCGCGCATCCGGACCGGGTCCGCGAGCTCCTCGCCAGGCGCCGGCGGAGGGGCGGCAAGGGCTGACCGCCCGAGGTCCGTGATCAGCCCTCCAGCTGTCCCTCGCCCGGCTCGACCGGGCCTCGCCTGACCGGCAGGCCCATCCGCTCCCAGGTGGCGATGCCGCCTGCCATCGAGCCGACGTCCTCCCAGCCCGCGGCGAGGAGGTACCCGGCGGCATTCATCGATCGGCTGCCGGTGGCACAGAGGACCACGATCGGCCTGTCCTTCGGGATGTCCTGGAGGCGCACCCCGAGCTGGGACATGGGGATGAGGAGCGAGCCCTCGATCCGGACCGCCATGAACTCGTCGCGCTCGCGAACGTCGAGCATGAGCGCCGGACGGACGGGGTCGTGGCGACGAATGTCCGCATAGAGCGGGTCGAGGGCGGGTATCGCCTGGGGGCGGTTCATGAGGGCTCGGTCCTCCGGATGACGGGCGCGACGAGCGCGATCTCAGGATGCTCCAGGCGGACGTCGATGTCTGCCAGCAGACCGTCCACGTCGACGCCCCAGGCGGCTCCCGCCGACCCCGAGACCGCGAGGTGGCGTCGGGCGCCCGCGAGGTTCTTCGCGATTCCGGCCGGGTTGCCCCGCACCGCGTGGACGTAGGCCGCCGCAACCTTGATCAGGCCCTGGTGGAGGGCGCGCTCCTCGAGGTCGTCCGTACCCATCCAGGCAGGCTCGAGATCCTCGTGAGTCGCGAAGAAGTCGCCCCGCGCATACGCCGTGAGGGCCGCGGTGAAGGCGAGTCGACGCGCGGCGAGCGACAGTGGCCGATATGCCTTCTCCCGGTCACCCTGCCGGATCAGTCCTGGCCTGGTGCCGGGCGCGGGATCGGACCCGGCGCCCGCGGGACCATCGGGCCGCGGGTCGGGCAGGGCGTCGGCCATCGGGTCGCGCTGTGGATCGGCCATTGGATCGGGCCGCGGGTCGTCCGGTCCCGGCGTCGGCATCCCCACCAGCCGACCGGCGGCGCCACCCCGGTCAGGCGCGGGCGGGGTCATCGGGGAGGGCTTCGAGCGGTCGACGGCCTGCGAACCCCTCGTCGGTCCGGTGCCACCAGCCCACGCGGTCCTCGCCCAGCTGCCAGCAGAGCCAGGCCTCCTGCCCGCCGAGCACGGCCGGGAAGTCCAGGAGACCCGAGGGTATGTCACGCAGGACGAGGCCCCGCTCGTCGAGCCACGCGACGTCCGCCTGCATCTGGTCGACGAGACCACGCATCCGGAGGCGGAGGCGGCGGAGCTCCGGATCGTCGCCGTCCGCGGCCGGCTCATCGGCGATCAGGTCCTCGATCAGGGCGCCCTCCCTGTCCCGGTAGGCGTCCCGGAGGCCGACCAGCTCCGCGCGCAGGTCACGGAGCCGCGCAGTCACGGCCGCGAGGTCGGGAACCAGCGCGTTGGCATCATCGAGCGAGTAGAAGCGGGACACGCCGCGATTGTAGCGACGACCGTGCTGGATCTCGCAGGGTCGCGCTGCATCCGGCGGCACCCGGTCGCCAGGACGTCGCCCACGACGTGGGACGGACGTCGTCCACGACATCGGATTCGGCGTCGCCCGCTGACGCCCGGCTTGAGGGACGGTCGCGGAGGGGGTTGCGCGTGATGGTTCAATACGCCCATGGCCGATGGCCCCAAGGGGCCATGGATTGCGACGGGTCTCGGGTGGAGGCTGGTCGTCTCACAACCCGGAGGTCAATCGACCATGTCCACCAGCCGTTCGCCGCTCCCCGCCGCGACCTCGGCATCCGTGAGGCCGCTCCCGGTGATTCGGACGCGGCCCGCCCTGGTCGCCCTCGTGGTGGCGGTCGCCCTCGTGCTCACGGCGGCCCTGGGCTCCGGCCCTTCGCCCGCCATGGCCGTCACGACCCTCACGGCGAGATGCGCGGCGAACCTGCGCACCAGCGCCTCGACGACCGCCCGGCTGAAGGTCACGATCCCCGCCGGGACCCGACTCGTGGCAACGACCGTCGTCACCGGCGGCCGCTGGTCGACGAGCTGCGGCGGCGGGAGCGACGGGAAGCCGGTGGTACCGGATCTCGTCGATCAACGGGGCGTCCGTCAAGGCGAAATACGGGGTCAGCTACCTCTACGCCGCCACGGGACTGCTGCGCGTGTACGTCGCGCCGATCAAGCTCGTCACGGCGTGCGGCGGCGTGAACCTGAGGACCAGCGCCTCGACCACGGCGGCCGCGAAGGCTCGTCTCGTCGCCGGGACGCCCGTGGTCGCCAGCGGCACCGTCTCCGGCAAGGCCTGGAGCGCCACCTGCGGCAAGGCCGTATCGGGCACCTCGTGGTACCGGATCACCTCCGTCAACGGCAAGAGCGTCAAGACCCTCTACGGTGTCTCCGCCGTGTATGGGGCGAAGGGCCTGTTCCGGCTGGCGTCCGCGCCGGCGCCCGCCGCGACCCCGAAACCCACCCCGACCCCGACCCCCAAGCCCACCGCCACCCCCAAGCCCACCGCCACCCCGGCCCCCAAGTGGATCGAGGGGATCGACGTCAGCCATTGGCAGGGCAGCATCGACTGGTCGCTCGTGGCGAAGGCCGGCAAGCGGTTCGCATTCCTCAAGGCCTCCGACTCCACGGACTTCCGGGACCCGACATATGCCGTCAATCGCTCGAGGGCGAAGGCCGCCGGCATCCTCGTCGGTGCCTACCACTTCGCGCGCCCCGATGCGACCGCGGGTGACGCCGTCGCCGAGGCCGACCTGTTCGTCGATGCCGCGGCGCCCGCGAGCGGCGACCTCTTTCCCGTGCTCGATCTCGAGGTCAGCGGCGGTCTCTCGACCGCGCCTCTCCAGGCCTGGGTGAAGGCCTTCCTCGATCGCGTCCAGGAGCGGACCGGCATCCGCGCCGCGATCTACGTCTCGCCGTCGTTCTGGTCGACCTACATGGGCAACACCGCGACCTTCGCGCAGAATGGGTACCCGGTGCTGTGGATCGCGCACTGGACGACCGCGTCGTCGCCGACGATGCCCGCGGCCAACTGGGGGAGCAAGGGCTGGACGTTCTGGCAGTACACGTCCGATGGCGTCGTGCCCGGCATCAGCGGCCGGGTCGACCTCGACCGGTACCGCCACGCAGACCTGGCGCCGGTCCGGGTGCCTTAGACCCGGCGCCGGTCCGGGTGCCCTGGACCTGGGCCGAAGGCGTCGTCGGGTCGACGTGGTGCCACAGGCCGGATGGGCCTCGGGGTCCATCCCCTAGACTTCGCGGCACGATGGAGCCGAGCGCAGCCGCGTCCCCCCGCCGTCGCGACGGCGACCGACCGGGTCCCGACGCGCTCATCGAGCTGATCCGTGCCTCGGTCATCGGCGAGGACGAGGCCGTCGCGGGACCCTATGGCATCCGGCGGGTGACCTACGCGGACTACACGGCATCGGGCCGCAGCCTCTCGTTCGTCGAGGACTACATCCGCGAGTCGGTCCTGCCCCTGTATGCGAACACCCATACCGAGTCCTCCGGAACCGGGCTGCAGACGAGCCGGTTTCGCGAGGAGGCGCGCCGCCTGGTGCTCGAGGCCGTGGGCGGCGATCCCGCGCGCCACGCCGTGATCTTCGTGGGCTCGGGCTCCACGGCCGCGATCAACCGGCTTGTGGACGTGCTCCAGCTGCGCCTGCCCGCGGACCTCGCGGACCGCTGGCAGCTCCGCGACCGCATCCCGGCGGACCAGCGGCCCGTGGTGTTCATCGGCCCGTACGAGCACCACAGCAACGAGCTGCCGTGGCGGGAGTCGATCGCCAAAGTGGTCACGATCCACGAGGATCGCGACGGCGAGATCGATCTCGACCAGCTGGCCGACGAGCTGACCCGATACTCGGATCGAGCGTTGAAGCTCGGCAGCTTCTCGGCAGCCTCGAACGTGACCGGGATCGTCTCGAACACCGCGGCCATCTCCCGGCTGCTCCACGAGCACGGCGCCCTCTCCTTCTTCGACTTCGCGGCCGCCGCCCCGTACGTCGCGATCGAGATGGATCCGCCGGACGACCCACTGGCCTGCATCGACGCTGTCTTCATCAGCCCGCACAAGCTCATCGGCGGCCCCGGCACGCCGGGCGTCCTCGTCGCGCGGCGCGACCTGTTCCGGAACAGCGTCCCGTCGATGCCCGGCGGCGGCACCGTCGCCTACGTCAACCCGGTCGAGCACGTCTACCTCACCGATATCGAGCACCGCGAGGAGGGCGGCACGCCGGCGATCGTGGAGTCGATCAGGGCCGGGCTCGTCTTCCAGCTCAAGGCGGCGGTCGGCGTGGACGCGATCCGGGAGCGCGAGGACGACTTCATCCACCGCGCGCTCCACAGGTGGGAGGCGAACCCCTGCATCGAGATCCTCGGCAGCCACCAGGCGGAGCGCCTGTCGATCGTCTCGTTCGTCGTCCGCCGGAACGGCCGGTACCTCCACCACAACTTCGTCGTGGCGCTCCTCAACGACCTGTTCGGCATCCAGTCGCGCGGCGGATGCTCGTGTGCCGGGCCGTACGGCCACCGCCTGCTGGGCATCGACCCCGAGACGAGCCACGAGTTCGAGCGCGAGATCACCCGGGGATGCGAGGGGATCAAGCCCGGCTGGGTCCGGGTGAACTTCAACTACTTCATCAGCGAGGCCGTGTTCCGGTTCATCCTCGACGCCGTCGACCTGGTCGCGACCGAGGGGTGGCGCCTCCTCCCGGACTACGCGTTCGAACCGTCGACCGGGCTCTGGCGTCACCGCGGCGGTCGCCCCGAGCCGCCGCTCTCGCTGCGCGACATCCGCTATGACGGCGGTTCGATGGCGTGGCCCTCCCAGCGGCACCACGAGCCGGAGTCCCGCCTGGCCGCGTACCTCGATGAGGCGCGCGATCTCCTCGCCCGCCCGCCGGCGCCGGTCACGACACCGACCATCCCTTTCGGCACCGTCGGACCCGACTTCGACCAGCTCCGCTGGTTCCTCCTGCCGGAGGACGTCTCCCCGATCGCGGCGCTGCCCGTCGATGGCTGACCGCCCACCCGCCGTCCTGGGGCTGGACGTCGGGACGACGGAGGCGAAGGCCGCGCTGGTCGGGCTTGACGGAACGCTGTTGGGCCTTGGCCGAGCGGGCTACCCGACCGACGTGGGCCCTGGCGGACGAGCCGAGCAGGACCCCCTGAGCTGGCGGTCGGCCCTGGCCGAGGCCATGGCGTCGATGGGACCGGCCACGGCGAGCGGGCCCGGCGCGCCGGCGATCGTCGCGATCTGCTGCATCTCGCAGGGCCCGACGCTGGTGGCGGTCGACGCGGCCGGCGACCCGGTCCGTCCCGCGATCACCTGGCAGGACCGGCGGGCCGGCGCGACCGGGTTCGGGCTGCTGCCCCGGATGGCCTGGCTGGCCCGCGAGGACCCGGCCTCGGCCGGCGCCGCGGCCTGGCTGCTGCCCGCATGGGACGCGATGGGGCTCTGGCTGAGCGGCGAGGCTGCCTCGTCCCTCCAGGGGCACGAGGCGGTGCCGTCCGCGGACGAGCTCGCCGGCGCGGGCGTGCGGCCGTCGCAGGTGCCTCCCGCGCGTCCATTCGGTTCGCCGCTCGGCTTGCTGACCACCGCGGCCGCCGATGCCCTGGGCGTGAGCCCGGGGATCCCGGTCGTCGCGGGAGTCAACGACGGGGCGGCGAGCATGCTCGGCGCGGGGCTGAGGCTCGCCGGTGACGCCGTTGACACGGGCGGCACGTCGGGCGGGATCGGGATCTACACGGATGGCCCGATCGCGCTGCCGGTCGCCGGCCTGTACCAGGCGCCCGCGCCGATGCCCGGACGGTGGGTGGTCGGCGGGGCGATGGCGGCGTTGGGCGCCTCGATCGGCTGGCTCCGGAGCTCCGTGCTCGGCGACCGGTGGTCCGCGGAGGAGCTGTTCGCCGACGCGGCGACGGTGCCCGCCGGCGCCGAGGGGCTGGTGTTCCTGCCCGTACCTCGCAGGGGAGCGCGCCCCGATCTTCGATGAGGGGGCGCGCGGCGCGTTCGTGGGCCTCACGCTGGCGCACGGACGGGCGCACCTGGTCCGGGCCGTGCTCGAGGGCGCCGCGTTTGCGATGCGCCACGTGGCGGAGCCCCTGGCCGACGCCGGGGCGCCGGCCCGCGAGTTGCGCCTTGCCGGCCGGCCGAGCCCGGGCGACCTCTGGGCCCGGATCAAGGCGGACGTCCTGGGCGTCCCGGCGGCGATCCCGGCCGTGGGCGAGACGGCGGTGCTGGGTGCGGCGATGATCGCCGCCGCGGGCGTCGGCGCGGTGCCGTCGCTGGAGGCTGGTGTTGCATCGATGGCGGCGGTCGCCCGGCGGCTTGAGCCGGACCCATCCACCCGGGCCGTGTACGACGACGCCTTCGGCCTGTACCGGGCGCTCTACCCCGCGCTCCGGCCGCTGCAGCGTGGTCCGGGCGGCGGCTGAGGCCTTCTAGCGGCGCGCGCGGCGCGGGGGCCCGGAGGGGATCGCCCGTCGGATGGGGCGTCCGGGCGGCACGGCCCCGCGACCCGTCGGCGGCGCGGTGGTAGGATCGCGGCAGAGCCTTCGGGGCAGGGTGCAATTCCCGACCGGTGGTAGGGTCCCGGAACGCGGGACGAGCCCACGAGCGGCGCAGCGGGAACAGAGTCCGCGGCGTGCAGCAGATCCGAAGACGAGGTCCGCCTCGTCCGCCGGAGCCGACGGTACAGTCCGGATGAGAGAAGGCCAGGGCCGGCACGATCCGCCCGGGATCGTGTAAAGGCGCCTCCTGCCCCGTGCTGCTCGTGGATGCACGGAGGTGGTCGATGGCGTCGCAGGAGGGTCCCGCACAGGGCGCGCCCCCGGCCGTCGCGCCCACCCACGCTCCTTTCGACAGTCCCGCCGGGCCACCTGCCGAGGCGCCCGTCCACGCCGCCCACGCCCCCGAGGTACCTGTGGCGCCGGCTCTCGCCGCCGGGGCGCCCGCCTTCGGCCCCTCGCCGCCCGCGGGCATCAACGTTGCCGGCGTGTCTCTGACCTTCGTCGGCGCCCGGACGACGCACGTGCTCGACGGCATCGACATGGCGATCCGGCCCCGCGAGGTGGTCGCCCTCATCGGGCCCAACGGCTGCGGCAAGAGCACGCTCCTGCGGGTCCTGGCCGGGTTGATCCCGATCGACGCGGGTGCCGTCACCATCGACGGGGATCCAGTGACGGGCCCGGATCCGAGGGTCGGGCTGGTGTTCCAGGAGCCTCGCCTGTTGTCATGGCGGTCGGCGACCGACAACGTCCGCTTCCCGATGGAGCTCGCCGGCTGGTCGAAAGAGCGCCAGGCGATGCGGGCGGCTGACCTCCTCGGCCTCGTGGGCCTGCGAGAGTTCGCGGGCGCCCGACCGGCCACCCTCTCCGGCGGTACGCGGCAGCGCGTCGCCATCGCCCGTGCCCTGGCGCTGGAGCCCAGCATCCTGCTGCTCGACGAACCCTTCAGCGCCCTGGACGCCCTGACCCGCGAGCGGTTCAACGCGGAGCTGCTCCGCCTCTGGGAGCGAACCGGAACCACGATCGTCCTCGTCACGCACAGCATCCCGGAGGCCGTGTTCGTCTCCGACCGCGTCCTGGTGCTGTCGCCGCGGCCGGGGCGGATCGTCGCCGAGATTCCGGTGGAAATGCCGCGCCCGAGGCGCGTGGCGGACCTGGACTCCGCGTTCGTGTCCCACGTTGCGGCGGAGGTCCGGTCCCACCTCGTGGACACCACCGACGACAGCATCGCGATGGAGGAGGCGCGCACCTTCGTGCCGGCCGGCGTGCCGCCCGCCGCCAGGGCACGCCATGCGGAGACGGCCCCCGGGACCCCCGCGTGGTTCGACCCGTTCCGCCCGGAGGATGCCCGCCCGTGAGGCGTCGGCGCGGAGTTTGTCGTGCTGCCGGTCGTGGCCAGCCTGGTCGTGTTCGTCCTTGTCTGGCAGCTGGTGGTGTTCGTTGACGGCCTACCCCTCGTTCATCCTGCCCGGGCCGTACACCGTCGCCGAGCGGTTTGCCCGGGCCTGGGCCGACGGGACGATGTGGCCCCACACCCGCGACCACCCTGGTCGAGGTCCTGCTCGGGTTCGTTCTCGGAGCGACGATCGGGCTGGTCACCGGCATCGTGCCTCGCGCGCTCCCGGCTGGCCGAGCGGCTGCTGAGCCCATACCTCGTCGCGGCCCAGGCAACGCCGGTCCTCGCCCTCGCACCGCTGATCGTCCTCTGGTTCGGCAGCGGGCTGCCGTCCAAGCTCGTCATCTGCACTCTGATCGTCTTCTTCCCGGTCGCCGTGGCCACGATGGTCGGCATCCGGTCCGTGGACCCGCGCCTGCTCGAGATGACGAGGAGCTTCCGCGCGACCGGCTGGCAGACCGATCAGCCGCGTCGAGGTTCCGGCCGCGCTGCCGGCGATCCTCGGCGGCTTTCGCGTCGGGATCACTCTGGCGGTCATCGGCGCCATCGTCGGCGAGTGGACGGGGGGCGAGAGTGGGCTCGGCGTCCTGATCAACATCGCCCGCGGCTCCCTGTTCGACATCCCGCTCATGTTCTCGGCCCTCCTGACCCTCGCCCTGGTCGGGGTGTCGCTCTATCTCGTCATGGTCCTCATCGAGCGCCGTCTGGTCGGCGAGCGATGAGCCGCGTCCCCCTGCTCCGGAGGTCCGCTCGCCCGTGAACCTGTCCTCGATCCACGACTCGCTGCGCCCGCTGGGCGCCGTGGTCGCCGCCGCGGCCCTGCTCGTCGCCGCGTGCGGCGGGGGCACCGCCGTGCCATCGACGCCACCCTCGGCCACGCCTTTGTCGGCCGCGCCTTCGTCGGCCGCGCCCGCGACCTCCGCGCCGGATCGGCGACGCCGTCCGCGTCGAGCGCCCCGGCCACCCCGGCCGGCCCGCCGGTCGACCTCACCGTGGGCCTGGGCTACATCCCCAGCGTCCAGTTCGCGCAGTTCTACCTCGCCCAGCAGGCCGGCTACTACGCCGACGCGGGCCTGAACGTCACGCTCCAGAACAAGATCGACCCCGACCTCATCACGCTCCTCGGCCAGGGCGCCCTCGACATCGGCAACGGCGACGGCACGTCCGTCATCCCCGCCGTGAGCCAGGGGATCCCGGTCGTGTACACCGCCACCATCTACGGCACGTTCCCGGCGATCGTGGTCGCGAATGCCGCGAGCGGTATCAGGACGGCCGCGGACCTGAAGGGCAAGAAGATCGGCATCCCGGGCAAGTACGGCACGAGCTGGATCCAGCTCCAGGCCCTGCTCAAGTCAGCCGGCCTGACCACCGACGACGTGGAGCTGATGCTCTTCCCGGACTTTGGCCAGGTGGCGGCTCTGCAGCAGGGCGCCGTTGATGCGGCGACCGGCTTCGCCAACAACGAGCCGATCGTGCTGAAGCGGGCCGGCATCGAGCCCGTCGTCCTGGGTGTCGACGACAGCATCGCCCTGCCCGGGCCCGGCCTCGTGACCGGGACGGCGACGCTCGCCTCCAAGCACGAGGCCCTCAAGGCCTTCACGGCGGCCACGCTGCGGGCCATGGACGAGATCGCCGCCGACCCGCAGAAGGGCCTGGACGCGACGTTCGCCCTGGTGCCCGACCTGGGCAAGGACCCGGCGTTGCAGCGCGAGATCCTGGACGCGACGATCGCCACCTGGAAGAACCCCCGGACCGGCGGGGCGCTGGGCTCGATCGACAGGGCCGGGTGGCAGCAGTCGCTCGACTTCATGACCGGGCTGGGCATGGTGCCGCACCCGGTGACGGTGGATCAGCTGGTCAACGACTCGCTGCTGCCGTAGCGGTCCAGCCCCGGGCCGAAGGTGGCCGCGAGATCGACCGCCCTCCTGCACCAAGCGTGACCCGGAGTCACGGTCCGGGGCCCGAGCGAGCCCGCCCGGCAGTGTCGACCGCCGTCGACCCGAAACGCGTGACCCAGAGTCCCGGTCCGGGGCCCGAGCGAGCCCGCCCAGCCGTGTCGACCGCCGTCGACCCGAAACGCATGACCGAGAGTCCCGTACGCGCCCTGACCGCCGGTCCTCCCCGGCAGGAAAGCCGACGCCGACCGGGTAGAGTTGCGCCGGGGGCCCGTAGCTCAGCGGTAGAGCAGGGGACTTTTAATCCCTTGGTCCTGGGTTCGAATCCCAGCGGGCTCACCAGGCTTCGCACGCGGCGCGTCGCGGCCGGCCTGTGCGCCTGTTAAAGGGGACACGCGGCCCCCGTTGGTGTACGGTGCAATGGGTCGCTGCACCGCGGCGACCGGGTTCCCGGCCCGCACAGCCGTGCGGAGACGAACCCGTCCCTCTCTGTCACAATTGAATGTGCCCAACTGGGCCGCGGGAACCCGAAGGACGTGAGCGATGACCGAGCCGACCAAGCCAGCGCGACGGACCAGGGCCCCCAGGAAGGCCGCCGCGACGGCCGAGGCCTACGATGCCGCGTGGGCCGTCCCGGCGCCGAGCGGTAGTGCCTGGACGGCACGGCCATGGGTCAACCCCACCGAGCGCGGCCGCCGAGGGCAAGGCCGCCCGGAAGCGCGTCCCGCGGGTCAGCCACGCTGCCTTCGAACCTGCTGCGAACCGCGACCCGATCGCGATCCTGGCGGACCAGGAGGCGGACCGTCTCCAGGGCCTCGTGCCGCTCCGTCACGAGCGCATGGCCGAGTCGGCCTTCGCCTACTACCGCGGCACGCCGGCCGTGATGGCGTTCGACCTCGCGTCCACGCCGCGGTCCGACATCCTCGTCCAGGCGAGCGGCGACGCCCACATCAGCAACTTCGGGCTGTTCGCCTCGCCCGAGCGGACGCTCGTCTTCGACACGAATGATTTCGACGAGACGCTGCCCGGGCCGTGGGAGTGGGACATCAAGCGAATGGCCGCGAGCGTCGTCATCGCGGGGCGCGCGATCGGCTTCAGCGCCGAGGCGATCCGTGCCGCCACGATGGGAGCCGTCCAGAGCTACCGCCAGTGGATGGCCCGGTACGCCGGGATGCGCCTGCTCGACGTCTGGTACGCGTCGATCACCGAGGGGGACATCCGGGAGGCAGCCGAGACGTCCGGTTGGCTCACCGGCAAGAGCGGCGGCGATCGCCGGCGCGCGATTGGAGCTGCTCTTCACCAAGGCCCGCCGCCGGGACGGCATGCGCGCCTTCGAGTCGCTCACCGGGGTGATCGACGGGCGCCGGGTCATCCTCGAGGACCCGCCCGTCATCACCCACGTCGAGTTCGAGGGCGGCCCGGCCGTGCTGGAGAAGGTGTTCACCGACTATCGGGCCACGATGCCCGAGAACCGGCGCGACTTCCTGGAGCGGTATCGTTTCGTCGACGTCGCCCTCAAGGTCGTGGGCGTGGGGAGCGTCGGCACCCGCTGCTTCGTCATCGTCCTCGAGGGCCGTGACGAGAACGACCCGCTGATCCTCCAGGCGAAGGAGGCGACGGCCTCGGTCATGGAGCCGTACCTCGTCGCGAGCGGGCACGCCAGCCACGCCCAGCGCGTGGTGGTCGGCCAGCAGCTCATGCAGGCGACGTCCGACATCTTCCTCGGCTGGACCCGCGGTCCCGGCGGCCGGGACTTCTATGTCCGCCAGCTGTGGGACATGAAGGGCTCCGTCGACATCGCGACCCTCCAGCTCCCCGGGTTCAACTTCTATCCCAAGGTCTGCGCCTGGGCGCTCGCGCGCGCACACGCCCGCACCGGCGACGCGGCGGCGATCTCCGCCTATCTCGGCACCAGCGACGCGTTCGACGGAGCGATCGCCGACTTCTCGGAGGCGTACGCCGACCTCAACGAGCGGGACCACGCCGCGTACCTCGCGGCGATCGCGGCAGGTCGTGTGTCCACGCTCGCGACTCGACGAGGTCTCGATGCCGGATGTGATCCAGTGCCGATCTGACCCCGGCGTCCGTGTCCGGCGGCAAGGCCAAGGGCGCGAAGGCGTCCCCGACGCCCGTGTCCGGCGGCAAAGCTGGCAAGGCGAAGGGCGCGACGGCGTCCACGGCGGCACCGAGCGGCAAGCCTGCCAAGGCCCCGAAGGCGACGCCGAGCCCCGCGGCGGCCAAGGCGCCGAAGCCTGCGCCGAGTGCCAAGGCGGGCAAGGTCTCCACGAAGAAGTAGCCCGGTCGGCAAGCGGGCTCTCGCCGGTCCCTGCCGCCGACTCCAGGACCTCCGCGCGTCGCCCTGGCGCGCCGCCTCAGCCGAGCTGGATGACCACGCCCTCGGGCGGCGGCGACTGATGCTCGACCTTGGCGGCCCCGATCGCAATGCCGAGGAGCTCGCGGAGCGGCCGCAGCTCGCCGCCGGGTCCGTGGCCGATCACAGCGCGGAGCGGCACCACGGGCAGCTCCGGGAACCGCTCGCGCGAGACATCCGGCCAGCGGGCGAACATCGCCCGGAGGCGGGCCCGCAGCCCGTCGGCCATGGGCGCCCCGAGCACCAGGAACTCGTCGCCGCCGTCGCGGATCGTCCTGGATTCCGGTATGCGCCGCAGCTCTCCGGCGAGGAGCGCGAGGAGCTCGTCGCCGGCGGCCTGGCCATGGACGGAGTTCCAGGCTCCGAACCCCGCAAGATCGATGAAAGCGCACTCCACGGGCAGGCGAGCGAGGCCCGGCACCTCCGCGAACAGGCGCGCATCGACGAGGTAGGCCTCGTAGCGGGGCACCCCGACGCGGGCGTCGGTCATCCACCTCGGCACGTGCGGCCACCGGAAGCGCTCCCGGAACGGGCGCCCGCTCCACGCGGCGAAGGCGAGGATCTCCGCGGCCAGCCATGGCCACTCGGGCCCCACCAGCACCGGGCGGGCATCCCGTTCGCCGAGCTGTGACTCCATCACCTCCAGCACGGAGGCGGGATCGAACGAGGCGTCCAGCAGCCCGAGCAGCTCCGCCACCGCCAGCGTCGTCAGCGGGTCGCTGGGCTGGCGGGGATCTCCCCAGCCGCCGTCCGGCCGCTGCTCGGCGCGAAGCCATTCGACCGCGCGCGCCACCAGGTCGAGGCCCTCCCCGGTCCGGGCCGCCGCGGCCGCGAGGTGGGCGGTTGCCGAGGGCATCGGGACGTCGAAGAACGGGAAGGACCGTCCGTGTACGAGGCCGCCGGTCCGGGCGGCCCTCGCCGCGTAGCGCGACGCGATGGCGGACACGAGGCCCGGGACCCTGGCGAGCGCTCGCGGGCGCCTGGCGAAAGCCCAGAGGAGGAACGTGTCGCCCCAGGCGTCGACGCCGGCGATCCGCTGTGCGACGTCGTCCTCGATCGCGGGCAGCGCCTCGGACAGCAGCGCGCGGGCCCGCGTGGCGACGTCCGTGCCCGTCGCGCCGCCGCCCCGGCCGAGTCGGTCCAGCAGCTCGACGTGCTCGACCAGCACCGGCGGCACCCACAGGCGCGCGGCGTGCTCTGCACCGTGGCGCTCCACCCACTCACGCTCGGCAGGCCGCCATCGGAGTCGCTCGTCGAGCTCGATCCAGCCGGCGACCGGGAAGCTCCAGCGATATCGGCGGGAACCGCGGCGACCGCCGATGCGGTTCGATTCGAGCGACTCGAGGAGGGGGAGAGGATCGACCGGGCGGCCGTTCGAGGCGGCCCAGCGCAGGATGGCCGGGCGAAACGGGCTCGTGGGTGACCCCTGTGTCAGCTCCGCGTCGAGCAGGTCCTCGAGATTGCGGAGCCAGGGTGACGGCATGGGTGGCATGGTGCCCGACTCGGGGCACCATGCGATATCCCCCGAGTGGGCTACTGCCGCCCACCCGGGCTAACGCGTCTCGATCGATCGCTTGGACAGCCCGACGAAGAAGCCCTCGATCGCCGTCTTCGGCGCGTCCTCCGGCTTCGCCGCGGCGCCCAGCGTCACGAACAGGGGTGCAAGGTGCTCGACGGTGGGGTGCGCCCAGGGCATCCCGGGCGCCTTCTCGCGAAACGCGAACAGCGTGTCCAGGTCGCCCCGCGCCAGGGCCTCGGCGGCCCAGCGGTCGAAGTCGATCGACCATTGGGGCGCGCCCGGCTTGCCCGCGAAGTACTCGCCGACGTAGGGAAGGCCGTGGGTCATGAAGCCGGAGCCGACGATGAGCACGCCCTCATCGCGCAGGGGCGCGAGGCGGCGGCCGACAGCGAACAGGTGCGCCGGGTCGAGATCCGGCATCGACATCTGGAGGACCGGGACGTCCGCCTCGGGGTACATCGCGAGCAGCGGCACCCAGGCGCCGTGGTCCAGGCCGCGGGTGGGCCGGTCCAGGACGGGCTCGCCGGCCGGCATCAGGCCCCTGACGTCGGCGGCGAGCCCCGGCGCGCCGGGCGCCCGGTACTCGATGTCGTAGTAGCGCTGCGGGAACCCGTAGAAGTCGTAGACGAGAGGGACCGTCGTGGTGGCGCCGATCGCCATCGGTGCGGTCTGCCAGTGGGCGCTCACGATGAGGATCGCCTTCGGGCGCGGGAGCGCGGCCGACCACCCGGCGAGCTGTCCCATCCACACAGGTCGTCGAGGAGCGGCGGCGCGCCATGGCCGAGGTAGAGGGCGGGGAGCGGACCGGAGACCTCCGGGGCCGGCGCGGGCCGGAAAGCCGCTGCGGGCTCGGGGTCGGGATGCGGTTCGATCATCGGGAGTGGACTTCCAGGCGGTCTGCAACGCGGGGGAACGGTAGACGGAGAAGCCGGGTGACGCAAACCGTGGCGCCACCCGGCGAGCCCTCGCGGGAGGAGGCGGCGTCAGGCGGCCTTGGCGGCCTCGGGCGGAGCGACCAGCACGTAGGCCGTCTGCCAGCTGCCGTTGGTGAGCGACTGCATGCGGATGTTGAGCCAGGCCATGGCCTCGAGCTCGCGAGCTGCGGCCAGCGGACCCACGTGGACCGGACGGAAGCCGATGGACGCGGCGAGCTCGGCGAAGGTGGTGCGCGCGGCCGGGTCGTCCGTCGCGTAGAGGGCATCGAGGGTCGTGCCGAGGGCGCCCGGGTTGCGCTGGTTGCCGGCGAACAGGGTGTTGAACCCCTTGACGACGCGGGCGCCCGGGAGGGCCGCGGCGAGAAGCTCGGCGCCCGACGGGCCGTCGCCGGTGGCGAGGCCGGTGAAGTCGGGCTTGAGCGGGTTGGTCACGTCGATGACGACCTTGCCGGCGATGGCGGGTGCGATCTCGGCCGCCACGGACGCGGCGGCGCCGTACGGGACCGCGATGATCACGACATCGGCCGACCGTGCGGCCTCGACGGGCGACCCGGCCGCGACGGCCCCGGTCGCGCCCGCCGCCTCGGCACACTTCGCGGCGTCCCGCGCGGCGAAGGCGACATGGTGGCCGGCGTCGGCGAGCGAGGCCCCGAGGGCCCGTCCGACGTTACCCGTGCCGATCACTGCGATCTTCATGGTTCAACTCTCCCAGCGACCCGGCGTGCGGGTCGTCCTTGACGTTTTGTCATCAGCAAAGCAACATTGCTGTCGAGACAACTCTGACAGGAGTGTAGCCAGGAGTCAAGTACCTTGTCCGAAGAACAACTTCCGAAGCCCGGGCGAGCGAAGCCCGGGCGAGCAGTGACCGCCGCAGGGCCGGCCGCGACGTCTGCCGGGCCGGTCGGACGATCCGCCGGGCCGCGCGACTCTGCCGGCCCGGCCGAGACGTCCGCGGGCCGGCGAGACGCCCGCCGCGGGACCTCTTCCCCCTCGCCGACCCCGTCCTCGGCGGCCGCTCCCTCGACGCGGTTCAACGTCGGGCGCGAGACCCGGCGCTGGCGGCACACCCGCGGCCTCACCCTCGCGCAGGTCGGCGAGCGGAGCGGCCTCAACATCGGGTACCTGTCGCAGATCGAGAACGAGAAGTCGATCCCGTCGCTCGAGGCACTCGGCTCGATCGCGGCCGCCCTCGATATCCCGCCCGCGTGGCTCCTGCTGGACGCGTCGCTGCCGCCCCGCGTGGTCCGCCTCGCCGATCGACCCCGCACCGAGGGGCCGGGCGGGTCCCTGATCGCCGAGGTCGACGCGGGCACGAGCCGCGACGTGTCCATCCTCGAGGTCAGCGTGCCTCCCGGCGCGTCGACGGGCACCCACGCGCACCAGGGCGATGAGCACCACCTGATCCTGGAGGGCCGATGGCGGATGACCCAGGGTGACCACACCGTGGAGCTCGTCGCCGGCGACTATCTCGCCTGGGACCCGAACGTGCCGCACGACGTCGAGAACATCGGCGACGGGGTGGGACGGATTCTGGTCATCTACCCGCGCCACGGGCGCGGGCGGCCGGCGGGGACGACAGGCACGGCCGCGGCCGACCGCGTGGACGTCCGCCGGGACGGCGGAGCCATCGGTTGAGCGGGGCGGCGCCGAGAACGTAGACGCGCAGGCTGTCCCGCGCGCCGGAGTGCGATCGGGGCGATCGGCAGTCGCCCGCCCGCCGCGGCCTGGCTACCCGCGCCGCAGCCGCGCCAGCAGCGAGCGGGGCGACGAGGCAGCCCGAACCCGTGTCGCCAGCGACGCCGCGAGTGCGTCGTACTCCTCCGGCCGGTTGTAGTGCTGGGCCGAGACCCGGAGGATCAACGTGGCAGGGGAGCCACCATCGCCGAGCGCGGCCGGCACCGGGAACGGGTAGACGGGCACCTCGATCCGGTCCTCGTCGAAGAGCGCCGACTGGAGCGCGGTGGCAGCGGCCCGCGTCGGCGCCAGGCCCGGGAGCGGCACAGCGGCCATCGACCCCAGCATCGTATCTGGGGCCGGCGGCTCGAGCCCGAGGGCCGCGCAGATCCGGTCCCTGGCCAGGCGGGCGAGGGAGGCATTCGCGCCCATCAGTCCCGGCCAACCGTCGGGATGCAGGCCACCGACGTACCGGATCGCGGCGGGGACCGAGAGCCACGGCGTCGGATCATTTGTCCCGGTCCAGTCGAAGGCGAGCCGGTACCGCGAGCGATCGCGCCTCTCGTCGTTCGCGGCATGCGACGTCACCACCGGGCGGATCGACGGCCGAACGTCCGCGCGGACGTGGAGCATGGCCGCGCCCTTCGGGGCGCACAGCCACTTGTGGGCATTGCCGGTCCAGTACGCGGCCCCCAGCGACTCCAGGTCGACCGGGACCATGCCCGGGGCGTGCGCCCCGTCGACCAGGGTGTCGATTCCCCGCCGGTCAAGCTCCCGCACGAGGGCGGCGATCGGGAGCACCAGCGCCGTCGGCGAGGTGACGTGGCTGACCAGCGCGAACCGCGTCCTCGGCGTGACGGCGCCGATGTACGCCTCCACCGACCTGCGCGGGATCGTCGACGGGGAAGGGGACCCGCACGATGACCACGGTCGCGCCGTCTCGCACCGCCGCCGCCCGGAGCGCGTTGAGCGTGGCGTTGTACTCATGGTCGCCCGCGAGCAGCTCGTCCCCGGGCCTGAACCGGACGGAGCCGAGGACGGCCGACACGCCGGTCGTTGCGTTGGCGACGAAGGCGAGGCCGTCGGGGTCGGCCCCGAGAAACGTCGCGACCTCCGTCCGAGCCTGGTCCAGGTGGCCCTCCAGCTCCCGCTCCAGGAACCGGGCCGGCTCCTGCTCCAAGCGGTCGCGCCACGCTCGCTGCGCCTCGAGCACGGGCGCCGGGCACGCCCCGAACGAGCCGTGGTTGAGGAACGAGACGTCCGATTCGAGCAGCCAGGGCGAACGGTCGAAAGTGCGATGAGCCACGACCGGACGATAGCCCACCGGGCCGCCGTCCGGAGCCCGGTCGATGAACCTATTCGAGGATCAGCGACTCGCCCGGTCCCGCCGACCGCGTCGGCACCGTGGCCCCACCCGGCACCACGTGCACGCGTCCGCGGCCCGCAACGGTCCAGGTGGCGCCCGGCCGCCCGATCACGAGCGTCTGCTCGTCGAGCCCGAGCCAGGTCAGTCGGCGTGGCGCGCCGTCACCCGCGCCATCGCCAGGGGTGCCGCCGGCCACGGGATGCGGTCCACCGACGCCCGGCCGCCGTCCACCGGGGAGCCGTCCACCGACGCCCGCCATGCCGCGAGCCGGCCCGGATCGAAGTGAGGCAGGATCGCGATCCCCGGCACCAGGCCGAGCCCGTCCACGGGCCCATCGCGCGTCCAGAGGCGCTCGCCGATGGCCATCGCCCCAGCGCTTGCCCCCGCGATGCACGCCCCGGCGGCATGCGCCCGGAGAATGGCCGTCCACGCCCGCGAGTCATGGAGGACGGCGGGGAGAAGGTCGGGGTCGCCGCCGGGGAGGTGAACCAGGTGGGCGCCCTCCAGCCGGGCGATCACCACGTCGTCCGGGCTCGTCGCATCCACGCGCTCGAGGATCCGCGCTGCCGAGACCAGGACCTCCGACGCCCGCGCGTGCCGCGGCATCGCGGAACGCCCGTCCGCCGTGCGCCACCGCAAGGTCCGGCCGGTGACGCGCGGCCGCGGTGGGCACGATGACCACGCGAGGAACCTGCGCGCCCGCAGCGCCGACGGCCGCCGCGAGCAGCGCGTCCATAGACGCCTCGTCGCCCGCGACGTACTCCCCACCCCCGTGCAGCGCGACGAGCCCGTTCAGCGGTCGTCCGCCGCCGGGTCGTCCGCGTTCGTCTCGTCCGCGCCGGGATCGCCCGGGGACACGGTCCGCGGTGACGCAGGACGCGGCGGAGGCTCGGGGAGGCCGGGGGCGGGCTTGGGAGTGACGTCGATGATCACACCGCGCACCGGCTGACGCCTGCGGAGGACCCTGCCGAGGCGCTCCGGCCCGGCCACGAACGGCGCGACGTAGGCCACGATAGGACGGGCAGGAGCAGTCGGAAGAGCCCCGGAAACCTCATCCCGACGAAGATCGCCAGCGTGTACAAGATCCACGCTGTCAGCAGCATTCGCGCGGGCCATCCGGCGCGGTGGAGGCGCCAGACCGGCAGGAGGGCGAGCAGGCCGGCGACGAGGGCGACGAGCAACAGGACGGGCGACATTGCCCCCGGATCATAGGCCCCGCCCCGTTCGACGGTCCCGACCTCGCCTCCGGACGGCGGCAGAGGGTTCGTCGGCTACGATGGCTGCTCCCGAAAATGCCGCATCCCGTGATCCCGTGACGTACCGCCTGCGCGCCTGGCTCGACCGCTGGGGCCCGATGCTGCCGCTCCTGATCGCGGAGGGCACCATCTGGCTCGGGTTCGGTGCGCTCCTGCCGATCCTCCCGATCTACTTCACCCAGCACGGCGTGGACCTGCCCACGCTCGGCATCGTCGTCGCAGCCTGGCCGGCGGCCCGTCTGGTCGGCGAGCCGTTCTTCGGCTGGGTCGCCGACCGGTCCTCGCGCAAGGCGATGATGGTCGTCGGGCTCGTGCTGGCGGCCGGGGTCGCGGTTCTGCCGCTGTACGTCGTCGGGCCCGTCGCCTTCATCGCGTTCCGGGCGCTCTCCGGGCTCTGCGCGTCCATCTACGACCCCGCGGCACGCGGATACCTCGTCGACGCGAACCCGCCCGAGCGGCAGGGCGAGACGTTCGGCTACTACGGGGCAGCCCAGATGGGCGGGTTCATGATCGGGCCGGCCATCGGCGGCGTCGCGGCCGCGGTGACGGGCGAGCCCACGGTGGTGTTCTGGGTGGCCGGCATCGCACTCGTGGTCTCGGCTGTGCTGGTGGCCGTTCGCGTGCGCGACATCGCGCACGTCCCGACCATCCGTGCGGCGGCACACGGGGCGGGGCGTGCACGTCGATGACGGTCCGTCCCGCGGCCGAATCCTCAACAGGCTGCTGATCGCCGCGATCGTGTTCAACGTCGGCAGCTTCTTCGCGGGCGGCAGCTACGAGGTCGTCTGGAGCCTCTACCTAACGAGCCTCGGGGCAGGGCTCGACCTCGTCGGGCTGAGCTTCATGACCTTCTCCCTGCCCGTCCTGCTCCTGTCGCCGCTCACCGGCCGCTTCATTGACCGTGAAGGTGGGTTCATCGCGCTCGTGGCGGGAATGGCCGGGATCGCGGTCTGCGGCGCGCTGTACCCGGTGATCCCGCTGGTCTGGTTCGTCGTCGTGCTCGGCCTCGTCGAGGGGACGGCGTTCGCATTCGCCTCGCCGGCCCTGTACATGCTCGTCGCCCGTGCCTCGCCCGCTGGTCGCAGCTCGACGGCCCAGGGCCTGTTCGGTGCTGCCGGGACCGTCGGGACCATCGTCGCGTCGGTGGGCGCGGGCATGCTCGCCCAGCAGGACCTCCGGTTCCCGTTCTTCGCGGCCGGCATCGGCGTCGGGACAGCCCTGTTGCTTGGCCTCGCGATCGGGCGCCGCCGCCTCTACGACGCGATGCAGCCCAGCCACCTGGACCCGGCGCGGGTCGGCTCGCCGGTTCTCGAGTCCCCCGGATGACCCCGGAGTCCCGTCCGCAGGTCGGCTCCCGTCCGCCAGTCGGCTCCCGTCCGCAGTCGGCTCCCGTCCGCAGGTCGGCTCCCGTCCGCCCGCGGGGTCTCGTCCCCGGCCGGCCTGGGTCGAGGAGGTCCGTGCCGGGCGGCCGCCGGCTCCAACCGTCCTCGTGCTCGGCGGGTTCCTCACCTCGCCCCTGCATACCGGCCGTTCGTCCGGCACCTCATCGAGCGCGGGGCCGCCGACGTGGTGGTTGCCGGAGTCTGGACGCCGGACTGGCTGCTCGCGGCGAGGCGGGGCCTTGGGCCCATCCTCACGCGGTCGGGCCGGGCGCTCCTGGCGGCGTCCGAGCGGTCCGCGGCGCTCAGCCTCGGGGCGCCGGTGCTGGTCGTCGGCCATTCCGCGGGCGGGATGTCGGCGCGGCTGCTGACCTCGCCCCGTCCGTTTGCAGGACGCACGCTCAACGCCTCGGGGCGGATCGGGGCGATCGTCACCCTCGGCACGCCCAACGTCGTGTCCGCGGAGGGCGGGCTGGGCAACCGCGTCGGCACGGAGGCGGCGGCCTTCGCCAACAGTGAGGTCCCGGGGCCACGATTCGCGCCCCGGGTCGGCTATCTCGCTGTCGCGTCCACAGCGGTCTCGGGGCGGCCGGACGGAACGCGCGCCGAGCGTCGATCCTGGAGCGCATACCAGGAACTCCTGCCGGAGCGCGCGGAAGGGGACATCGTGGGCGATGGGCTGATCCCACTCGGGTCCGCACTGCTCCCGGGCGCGCCGTCGCTGGTGCTCGACGATGCCCGTCACGGCCAGTGGCCGGGTCGCGACTGGTACGGCTCGGACGGGCCGATGGACCGCTGGTGGCCCGTAGCGCTCGAGACGCTGGCACCAGGCCCTGTGCGCCCGGGCCGAGGCGGCGCCAGGTGAGCGGACCCGCGGTCCGATGCCCGAACGGCGGCCGACGACCGGACGGCGGCCGATGCCCGAACGGCGGCCGATGCCCGAACGGCGGCCGATGCCCGAACGGCGGCCGACGGGTCCGGCGGGGCGGCCTTTTGACGGATCGGCCGATCGCGGGTAGTGTAGGACGTCGCGGGGTGGAGCAGCGGCAGCTCGTCGGGCTCATAACCCGAAGGTCAGGGGTTCGAATCCCCTCCCCGCAACCAACTCGCTTCTCCTGAAACCCCGGGACTCGACCACCCCGGGGTTTCTTCTATGCCGGCACCCCCACCCCGGGACCCGCACCACCCCCGCCCGCACTCCCATTGGCCACGCTCCTGCCTTGAGCAGTTTCGGGTGCAGTTGTCTGTTATTTGCGCAAGTACGCAATAATGAGCCTCAGTCGCGACCGCCAACCCGCAGCCACCGGAGCCGCCCGATGACCCGGATCTCGAGCCACAGAGCGCCCCGTATCGCCGTCTTCGTCCTTGCCGTCCTGGCGGCCGTCGCCACGGGATGTGGTGGTGGATCGACCGCCGCAGTCACCAAGGTCGACGCGGGCAAGGCCGTCGACATGCTCGACTCGCGGGTGGTCATCGACGTGCGAACGCCTGCCGAGTACGCCGCAGGGCACATCGCCGGCGCCCAGAACGTCGACGTAGAGGCCACCGACTTCGGCTCAAGGATCGCCTCGCTCGACAAGAAGGCGTCGTACCTCGTCTACTTGCCGCTCGGGAAGGCGAAGCGCGATCGCGGCCGAGCTGATGTCCGCGGCGGGCTTCGCCGACATCGTCGACGCGGGCGCGATGGACGCGCTGGTCGCCGCGGGCGCCGCGACGGATCAGGGGACCCGACGACCGCCCGCAACTCGCCGCAGGAACGCAGATGAGTTGACCGTGGCCCGCTATCGCGTCCTCGCCTGGCGCGAGATCCAGACCCAGGTGGAGGCGACCGACGCCTCGGACTCCATCGTGAAGCGGCCGATGCCGCGCTGGTTCATGCAGGAGATCAGCAGGATCACGATGCACGAAGGACTCGCCGGCAGCGACGACTACCTCGCCGAGTCCCACTGGTGGGAGGAGGTCGAGCGCGACGGCACCGCCGACGAGGTTGCCGACGCCGTGTCCGCCGAGCTCTGCGCCCGGTTCGGCCGGGCGGCCGACGGCCGGCGCATCGGCCCGTATGCGGGCATCGACGACCCCGCCTGACCTTCGCGCCCGATCGTGGGTGTGCGGCTGCGGCACGTCGTCGGACGACCCGGTCGCGGGCGCGGCGGCATTCGCGATCGTTCTCCTGGCCGTCCGATGTCACGCCGCCTCCGTTGACAGGCCTGCGCCATTGGATGATCGATCCATGTGCGCGTTTTGCGTTGGCGACGGTCGAGGCATCGCGGCGATGACCGCATCGCCGCGCTCAGGCCTCCTTACAGGCCTTCGTGCACATTCGGTGAGCATCTGGCCCGCCACAGTCGGCAGGTCTCGGCGCAACCATCCGCCCAGAGCGTGACGTGCACATGAGCCGAGCATGTCCGTGCGGAGGCGCCCGTGGGACCGACGGCGGCCGACGGCCGCTGCCTGCGGAGTGTGCCCGGAGGCGCCCGTGGCGGCCCACGGCGCTGCCCGCGAGCGTGCGGAGGCGCCCGTGGGACCGACGGCGGCCGACGGCCGCTGCCTGCGGAGTGTGCCGGAGGCGCCCGTGGCGGCCGACGGCCCAGCCCGCGAGCGTGCGGAGGCGCCCGTGGCGGCCGACGGCGCCGCCCCGCGAGCGTGCGGAGGCGCGGGTCACGACCGACAGGGACGCCACAGACGGGATCGCACATCACGAGCCGGCAGCTGCCGGGCTTGAGCTCCGGCGTGCCCCCCGCGGGTACCCGTCAGATCGGTTCGGCCGTCAGTCCCAGCGGAACCGGCGGGCGGCGAGGACCGCGAACAGGACCGCCCACCCGGCGAGTATCACCAGCGGCTCCGTCGGATCGGCGCTCGAGCTCCCGAACCCGACCGCCAGGATGTGCGTCAGCGCCGCAGCAGGCAGGTCGTCGGCGACCGAGGCCAGCGGCGCCGGGAGCCGGTCGAGGGGCAGGACGATCCCGCCCAGGACCAGCGAGAGCAGGAACAGCAGGTTCGCCAGCGCGAGCGTCGCCTCCGCGCGGAGGGTGCCGGCCATGAGCAGCCCGAGCCCGGCGAACGCGACCGTCCCAAGCACGAGACCGGTCAACACGAGCTGGGCCGACGCCCCGGGACCCGGCGTCCAGCCGAGGATGCCCGGCGGCGATCCCCACCAGGAGCACCAGCTGGACCAGCTCCACGATGACCACGGATGCGGTCTTCGCGGCGACGAGGACCGACGTGCCCGCCGGGCTCCCGCCGAGCCGCTTGATCACGCCGTACTGGCGCTCGAAGCCCGTGGAGATGGCGAGCGAGACCATGGCTGCAGCGATGATGGCAAGCGACGACCGAGCCCGGGAGCATGCCGGTCGACCGCATCGCCGCTGCCGGTCCCGCCGCCCGTGTCGAACGAGCTGAAGATGAGCAGGACGCCCGCCGGGATGACGAACGTGATCAGGAGCCCCTCGCCCCGCCGCAGCACCAGCTCGAACTCGTAGGCGGCGAGCGCCATGGCCATCTGGAGCCGGGAGGCGGGCCGCGCCGGCACGCCGGCGCCCACGGGCAGGGCCGTCACGCGGCGCCCCTCGTCGCGTTCGATCCCTTCCGCCTCGGCCGCGACGTCCTCGCCGACGAGCTCCAGGTAGCGTTCCTCGAGGCTCGCCGCACCAAGGCGCAGCTCCGTGATCAGGAGGCCCCGCTCGGCGCACCATCCGGCGAGCGCCGCCACCAGCCCGGGATCCGCGGCCTCGGTCAGCCCCTCGAGCTCGTAGTGCGCGCCGGCGCCCGCCGCGACCACGCGAACGGCGCCGCCGCCTGGCCCAAGGTCGCGGCCAGTGCGGAGCGCATCGCCGTCGCTCGAGGCGGAGATGAGAGGCGGAAGCGGATGCGCGGGGCTCCGGCGCCCGTCAGCTCGGCCGGGGTCCCGAGCGCGACGAGCCGGCCGCGGTCGAGCACGGCGACGCGGTCGGCCAGGCGCTCCACGTCGCCCAGCTCGTGGGTCGTGAGCAGGATCGTGGTGCCCGGCCGCCCGCAGGGCGGCGATCCGCTCCCGGGTCGCCTGCTTCGCGGCCGGGTCCATGCCTGCGGTCGGCTCGTCCAGGACGAGGAGCTCCGGCCGGCCCGATGAGCGCGAGCGCCAGGCCGAGCCGCTGCTTCTCGCCTCCCGACAGCCGGCGGTACCGCGTCCCGGCCGCGCGCTGCCAGGTCCACGAGCTCCAGCAGCCGGTCCGGGTCCTCCGGGTCGCGGTAGAAGCGGGCGTACAGCCGGAGCGCCTCGCGTGGCGTCGTCCGGGGGTCGATGCCGCCGTCCTGGAGCATCAGGCCGATCCGCGGCCGCAGGCGGGTGCCGTCCCTGGCCGGGTCCAGGCCGAGGACCCGCACCGAGCCGCCGTCGACGTGGCGGTAGCCCTCGATGATCTCGACCGTCGTCGTCTTGCCGGCCCCGTTGGGCCCGAGGAGTGCGAACAGCTCGCCGCGCCGGACCTCGAACGAGACGCCCGGCCAGGACGTCGCGGGCGCCGTAGCGCTTGCGGACGTCGCGCGCCACGACGGCGTTGTCCCCGGCCGTGGCGTCCACGGCGTCCCGCACCGACGCCGCGCCGCGGCGCCGCGACCGTCACGGCTTGATCTTCGCGTACTGCGTGTCGAAGTCCTCCGGGCGCACCTCGCCGATCTGCATTCCGCGCAGGACCCCGTCCTTGTCGATGAAGTACGTCTGCGGCGGCGCGACCACTCGGTAGGCGGCGGCGATGGACGCCGTCCGTGTCGGTGACGGTCGGCCACGTGGCGCCGGCTCGTCGACGAACTGCCGGGCGAGATCCGCCTGGTCCTTGTACAGCACCCCCAGCATCACGAGCCCGTCGGTCGGCCCGAGCGTCGGCGAGCTTCTCCTTGAACAGGGGGAATTCGTCGCGGCACGGCGTGCACCACGACGCCCAGAAGTTGACGATGACCGGCTTGCCCCGGTAGGCGGCGAGGTCGATCGCCGTGCCGTCGATCGAGGTCCCCGTGATCGCCGGTGCCGGCTGGCCGGTGTGCGCCCCGGAGGATGCCGCGGAGCCGCCGCACGCGGCGGCGAGCAGCATGAGGACGAGGCCGACGGTGGGGACGGGGTTGCGGAGTCGGCGCGGGATGGAATCGTGGCGGGCCTACTGGGCTGTGACGGTCCCGGTCATGTTCGGGTGCACCGTGCAGGCGAACGGGTACTGGCCGGCGGCCAGGGCGGGCACATCATAGACCTTCACCGCCGGGCCGCTGAAAATCTCGCCCTTGAACAGCGGGGCGCCGCCCGCGTCCTTGATCTCCACGTTGTGGGGCACCGTGTCCCGGTTGTCGAACGCGAGCTTGAACGGCTTTCCGGCCGGGACCGTGATCGAGGTCTCGACGTAGGCCGAGGTTCTCTGCCGCCAGCCGCGCGTCGGCGGCCGGCAGGCTCGGCGCGGCGGTGGCGCTCGGCGCCGGCGGTGCGCCGCCGCCGCCGCCGGTCCACCGCCGGCCGCGGCCACCGCTCGCCGCGGTCCGCCGCTCCCGCCGGACGCCGCTCGGGGCCGCCGAGCCCGACCCCGTGTCCGGGATGATGCTGGTCGCAGCCCGAGGCCGACGATGACGAGGATGGCGAGGACGGCGAACGTCGCCTTGGGCCAGGACGGGGCGCCGCCGAGGTCGAGGTGTCCCGTCCGGTCGGCGTCCGCCACGGCGCTGTACTCGCGGCGCGAGTCGCGCAGCCAGCCGAGACCCGTGACCACGATCGCAACGGCGCCGACCAGGAGCCACCAGCCCCCGAAGACCAGGCCGATCACGAGCAGGGTGAACGCGAACGGACACCAGCAGCGGGCGGAACGAGGGCGACGGCATGTGGACGCCGGGCGGGGGCGTGCGGCCGGCCGTCGCGGGCAGGGTGCCAGCGACGCGGCTCGTGCAGCGCGTCGGCATGGACGGTGCGGTCGTAGTCCCGCAAGGCCTCGCGGCCCCAGTAGAGGAGCGTGACCACCAGGACGCCGATCCCGACCCCCATCCAGATGCCGCCGCTGACCACCCCGAACAGGAACATGAACGCGCCGAAGCGCCGCGAGCACGGGGGCGAACGTGGGCCCGGGCATGTGGATGCCCTCGGGCGGCACGGGCGGTCAGCCTGCGGACGCCGCGGCTGGTCGGTCCCGCAGTCGCGAACCGGAGATGTTCCAGGTCAGGTACAGCACGACCAGCGCCGCGAGAAGGATGCGGGATCAGCCCGACCAGCGCGCCCCAGTCGGGGACGATGAACTGCCCGGAGAACGCGAGCAGGGAGGTCCAGAGGTCCTCGATCATCGGTGAGGCGTTCAGCTCCGGCTCAGGCTGGCGAACAGGACGTAGGCCATGATCGACGTCGCGGCTCCCAGCGCCACCAGCATCGTAATGCCGGCCCAGTCGATGCGGGGCGCGCCGCCGGCAACCTGGAACGCGAGGTACAGGACCGCGAAGAACGGGAACACGAGGCCGGCGAGCGCGGCGCGACGCGGCTTCATCAGGCCTCCTCCCGAGCAGGCAACAGGTACAGGATCGTGAACAGGAGGACCCAGACGACGTCCACGAAGTGCCAGTAGAGCGACGTCGCCTCCACCATGTCGAAATGCTTCGCCGAGAACTGCCCGGCCATCCCACGGTAGAGGACCACGGCCAGCATCAGGACGCCACCGAAGACGTGGGCCCCGTGGAAGCCGGTGAGGGTGAAGTACGTCGTGCCGAACGTCGTCGAGCTCATCGACAGCCCCTCGTTCATGAGCACGCTGTAGTCGAACGCCTGGAGCAGGAGGAAGGTGATGCCCAGGACGAGCGTGGCGCCGAAGTTCCGGACGAAGCCGCGATGGTCGTCGCGCATGATCCCCCAGACGCCCATCTGGCAGGTGACCGACGAGAGGATCAGGATGATCGTGGCCGGCAGGATCACGTTCAGCTGGCCCGATTCGGTCCGCAGCGTGAACGGGTTCAGCAGGTCGGCGTACTGCGTCGGCGGCCAGACGTGCTCCAGCGTCCGTTGACGATCTCCGTGTACCCGGCCCGGATGCTGAAGTAGGCCGCGAACAACCCGGCGAAGAACATCACCTCGGAGGTGATGAACAGCAGCATCCCGAGGACCGGCGTGCCGATCCCACCGGCGACGTGGCCGTCGGCGGCTACCTCGGTGTGGACGGTCAGCGTGTGGGACTGGGCCTCCGCCGTCATCGTCTCGCTCCCGCTCAATGGACGACCCTCCGGCCGTGTCGGGCGTCGAACACGGGCCGCTCCGAGCGGATCTCCGGCAGGTGGTCGAAGTTGTAGGGCGGCGGCGGCGACGTGGTGGCCCACTCGAGCGAGTTGGCCCCCCAGGGTCGTCGCCCGCGACCTTGCCGTTCCGGAGCGACACGAGAACGTTCCACAGGAACGGCAGCATGCTCAGTCGCGATCACGAACCCGCC
This sequence comes from uncultured Chloroflexia bacterium, assembly GCA_963776395.1. Classification (GTDB taxonomy): domain Bacteria; phylum Chloroflexota; class Limnocylindria; order Limnocylindrales; family CSP1-4; genus CAIXZV01. The sequence continues at coordinate 111,964 of CAVZML010000002.1, read as the reverse complement.
GACCGTGGCCACGATGTTGAGCTCGCTCCAGCCGGCGCTCGCCGAGTAGTCGGCGATCCGCCGCGGCATGCCCGCCAGGCCCAGCTGGTGCATCGGGAAGAACGTCAGGTTGAACCCGATGAACATGATCGTGAACTGGATCTTGCCCAGGCGTCTCGTTGAGCATCCGGCCGGTCATCTTCGGGAACCAGTAGTAGATCCCGGCGAAGATGGCGAACACCGAGCCGCCGAACAGCACGTAGTGGATGTGGGCGACGACCCAGTAGGTGTCGTGGATCGCGAAGTCCACCGGCACGGCCGCGGAGAACGCGCCGTTGATGCCGCCGATCAGGAACATCGTCAGGAAGCCGGTCGCGAACAGCAGCGGCGTCTGGAACCTGAGCTTGCCGCGCCACATCGTCGCGATCCAGTTGAACATCTTGACGCCGGTCGGCACCGCGATCAGGAACGTCATCAGGCTGAAGAACGGCAGGAAGACCGAGCCCGTCGTGAACATGTGGTGCGCCCAGACCGAGAAGCCCAGGGCGCCGATGGCGACGGTGGCGAACACGAACGCCTTGTAGCCGAACAGCGGCTTGCGGGAGAAGACGGGCAGGACCTCGCTGATGATCCCCATCGCCGGCAGGACCATGATGTAGACCGCCGGGTGCGAGTAGAACCAGAACACGTTCTGGTAGAGCACCGCGTTGCCGCCGTTGGCCGGGTCGAAGAAGTGCCCGCCGTAGTTGCGGTCGATGAACAGCATGATCAGGGCGCTGGTCAGCACGGGCGTGGCCATCAGCACGAGCACGCTCGTCACCAGGACCGTCCAGACCAGGATCGGCATCCGGAACAGGGTGAGGCCCGGGGCGCGCATCTTGAAGATCGTGACCAGGAAGTTGATCGCGCCCAGGATGGAAGCGGTCCCGATCAGGGTCAGGCCCATGATCCACAGGTCGGTGCCGGTGCCGCTGTACTGGGCCCCCGACAGCGGCGGGTACTCGGTCCAGCCCGAGGCGGCCGCGCCGCCGGAGACGAAGAAGCCCGAGGCCATCAGGAGGCCGCCCAGCGGCAGCAGCCAGAACGAGAGCGCGTTGATCCGTGGGAACGCCATGTCCGGTGCGCCGATCTGGAGCGGGACGGCGTAGTTGCCGAAGCCGGCCAGGATCGGGATCACGAACAGGAACAGCATGAACGAGGCGTGCATCGTGAACGCCTGGTTGTAGAACGCCTCGTCGAGACGAACTGGCAGGCCGCGGCTGAGCGAGCTCGCGACGCGGACGACCAGGGCGAGGATGCCGCCGGCCAGGAAGAAGACCATCGAGTTGACCAGGTACAGGATCCCGATCTTCTTGTGATCCGTGGTCGTGAGCCACTCGTAGAGCCTGCTCCGGTAGGCGGGAGCGGCGGGGTTGAGGGTCGTGGTGGCCATCCCTGCGTGCTCCCTTACTGGACCGTGAGGGTGCCGGTCATGGTCGGGTGGACCGTGCACGTGAACGTGTACGTGCCGGCGGCGAGCGCGGGCACCGAGTAGTTCGACCTCGGCCTGGCCCGTGATGATCTCGCCCTTGAAGACGGACTTGGCGGCCGCGTCCTTGATCTCGACGTTGTGCGCCACGCCGGCGTCCGCGTTGACGAAGTGGATCGTGAAGGCCGTGTTCGCGGGTGCCTGGAGGGTGTTCGTGGTGAACGCGAGGTCCTTCGCGGTGAGCTCGACGGTCGGGCCCGCCCGCCCCGGACGCTGCCGGGGCCGGGGTGGCCTTCGCCTTCTCGATCGCGCCGTTGAGCCACGTGTCGTAGTCGGCCTTCGGCAGCGCGTGGACCTCGAAGACCATCGAGCCATGGAATGCGCCGCAGAGCTCCGCGCACTGGCCGCGGTAGGTGCCGGGCTCCTCGACCGTGAAGCTGAAGATGTTCTCCTTGCCCGGCACGGCGTCCCGCTTGAACAGGAACTTCGGGACATAGAAGGCGTGGATGACGTCCTCGGCCTTGAGCGTCACGGTGACCGGCTCCCCGACGGGCAGGGTCAGGCCGCCATCGGCACCGACTGGCAGTGCCTGGGAGAAGACGACCTTGGCGTCGGGGCTCTCGGGCCCGTCGAGATAGTCGAACCGCCACTGGAAGCGGGACGCGACGGCGCGCACGTGGACGTCGCTGGCCGCCTTCGCCTCGACCGTGTTGAGGGTCTGCCAGGACATCACGAACAGGAACAGGACGATCGCCGTCGGGATGGCAGTCCAGATGACCTCGACGAGGTTGTTGCCGTGGATCTGGGGAGGCAGCGTCTCGTCACCGGGCTTCCGCCGGTAGCGGAACACCGTGAACACGATCACGCCCTCGACGATGATGAAGATCACGGCGCCGATGGCGAAGACGATGTTGTAGAGCTCCCTCGTCGCGACGGCGCGATCCGTGACGGGCGTCGCGTCCCCGACCGGGAAGAAGCTGTCCCATACGCGCTGCGGGGTGATCCCGGCGAGCGCGAGCAGCACGACGACCACCACGACCGTGACGAGGATGATCAGGCCGGCAACGAGGGGACCGGACCCGGTCCGGGACCGGGAGGGCATCGACATCGGGTTCCTCGGATGGTGCAATCGGTCCTTCGCCAGGACCGTTCAGCTCTGAGGTTTGCCGCCCGGGGACATGCGCACCCGTCTCCAGGGCGCCGGACCGCTGCACTATACCGGAGGAACCACGTTCGGGGGGCCGAATCTCCCGTGGCGCACCGTGCCGAACGGCCCCCCGGTGTCGGAGCGCGGAACGGGTGACAATGCCGCTGTGAACGTGCGCCCGCTTGCCATCCTCCCGCGGCGCCTGGGATCCGTCGTCGCGAGGCCCGTGGTCTGGCCGGGATTCGGGTTCAGGATCGGGATCGGGTTCGGGATCCGGATCGGGATCGGGCTCGCGGCGCTCGGCCTGGGTCCGTTCGCGGGAACCGTGCTCGCCCACGGGTCGGTCGTCCCTGCCGCCCCCGACGCGTCCGCGTTCCTGCTCGGCTGGAAGGGCGATCCTCTCGTCTGGTTGCCGGCTCTCGTGGCGGCTGTCCTCTGGCTGCGCGGTGTCGGCAGGGTGAACCGCGCCCATCCCGCCCACCGCGTGCCGCGCCGGCGGACGGTCTCGTGGATGCTCGGGCTGCTCGCGATCCTGGTCGCGCTGGACTCCGGGATCGAGCGCTACGACGGCTCGCTGTTCTCCGACCACATGGTCCAGCACATGCTCCTCACGCTGGTCGCGCCGGTCCTGCTCCTGTACGCGGGGCCGATCACGCTGCTGCTGCGTGCGTCCTCGGCCGAGACGCGGCGGCGCTGGATCTTCCCGTTCCTCCACGCGCGGATCGTGCGGTTCCTCTCGTTCCCGGTGGTCGCATGGCTGCTCTTCGCGGGGGTCATGTGGGGCAGCCACTTCACGCCGCTGTTCGACGCCTCCCTGGAGAACGAGTGGCTGCACCGCCTCGAGCACCTCCTGTTCCTGTCTGCGGCGCTGCTGTTCTGGTGGCCGGTCGTCGGGCCCGACCCGTCGCCATGGCGGATGAAGCCTGGGGCCAAGGTGCTGTACGTGGGCCTCCAGATGCCCCAGAACACGTTCCTGGCGGTGGCCATCGCGATGTCGTCCGTGCCGCTCTACCCGCACTACGTGACGCAGCTCCGCAACTGGGGCCCGAGCCCGCTCGAAGACCAGCAGCTGGCCGGCAGCATCATGTGGCTGGGCGGGGACCTGGTGTTCATCGCTGCGGTGATCCTCCTGGTGCTGGGCCTGATGCACGACGACGAGCGGCAGACGGTGGGCGAGGACAGGCGCCTGGAGCCGGAGCGCGCCGCCATCCGGGAGCGCGAGGTGAGGCTGGCGGCGCGCCGTGCCGCGGAGGCGGGGGCGGGCTCGGGTGCGGGTGCGGCGCTGGGTGCGGCGGCGTCCCCGGCCTCGGCGCCGGGTTCCGCCCCGATGCCGTCGGTGGCCTCGGCCCCCTTGTCTGCCGGCGAAGGGGGCGGCAGACCGGCCCCGCCGTAGGCGGCGCCCGATCCGTTCCCTACCGGCCCGCGCGTCCCCGCGCCCCGCCCGCGGCCAGGCGCCACGTCGCGCCACCGGCTCGCCACGTCCCGGCTGCCCCGCCCGGTGTGGCGTCAGGCGCCACGAAGTCGCCCCACCGGCCCGCGGCGTCCACGCTGCCCCGCCCGGTGTGGCGTCAGGCGCCACGAAGTCGCCCCACCGGCCCGCCATCCGGGTCAGCCTTGTCGCCTGGCCCGCATTCGTGGCGCGGGAGACCACGAACTCGCCCGCCGCACATGCCGACGGCGCCGATCGTGCCTCTTCGTGGCGCCACGCACCACGGAGCGGAACGACTGTCGATCGCCCGGGCGGTTCGGCTAGCCGCCGTGTCGCAAACCATCTTCGCTGCAACCGGCGTCGCGAGGCGTCAAGCCGCCTATGAGCGCCAGCGACGGCGGCCCGCCCTATCCCTCCGGCGGGATCGGCGCCTCGAGATAGGCGAGGTAGACGGTCCGGGTCCACGTTTCCGCCCGAGACCACGCCGACGATCGGCCCCTCGAGACCCGTCAGCCCCGCCTCCGCGGCGTGGAACCGCATGGCGGCGATCGGCAGGGCTCCGGACGGCTCGATGACGAGTCGAGCCTCCTCGGCTCCCAGGCGGACGGCGGCCGCGATCTCCGCCTCGGTGACGGTCACGATCAGGTCCAGCTGCTCGCGCAGGTGCGCGAAGTTGAGGCGCCCGATCGACTGGGTCCGGGTCCCGTCCGCGATCGTCCGGCTGACCCGGTCCGCCCCCCAGCTGACGATCCGATCCCGGGCGAGAGACTCGCGCGCGTCGGCGGCGAGATCCGGCTCCACGCCGATCAGCCGCGCGCGCGGGGCCAGTGCCGTGATCGCGGCCGCGACGCCGGCCGCCAGCCCGCCTCCTCCGACAGGCACGAGGACGGCCGCGACGTCAGGCAGGTCCTCGGCGATCTCCAGGCCGGTCGTGCCCTGTCCCGCCACGATCCGCCGGTCGTCGTAGGGCGGGATGATCGCGAGGCCCCGGGCGGCGGCGATCTCCTCGGCCACCCGGCGACGCTCCTCCGATGCCGTCCCGACGATGACCACCTCGGCCCCGTCGGCCTCGACCCTGGCCCGTTTCACGGCCGGGGCATCCGACGGCATGACGATCACGGCGGGCACGCCGAGCAGCCGTGCGGCGCGCGCGACGCCCTGCGCGTGGTTGCCCGACGAGTAGGTGATGAGGCCGCGCGCCCGATCCTCTGGTGCGAGCATCGCCGCCGCGACGTAGGCGCCCCGCAGCTTGAAGGCCCCGATCGGCTGGAGGGACTCGGCCTTGAGCCAGTGACGGCGCTCCGGCCGCCCGAACGGGACCAGGGGCGTCCGTACGGTGACCCCTCGCAGGATCTCGGCGGCGGCACGGATCTCGTCGATCGTGACGAGCGAGGGGAGATCGAGGCCGGCCTCGGAGCCGGAAACGCTCACCGGCGCCCCTTCGTCCGCTGGCAGTCGATGCACAGGGCCGCCGCCGGCAGGGCCTCCAGGCGCTCCGCGCCGATCGGTCGTCCGCAGGAGGTGCAGGAGCCGAACGTGCCCGCGTCCAGGCGTGCAAGGGCGGCATCGATCGCAGCCACCGCGGCCCGGCTGTGCTCCTGCAGGGCGAGGTCGCGCTGCTGCTCGAAGACCTGGCTCGCGGCCGCGGCCTGCGAGCCGTACGTCATGGCCTCGGGCGCTCGGATGGTGATCTCCTCGAGCTCTGCCAGCAGCTCCGCCCGCTCCCGGAGGAGGACGGTGCGCGGGTCGGCGTCGGAGTCGGGGCGATCCATGGGTAGCCGCGATGCTACGCCTCCGCCGATGCCTCGTGGTCGCCTGCAGGGACATCTCATGGTCGCCTGCAGCCCGTGTGCGCTAGCCTCCGGGTCTCACGCCTGCGTGCCCGGTCCTGCCGGGGCGTCACCACCCGAGGAGCTGACCGATGGCCATCGTCAAGGATCCCGTATGCGGGATGGATGTCGACACGGAGACGTCGAAGCTCTCGCTCGAGCACGACGGCAAGACCTACTGGTTCTGCGGCAAGGGCTGCCTGCTCGAGTTCAAGGACGATCCCGACACCTACCTCGACCCGGCCTACGTGCCCCAGGAGATGTGATTCTCGAGGCCGCCGCGGCAGGCCCCGGCACCGGCCTGTTCGTACCGTGACCTGGCGCGGCTCTCGGGACGGCACGCACCGGGCCAAGTGCGCGACGCTGGGACCACGCTGACGTGGAGCGGATGGCTGTCCGGTTCGGGTCGTCTCAGTCCGTCGCCCAGAGGATGTCGAAGTCGACGTTCACGGGCGGGACGGCGACCTGCCGCCGATCTGCTCCGTCTGCGCCGGCGACCTCGATCGTCACCGGGGCGGCCGGGTCACTCGGCCTGTGGCCGAATGGCCCTGCCTGGTGAACGAGCGCGAGTTCCGTGCCGTCCGGCGACCACGCAACCGATCGGGTGTCGCGCAGGATGTCCCGGGCCGGTCCTTCGACGGCGACGAGATACGTATCGATCGAGGCTGCCGTCCCGGGGCGCCCGTTGCCCGCCTCGATCGCCAGGCGCGTGCCGTCCGGCGACCAATGGATGCGATAGGGCTGCGTCTCGGCGCCTTCATCCTGGGGCTCCGGGAGCGCGACGCCGTCGATGCGCCGGATCGTCCCCGACGCATCGCGCAGCCATAGCTCCGCGGGTGCCGCGCGAAGCGTCCCCTGCTGCTCGTACTTGTCCACGGCCGGATCGATCGTCTTGCGGAGGAACGCGAGGGTCCGCCCGTCGGGCGACCAGGCGGTCGCGACGGCGAACTGCCCCGGCGCGAGGTTCGTGAGGTTCATCGGTGGGCCGTCGTTCGCTCCCTCGGAGAGGCCTTGCGACATGACGTCCTTCAAGGCGTCCATACAGATGCTGCCGCAGTCGGCGCGCGGTGGGCCGTCGAGGTAAAGGTAGCTCCGGCCGTCGGGCGCTACGTCGATGACGCTGGCGTCGACGGCTCCAGCCCAGCCGTACTCGGGCCCGCCGGGCGCGACCGGCCGCAGGTCCGACCCGTCCGCCACGCCGACGAGGACCGAGCCGGAGCCGTCTGTCGGCACCACGACTCGCGACTCGTCCGGAAGCCACGTGATGGAGCTCGCGTATCCGTCGTCTCCGCGGTACAGCTCGTGCTGCCCACTGCCATCACGGGCGCTCAGGATCACGGAACAGGACTCGGAGTCGGAGCGGGACTTCCGACAGGACGACCACAGCAGCCAGCGGCCACTCGGTGACCAGGCGGTCGGGAAAGTGTACTGACCGGTATCGATCGTCCCGAGCTCGTGGCCATCCCGCAGGTCGACAATGCTCATGGCGCGAGGTCCGGCGATCGCTGCCGACGTGCCGTCGCGGGTCACCTCCAGCGACTCCGCGCAGTCGACCACGCGTCGCGAGGAGCCGTCCCGGGTCCCCAGGCGGTCGACGTTCACGCAGTACGGCGGGGTTGTCGCGATCTTGCTCTCCACGACGAGGAGCGCGTGCGGGTCTGCAACGGTGGGCGCCGTCGACGGCGTGGCGCCGCTCGGGCTCGGCGAGGGCTCCACCGGGGCGACCGTCGCCGGGACAGCCGACGGCGGGACGCTCGGCAGGTCGACGTCACCCTCGAGCTCGCTCCGACGCCCGGACAGCGTGATGGCGGCGACCACCGCGAGCATGACCGCGAGCAGGACGAGGAGCACGGCTGCGACCGCCGGCATCGAGGGCCACGGCCAGGCGAAGCCGGATCGCGCACGGCGGCGTGGCCGATCGGCTGCGACCGCGGTCGCCACGATGGCCTCGGGATCGAACGGCCGACTCGCCCGGGCGGCATGCGCCCGGAGGCGCACCTCGAGGCGGGATTCGAAGCCCGGCGATCAGCCATCTTCGAGCTCCATTCGAAGGCGGTTGAGCAACCGCCCCAACCGCGCGCGTGTCCCCGACGCGGAGCGTCCGGTCGCGCGCGCGAGCTCGTTCGAATCGAAACCCGCGACATACCGGAGCGCGAGCAGCCCGCGGTCCTCCGGGGAGAGGCGTGCCAGGGCTCGAACGAGGTCCATCTCCTCGGCTCGCGCGGCAGGGTCAGCGAGTGACACATCGTCGAGGGGCGCAACGGTGATCTCGACGACTGTCCGGCGTCGCCGCCGGCGGAGCAGCTGGCGAGCCTCGTTCGCCGCCACCGAGACGAGCCACGGACGGAGGCGGTCCGGGTCGCGGAGCGATCCCAGCCGCCGCCAGGCGATCGCCCACGCGGCCGCGACCGCCTCGTCTGCGAGGTCGAGCTCTCCGCAGATGGTGTAGCAGACCCGCGTCATGTCGTCGTGGTGGGCCCTGACGATCCGTCCGAATGCCGCCTCGTCGCCAACCTTCGCCAGCGCCACGGCCGTGGCAAGGGTGTCGTCGATCTGGCGAGGGACGGTCGTCATGCCCCACAGATGCTCGAGCATGGGTCAAGCGATTTACGACGTCGCGAATACCGGGGTTCCCGATCGATCTCGCGATCCGCAGCCCTTGACCGGAAGAGATAAGTGGCAGATAAGGGGTCGTCGCCACACTGCGGTTTCCGCACGGTTCGATCGGGCACACATTGGGGATCGACGCGCGGCCGCTGATGCCCGGGAGGCCGGGCGAGGAGGTCTCCGATGGCTACACGCAGGCGGCGGCTCATGGCCGCGATTGCGCCCATGCTGCCCGTCCTGGCCCTCGCTCTCGCCATGGTGATCGACGGAGCCAAGAGATGGCCGTGACGACGGAGCCGGCGCCCGGATCCTGCAACCACGGCAGGCGCTGGTAGCTCATCCCGGCTCAACGAACGCGGCCGGGGCAGCCTCGCCGGTCCGCGGCACAACGGACGCGGCCCCCGCATCCTCGCCGGGCCGCGATCCCCGCCGGCCCCAGGCCGCCTCGCCGTGCCTGACGCCTGCCCCGCCGGGCCTGCGGCGTCAGGTCCGTCCGGGACCCTCGCCGTGGGTGATCCGAGTCGCGAGGTAGACCAGGATGATCGACAGCACGAGCACGATCACCGCGGCCACGTTGACCAGCGTCAGCTGGTTCGGGCGCTGGTAGGCGGATCTCCCGCATCATGCGGCGATGAACGCGTCACCCGCGATCGGGCACCCTTGGCTCCGCGTTGCCGGCGTCCTCGCCTTCCTCGTCCTCGGCTTCGTCCTCGCCGGCTGTGACTCGGGAACCCCGGCCGGTACGCCACCGATCACGCCCGGCACCGGCGCAGCACCGCGCGAGGTCAACATCGTCGCCCGCGACTACGCCTACGTCCCGTCCGTCGTCGACCTGGTGCCGGGCGAGACGGTGGTCCTCCACGTGATCAACGGCGGGCTCGCCGTCCACGAGGCGATCCTGGGCGACATGGACACACAGCTGGCCTGGGAGGCCGCCGAGGCACCGTTCGCCGACTCGCCTCCCGGTCCGACCCCGCTCGTCCCCGTCCCGCCCGGCTACGACGCCCTCCGCATCGTCGTCGGCTCCGGCGAGCGCGTCGACGTCACCTGGGCCGTGCCCCCGGAGGCGACGATCGCGGGGCAACCGTGGTTCGTGGGGTGCCACATCCCCGGCCACTGGGCGAAGGGGATGGTCGTCCCGATCCGGTTCGTGGACGCGGGCGGGCGCCCGCTGGCCACGCCTGCGGCATCGCCCCCCGGGTCGCCGGCGGCATCGTCGTCCGGTTCGCCTGCGGCATCGTCCTCCGGAGGAGGCTGATCGCGCCCTGGCGTGTCCGGAAAGGGTCGCGCAGGTCGCGCGCTCTGGTACGCTCTTGCACGGCGCGCGGACGGCCGCGGCCGTACCGTCGCGAACAATCCGATGCTCAGGAGACCACCAGACCATGACGTACGTGATCGCCGAGCCCTGCGTCGACGTCATGGACACCGCATGCGTGTCCGTCTGCCCGGTGGATTGCATCCACTACGACGAAGGGGTCGACCGGAAGCTCTACATCGATCCCAACGAGTGCATCGACTGCGGCGCCTGCGAGCCCGAGTGCCCGGTCAACGCCATCTTCCCGGAGGAGAGCCTCCCCGCGGAGTGGGCCGGCTACACGCCCGTCGAGGCCCTCTGGTTCAACGACAAGGCGGCGGCGCGCGTCGCCCTCGAGGCCCTCAAGCCGGCCTGACCCACGCGGACCGGCCCGATGCCGGCTCGAGAATCACCACGTCCGGCCCCGCAGGTCCTGCGGGGCCGATTTCGCTGCATAGGCTGGCCACGTGCGAATCGTCTCCCTCCTCCCCGCCGCCACCGAGATCGTGTTCGGGCTGGGGCTCGGCGACGAGCTGGTCGGCGTGACAGACGCCTGCCTCTTCCCGCCCGAGGCACGCGACCTGCCGATCGTGGCGCGAACCGCCGCGGACCCCCGTGACGCGGCCCACCCGGCCCGGCGGCTCGTCCTCGACGACCTCGCCCTCGCCGCCGCCGAGCCCGACCTGGTCATCGCGGGCGGCCTCCCGGGCCCCGGCGCCGTCGGCTACCGCGAGGCGAGCGATGTGGTCGGCCGGCTCGGCCTCGAGGCGGAGGTCATCCGCCTCGATCCGACCTCGATCGAGGGTGTGCTGAACGCGATCCAGGCGGTGGGGGCCATGACCGAGGCGGAGGACGAGGCCATGGAGGTCTCGCTCGGCCTGCGGGAGCGCCTGCAGGCGCTCGAGAAGGTCGTCCTCGGCCGGCGCGAGCAGGGGTTCCAGCCGCCTCGCGTCATCGTGCTCGAGGGGCTCGAACCGCCGATCGCCGTCGGCAGGTGGGTGCCGGAGCAGGTGCGCCTGGCCGGCGGCTGGGAGCTGCTCGGCCGCGAGGGGGATGCCCCTGCCCAGACGACCTGGGACGCGGTCAGGGAGATCGAGCCCGAGGTCCTGGTCCTTGCGCTGCGTGGCTGCGATCTGGCGGCGGTCCGCGAGGCATGGGGTCGGCTGCCGCGTCCCGCGGGGTGGGAGGCGATGCCGGCCGTCACGGCCGGTCGGGTCTTCGGCGTGGATGCCCAGGCATGCTTCGACCATCCTGGACCCCGTGTGATCGACGGGATCGAGGTGCTGGCCGAGCTGATCGACCCTGCCGCCTTCGACGGCATGGCACCGCCCGCCACCTGGGCGAGGCTGGTCTGACCAGCCCGCGACCGAGCACTCCGATGCCCTTTCGCGCGACGTTCGACTGCCTGTGGTGCGGCAGCGAGTGGACGGTACGCACGCCGGGCGACCTCGAAGGGTGGGCCCAGCTGTGTCCCGGCTGTCTCGGCCGCGCCGGCTCGAACGCCTTCCTCCGCGGCCGGCTCCGGACCGCCTTGGCCGAGCGGGCCGCCTCGGCGCGGCCAGCAACCACGCCGGCGGGAAGAGCTGCACAGGCTGTCAAAGCCGAGTCGCCCGGATCGTCTGCGGAGGCGTTCCCCGACGACTGGTTCCTGCGCCGCGGCCCTTTCGAGCGAGGAGCCGTCCATGACACGGCATGGTCGGCGGAGCTCGACATGGTCACCCGCTGGCTCGACGGCCTGCCGCCCGCCGCCCGGATCGCGGAGCCCGCTGCGGGCGTCGGGTTCTTCTCGCCGCTCCTCGCCGCGCGCGGGGAGCTCCACGCCTCGGACCCGGACGGGGCGGCCCTGGATCGGGCGCGAGAGCGGCTCATCGCCCACCGCCTGCTTGCCCACATTCACGTCGCCGACCCGTGGGCGATCCCGCCGGGCGATCCCTTCGACCAGGTCGTCGCCGCGTTCCTGCTCGGGCGGGTGCGCGGCGCCGGTCTCGACCCTGCCGCCGCCTCCTTGCGCTCCCGCCTCCGACGCGGCGGGACCCTCGCCCTCATCGATCTTCGCCCGGACCCGTCAGGTGGCCCACCGGACGGCATCGCCTGGTCATGGCACGAGCCCGTTGTCGTGGAGGCGACGCTTGCCCGGGCGGGCTTCGAGGCGGTCAACCTGGCCGCGACCGGGCGCTTCTTCCTGCTCGGGACCGCCGTCGCGGCCTGACCCGCAGCCCGCCCGCGCCGACGCGGGCCGCCCGCGCCAGTTCGCCCGGGTGCCCTGTTCGCGTCCTGCCCGGTGCTATCCTCGGCCCCTGATGTCACCCCTTGCGAACAGGACCATCGCCACCGTCGGGTCGGGAGTCATGGCGGAGGCCATGGTCGCCGGCCTCCTCCGCGGCAACCTCGTCACGCCCGACCAGGTCGTCGCGAGCCATCCCCGCGCCGAGCGGCGCGCCGAGCTGGAGGCGACGCACGGGATCCGCGTCGTGGCCTCGAACACACAGGCCGTGACCGGAGCGGACGTGATCATCCTCGCGGTCAAGCCGCAGATGCTCGCCAAGGTCGGACGCGAGATCGGCACGGCCCTGCGGCCCGGCCAGCTCGTCCTGTCCGTCCTCGCCGGGCCTACCACGAGGGCGCTCGTCGCGACGCTCACCCACGACCAGGTCGTCCGCGCAATGCCGAACACGCCCGCCCGGATCGGCAACGGGATGACCGTCTGGTACGCGACGCCCGCGACCACCGAGACGCAGCGCGCGCAGGCCAAGGCCCTCCTCGGCGCACTCGGCGCGGAGCTCGAGGTCGAGGACGAGAAGTGGGTCGCCATGGCGACGGCGGTCTCGGGCACGGGCCCCGCCTACGTCTTCCTCGTGATGGAGGCGCTGATCGACGCCGCGGTCCACCTCGGCTTCCCGCGCCACATCGCGCACGATCTCGTCATCGAGACGCTCGAGGGCAGCACCCGCTTCGCAAAGCAGTCGGGCGATCATCCGGCGGTGTTGCGGAACATGGTCACCTCGCCCGCAGGCACCAGCGCCGCGGCGATCCACGAGCTCGAGTCCGGCCGGCTGCGCACGGTCCTGTCCGAGGCGGTCTGGGCCGCATTCCGGCGGACGGTGGAGCTCGGCGACCAGCTCGACGCGCAGCTGGGCGCCGCGCCGGCCAAGTACGCCAACACGGACCGCGCCCCGCGCTGAGCACGGACCGCGCCCCGCGCGCTGAGCACGGACCGCGTCCCGCGCTGAGCCGCGCCCACGGACCGCGCCCCGCGCTGAGCACGCACCCGTCCCGCGTGTGCCACGCTGCGTCCTGGCCGGTGGCTCCGCACGGCGGCGCCCTGAGCGCCGCACGCGGAGGAAGCCATGGGCGTCAGCTTCACGCACGTTCCCCATCCGCGGATCGAGTCGCGGAAGGCGGCAGGGCCACCCAGGGTGTCCGACGGCCACGTCGGCTTCAACGGCAGGTTCAGCAGGACAAGGCGATGAACGTGCTGCTGGACAACGTGGGGCGCCTGGAGGCTGCGCTCGCGCGAGGTTGACCCGCGGCGGCGGCGCCCCGATCCCCGTTCGACGCGAGCGGCGCTCCCCGCGGCACGGTCCCAAGGGCCGGGGACCGCTCGGCCCTCCACGAAGCGGCCGAGCATCCCTTTCGCGGCGTGTCCGCCGCGTTATCCTCGGTCGCGCGACGCGGGCGCCGCCTGAACCGATCACCCACCACTCCACCGAGGCTCCGATGCCCAGCCGAACCTCCGCAGGCGATGTCGCCGAGAACGCGATGCGCTCCACGCTCCTGATGCTGTCGCATCGCAGGTCGCTGGGACGGCTCGCCACCCGTGCGCCGATCTCTCGCCCGATGGTCCGCCGGTTCGTCGCCGGCGAGACGCTGGAGGAGGTGCTGCCCGCGATCGAGAGGCTGCGCGATGCGGGGATGTGCACGACTGTGGACGTCCTCGGCGAGTCGGTCACGGCCGAGGAGGACGCACGCGCCGCGGCATCCCGCTACCTCGCCGTGCTGGACGCCCTGGCCACGGGCCTGCTCGACCGAAACGTATCGCTCAAGCCCAGCCAGATGGGGCTCAAGCTCGATCCGGCGCTCGCGCGGGAGAACGTCGGCGCGATCGTGGCGCGCGCGGTCGAGACGGGTGCCTTCGTCCGGATCGACATGGAGGACCACACGACCACGGACGCCACCCTCGACCTCTGGCGGGCCGTCCGACCCGCGGGCTGGGCCGACGGTGGTGCTGACGTCGGCCTGGTGATCCAGGCGGCCCTGCGCCGCAGCGACGCGGACATCGAGGCGATCATCGCGGAGGGGGGCTGTGTCCGTCTCTGCAAGGGCGCCTACAAGGAGCCGGCCGCCGTCGCCTACCAGGACAAGGCCGAGGTCGATGACTCCTACGAGCGGCTCATGCTCCGCCTCTTGCGGGCGGGCCGCCAGCCTGCCCTCGCCACGCACGACGTCCGCGTCATCAAGCGGGCGATCGAGGTGGCCAGGGCCGAGGGGATCGCCCGGGACTCGTTCGAGTTCCAGATGCTCTACGGCGTGCGAAGGGACCTGCAGGAGCAGCTGGCGGGGGCCGGCTGGCGCGTCCGGGTCTACGTCCCGTTCGGTGGGCAGTGGTACCCGTACTTCATGCGTCGCCTGGCCGAGCGCCCGGCCAACGTCTCGTTCCTGCTCCGCAACATGTGGCGAGAACGCGGGCGAGCCTGAACAGCACGCGCGGGCCGGGTCCGGCCGTCGGCCGGGTCCCGTCGGCCGGGTCCGTCGGCCGCGCCTGCAGACCCTCCGAGAATCCAAGAGCCGCCGGGGGGCCCGGCGGCTCAGCGCGTGTCGGTGGGCGGCTCAGCTGGCCACTACCAGCGCTTGGCTCCGTCGATCACGATGGCGAAGGCGGCGAGGGTCCCGAGGAGCATCGTCGCGCGCTGGGCGTACCACCTGAGCGTTGTCATGGTCCCGCATCCTGTCTCGTGCCGGCGAGGCTGGGGTCCTCACCTGGGGGACTTCGAAAGTAGTCCTGCGAGCAATCAGCCGGGATGGCCCGAAGGTACCGGTACCCCAAGAACGTCATTCGTGGCAGGGTGCGCGGCCGTATTGGGAGCAGGCCCGCGTATCCTTCGGCCGTGCACCGGCAGCCAGCCTCCGCCGCGATCGAGGTCCCGGCGCTCCCGCCCGCCCTCGACACGCCTGCGCTCGTCGTCTTCCTCGCTCGTGTCGCCGCGAACATCGAACGGCTGCAGGCCGACCTCGACCGCCGGGGCGTGCGCCTGCGCCCTCACGCCAAGACCCACAAGAGCATCCGCATCGCCCGCATGCAGCTCGAGGCGGGCGCGTCAGGGCTGACGGTCGGGACGATCGGCGAGGCCGAGGTGTTCGCGCTGGCAGGCATCCGGGACCTGTTCATCGCGTATCCGGTGTGGGCGGAAGGCCCCAAGGCAGGTCGGCTTCGTGCCCTGCACGATGCGGCGGACCTGCGGGTCGGGGTGGACTCGGCGGCCGGCGCCGAGCGCCTGGCCGCGGCGGTCTCCGGTTCCCGCCGCCCGCTTCGCGTCCTCGTGGAGCTCGACTCGGGCGGCCACCGCACCGGCGTCGCCACGCCCGAAGACGCGCAACGGGTCGCGATCGCCGCGAGACGCGGCGGCCTCGATGTCGAGGGCGTGTTCACGCACGGCGGCCACGGCTACACACCCGGGCTCGCGCCCACCGCCGCGCTCGACGAGGTCGCGACGCTCGAGGCGGGCGCCGGGGCCCTCGAGGCGGCGGGCTTCGAGGTCAGGACGATCAGCGCAGGCTCGACGCCGACCCGCGACCTGGCCGCGCAGGGCGGCGTCAACGAGATCCGCGCCGGGACCTACGTGCTGGGTGATCGCCAGCAGTGGGCGCTGGGGGCGATCGACGCCGAGGGTGATCGCCGCGGTGGTTGCGGCCGTGGTCGTGTCCGTGTCCCCCGATCGGTTCGTCATCGACGCCGGGGCCAAGGCCCTCACCAAGGACCTGCCCTCGTTCGTGACGGGGTACGGCCTCATGCCCCGGTGGCCGTCGGCCGTGATCGAGCGCGTCTACGACTACCACGGCGTCGTGTCGCTGGCCGGGGGGTCGGCCGGCCCCGGTATCGGTGAGGTCGTCGCGGTCGTACCGAACCACATCTGCCCGGTCGTGGACCTCGTGCAGTCGTTCGTGGCAGTCCACCCCGACGGCCGAACGGAGTCCTGGGAGGTGGATGCGCGCGGACGCAACGCCTGACGGCGCGCCGCCCATCGAGGCACCGTGGGGGCGGACCGTGCAGGCGGCGGGTGGGTCGCGGCCGTCGGACGAAGGGTCGTGCGGGCGGCCGGACGAGTCGTGCCGGCGACCGGGTCTCCCGCCCCGGCATGCGTCATCATCGGGGCATGACGAACCCGACCGCTCCTGCCCTCGTCCCGCCTCGTCCAGGCCTCCGGCGCCGCGTGCTGGCCGGGGAGCCCACGTTCGGGCTGTTCATCAACCTCGCCTCGCCCGCCTCCGCCGAGATCGTGGCCCGGGCGGGATACGACTGGGCGATTCTCGACCTGGAGCACGGTGTGGGCTCGGAGTCCGAGCTCCTGGGCCAGCTGATGGCGATCCAGGCCACCCCGACCGCCGCGGTCGTGCGCGTCGTCTCGGCCGAGCGCATGCGGGTCGGGCGCCTGCTGGATCTCGGCGCGGACGGGCTCATGATCCCGCGCCTCGAGGCGCTCACCGACATCGAGGAGACGGTCTCCTGGATGCGCTATCCGCCCGCCGGTGTCCGCGGTGTGGCGACCGGAACCCGTGGTGCGGGATACGGCACGGTCGCCCATCCGCAGATCAAGGACCTCAACGACCGGATCCTCGGCGTGTTCCAGGTGGAGTCCACGGCGGCGGTCGAGGCGGCGAGCGAGACGGCGGCCATCGACGGCGTCGACGTCCTGTTCGTCGGTCCGGCGGACCTGTCGCACTCGATGGGCATCCCGGGCGCGTTCGACGACCCGGCCTTCCTCGCGGCCCTGGACCGCGTCGCGGCAGCCGCCCGCGCCCACGGCAAAGGCGCGGGGATCCTGCTGCGGGACGCCTCGGAGGTCGCGGCCTACCGCGCGCGTGGCTACGACTTCATCGGCATCGGGTCCGACAGTGGGATGGTGGCGTCGGGAGCGCGGTCCCAGCTGGCGGAGGCGCGGGCCGCTCTCGCCTGACGAGGGGCTTGCCGCCTCGGCCGACGCGCTGCCCCGCCTCGCGTCTGCCGCCCTCGGCCGACGCGCTGCCCCGCCGTCCGCGTCACGGCTCGGGGCCTACTCCTCGCCCAGGCGTACGACCGGCTGCGGGAGCGGTGGCTCGTCCAGCTTCGGTGCAGCGCCGGAAGCGGCGCCCGTCGCCGCGCCGGCCCGGGCGCGGCCGCGTGTCTGCGACAGCAGCACGCCCAGCAGGATCAGCGCGCCGCCCGCCAGCTGGACCGGCTGGAGGTGCTCGCCGAAGAGGAGCGCCGCCGCGACGATCGTCCACAGGGGCTCAACCGTCGAGATGAGCGACGCCTGCGCGGCACCCACCCGCTGGGCGCCCGCGTAGAAAGCCTGCACCGGCACGAAGCCGGCGATCAGGGCGACGGCCACGATCCCCGGCCATGCCGCGCTCGGGACGTCGGCGGGCAGGACCGGGTGGCCGATCCCGAGGTTCACGAACCAGTAGACGGCGGCGGTCGAGGTCAGCATCACCGCCCCGATCACGGACGTCGACGCCCCGTCGTCCGCCTCGTGGCCCGTGCGGTCCTTCCGCTCCCCCGAGTGGCGCGCCGCCAGGATGATCCAGGTCGCGTAGAACAGCGGCGACGCGAGGATCAGGATCAGCCCCTCCGTCGGGGGCGCCGTCGCCGCGTCGATACCCCCTACCGCCAGCGCGACCCCGAGCACCGCGACCCCCAGCGCGGACCACGCCCGGCGACCCTCGAGCGGACGGCCGAGCCGGAGCGCCAGGACGGCGACGACCGGCGGGTAGATGTAGACGATCAGGGCCGCCAACCCCAGCGGGACCGTGGTGATCCCGGCGTAGTAGCTGGCCGTGTTGGTGACGTACCAGGCGCCCAGCCCGATGGACACCAGCAGCGTCCTGCGGGGGATCGCCCCCAGCGCCCGCCGCGCCCGCGGCCGGGCCAGCAGGACCGCCCAGGCGAGGGCCCCGGCGATCCCGAACCGCCACGCCATGAGCGTGAGCCAGTCAACCCCGGTGTCGTACACCGGGCGGGCGAAGAGCCCGCCGGAGCCGAACGCGATGGCGCTGACGACGACGAGGGCGATACCGGTGAGGCGGGTTCGGTCCACGGATCCGAGGGTATCCCCGGGGTGGCCCACCGGGCTGGCTCGTGGCCCACCGCGCCTGGCTCGCGGCCCTGCCGGGTCCCGCCGCCCGGACCCGACCCCGAGGTCACCGGCACTCATGACGCGGCGCCTCGATCCGGCCGCTCCGCGTACACTTCCCCGGTGGCTGACCTGACCGAGCGCGCCGTTGCTGCGCGCGTTCCCACCCTCGCCTCCCAACCTCTCATGATGGTCGGGCGGCGGCTTCCAGTCTCGGTGCCCCCGGGCACGACGATCGGGGCATGCCTGCTCGCCATCCAGCGGACCGGCACCGGCGATTCGGTCTTCGTGACCGACGCCGACGGGCGCCTCGTGGGCGTCCTGACCGAGCGGGACATCTTCGGCCGGCTGGTCGGCCCGGATGTCGCCGCCGGCGTGGACGTCGACGCCCCTGTCGAGACCTGGATGACCACGACCCCGCAGACCCTGCGTCTCCACCAGACCGTCCGCGACGCACTCGAGCTGATGAAGACCGGGAAGTACCGGAACGTGCCGGTCATCGACGACGACCACCGCCTCGTCGGAGTCGTGCGCCAGGTCGACATCCTGAAGTTCTTCGCGGAGTCGTTCCCCGAGGAGCTGCTCAACCTCCCACCCCGACCGCATCAGCGCATGCAGCAGGCCGAAGGCGGATGACGACCACACCTGGAGGGATCGAGCGCGAGAGCCAGGTCCTCGATCGAGTCACCATCCGATTCGCCGGGGACTCCGGCGACGGCATGCAGCTCACCGGGACCCAGTTCACCCGGACCGCGGCCGTCTTCGGCAACGACATCAGCACGTTCCCGGACTACCCCGCCGAGATCCGCGCCCCCGCCGGCTCGCTGCCCGGCGTCTCCGGGTTCCAGATCAGCTTCGCCGCCTCCGACATCCACACCCCGGGTGACGCCCCGGACGTGCTGGTCGCCATGAACCCCGCGGCGCTCAAGACGAACGTCCCGGACGTCTCCCGCGGGCGGCGCCGTCATCGTCAACTCCGACGCTTTCACGGCCTCCAACCTGTCGAAGGCCGCCTATGCATCGAACCCGCTCACGGACGACTCGCTCAAGGCCTACCGCGTCTTCGAGATCCCGATCGGCACCCTCAACGCCCGGGCCCTCGAGGGCCTCGACATGACCAGCAAGCAGATGGACCTGACGAAGAACTTCTTCGCCCTCGGCCTGATGTTCTGGCTCTACGAGCGGTCGATGGAGCCCACGATCACCTGGATCGACCAGAAGTTCGGCAGCCGGCCGGTCATCGCGGAGGCGAACAAGCGTGCGCTGAACGCGGGCTACGCATTCGGCGAGACGACCGAGATGTTCCATACGACCTACCGGGTGCCGAAGGCCAAGCTGGCGCCGGGGACCTACCGCAACATCACGGGCAACGAGGCGACGGCCCTCGGCTTCCTCGCCGCGGCGAAGGCCGCGAAGCGGGAGCTGTTCTACGGCTCGTATCCGATCACGCCGGCGACGGACATCCTCCAGCAGCTGGCCGGCGTACAAGTCGTTCGGCGTCCGGACCTTCCAGGCCGAGGACGAGATCGCCGCGATCGGCGCCGACGATCGGCGCCGGCGTACGGCGGTGCCCTGGCCCTGACCGGGACGTCCGGCCCGGGCGTGGCGCTCAAGTCGGAGGCGATGGGCCTCGCGGTCATGACCGAGCTGCCGCTCGTCATCGTCAACGTCCAGCGCGCCGGCCCCTCGACCGGCCTGCCGACGAAGGTGGAGCAGGCGGACCTGTTCCAGGCGATCTTCGGGCGCAACGGCGAGTGCCCGATGCCGGTCGTGGCGCCCGCCACCCCGGCCGAGTGCTTCACGTTCGCGATCGAGGCGTCCCGCATCGCGCTCAAGTACATGACCCCCGTCATGTACCTGTCCGACGCGTTCATCGGCAACGGCGCCGAGCCCTGGCGCGTCCCGAAGGTCGACGACCTGCCCGACATCTCCGTCCCCAACGCGGTGAAGGGCGAAGGCACCTTCCTCCCGTACGCCCGCGACCCGCAGACGCTCAGCCGGCCGTGGGCGATCCCCGGGACGCCCGGACTCGAGCACCGCATCGGCGGCCTCGAGAAGCTGGACGGCCTGGGCACGGTCAACTACGACGCGGACAACCACCACCGGATGAGCGTGTACCGCCGTGACAAGGTGGCGGGCATCGCCAACGACATCCCGGACCAGGAGGTCTTCGGCCCCGAGTCGGGCGACCTGCTGATCGTCGGCTGGGGTTCGACCTACGGTGCGCTGCGCAGCGCGACCGAGAGCCTCCAGGCCGAGGGCAGGTCCGTATCCCACGCCCACGTCCGCTACCTGTTCCCGTTCCCCAACAACCTGGGCGACGTCCTGCGGCGCTTCCGGACGGTGCTGGTCCCCGAGCTCAACCTCGGCCAGCTCTCGTTCGTGCTCCGCGGCACCTACCTCGTGGACGCCCTCTCCTATGGCCGCGTCCGCGGCAAGCCCTTCCGCATCGCCGAGATCGTGGACGAGGCGAACCGCCTCCTGGCCGAGCGGAGCTGACCCGATGACCGATACGCTCGAGACCCCCGCCGCCCCCGAGCCCACCAAGCTCACCCGCAAGGACTTCGTCGCGGAGCAGGAGGTCCGGTGGTGCCCCGGTTGCGGGGACTATTCGATCCTGGCCCAGACGCAGAAGGTGATGCCCGACTTCGGCGTGCCGAAGGAGAACATCGTCTTCATCTCGGGCATCGGGTGCTCCGGGCGCCTGCCGTACTACATGAACACGTACGGCTTCCATTCGATCCACGGCCGGGCGCCGACGCTCGCGACCGGCCTCAAGTCGGCCCGGCCGGACCTCATGGTCTGGGTGATCACCGGTGACGGCGACGCCCTGTCCATCGGTGGCAACCACTTCCTGCATTCGATGCGCAGGAACGTGGACTTCACGATGGTCATGCACAACAACCGGATCTATGGCCTGACCAAGGGCCAGACCTCGCCCACCTCCGAGTTCGGCAAGCGGACCAAGTCGACCCCGATGGGCTCCGTGGACCGGCCGGTCATGCCGCTGACGCTGGCCCTTGCCGCCGAGGCGACCTTCGTGGCCCGGACCGTCGACACGCACACGGAGCACCTGGCCCGGACGCTCGAGGCCGCGGGCCGGCACCGCGGCGCGTCCTTCATCGAGGTCCTGCAGAACTGCAACATCTTCAACGACGGCGCATGGCGGGACTTCACCGAGCGCGACGTCCGGGACGACCGGATGCTCGTGCTGGAGCACGGCAAGCCGCTGGTCTTCGGCAAGGCGCGCGACAGGGGCATCCGCCTCAACGGCCTCCACCCGGAGGTCGTGACGATCGGCGAGAACGGCATCACCGAGGCGGACCTGCTGGTCCACGACCAGCACGCCGAGGATCCGTACCTCGCGCAGATCCTGTCCCGGATGTTCTGGCCCGAGTACCCCGTGCCCGTGGGCATCCTCCGCCAGGTGGACCGGCCCACGCACTCGGACCTCGTGGACGCCCAGATCGAGGCCGCCATCGCGAAGTCCGGCCCGGGCGACCTGCGGAGCGCGTTGCTGGCCGGCGAGACCTGGACCGTGGAGTAGACGGATGCTCTGCCCAAACTGCCGCTACGACAACTTCGAGGGCGAGGACAGCTGCGTCGAGTGCGGTGCCGACCTGTCGCTGTCGGACACGCCCCAGGCCCTCGCCGACTACCACGACACGATCCTCGGGGAGCATCTCGACGGCCTGGGGATCGGCTCGCCCACCCTGGTCGAGCCGTCGCTCGGTGTCGCCGATGCCATCCACCAGATGCACGTCGCGGGCGTGGACTGCCTGCTGGTCACTGACGGCGGCCGGCTGGTCGGCATCTTCACCGATCGTGACGCGGTCGTGAAGGCCGCCGACAAGCGCCTCGGCCTGTTCCACGTGAGCGACTTCATGACCCCCGACCCGGTCGTGCTGCGCCGCGATGACACCCTGGCGACTGCGATCCACAAGATGGCCGTCGGAGAGTTCCGCCACATCCCGGTCGTGGACGACGGCCGACCGATCGGCGTGCTCTCCGCCGCGGACGTCTTCCGGCACATCGTCACCTCGGACGAGTGACCCCGGATCTGCACCCGGTGCCGCCGCGGCCCCGGATCGCGGTCCTTGCCGATGACCTGATCTGGGCCACCCGCCTCGCCGACGGTGTGCGCCGGGCAGGCGGGGAGCCCGTGCCGGTGCGGTCCGCCGCGACCCTGATCGACGCCCTGGGGATGGTCGACGCGTGCATCGTGGACCTGACGGCGCTCGCCTACGACCCGCTCGCCTGTCTCGGTGCGGCGACCGACGCCGGCGTCCCCGGCGCTCGCCGTTGGCCAGCACGACGACCGGGAGGCCGGAGAGCGGCGCGGGCGGCCGGGGCCGCGAAGGTGTACGCATATCGAACGCTGTTCGAGAGCGGCGAACGCGAGCTGGGCGCCTGGATCGGGGGCTTGTCCGTGCCTGGATCGGAGCGCACGTGAGCGGGCTCGGCATCCCGGCGGGTCGCTACGGGGAGCGGCTGGCCGCGGCGCGACGCGCGACCGCGGCGGCGGGCCTGGATGCGCTGCTCGTCGGTGTCGGGGCGGACCTCCGGTACCTCGCCGGCTACGAGGCGATGCCGCTGGAGCGCCTGACCCTGCTCGTCATCCCGGCCGCCGAAGGTGCGCCGATGACGCTCGTCGCGCCGCGCCTCGAGGCAACCCCGGCGCGGACGTGCCCGGCGGCCGCGACGGGCACGGTCATCGTGGCGACGTGGGAGGAGACCGACGATCCCATGGCGCTCGTCGAAGCCACCCTGGAGGCGGCCGCGCACGGTCCGGGATCCGGCGGTGCGGCCCCAGGCATTGCCGACGCAGGCCGGGGCAGTGCGGGCGTCGGCCGGGGCAGTGCGGGCGTCGGTCGGGGCGCCGTCGCGGTCTCGGATGGGCTGCGGGCGGCGTTCCTGCTCGGGCTCCAGCGGGTCCTGCCCGGCGCACGGTTCTCGCTCGCCTCGGCCGTGCTCCGGGACCTGCGGATGCGGAAGGACGCGGACGAGGTCGCGCTGCTGCGCGCGGCCGCACGCGCAGCGGACCGGGTCGTGGCGTCGGTCGCGGCCGGGGCGCTGGTCGGGCGCACCGAGGCTGACATCGCCCGCGAGATCCGTGACCGCCTGGTCGCCGAGGGTCACGAGGGCGCGGAGTTCTGGATCGTGGCCTCGGGTCCCAACAGCGCCTCGCCGCACCACGAGCCGGGCGAGCGGGTCGTCGCGGCCGGCGAGCCGATCGTCCTGGACATCGGCGGGACGCTCGGTGGCTACGGGAGCGACATCACGCGCACGGTCTGGGTCACCGGCGGCGATCCGGCGCTCGCCCCGGACACGGACTTCCTGCGCCTGTACGGCGTGCTCCAGGGGGCCCAGGCCGAGGCCGTGCGAGCCGTCCGACCTGGCGTGGCCTGCGAGGCGATCGACGCGGTCGCGCGCGAGGCGATCGCTGCCGCCGGCTTCGGGGCGGCCTTCTTCCACCGGACGGGGCACGGCATCGGCCTCGAGGGCCACGAGGAGCCGTACCTGGTCGCAGGCAGCACGGAGCCGCTGGTGCAGGGGATGGCCTTCAGCGTGGAGCCGGGCATCTACCTCGAGGGCCGGTACGGGGCGAGGATCGAGGACATCGTGGTCTGCGGCGACGCGGGTCCGATGGCGCTCAACGAGCTGGCCCGGGACCTGCTCGTCGTCCGCGGCTGATGCCCGCCGCGGGTCCGCCTGGCGGGACGGTTCCGCCGCCGCCGTGACGGCCGGGGGGACCAGCCGCGGCGAGCGATCCCGATGGGCCGGCCCGCGCTCCCGGAGGGCAGCTCGGGGACGCCTCGGGACGGGCCTCGGGACGGGCCTCAGGGACACCTCGGGACGGGCCGGGGCGACGGGGGGTATCATCCGCCGATCGGTCGAACCTCCTGCGACCGACGCGAGAGCCCACCATGACGACCCCAGCCGCGCGGGCCCAGCGCCCGCGCATTCGCGACCGATGAGCCGGCGCGCCCGGCACGGCCGGAACCCGCACCAGAGCCCGTCCGCGCGTCCTGCGCGCCCCGGGACACCGGTGATCGACGGCGCCCCGGCGTCGGTCGATGTCGGCATCGGCGCCACGTCGGAGGCCGCCGCGCCCGTTCCCAAGGCCTCCGCCGCCGCTCCGGCAGGGATGGTCCCTCGGTCGCCAGTGGCCGTTGCGGCGGTTTCGGCTCGCTCCGGTGACCGCCGGCGGGCCCGGCCGTCCCGGCGACCTCGGCCGCTCCCGGCGACCTCGGCCGCCTATGGGTCCTCGGCCGCTCCGTCGTCCTCGGCCGCTCCGGCCCCTCCGGCCGGTGGCCTCCCGGTGGTCCGCGCCCAGGGGCCCGACCTCGCCGGCCAGTCCGTTCCCCTCACCCCGTCCGGACCCGCCGCCCGGCTCGTGGCGGCGCCCGACCCCATCCCCGGGCCCGTCCCCGTCCAGGCGAGCGAGTCGCTGCCGGCTCGTGCTACCCAGCCTGGCGTCGCAGGGC
This sequence comes from uncultured Chloroflexia bacterium, assembly GCA_963776395.1. Lineage (GTDB taxonomy): Bacteria > Chloroflexota > Limnocylindria > Limnocylindrales > CSP1-4 > CAIXZV01. The sequence goes on along the minus strand of CAVZML010000002.1, from coordinate 87,396 downwards.
CGAGCCGTCCCGCCGGACCCGAACCGGCTCGGACCCTCGAGGTGTCCCGCGACACGGCCCGTGCGGCCGTCGCCGATCCAGCACAGCAGCGCCAGTCCGACGTCGCGCCCGGGCCTTCGCACCCCACCTGCACCCAGGCCCAGCTGCGCCGGTTCATCAAGAGCCGGCCGTGGGTGCCCATGCACGAGCTGCGCCGCCGCTTCGGCATCTACGGCGCGGACGACGACGTCTCGCCGATCCGGGTCGGCGACCGAACCCTGTTCATCGGCCTGCCGCCCGCCGAGGGCCAGATGATGGGCGAGCTCCTGGGCACCGGCGACGTGGGCTGCGAGCTCTCCCTGGACCCGGTGGCGCCCGTCGTGATCGGGGTCTACCCGATGCGGCCGGTCCCCAGGTCCTGACCCGCCCTGGCCCCGCGACGCGCCGGCGGCACGGTGGCCGACGGTAGCGCTGTAGTGGACCGACGTCCTCGGCGGGAACGACCCGGGTCACACGGGCGCGGTCCACCGGGTGACACCTTCCAGCGCCAGAAGCTCCCGCTTGACCGCGAGCGCCGCCTCGCGCCCGCCGTGTGCCGCGACGCCGTACCCGCCCAGGGACCCATCGCCGGCGATGACGCGGTGGCAGGGGACCAGGAGACCGACCGGGTTGCGCCCGACGGCCCCCCCGACCGCGCGTGCCGCGCCCGTCCGCCCGATCCGCCGCGCGACCTCGCCGTAGGACGCGGTCTCGCCGCGCGGGATCGAACGAACGGCGCCGAGGACGAGGCGGTCCCATCCGGAGCGGTCCGCAAGGTCCACCGGGAGGGTCTCCAGCGACACCGCATCACCCGCGAGCGCCGCCGCCACGAGGTCGCGCGTCCGCGCACACAGCGCCGCGGCGTCACACTGCTCGTCGTGCTCTGCGATCGAGACGGGTGTCCCGAGGCGCCGCCTCGCAAGTCCGGCGGCGAACGCGTCCGCGGTGGTCAGCAGCTCGACCGCGACCACGCCCCGCGCGCTCGCGGCGACACGGACCGGGCCCCACGGTCCATCGGCAATCGCGATCGCAATGCAGTCTTCCGTGCAATTCATGAAAATATGGTTGCATGCTCGGCGGATATGCGGCACACTGCGCAGATCATGTCGCACCTCTCTGTCAGCTTCGACGCCAAGAAGAAGCCGTGGCGGCCCGGTCGGGAGACTCGGGCCCTGGGGCTCTGACGGCGCGCGAGCGACGAACCTTGGAGCCTCCGGGACCGGAGGCGCCGAAGGGGCCGCGGACACCACAGACGGTGCCGCGGCCTTCGTGATTCTCGGACCTCCGGAACCCGCGCTCCTCCACGCGGAAGGATACGTTCGAGATGCACCTCCTCCTGTACGGACCGGGCCGGCTGGGCGGCGCGGTCGCCGCGGCGGCCAGGGAGGCCGGCTGGTCATGTGACCTGGTCGGCAGACCGGCGGCCGACGGGCTCCGATCGCCGGCGCCGGTGGCGGACGTCGTGATCGAGACCTCGCTCGGGTCCGCGGTGGCCGGCAACCTGGGGCACGCGCTGGCCGCCGGCAACCGTGCGTTCATCCTTGCGGCGACCGGCTGGGACGCCGACCTGCCACGCGTCCGGGCGATGCTCCTGGAGCACGGGGCCGCGGCCGTGCTGTCGACCAACCTCTCGCTCGGCGCCGCGCTGTTCCTCCGCCTCGCCGAGACGGCGGCAGGCTGGTATGCGCGTGCCGGTGCCTTCGAGCCGTCGATCGTCGAGTGGCATCGCCGCGGCAAGGCCGACCGGCCGTCAGGCACGGCGCGAGCCATCGCCCGGCGGATCGTGGCCGCGGATCCGCGCTGGGCCGTCCCCGACGCAGCCGACGCGGCGACGACGAGCGACGACGCAGCGGCGACGGGCGACGACCGGCGCCCTGCCCTCGAGGTGTCCGGCATCCGGGCCGGTGCGGCGCCGGGGACCCACCTCGTCACGTTCGACGGCCCGGGCGAGTCGGTGGAGCTGCGGCTCACCGCCCGCGACCGCACCGCCTATGCCGACGGCGCCCTCGCGGCCGCCCGCTGGCTGGTCCGCGAGCCCCGCTCACCCGGGCTCCACCCGTTCGACGACGTCGTGGACGACCTCCTGGCCGCCACGCCGGCCCCCGTTCCCGCCTGAGACCGGCCTGCCTGAGACCGGCACGGCCCCGTCCCCCGCCCCAATTCTCGACAACCAAGGAGAGCACCAGATGACCCCCTTCACCCGCACCGCCCACCAGCACACCCCCCGCCTGCGCGGCGCCTTCACCGCGCTGGTGACCCCCTTCACCGCCGACGGTGCCCTCGACGAGTCGGCCTACCGCCGCCTGGTCGCGTGGCAGCTGGCGTCCGGCATCGATGGGCTCGTCCCGGTCGGCACGACGGGCGAGTCGCCCACGCTCTCGCAGCAGGAGCGCGACCGCTGCATCGAGATCGCCATCGCCGCGGTGGCCGAGACCCCCTCCGGCCGCCGGAGGCCCGTCATCGCCGGGACCGGCTCCAACGACACCCGTGCATCGATCGAGGCCACCCGTCGCGCCGCCGCCCTGGGCGCGGACGCCGCGCTGATCGTCACGCCCTACTACAACAAGCCGGACCAGCGGATGCTCGAAGCCCACTTCCGCGCGATCGCCGACGAGGGGGGTCTGCCGATCGTCGTCTACAACGTGCCTGGCAGGACGGGCGCCAACGTCGAGGCCGACACGTTCCTGCGGCTGGCCGAGCACCCCCGCGTGATCGCGGTCAAGGAGGCGAGCGCCAACATCGAGCAGATCGCGGTCATCTGCCGTGACAGGCCGCGCGACGTGGCCGTGCTCTCGGGCGACGATGCGGCGACGCTCGCGGTCCTCGCGATGGGCGGCGACGGCGTGATCTCCGTGGCGAGCAACCAGGTCCCCCGCGAGATGTCCGCGCTCTGCCACGCAGCCCACTCAGGCGACTTCGACGGCGCTCGCCGCATCCACGACCGCCTGCTCCCGCTGCTCCGCGCCAACTTCCAGGGTGCCCCGAACCCGGTGCCGGCGAAGGCCGCGATGATGGCGATGGGCCTGCTCGAGCGCGACGACCTCCGGGCCCCTTTGCTGCCACTCACCGAGGCGCCGCGCGAACGGCTGGTCGGCATCCTGCGGGGTCTCGGCCTCGTCGCCGACGACGCCCAGACCGCGGACGACGCCCTCACCGCCGGGCTCGCCGGGACGGCCGGGGCCGATGTCGAAGAGGCCGCCGCGTGACGGCGATGGCGGTGGCAGCCTCGATCCTCGAAGACCTCGACGCCGGCCGGAGGCGCGCGGCGGTGCCCGACGCGTCCGCGCCGGGCGGCTGGCGGACGGATCCCGAGGTCAAGGCCGCGATCCTTGCCTGCTTCCGGGACCGCGTCACGACCACCTGGGACCTGGGCGAGGTGCTGCGCTTCCGCGATCGTGTCGGCCTGCCGCCGAAGTCCCTCCTCTCGGGGCCGGAGGCCGACGCGGCCCTGGAGGCCGGCAGGCCGTGGCGGATCGTGCCCGGCGGCACGAGCATCCGGGCGGGCGTCTACCTCGGGCCCGGCGTGGTCGTGATGCCGCCGTCGTTCGTGAACGTCGGCGCCTGGATCGGCGAGGACACGATGGTCGACTCGCACGTGCTGGTCGGGTCCTGCGCCCAGGTCGGGGCGCGGGTCCACCTCTCGGCCGGCGTGTCGATCGGCGGCGTCCTGGAGCCGGCCGGCGCGCGGCCGGTGATCGTGGAGGACGGTGCCTTCATCGGCGCGGGCAGCTCGCTGCTCGAGGGCGTGCTCGTGGGCGAGGGTGCCGTCATCGGGGCGGGCGTGATCCTCACCGGGACGTCGCGCCTGTACGACCTGGTGCGCGGCCGCGTGCTCACCGGGACCGCCGGTGCCCCGCTCTCAGTGCCGCCACGCGCCGTCGTGGTGCCGGGGGCGCGCAGCCTCGGCGGTGACTTCGCGGCCGCCAACGGGCTCTCCGCCTCCGTCGCGCTGCTGGTCAAGGACCGCGACGCCGGCACGGACGCGCGGGTCGCACTGGAGGACGCGCTGCGATGAGCATGGTCCGCGAGCCCGGCCCACCACCCGTGCGGGTCGGGGCGCCGGTCCCGCGTCGCGGCCGCCCGCCGTCCCGCAACGAGATCCTGCGGAGCGGCAGGCTCGGCGGCCAGGACCCGGCGGTCCTCGCCGAGCGGTTCGGGACGCCGTTCTACGCCTACGACCTGGACGTGGTCACCCGCCAGGTCGCCACCCTCCGGGCCGCCCTGCCGGCGCCGTTCGACCTTGCCTATGCCGTCAAGGCGAACCCGAACCTTGCCGTGCTCCGGCACCTCTCCGGGCTCGGGCTCGGCGCCGACGTCGCGTCGGGCGGGGAGCTGCGGCACGTCCTCCGGGCGGGTTTCGACGCCGCCCACGTCGTGTTCACCGGCCCCGGCAAACGGGACGAGGAGCTGGCCGCGGCCGTCGATGCGGCGGTGCGCGTCGTCACGGTCGAGTCTCCGGGGGAGCTGCGGCGCCTGGCACGCATCGCCGAGGGGCTCGGCCGCCGCCAGCCGATCCTGCTCCGGGCCGCCGTCTCCGAGGCCGCGCGACTCGAGCGGGTCCGGCTCGTCGGCGACGACGGCGCGGGCAAGTTCGGGATGGACGGCGCGGACCTGCGGTCGGCGGCCGCCGAGGCGGTCTCCTCGCCCTGGCTCGAGCCGCTCGGGCTGCACGCCTTCGGGGCGTCGAACGTGCTGGACGCGGGCTCGCTCGCGGCGCACGTCGAGGCCACGGTCGATACAGCCCGGGCATTGGCCGCGCGCGCCGGCTTCCCGCTGTGCCTCGTGGACGCGGGCGGCGGCCTCGGGATCCCGTACGAGACCCACGAGGACGGGCTCGACCTGGTTGGCCTGGGCGCGCGGCTGCAGGCCCTCGCGGCGCGTCTCGACGGCGACCCCGCCACGCGGAACACGCGCGTGCTCCTCGAGCCGGGCCGCTTCCTCGTCGGTGCCTCGGGGGCGTATGTCGCCCGGGTCACCGATCGCAAGTCGGTCGGGGGAAATCACGTCGTCATCCTCGACGGGGGCATCCACCACGTGCTCCGGCCCGCGCTCGTCGGTCAGGAGCACCGGGTGAGAGCCCTCACGGGCATCGCGTCGACCGCCGCCGCGGCGAACGCCCAGCGCTTCCCGGTGACGATCGCCGGGCCGCTCTGCTCAGGGCTGGACGTGTTCGCCCAGTCTGCCGTCATGGCGCTCCCGGACCCCGGGGACCTCGTCGCGGTGCTCGACGTCGGGGCGTACGGGGCGACGGAGTCGATGCCGTTCTTCCTGTCCCACCCGCTGCCGCCCGAGATCGCGCTGCGCGGCGGCGAGTCCTGGGTCGCGCGCCCGCGCATCGACCCGGACACGTGGCTGGGATGGCAGGTGGGGGAGCCGCCTCGGGACTGACCAGCGGGCCCGCGGACCGCTGATGTATCGGCCCGTCGAGGGACCGTACCCGGGTGGCGCAAGATTGGCGCGTGACCGTGCGCCGCGCCAGCAGCCCTTGCCGGCCGTGACGACCCGCGTCGCGTGGAGGCAAGTCGCCTGATGCGCCGCTATCGCATGCGCCTGCGCCGCTCGAGACCCCAGGGCCCGCGGACCCCCGTTTTGCTGACCTCGCACAGCGCCCAGCGGCTCGCGTCCCTCGGATTCGGCGCTGGGGTGCTCGTGCTGCCGATCTGGGCCTGGACCACCCTCACCCTCGAAGGACAGCGCCTTGCCGACCTCGTCCTGTACGGGCGCGCGATAGCGACGCCGGCGGCCCTGATGGCCGCCTCGGAGACGCTCGCGACCGTCAGCGTCGCGTCCGGGACTATCGCGGTTCTTGGGCTCGTCCTGCTCGGGCTCGTTCGGGGTGGGTTCGGGTTGGCGACAGCGACCTTCGTCGTCATCGCTGGAGCCAACATGACGGCGCAGGCGCTGAAGGAGCTGCTCGACCGCCCGAACCTCCTTGGACACGACGCGTACGCGACGGGCAACAGCTTTCCCAGCGGACACGTCACGGTGGTGGCTTCGCTGGGATTCGCGTGCATCCTGGTCGCGCCCCGCCGGCTCCGGACCCCGGTCGCCATACTGGTCGCCGTGACGGTCGCCGCGGTCGGTGTCAGCACGATCACCGCCGGCTGGCATCGCCTCGCGGACGTCGTCGGCGCGATCCTCATCTCGCTCGCGTGGGCCGGTCTCGTGACGGCGGCCCTGGTTCTGGCCCAGGGGTGGATGCCGAGACGCACATGGGGCCTGGGGTACGGCGGCCGACCGACAAGGGTCGCGGCGCTCGCCGGCGCGGGTGTGATCATCCTGGGCATCGCCGGCCTCGTGGTGGGCGCGCTGGACATGGGGCCGCTCGACGACGTGTCCGCCGTCGGTGGGTCCGAGCCCCGGACGTTCGTCGCCGCGCTGGTCGTCACCTTCGGAGCCGCCATGGTCGCGTCCGCCGCGTATGTGTGGGCGATGCGCGGCGTCGCTCTGGAGCCGCGTTAGGGGTCGGCCTGTCGGACCCGCTGGTATACTCCCCCTAGTATGACGACCCGCGTCACCGACAGCCTCCCGCCGATCGAGATCGTCCTGCCGATCGAGGGCATGACCTGCGCGTCCTGCGTTGGCCGCATCGAGCGGTTCCTGGCGAAGACGCCCGGGGTGGAGGCGGCCAGCGTCAACCTCGCCACCGAGCGCGCCACGGTGCTGGTGGATCCGGGCACGGCGGGACGCGACGAGCTGGTGAGGGCCGTGGAGGCCGCCGGCTACGAGGTGAAGACCGAGGCCGTCGCCGCCGGGGGCGCGGCCGGCGCGTCGCTCGCCGATGAGATCACGGCTGGCGACATCGAGCGCGAGCGCGAGCAGCGGCGGACGCTCGTCCAGGCGCTGGCGTCGATCGCCACGGCCGCGGTGATCATGGCGCTGATGTTCGTGCCCCAGACCGTGCTGGCGATGACGGAGCTGAACAAGCTGGTCCTGTGGCCCGCCACGTTCATCCAGCTGTGGGCGGGCGGCCGCTTCTACCGCGCGGCATGGCGGGCCGGCAGGCACGGCGGCGTGACGATGGACACGCTGGTCGCCGTCGGCACGACGGCGGCCTGGGGATACAGCGTCTTCGTGACGTTGTGGCCCGAGGTCGTCCACGCGGCCGGTCTCCATCCCGAGACCTACTTCGACTCCGCGACGGTCATCATCGGCCTCATCCTGCTGGGCAGGTGGCTGGAGGCTCGCGCCAGGGGCAACACCACCGGGGCCATCAGGCGGCTTGTCGGCCTCCAGGCCACTACTGCGCGACGCCTCCGCGAGGGCGCCGAGGAGGACATCCCGCTCACCGACGTCATTGCAGGCGACCTCCTCCGCGTCCGCCCCGGCGACAAGGTGCCGGTCGATGGCGTGGTGGTCGAGGGCGTCTCGGCCGTGGACGAGTCGATGCTCACCGGCGAGCCGATCCCGTCCACGAAGCGGGTCGGCGACGAGGTCATCGGCGCGACCGTGAACACGACCGGATCGTTCGTGATGCGCGCCACGCGCGTCGGGCGCGACACGGCGCTCGCCCGCATCGTGGAGCTGGTCGAGCGCGCGCAAGGCTCGAAGGCACCGATCCAGCGCATGGCCGACCGGATCAGCGAGGTCTTCGTCCCGGCGGTGCTCATCACAGCCGCGCTCACGTTCGTGATCTGGTTCGTCGTCGGGCCCGAGCCGCGGTTCACCCTCGCCCTGACCGCGTTCATCGGCGTGGTGATCATCGCCTGCCCGTGTGCGATGGGCCTGGCCACGCCGACCGCGATCATGGTGGGCACCGGCAGGGGCGCGGAGGCGGGGATCCTGGTCCGTGGGGGCGAGGCTCTCGAGGCGGCGGGCCGCATCGACACGGTCGTCATGGACAAGACCGGGACGCTCACGCTGGGCAGGCCGGTGGTGCTCTCGGTCGTTGCCGTCGACGGGTACACCGCCGATCGCGTCCTGGACCTGGCCGCCTCGCTGGAGACCGGGTCGGAGCATCCGCTGGGCGAGGCGATCGTCCGCAAGGCGCGCGAGTCGGAGCTCGGCTTCGCGAAGGCGAAGGCGTTCGAGGCGATCGTCGGGCGCGGGGTGGCCGGGTGGATCGACGGGGCGGAGGTCGTGGCTGGCTCGCGGCGCATGATGGCGGAGCGGGGCGTGGGCCTCGGCTCGCTCGCCGACACGGCCGACGCGGCGGCCGCCGAGGGCGGAACGGTGGTCTTCGTCGCCGTGGACGGGACGGCGGCGGGTCTCGTGGTCATCGCGGACCCGGTCAAGCCGGAGTCCGCCGCCGCCGTGCTCGACCTGCGGGCGGCAGGCCTGGATGTCTGGCTGCTCACCGGCGACGCGCGCATCACGGCCGACGCCGTCGCGCGCCAGGTTGGGATCGCCGCGGATCACGTGGTCGCGGAGGTCCTGCCGGGCGACAAGGACGCGGCGATCGAGCGGCTCCAGGTCGAAGGTCACCGCGTGGCGATGGTCGGTGACGGCATCAACGACGCCCCGGCGCTCGCCCGGGCAGACCTCGGCGTGGCCATCGGCACGGGGGCGGACGTGGCGATCGAGGCGTCGGACATCACCCTCGTCGGCGGGGACCCGCGCCTGGTCGGCTCCGCGATCGCACTGTCGCGGTTCACGGTCCGGACCATCCGCCAGAACCTGTTCTGGGCGTTCGCCTACAACGTCGTGCTGATCCCGATCGCGATGGGGGTCCTGTACCCGGCCTTCGGCATCATGCTCAACCCTGCCCTGGCCGCGGGCGCGATGGCGCTCTCCTCGGTCAGCGTGGTGACGAACTCCCTGCGGCTGCGGAAGATCGACGTCCGGCCCGGGCACGTGACGCAGCCGCGGCGAGGGCCGCTGGGCGTGGCGCGCGACGGCGCGTTCCTGCTCGGCGTCGGCGTCGTCGGCCTTGCGCTCGCCGGCGGAGCGATGGCCGCCGACCGGGCGGTCAACGCCTCGCTGCCGCACGTGGTCGTCACCGTCAGGGAAGGCGCCGTTCACCCCCTCGACCATCTCGGTTGGCGCGGGCGAGTGGACCGTGATCGAGCTGGTCAACGCGGACGACGCCGTCCGCGACTGGATGGTGCGGGGCGTCGCGAACATGGACATCGTCGCGCGACCGGGTCAGACGGCCAGCCTCCGGTTCGTCCTCGACGCACCCGGCACCTATGACGTGATGAGCGGCGGCTCCGCGGCCGGGACGGGCGGCGAGATGGCCGGGGCGCTCGTGGTCGAGGGGCGGTAGTGCCAGGGGGTCCGTCGGGTCGCGCCGTGGTCTGTCGGCGCAGGATGGGGCGCCCCACCTGGCGGCCGTTTCGGCGGGACGCGGCGTGCCCCACCTGCCCGCCGTCGCGACCGGGCCCGCTTCCCATCCACCCATGGCACGGGTGGTGTCAGGACATCCCGCCAGACGCCTCAGTCATCGGGGGCGCGTCCGAGCGTGGGTGGGGTCGCGCCCGTCCCCCGACCCGCGCGTGCACCCGCGAGATGGGTGGTCGCCCGAGTCTGAGCGTCCGGACCTGCGCGAGTACCTGCCGCACGGGTAGGCGCTGCCATCGGGGGCCTGTGGCGGGCGTCAGCACCCATGTCACGGGTGGCTGATCAGGTCGCCCCAGATAACACCCATGGTGTAAGTGAATGGTCGAGCCGGCCAGTCAGGACGCAGTGCCCGGCCTGGTCGGCCGGCGACGAACCGCGGCCGGCCGCAGCCGGCCGAGCGGACGCGTAGACTCGAAGTCGTGACCGATACGCCCGCCCACGCTCGCATCGAGGTGCCGGCGGACCCGCGCGACCTGCCTGGCACGTTCCCGCACCGCTACGTCGTGGAGACGCGGTTCGGCGACACGGACGCGATGGGCCACATCAACAACTCGCGCTTCCTGACGTTCTGCGAGTCGGCACGGATCGCCTACTGGGAGGCGGCGACTGGGGAGCCGTTCGGGCTCGTGACGCACGGCGCCGAGGAGTCCCTGATCCTGGCCGAGGCGCGGGTGACCTTTCGCTCGCCCGCCTACTTTGGCGAGGTTCTGACCCTGGAGTCGAGGCTGGCGAGGGTCGGGCGAACCTCGTTCTCGCTGGATCACCGCATCACGGCGGCGAATTCCGCGCGGGGTCTGGCGAGGCTCGTGGCGACCGCCGAGGACGTCCTCGTCCTCTACGACTATGCGACCGAGCGGCCTCGGGTCATCCCCGATGAGACGATCGCGCACCTCGAGGCGTTCGAGGGCCGCCCGCTCAGGGGCTGAGGCGCGGACTCGGCGGCCGCGCCGCCGCTCCCACCGCGTACGAACCATGTTCGTGCTGCGGAGCCGGCTGCCAGCACGAGGGGCGTGGCGGCTCCACCCGACGGCCATCTCGCGCACGCGACACCGCGCGTGGACACCGGATACGAGGCTGACTCGTGTTCGGCCGCGATCTGGGCGGGAACCGCGCCATCGACGATCCAGGCTCGTACGGGGCGGGATGTCAGCCCTCGCGGCGATCCTGCACGAACCACCTTCTATGCGGGAGAGCCGGCGGCCGCTGCCCGCGGCAGGACGACTCACGTTCGTAGGCCGGTGCGCCCGGGTGACAGGGGCCTCGGCCCTCTACGCCGCGAAGCGCCGGAAGATCACCACGGCGTTCTGGCCGCCGAACCCGAACCCGTTGACCATCGACCGTGTCCACCTTCGTCCTGCGCGCGACGTGCGGCATGTAGTCGAGGTCGCACTCGGGGTCCGGCGTGTCGAGGTTCGCGGTCGGCGGGATGACGCCATCCCGGATCCCGCAGAGGGCGGCCAGCGCGGACGCGATGCCCGCCCCGCCGACCAGGTGCCCGACCATCGACTTGGGCGACGTGATCGCCCGCGAGTAGGCCGCCGTCCGTACGCCGACCTTGATGGCCCGTGTCTCGGTCACGTCGTTGAGCGACGTCGAGGTCCCGTGGGCCACGATCCAGTCGATGTCGTCGGGCGCCACGCCAGCGATCGCGCATGCGCGTTGCATCGCCCGCGCCTGCCGCGGCCGGTGGGATCGGGCGCCGAGATGTGGAACGCGTCCGCGGTCAGCGCGCCGCCCACGATCTCGCACAGGGTCGGCGCGCCGCGGTCAGCGCGTGGGCGGCGACTCGACCACGCACGACGCCCGCACCCTCGCCCAGCACGAAACCGTCGCGGTTGAGGTCGAACGGACGCGACGCGCGTCTCGGGCGAGTCGTTGCGCTTGGACAGCGCACCCATGTTGGACAGCGCCGCCACGCCCATCGGCACGATCGGCGCCTCGGAGCCGCCCGCGAGCACGACGTCGGACTCGCCGGCCTCGATCAGCCGCAGCGCGTCCTGGAACGCGATCATGGACGTCGCGCACGCTGCGACCTGGGTCATGACCGGGCCCGTGAGCTGGTACTCCATCGACAGCTGCAGCCGGCCATCGACCCCGACAGCGCCGGGACCGCGAACGGCGACACGAAGCGCGGACCCTTGGTGTCGAGGACGTCGGTGCCCGTCGATGACCTACTCGACCCCGCCGCCGCCCGTGTTGATGACGACGCCATGCGGTCGCGCTCCTCGACGGCCATCGCGGCGAAGTCGAGCCCGGACGTCGCGATCGCCTCCTGGCCGGCGCCCATCGCGAAATGGATGAACCGGCTCATCCGCCGCGCCATCTTGCGGTCCATTGCGATCGTCGGGTCGAAGCCCTTGACCTCGGCGGCGATGCGGACCTCGAGGTCGGACGCGTCGAACGACAGCGATGGCGCGCGGCCCGGTGACGCCGTCGAGAGGTTGCGCCAGTAGGTCTCGAAGTCGTTGCCGATCGGCGTGACCGCGCCGAGGCCGGTGACGACCGCGCGGCGGGAGGGTCAGGCGAGGGCAACAGTGACAACCTCGAGCACGCTCAGGAAGGGCGGATTGTACGGCCGGCGCAACCGGCCCGCGGCCCGTGGCGCCGGTCAATCGCCGTCGTAGCGCTTGAAGATGACCGCGGCGTTGTGGCCGCCGAGGCCGATGTTGTTCGACAGCGCGTAGCGGACCGGCATCGGCGGTGGGCTCGGCGACGACCCACACGTCGCAGTCGGGATCGAAGTCGCGGTAGTTGATGGTCGGCGGAACGCACTGCTCGGCGACGCGTCATCACGGTCGCGAACGCCTCGAACGCGCCCGCCGCGCCCATCATGTGGCCGGTCATCGACTTGGTGCCGCGTGATCGCGAGCGATGCGCGGTGCAGCCGCGGCCCGGTCGCCGAAGACCGTCCAGATCGCCTCGGCCTCGCGCTTGTCGCCGAGCGGCGTCGATGTCCCGTGCGGGTTGATCACGTCGACCTCGTCGGCCGGCACGCCGCGCCGCTCGAGCGCCATCTTCATCGCGCGCGCCGAGCCGGCGCCGCCCTCGATCGGCTGGATCATGTCCCAGCCGTCGGCAGCCGAGCCGTACCCGACGACCTCGGCGTAGATCTTCGCGCCGCGGGCCTTCGCCAGCTCGAGGTCCTCGAGGATCAGCGACGCCGGCGCCCTCGCCCAGCACGAAGCCGTCGCGCGTCCTGTCGAACGGGCGGCTGACGTCTGCGAGCGGCTCGCCCGGTCGCGCGGCGACCCGAGGCCGCGCATGTTCCCGAATCCGGCGTGCGCCACCTCGAGCAGCGGCATTTCCGTGGACCCCGCGATGACGGCGATGCAGTCGCCGCGCCGGATCGCCTCGGCGCCCTCGCCGATGTTGTGGGTGCCCGTGGAGCACGCGCTGACGATGCAGATGTTGTGGCCGATCGCACCCGTCTCGATCGCGATCATCCCGGAAGAGGAGTCCACGAGGCCGTTGGCGATGAACGTCGGCGCGACGCGGCTCGGTCCCCTTCTCGTGCAGCACGTCCAGTTGTCGATCATCAGCTGCTGGCCGCCCGCGCCGGAGCCGAAGACGACGCCGATCCTCGGTCGGTTGGCGTCGGTGATCTCGAAGCCCGCGTCCGCGACGGCCTGTTTGGCCGCCGCCACGCCGAAATGCAGGGCCGACTCGCTGCGGCGCGCAGCCTTCGCGTCCATCCACTGCGTCGCTTCGAAGTCGTGGACCTCGCCCGCCGCCTTGTGCTCGTACCCGCTCGAAGTCGAACTGCGTCAGCTCCCCGAGGCCGCTGAGCGCCGTGGACCATGTTGTCCCAGGCCGTCTCCCGGTCGTTGCCGACGGGGCTGACGACGCCGAGTCCGGTAACGACGACGCGGCGGTTGTAATCGGGTCTGCGCACGGGGATCCTCTTCTGACTGCGAGGCGCCGCAGCGGCTCGGTGACGGTCACGGACGGGGCGTGGTCGCGGGATCGGCCGCTGCCCTTCGGCATCGGCGCCGTGACCGCGGCGGTCTCGGCGAACGGGATGGAGAGGCCGTCCGCGCGGCGGGATCTCGAGCGAGCGCGCCGTGCCTCGGGCGCGATGCGCTTGATGAGCCCGGTCAGCACGCGCCCGGGCCCGACCTCGATGAACGTGTCGACGCCGCGGCCGTCCATCGCGCGCACCGCGGCGACCCAGTCGACGCCGGTCGTCAGGTGGTCGACGAGCTCGGCGCGGCAGCCTCCGCGTCGCGACAGGCGGGCGTCGGCATTGGCGAGCAGCGGCGGCGACGGGTCGCGGAACGCCACGCCGCCGAGGGCAGCCCGCATCCCGTCGCAGCCTCCGCCATGAGCGGGGAATGGGCGGCGACCGACACCGGCAGCACGATAACGCGCCGCGCCCCGAGAGCCTTCGCGATGGCGGCGCGGCCTCGACCGCCGGGCGCTCGCCGGAGACGACGACCTGGCCGGGCGAGTTGCGGTTCGCCACGCCGAACGACCCGTGCGCGGCCGCCTGCGCGACGAGCTCCGGCAGCCGCGCGTCGTCGAGGCCGATGATCGCGGCCATCGGCCCCCGCGGCCCTCGCCCGACGCCTGCATCAGGCTGCCCGCGGTCGCGGACGAGGCGAACGGCGTCGGCGAGTCCAGCGCGCCCGGCGGCGACGAGTGCCGTGTACTGGCCCATGGAGTGGCCGGCCGCGAAGGCCGGGGCCGGGATGTCCACGGAGAGGGCGTTCCAGCGCTCGCGGACGGCCCCGAGGTAGGCGATCGACGCGGCGAGGAGCGCCGGCTGCGCGTTCTCGGTCCGGTTCAGGTCCTCCTCGGGTCCCTCCCACGCCAGGCGCGAGATGGGCTCGCCGAGCGCCTCGTCGGCGGTGGCGAACGCGGCCGCGGCGGCGGGCGAGCTCTGCGCGAGGGCGCGGCCCATGCCGACGACCTGGCTGCCCTGGCCAGGGAAGACGAGCGCGATCTGTTTCATCGCATGGATCGTAGACGGGCGCACGCCGTTTCCCGGGCGATATCCATGCACATTTGCAGGAATGTCGCGCGAGGCCTACGCTCGGGCGGTGAGGATCCCCGCGTGACCAGGCCCGCCACGCCTGCGGCTACCGGCTCGTCCGTCGCCCCGGCCGCAGCGACATCGACCCCGGCCGCGGCGACTTCGACCCCGGATGCGGCGACATCCGGGCGATCACCCGCGATTCAGCCTGGGACCGTGCGCCGGCGGCGTGTCCCTGCCTCCGACCCTGCCGCGGGTCCCGCGCTGCCCGATGCGCTCGTTCGCAGCCGCCGGCGAGGGGCGCCGAGCCGGGTCATCGCCCGCACGTTCGAGGCGGACCTCTCGGCGTCGGTGGTAGCCGCCGGGACGAGGATCCAGAACGTGCGCCAGATCTCGGAGCGGGTCGCCATGGGCCGCGCGCTATGGCGGGAGCTCGTGGTGGGGTTCGCCCACCAGCTGGGAGAGCTCAACCTCGGGTTCACCCAGCTCGCGGCGCTCTACGTGCTGGCCGAAGGCGCGACGACGACCGTGGCGGATCTCGCGGACTCGATCGGTCGCTCCCCGTCGGCCACCTCCCGCCTCGTCGACGGGCTGGTCAAGCGGCGCCTCGTCGAGCGGCGGCGCGAGGAGGACGACGGCAGGCTCCGGTCGGTGTGGCTCACGCCGCGCGGCCAGGCGATGCTCCGGCGGGTGGACCGGGCGCGCGCGGAGCAGTTCCTCTCGGCGGTCCGGCCGATGCCGCGGGCGGAGCGGTCGCTGATCGCGATGGGCGTGGCCGCTCTCGCGACGCACGCGATCAGCCGGCGCGGGCGCCTGGTGCGCGGGGGCGGCTGAGGAGCGTCGTTCAAGGCCGGACGCCCGCGGTCAGGCAACGGCCCGTCGCCGGGGGATCTGGGACGTGGGCCTGACCACGAGTCGCGTCGCGGCGATGCCGTATGGCACGCCGTCGGTGCCGGCGTGGCGCGGTGCGCCACGTTTCCGGGCCGCGGCGGTGGAGCGTGGCGTCGTCCGCCACGATCCCGGGTTTCGGCGGCTCGGGGCACGTTCGAACGCAGGATGAGCCCTTGTTCGTGGTGCCACGGACCACGAACCCGGACAAACGGGCAAGTTCCCACCAAGGAAGCCGCCTTTCGTGGCGCAGGGCGCCACGCGGCCTCGGTGGTGCGACTCGTGCGGGTCGTGGGACGCGCGTCCGCCCGAATTCCGACTCGACCTGCCCCGTGTGGACGCCGCCTGGATACAACGCCTCGCGGACGAGCCGCAGCCCCTTGGCGGCGGGGGCGGGGGTCGTGCGCGGGTCCGGGCTGACGGGCACCCGGGCGACGGTCCCGCGGACATCGTCGAGCGTTGAGCTGAGTGCGGTACGGCGAGGGTTGGCGCCGCGCTGGGGTTCAGGAAGTCGAGGCTTGGCGTAGCGCGCCCGAGGGACGTCAGCCGCAGAACGCGGTCACCACGTCGTAGAGGACGGGCAGGCCCCAGCGGAGGGCCTCGAGCCCGACCCGCTCGTCGGTGCCGTGGAACCGCTCCAGGAACCGCTCCCCGGGATCCAGACGGAGGGGCGAGAAGCCATATGTCGGGACGTCGAGCCTGGCCGTCGCCTTGGCGTCCGTGGCGAACGGGGCCATGACCGGGACCGGGATGCCGTCCGGGTCGTGGGCGCGGATCGTGGCGGCGAGGATGTCGTAGAGCTCGCCGCTCGCGGGTGCCTCGACCGGCGGGGCGCCGTTCAGGCGGTCCACGGTGCAGCGCGGCGCGAGGTCGCCGAGGCGGGCCATGACCTCCCCGCGCATGTCGCCCTCGGTGGTGCCGGGGAGGGTTCGGCAGTCAATCTCGATGGTGGCGACGCCCGGGATCACGTTGTACTTGAGGCCGGCGTGGACGACGTCCGGGCTGATGGTGTCGCGGATCAGCGCCCGGAGGGCCCGCGCGTACATCTCGTCGCACAGGGCTCGGACGGCGGCATCCCCCCGGCGCGGGTCGTCGCCGCCGATCGCCCGCGCGAGCGACGCGGCCTCCGGCGCGAGGGAATTGGCCAGCTCGTCCAGCAGCCGGCGCATCACGGGGGTCACCCGCGGCTCACCGGGAACCGCCAGGCGGCGGATCGCCTCCGCGGCCAGGACGGCTGCGTTGTCGTCGCGTGGCATGGACCCGTGGCCCCACGTGCCGTGGACGGTGACGAGGTACGTCTCGAAGCCCTTCTCCGCCACCTGGATCGGGTAGAAGCGCCGTCCGCCCATGTCCATCGACACGCCACCGGCCTCGTTGAGGGCGCCGGCCGCCCGGAGCGTGTCCGGCCGGTTCGCCGCGAGCCAGACCGCGCCGTCGACACCCCCGGCCTCCTCGTCCGCGCTGCAGGTGAACAGCACGTCCCGGCGCAGGCCGGGGATCGGGTCACGGGCCGGGTCCAACCCGGCCGCGCGGGCACGCCGGGCGAGCAGGACGACGACGAGCGTCTCCATGGCGACCATGGCCTTCATGTCGACCGTGCCTCGACCCCAGACGTACCCGTCGGCGACATCGGCCGCGAAGGGAGCATGCGTCCAGAGCGCCGGGTCGGCCGGGACGACATCGTGGTGCGAGAGCAGGAGCAGGGCCTCGCCACCCGTCCCGTCGCCGCGGAGACGGACGGTCACGCTGCCACGACCCGGGACGGGCTCGATGATCTCGGGGTCGAGGCCCTCGGCCCGCAGCTCTGCCGCGATCCGGTGCGCGGCGACCGTCTCGGGGCCGGGCGGATCCGGCGGGTTGACCGACGGGATCCGGACCAAGTCGCGGAGGAGATCGACCAGCTGGACCTGGGCCGCGGCCCAGACCGGTCCGCCCAGCGCCGCCGACGCGAGGACCCGGCGGGGGTCGGTGCGCGTGTCCGTCACAGGATCAGCGCGGTCCGGTGATGAGGGCGGCCACGATCCCCAGGACGAACCCGAGCGCCACGATCGCCACGGTCATGCCGACGAGCAGCCGCACGTACCGTCGCTCCCGGACGAGCGTCTGCGGCAGGTCCGGGTCATCGCCGCCGGCGATGTACGGCTGCCGGAGGCCGCGCCTGCGCGCGTGCTCGTTGCGGACGGCGTCGTACTGGACGGGATCGGGCGGCAGCGAGGGCGCGGTGGGCGTGGGCGTCGTCACGGGGACATGATGCCCGGTGGCGGGGTTCCCCGCTGCTGCCAGACAGTCCGGCGACGCCTGCTCGTCACGCCAAAGCGCCCGGAACGTGTTCAGCGGGGGTTCGTCCATCGCCGAACGCCTGACAGGGACAGGCAGTCACCAGGAGGGCCCAGCGCCGGGAACCCGCTGACGAGCAGTCGTGCTCTGCCTGGATGACAGAAACCGGCGCGCGGGAACCGGGATCGCACCGACCCGACGGGCGCGGGGACGGAGCGCCGCCCGGTCGCGGCGGGTTCCCGCACTCGAACCTGCACCCGCTCCCGGCGTGGATCGGCGATTCTTGAACCATCGGCCCGTCGGCAACGTCTGGACGGGCGTGAACGGGAGGGGACTGGTCATCGACGAGCCGGATGGCAACGCGGCGCCGGGCACGACGCGGACCGGTGAGGAGCGGGCCGCGGCCTTCGCGCGGCTCGCCGACGGACACCTGGCCCGAGGTTACCGGCTGGCATCGGTGATCCTCGGCAGCGAGACCGAGGCGCAGGACGCGGTGCAGGATGCTGCCGTCATGGCGTGGAGGCACTTCGGCGATCTGCGCAGCGGCGCCCGTTTCGACGCGTGGTTCGACCGCATCCTCGTCAACGGGTGCCGCGACCGGCTGCGGAAGCGGGGACGCGTCCGGCTGATCGACCTCGCCGGGATGCAGGAACAGGCCGGGCCTGATGGGACCGGTGGCCTGGCTGAACGGGATGCCCTCCGTAGAGCGCTTGCCGGTCTTCCTCCCGACCAGCGCCTGGTCGTGGTCCTCCGGTTCTACGGCGACCTGTCACTGGACGAGATCGCGGAGCGCACGGGCGAGCGCCTCGGCACCGTGAAATCCCGCCTGCACTACGCCCTCGAGGCCCTGCGGGCGGCCTACGACGCCGCTGCCCGGGCGCCCGGGGAGGCCTCCCGATGACGAACGAGATCCAGGACCCCGGTTTCGAGGCCGACCTGCGGGCGGTGCTGGTGGATGCTGCGCCGGCCGACGCGCCGGTGGCACTGCGAGACTTCGTGGCCACGGTACCGATGCGCGCGCCGGCTCGTGGCTGGGCCGCCAGGCGGAGGGGGTTCGCGGTGCTTGCGGTGGCCGCGGCCGTCGTCTTCTCGGTGGCCGCGATCGCGACCTCGCTGCGGGCGCCGGCTGTGCTGCCGCCGGTCGGCGGCGTGCTCACGCCCGCGCCGCCGTCCCCCGGGAGCCTCCGCCTCGAATACGAGGTCCTGCCGGCGCTCGACAGGCAGCCGGGTCCGGAGGACATCCAGGCGATCGTGGATGTGCTCCGGGCGCGGCTCGACGCCACGGGCGTCGCCGGTTCGACGGTCTCGACCCTCGGCAATGGCTCCATCTCGGTGGACGTGGCGGTGCCGGCCGATGACGCCTCGGTGGCCGACCAGATCCGCGTCCTGCTGGCGACGACCGGACGGCTGGACGTCGTGCCGCTGGGAGGCGACTCGGTGGAGGCGGGCGCCACGCTGCCCCCGGACCGGTTCCCGGTCCTGTTCTCCGGCGACCAGGTGGCAGACGCGACGCTGGGCAGCAACCAGACCGGCCAGCGGACGATCGACCTCACCCTGAGCCCCGGTGGTGCCTCGCTGTTCGCCGACTACACCCGGCAGCACGTCGGGGAGTTCTTCGCGATCGTGCTCGACGGGACGGTCATCACCGCGCCCCTGATCTCCGGCGAGATCCCGGACGGCAGGGTGCAGATCTCGGGAGCCGGCGAGGGCGGGTGGCCAGTCGAGGAGGCCCAGCGCATCGTCGCGATCCTCAGGTCGGGTGCGCTGGCGTTCCCGATCCGGGAGGTCGCGTCCGGCGCAGGTCCGTCGACGCCGGGTCCGACGATCACGCCTGCGGCCTCGCTCTCACCTGAAGGCGTGGCTTGCCAGGAGGGGAGCCCCGACCTCCTGCAGCCGGTCGTCTCGATCAGCGACGGCGACCGCGGGGCCCTGCTGCTCGCCGGCCCCATCGCGGTCGACCCCGGCTCCATGCGGCTCGCCGCATGCCGCTGGGCGCGATCGGCGGCCGGTCCCCAGGTGACGGACAGCACGGTGAGCATCCTCCCTGTGCTGGAGCCCCGCACAATACTCGATCGATCGTGCGGTGACGACCGGCGTCGAACCGACCGAGCACCTCCTGGGCGGGAGCGCGGCGCCTACCGTGGCGGCCGTGAAGGTCACACTCTCGGATGGATCCGTGCGTGATGCCGTCGTGGCGAACGGCTACTGGCTGGCCTGGTGGGTGGGTTCGCAGGGTTCCTCGAGCGTCGCCGCGTTCGATACCTCGGGCGTGCGCCTGTCGGACACCGGGTTCACGGAGCCGTACCGGTAGCGCTCAGCCCTCGTCGAACAGCGCCTGGAGCGCGTCCGCGTCCGTCACGCCGGCTGCCAGCGCGACGCGGAGCAGGATCCGCGCCTGCCACGGCCGGAGGTCGTCCCCGGCGACCCAGCCGCGCGCGACCAGTGACGGGACCCGGGGCACGCGGCCCGAGCCGACGCGGCTGGACTGGCAGACGACGACCCCCGCGGCGGCCGCCCGCTCCAGCGCCCGGACCTCGCCAGGGGCCGGGTAGCCGGCGCCCGTGCCCGCGCTGACGATCCCGCGGGCGCCGGCGGCCACGGCGGCATCGACCAGGGCGCCGTCCGCACCCTGGTGGCTCACCACCACGTCGACGCGGGGCAGCGCCGCCAGGTCGGCCCCGGCGAACCTCCCGCGCAGCGCGGCACCGCGGACGGGCAGGTGCGCCAGCACCACGCGCCCGTCCCCGTCCACCCAGCCCAGCGGACCGCCGGCACCGTCGGCGAAAGCCGACACCCGCAGCGTGTTCGCCTTGGTGACGTCGCGGGCGCCGTGGACCGTGTCGTCCATCACGACCAGGGTCCCGAGACCACGCGCGGCTGGCGACGCGGCGACGCGGACGGCGTTGACGAGGTTGAGCGGCCCGTCTCCGGAGAGAGCCGACGCCGGGCGCATCGCGCCGGTGATGACCGTCGGCGCGTCGGACGGGACGACGAGGTGGAGGAGCCACGCCGTCTCCTCGAGCGTGTTCGTCCCGTGCGTGACGACGACGCCATCGGCCTCGTCCCGTTCGACGAGGCGGCGGACGAGCGCGACGAGGCCCGCGAGATCGTCATCCGTGATCGCGTGGGCACGCAGACGGCGGAACGGGACCTCGGTGACGTCGGCGATGGTCGCGAGCTCGGCCGCGACGCTCGCCAGGAGCTCGCCCGGCGCGAGGCGCTCGCCAGTCTCGAGGTACGCGGCGAGGTCCAGGCGGTCGAGGCCGAGCGAGTCGATGGTGCCGCCGGTCGTGATGACGGCGACGCGCGGGTGCGTCACCCGCCGGGGGCCGACGATGCGATGGCAGCTGCCGCGCCGGCCGGGGTGGCATCGTCAGGTTGTGGGGCAGGTGCCCCGGCAGCGCCCGCCGCCGTGGGCTCGTCCGGCTGCCAGTGCGGTGCCGCGGCGGGAGGCGCGTACCGGGCAACCCGCGCGATGAGCCGCCTGATCCGCAGCCCCTCCAGGGGGCCAAGCGCGTACAACGGCATCGGCCGCAGCCAGACGGCGCTCCCGAGCGAGACGGCGTCGGCGCCGGCCCAGAAGTACTCGCGGCAGTCGTCGAAGTCGCGGATGCCGCCGTTCGCGATGATCGGGAGGCGGAAGCCGTCGTCGCGCAGCTCGGCCACGACCCGCAGCCCGATCGGCTTGATCGCCCGCCCTGAGACGGCTCCATAGCGGTTCTTCAGGTACGGCTCGCCCGTGTCTGGCCGCAGGCGCAGGCCCTTGACGGTGTTGATCGCCGTGATCGCCGCGCAGCCGTGGGCGAGCGGCCAAGCGCGCCTGCCAGCGGTAGTCCTCGTCCGGGCTGACCTTGAGGATGACCGGGTGGCGGCTCCTGGGGACGGCGCGCCGCAGCGCCTCCTCCAGGATCGTCGCGAACGGGAAGTTGACGTTATGGCACGACGCATTCAGCTCGACCGCCGCGATCTCGCCCGGCTTCGCTCGCTCGTTCACCGTCTCGATCAGCTGCTCGATCTCGTCGGCGCTGAAGCCGCCAACGGACACGATCCGGTTGAGGTTGGCCGTCCGGTCGAAGTACTCGTCGAAATAGCGGTCGATGCCGATGTTCGACCAGCCGAAGGCGTTGAGCCAGCCGCCGTCGACGCGGTGGAGTGCGCGGCCGTACATGCGGAGCATCTCCGGGAACTCGCGCGGGCCCCAGTCCTCGCGGAGCGTGAAGTGGCCCTCGCGCGGCTGCAGGCTGACCGTCCGGGTCGTCACCGCGCCGAAGCGCTCGAGGGGTACCCACTGGGCGATCGGAGACAGGCCGTACAGGATCAGGCGGCTCTTGGACGCACCGTAACCGAGCAGGCTGGCCGAGGTGAGGAGGCGGTTCCGCAGCCTGATCCCATTGAGGTCGATGGTGGTCACGGGCCAAGTATGCCCGGCGGGTCAGCGCGGTCGCGCGACTGGCCCGTCGCGGGCGGACGGACCAGCCTCGTGACCGGAGCGTGCCCTTTGCGGGCGGACCAGCGCGGTGGCGCGGCTGGCCCGTTGCGGGCGGACCGGCGTGGGTGACCGGGGCGTGCCCTTTGCGGGCGGGTCAGCGCGGTGCGACGAGCGGGCCCTGCAGCCCGACCAGGTCGGGCATCGGTGTGTAGCCGAGCGCGGCGTTCACCGCGCGCATCGGGGCGTTGTTCTGGTCGTTGCTGGCCTCCAGCGTCTCGAGGCCATTCCCGATGGCCCAGGCGATCGTCGCGCGCTTGAGGGCCGTCGCGATGCCCCGGCCCCGGTAGGCCGGGCGGACGGCCGTCATCGCGTGATAGGCGAGGGCCGTCCGGCCCGGGGGGAGAACGAGGCTCGCGTAGCCGACTGCCTCCCCCGAGGCTTCGTCGACTGCGACCTGGAACGCGTCCCCGCGGACGCCCGGCCGTTCCACCTCCAGGGCGACCCACGTGTCCAGCGGGCCGGCATCCATGGGCTCGCCACCCGTCGGGATGGTCGGGAGTGCCTCCGTCGCAACGACGTGCACCGAGGGCACGAGGTCCGGGCGCTCAGCCAGCGTGACGAGTGCGATCCCCGGTGGCGGCTCGACGGACGGTGCCCCCATGCCGCGGACGTCCAACCGCACGAGGCGCATCCGGGTCGTCTCGACGAAGCCGCGGGCCGCGAGGAACCGGAGACCATCCGCCTGCTCCTCGGACACCATGGTCTGGAACCCGGTCTTGCCCCCGGCTCGCGCCGCGTCACTGAGGATCGCGAGCAGCGCGGACCCGACGCCGGCCCGCCTGGTGGCGGGCATCACCCAGATGCCGAGCCAGTACCTCGGGAACCCGGCTCCGTGCATCTGGCTTCGGCCGGTCGCCGCCGCGCCGACGCTCTCGCCACCGCGGTTCGCGAGGAAGAGATAGTTGTCGCCCGGGAACATGGCCGCCTCCCACGCCAGCCGCTCCACCGAGGTCGGCCACTCCGGTGTCACGGCGTTCCGGACCCGAAGGTAGTCAGCGAGGCCAACCTCGTCGGCTGGATCGATGCGCCGGATGTCCGG
The DNA here is from genome assembly GCA_963776395.1 of uncultured Chloroflexia bacterium. GTDB lineage: Bacteria > Chloroflexota > Limnocylindria > Limnocylindrales > CSP1-4 > CAIXZV01. The sequence continues at coordinate 64,434 of CAVZML010000002.1, read as the reverse complement.
AATCTGTGCCGCTCATCGCACCTCTGCCCCCTTTGCTACATCGACAGGAGACCGCGCCCCGGGGTGGTGCGAGTGGCCCCCGCAGGCCCAGCCAGTCGGGGACCGGCTGATAGCCCAGCGCGAGGTTGATCGCGCGCATCGGGGCGTTGTCCTCGTCGTTGCCCGTGTCCAGCGCCTCGAGCCCGTGCCCGATCGCCCACGCGATCGTCGCGCGCTTGAGGGCCCCGGCGATCCCGCGGCCGCGGTAGGCGCGCCTGACCGCCGTCATGTCGTGGTAGGCGACGGTCGTGCTGCCCGCCGAGTAGATCAGGCTGGCGTAACCCACGACATCTCCCGACGCCTCGTCGATGGCGACGCAGAACGCGTCCTTCGGGATCCCGGCGCGTGCGACATCCCGCGCGACGAACGCCTCGAACGAGCCCGGGTCCACGGGCGCATCGACCCACGGGATGTCCGCAAAGGTCTCGACCGCGACCGCGTGGATCCCGGGCAGCAGGTCCGGACGGTCGGCCAGGGTCGTGAGCCGGATCCCGGCCGGCGACCGCACCTCGGGTGGCTCGAGGCCCAGGAGCCCGAGCCGGACCATCTTGCTGCGGTCGACCTCCGTGAAGCCACGGTGCGCGAGGAATCGCTGGCCTTCGACGTGCGCCTCCGAGAGCTCGGTCTGGAACCCGGTCTTGCCTGCGGCCCGGGCCGCCTCGCTCGCGGCCGCATACAGTGCCGACCCGAGCCCCCGATTGCGCGCCTCGGGGGTGACCCAGATCCCCAGCCAGTAGCGCTCGAAGCCGCGCTCGTGCATCCAGATCCGGCCTGTCACGGCCGCCCCGACGGGCAGCCCGCCGCTACCGGCGCTTTCACCGGCCCCGACCGGCAGCCCGCCGGCCCCGGCGGGTGCCTCGCCGACGTCCCCGGCCGCCGCCAGGAACCGGACGACCTCGCCCGGGTAGGTGGTGTCCTCCCATCGGATCTGCTCGAGCGAATCGGTGTTGTCGGGCATGACGGCATTGCGGATGCCGACGTAGGCCTCGAGCGCGGCATCGTCGGTCGCCGCGATGCGGCGGATCTCGCCAGGTTCCCCGGCCATCGTTCGCGTGACTCCTCTCAGCCGGCTGCGTCGCGCAGCGGCAGGACGACGTCGCGATGCGCGTCCTCCAGGGCGCGGGGCCCCAGCGCGGCCGGGACGCCGATGATCATCTCCGTCGCACCGGCCGAGACCATCGCCCGCGCCCGGTCCAGGGCCCGCGCCCTGGACGCGGCGTCCGGACCCGTGTGCACCTGCCCCACGATCTCGAACCCCGACGGATCCCGGCCCTCGGCGAGGAGCGCGCGACAGGATCGCCCCACGCCGGTCGCTGAAGTAGGCCACGTCACCGGCCTCCGTCCCGGTGAGCAGCCATCCGGCGGCCCGCCGCGCCGCCAGCGCGATGCCCCTGGGCCTCTGGCCGCCCAGGAAGATCGGCGGGCCGCCCGGCGTGAGCGGCGGTGGCGCGTTGACGGCACCCGCCAGGGGGTAGAACGGATCCGGCCGCGTGACCCCGGGCGCCGCCGCCGCCTCCGGCGAGAACAGGGCGTGGAGCACCTCCACCGCCGAGATCAGCCGGTCGATCCGCTCGCCGATCGGCGGCAGCGGGATCCCGAATGGCCGGTGCTCGCCGTCGAACCAGCCGGCGCCGATGCCGACGACGAAGCGCCCGCCGCCTCCCGTGGCGTGGTCCAGGACGGTCGCTGCCTTCGCGAGCAGGACGGGGTGGCGGAACGTGTTGGCCAGGACCGCGTGACCGACCCTCATCCCCGGGACGTGGTGGACCAGGGTCGCCATCAGCGTGAGCGCCTCCATTGACGCCCCGGGGCTCGCCTCGTCCATGTCCGTCAGGTGGTCGTTCATCCAGGCCCCGTCGAACCCGCCGATCTGCCCGGCGAGGGCCCAGGTGGCATCCAGGGTCGCCCAGTCGACGCGCTGCGGTGACGTCTTGAACGAGATCCGCAGGACCATGGCCGCGCTCAGCCCTCCGTGCGCGAGGCCAGCGTCCTGCGCAGGTGGACGCCGTTGGTGATCGCACCCTCGGAGGCCGACGAGACCAGGGCCGCGTACTTCGCCATGACCCCACTGGTGTAGTGCGGCGCGGGTGGGGTCCAGCGGGCGCGGCGCTCGGCGAGGACCGAGAGGTCCACCTCGAGGTTGAGCTCCTTCGCGTCGGCGTCCACGGTGATCATGTCGCCCTCCTCGACGAGCGCGATCGGCCCCCCGACCGCTGCCTCGGGGGCCACGTGCCCGATCATCAGGCCGTGGGTCCCGCCCGAGAACCGGCCGTCCGTGAGCAGCGCGACCTGCTCGCCGAGGCCCTCGCCGACGAGCGCGCCCGTGACGCTCAGCATCTCCTGCATGCCCGGGCCGCCGATCGGGCCCTCGTAGCGGATGACGACGACGTCGCCCTCGTGGATCAGTCGCTCGCGCACCGCGGCGAAGCAGGCCACCTCGGAGTCGAACACGCGCGCGGGCCCGCGGTGATGGCGGCGCTCGTGGCCGGCCAGCTTGACGACGGAGCCCTCGGGTGCCAGGGAGCCCTTCAGGATCGTGAGCCCGCCGAACGGCTTGATCGGGGTCTCGATCGGCCTGACGACGGACTGTCCCTCGGTCTCGACGGTGTCCGCGGCGATCCTCGCTATCGTCCGCCCGTCCACGGTGTGCTCCTCGCCGTGGAGATGGCCGCCCTTGAGCAGCTCGCGCATGACGAGGCCGACGCCGCCCGCGTCGTACAGGTCCGCCGCGAGGTAGCGGCCGCCGGGCCGCATGTCGGCGATGAGAGGCGTCCGGTCCGCGACGGCCGCGAAGTCGTCGATCGTGAGCGGGATGCCGAACTCGGCAGCGATGGCCGGCATGTGGAGCACGGCGTTGGTGCTGCCACCCGACGCCGCCACGGCCGCGATGGCATTCTCGAGGGCGTTACGGGTGACGATGTCCTTGGGCCGGATGTCGTGGCGCACGAGCGTCATGACCAGCTCGCCGGCGCGGCGGGCGGCCTCGTCCTTCCTGGGATGCTCGGCGGGGATGCCGTTCATCCCGGCCGGGGAGAGGCCCAGGAACTCCATCACCATCGACATCGTGTTGGCGGTGAACTGCCCGCCGCAGGCGCCGGCGCCGGGGCATGCCCCGTTCTCCGCCTCGTACAGCTCGTCGAGGGTGATCCTGCCGGCGCGGTAGGCGCCGATCGCCTCGAACACCGTGACCACGTCCGCGGGCTTGCCCTTGTAGGTGCCCGGCAGGATCGTCCCGTTGTAGAGGACGAGACCCGGGATGTCGAGGCGTCCCAGGGCCATGGCCGCCGCCGGGATGGTCTTGTCGCAGCCCACGAGGCAGACGATGCCGTCGAACAGGTGGCCGCGCGCGACCAGCTCGATCGAATCGGCGATGACCTCGCGACTGACGAGGGACGCCTTCATGCCCTCCGTGCCCATCGAGACGCCGTCGCTGACGGAGATCGTGCCGAACTCCATGGGCGTTCCGCCCGCGGCGCGGATCCCCTGCTTGACGAACTCCGCCAGCCGCCGCTGGTTGAGGTTGCAGGGCATCGTCTCGATCCAGGTGGTCGCGACGCCGATGATCGGCTGGGCCAGGTCCTCGTCCGTGAACCCCACGGCCTTGAGCATCGCCCGGGCCGCGGCTCGATCGGGTCCATCGGTCAGCGCGTGGCTGTGGCGCTTGCCCGGGTCGGTGGGGCGGTCGTACGGGAGCGGGCGGTCGGCGGCCATGGTGTCCTCGCGGCGCGTCGGGGTCGAAGGGTCGAGGGGGTCGAAGGGGTCGGAGGTGCGCGGACGGGTCGGAGCGGGCGCAGGCTGCGCCCGCTCCAAGTATCGCCCAACGCGACGGGCAGGACCGTGGCGCCCACGCCTCCGCCGACGCAAGCCCGGCCGATCCGTCCGGCGACGCCTCGCCTGTCTCGCCGGCGCCCCGCCCAGTCTCGCCGCCGGCGCCTCGGCCTCTGTGTCCGCCGGCGCCTCGCCTATGTCTCCGCCGACCCCGTCGCCCGGCTTTCCGCCCAGCGGTTGACTGTCCCGCGGAGGGCCGTCAGGGCGAGGGCCCCGCTGCCGAGCACCGCATCGTGGAAGCCGCGGATGTCGAAGGCGGCGCCCAGCCGGTCGCGGGCCTCCTCGCGCAGGCGCAGGATCTCGAGCTGGCCGGTCTTGTAGGCGAGCGCCTGCCCCGGCAGGGCGATGTAGCGATCCACCTCGTTGCCGATGTTGTCGGACGCGAGCGCGGTGTGCTCGTGCATGAACGCGATCGCCCGGTCGCGCGGCCAGCCCATCGCATGCATCCCGGTGTCCACGACCAGGCGGGCGGCCCGCCAGGCGTCGTACGAGAGCACGCCGATACGGTCGAGGTCGCCCGTGTAGAGGCCCATCTCGTCCGCCAGGCGCTCCGTGTACAGGCCCCAGCCCTCGAAGAACGCTGTCGGCCCGAGGTGCCGGCGAAACTCGGGCAGGTTCGGGAGCTCCTGGCCGATGGCGATCTGGAGATGGTGCCCCGGGATCGACTCGTGGTACGCCAGCGCCTCCGCCTCGTACCGCGGCTTGGTCTGCGGCGAGGCCGTGTTGATGTAGTAGCGCCCGGAGCGTGAACCGTCCTGGGCCGGCTGGCGGTAGTAGGCGATCGTCGAGTGACGCTCCTCGTGGGGACCCATCCGGACGACCTCGCAGCGCGCCTTCGGAAGACGGCCGAACCAGTCGGGGATCGCCTCCGTCGCTCGGGACAGGCTCGAGACGGCCTTGTCGAACACCTCCTCGCCGGTCGAGAAGTAGAGGGCCGGGTTGCCACGCAGGGCCACCAGCGCTTCCGGCGAGGGCGCCGAGCCAAGGACGCGCCCGGCCAGCGCTCCGAGCTCGGCGTCGATGCGGCGGATCTCCTCGAGACCGATTCGGTGGAGCTCGCCGGCGTCGATGTCCATCGAGGTGTGCACGCGGACCAGGCCGCGGTAGCCGTCCAGCCCGCCGTCCACGTGACACATCCCGGGCCGGTCGGCGGGACGCGCGGCGGGGAGGATCTCGGTCACCAGGGCTTCGTGGAGCCGGGCGAAGGCGGGTCTGACCTCGCCCTCGACGGAGGCGCGCAGGGCGCCGGCGAACCGTTCGCGCTCCGCCGTGGACCAGCCCGGCAGGGTCCCGAGCCTCGCGAGCGGCGCCAGCAGCGGCCAGTCCCCGGTGGGCGTGGCGAGCACCTCCGCCAGGACGGCGCTCACCCGCTCCGCGGGCGCCACGCAGGCCACGCGGCCGTCCGCCAGGCTCCGCCGGACGGAGGCCAGGTGCTGGTCCGTGTAGCGCGCCATCGCCCGCCAGCGGGCCACCATCCTCTGGCCGTCCTCGGGCGTCTCGAGCCGCTGGTAGTCGGGCACGTTGAGGAAGTCCACCGGCACGCCATCGAGCGGGTCGATGTTCCAGGCCAGCAGGCCGGCATCCAGCTCCGCGATATCCGCCGACGCCGACTGACGGAGGGCATCGCGCGTGATCTGGTCCTCGCCGGCGAGCGCGTCCGCGTCCAGCGCCTCGACCTCGACCGAGCAGGGCCGCGAACCGGGCCCGCGCCGCCGCAGCGCCCTGCTCGGTCGGATCCGCCAGGCGGTCGTCGAAGCGGCGGTCGCCGACGGACGTCGCGAACAGTGGGTGGGTCTCGAGGAACGTGTCCCAGTACGCGGTGGCGAGTGCGTCGAGGCGGGCGGGGGTGGTGGGGTCGTCCATAGCCCGCAATCCTATCGACCGGGGTGGCTCGAGCGGGCCCCCGGCCGCCGTCCGCCCGCAGGCTGAGACTGCTTCACCGGAGACACGAGTTCACCGGAGACACGAGCCGACGCTCGCCTCGCCGGTCCGCCCGATCGCGGGCGCGACGCGGGCGGCCACGATGGTCGGTGTCAGCGCGTAGCCCACGGCCGGGTCCGTCTTCGACTCCGCGAAGACGAGGCCCCCGATCGTCCCGTCCGCGAGGACGAACGGTCCCCCGGAGTCACCTGGCTCCACAGCCGCCCGCAGCTCCATGATCTGGCGGGTGATCCTGGTCCTGTCGTAGATGTCGCGCCCCGTCGCCGGGTAGGAACCCGAGACCGCGGCCGGGAGGATGACCAGCGGTCCACCGCCGGCGTACCCGAGGGCCGCGCCGATGGCCCCCCGTTCCGGGTCGGCCGTCGCGAACCGGAGCGGCGGTCCGGACAGGCCGGGCGCATGGAGCACCGCCACGTCCAGGTCCGGGTCGAAGAGCACGACCGTCGCGTCGGCCACGTCCGACCCGATGGTGACGCGGATCGCCCTGGCCCCCGCGACGACGTGGGCGTTGGTGACGAGATACCCATTCGCGAAGATGGCCCCCGTGCCGGTCACCTGTTTCCCGCAGGCCGAGGAGATGACCCGCGCGGTGCTGGCCTCGGCCGCCCGCGCGATGCGCTCGGTCTCGGTGCGCGCCGGCACATCCACCGGCGTGAGCGGCAGGGGCTCGAGGCCGATGAAGACGTCGGGCAGCCCGGAGCTGTCGAGCGCGCCCGCGATGTCACCGACGACCTCGGTCGGCGGCGGCAGGTAGGCGGTGAGCAGGCGGGCCGAGAATGACTGCGTCGCCGCGCGGGCGAGGGTGGGGAAGGGCCCGACCGCGAGCAGGCCGCCGACGAGCCAGATGATGAGGATGGCCTGGGCACCGCCGATCAGCCCCCCGAAGAACCGGTCCGCGCCCGTGAGGACACCTCCGGTGATCCGGTCCGACAGCATCCGGCCCAGGTTCGACCCGACGGTCTCGCCCACGATGACGGCGGTCAGGACGGCACCGAGGACGACCAGGGCGCGCGCGATGGGCTCGAGGCCACCGGTGACGTCGAGCAGCCATGAGGCGAGGTTGAACACGAGGGCGAGCCCCAGGAGCGCGCCGGTGATGCCGCCCACCTGGGGCAGGGCCCCGGTGCGGATACCGGCGATGACGGCAAGAACGAGCACGCCGAGGGCGACCGCATCGAACAGGTTCACGGCGCGAGTATCGGTGAGGTCCGCCGATCCCGCCGGGAGACCGTCTCGCCCGGGACGAGGCTCAGCCGGCGACCGTCACCTCGACCGGCGGTGCGTCGCCGAGCGCGGTGATCGTGTACGTGCCGGGCTCCAGCTCGCCGAGGTCCACGACGAACGCCTTGTAGCGCGCGATCTCGATGCACATCGTGTCCGGGCCGGCTGCGCTCCCCTCGTTCACGGTGAGGAGGAACGTGTCGCCGTCCCGCGCGACCGTGACCCCCGCGAGCGCGTTGCACGGCTCGACGCCGCTCCACCAGGCGATGCGGACGGCGACGTCGCGGCCGTTGACTGCCGCCTCGAGCTTCACCGCCGGCACCGCGTGGATGCCGGTGAGACCAGCCGTCGGGGTCACGATCGTGGGCTCCGGGTTGTCCGGGGCGCCGCCCGCGCCCGGTTCGACCGGCAATGGGACGTCCCCGCCGGGGTTGCCGGGCTCTGATCCGCCGCCCGGTCCTGAACCCGGGTCGCCGCCCGGGTCGCCGGTCGGGTCGTCGGTCGGGTCGCCGGTCGCGCCGGTCGCGCCGGGGACCGGCGTGGGCTCGGCGACCGTCGGAGGGAGCGAGCCGCCCGGATCGAGGCTGGGGCTCGCGGAAGCGGGCGGGGAGCCGGGCGTCGAGGCGGGTGCGGCCGCTCCGCCGCAGGCGGCCGCGGCCAGGGCGAGCGCGACCAGGGCGAGCGCGACCGGCGCGCCCGCCAGGAGCGAACGAGCGCGCGGTCGGGACAGGGTGGCAGCCGGTGTCATGCGCGGCAGACGGTGTCACCGGCTGCCCGGTTCCCGGACGGTCGGTGCCCCAGGATCGGGGGCGGCACGATGGCCGCGACTCGCGACGCTAGGCCGCGGGCGCAGTCCCGAGCCTGGTGTCGACGCGCGCGGGATGCGTCTCCTCCCAGGCGGCAATCTCGGTCTCCTTCGCGAGGACGTACCCGATCTCGTCCGTGCCGGCGAGCAGCATCATCTTGCTGAACGGGTCGACGTCGAAGTCCAGCGTCGTGCCGTCCGGGAGCAGGATCCCCTGCTCGGCGAGGTCGACGCGGAGCTCGGCATCCTCGTCCGCCGCGACCATCTCGAACAGCCGGGCGTGCGTCGCCGGGTCGACGACGATCGGCAGCACCCCGTTCTTGAGGGCGTTGCTCCTGAAGATGTCCGCGAACGAGGTCGACAGGATGGCCTCGATGCCCCACGAGCGGAGCGCCCAGGGCGCGTGCTCGCGGGAGCTGCCGGTGCCGAAGTTGTCCCCGGCCAGGAGGATCCTGCGGCCCTGCATCTCGGGCCGATCCAGGATGAACGGCGGGTCCTTCTTGGAGCCGTCCTCCTCGAACCGGTAATCGCGGAACAGCGCGTCGGCCAGGCCCTCCTTATCGGTGACCTTGAGGTAGCGCGCCGGGACGACCTGGTCCGTGTCCACGTTCTCGGCAGCCATCGGCACGACCCTGGACGCGAAGGAGCGGAAACCCTGGGGCATGGCTCAGTACCCTCCGCCGACGGTGACGAGGTTCTCGACCCCGGGCAACGTGCGTGGATCGGTCACGGCGCCTTTGATCGCCGAGGCCGCGGCCGTCAGCGGAGAGGCCAGGAACGTGCGCCCGCCCTTGCCCTGGCGGCCCTCGAAGTTGCGGTTCGACGTGCTGACCGCGTACTGGCCCGGCGAGAGCTGGTCCCCGTTCATCGCGATGCACATCGAGCAGCCGGCCTCGCGCCACTCGGCGCCCGCGGCCTTGAAGATCACGTCGAGGCCCTCACGCTCGGCCTGAGCCTTCACCTGCTGCGAGCCCGGGACGATCATGACGCGCGTCCCGTCGTGCACGCGGCGGTCCTTGAGGACGCTTGCGGCCAGGCGCAGGTCGCTGATGCGGCTGTTCGTGCACGAGCCGATGAACACGACGTCGACCGGCTGGCCGGCGATCGACTGCCCACCCTCGAGGCCCATGTACTCCAGCGCGCGCTCCAGGCTCCTGCGGGTTCCCGGGTCCGGGGCATCCTCGGGACGCGGCACCCGGCCGGTGACCGGGATGCCCATGCCCGGGTTGTTGCCGTAGGTGACCATCGGCTCGAGCGCGGACGCATCGATGACGATCGACTTGTCGAAGACGGCACCCTCGTCGGACGGGAGGGTGCGCCAGGTTGCCACGGCCTCGTCCCACGCCGCACCCTGCGGCGCGTGCCGGCGGCCCCGGATGTAGTCGAAGGTCGTCTCGTCCGGCGCGATCAGCCCGGCACGGGCGCCGCCCTCGATGCTCATGTTGCAGACCGTCATCCGCTGCTCCATGTTGAGGGCGCGGATCGCCTCACCGCGGTACTCGAAGACATGGCCGGTGCCGCCGCCGATGCCGATGCGGGCGATCAGGGCGAGGATGATGTCCTTGGCGCTGACGCCCGGACCGAGGCGCCCGTCCACCCGGACCTCGTACGTCAGCGGCTTGCGCTGGAGCAGCGTCTGGGTCGCGAGGACCATCTCGACCTCGCTCGTCCCGATCCCGAACGCCAGTGCGCCGAACGCGCCGTGCGTGGCCGTGTGCGAGTCACCGCACACGATCGTCATGCCGGGCTGGGTGAGCCCCAGCTCGGGACCGATCACGTGGACGATGCCCTGGGTATCGCTCCCGAACGCGTGGATCGGGATGCCGAACTCTGCGCAGTTCGTCTCGAGCTGCCGGATCTGGGCGGCCGCCTGCATGTCGACCATCGGCAGCCCGCGGGGAGTGGTCGGCGTGCCGTGATCCGCAGTGGCGACCGTCTTGTCGGGCCGCCGCACCGTGATGCCCCGGTTCCGGAGGCCCGTGAACGCCTGGGGGCTGGTGACCTCGTGGACGAGGTGCAGGTCGACGGCGAGGACGGCCGGGGCACCCGGATCCTCGGAGACGACGTGCTCGTCCCAGATCTTCTCGACGAGGGTGCGAGGTCTGGTCATCGCTGGGTCTGCCTGCTGCGGTTGCGGGGATGGAAGCGTAGTTGCGGGGAGGGAAGCGTACCAGCGCGCGGCACACCGGCGTCCCGCATGTCCCGGCGCGGCCCCTGCTCCCCGGCCGCTGCTCCACCCACCCGGATGCCCTCCGTCCCGCGCCTGGACCGGCGCTTGGTCAGGGGACCCCCGTACTTCTGGGCGACGGTTCCCGGATGCACCGGCCGTAGAACTGGCAGGACCGGCATCTCCGGTCATGAGCGGCCGGCGTCCCGCGCCTGCCGGGCCTGATGGAGCACGGATGAGCGAGACGAACCGGGGGTGGGGGTTCGTACGGACGGTCACGACGGCGAGATCGCCGACGCCGCGTCGGCACTGGGGACGCTCGTCCTGCGGATCGTGCGCCGGTCCCGATCGGGCTGCGGGTCGGGGCTTCGCGGCCATCCTCACGGTGCTCGCCGCGACCCTCTACCTCGGCTTCCTCCGGGACCAGCCGTCGTTCACGGTGCCCGTCCAGGTGCCGTGGTACGTCATGGCGGTCGCCTTCTTCGCCGCCGAGCTCAAGGTCATCGACGTCCACTTCCGCCGCGAGAAGCACTCCTTCTCGCTGAGCGAGTTCCCGTCGGTGATCGGCTTCTTCATGCTGACCCCGCACCGAGTACTTCCTGGCGCTGCTCACGGGGACGGGCCTCGCGCTCCTGCTCACCCGCCAGGCGCCGCTCAAGTTCGCCTTCAACCTCGCCAACTTCGCGTTCACCGCGGCTGTCTCCCTCACCATCTTCTACCTGGTCCCGGTGCCGGACGGAGTTCCGGACATGAGGCACTGGCTGATGGCCTTCGCGGCAACCTTCACCGCGGCCGTGCTGAGCGCATCCACCATCGCCACCGCGATCTCCGTGTCCGGCGGCGCACCGCAGTTCGAGAAGCTGCCGGAGATGATCCAGTTCGGCACCCTGGTCGCCGTCGCCAACACCAGCCTCGCGCTGCTGGCGGTCACGCTGCTGTGGCTCGATCCCGCACTGCTGGCCCTGCTCGTCGTGCCGCTCGTCACCGTCTTCCTCGCATATCGCGCCTACGTCTCGGAGCGCGAGAAGCACCAGCGGCTCGAGCTGCTGTACCAGTCGAGCCGCATCCTGCAGCACTCGCCCGAGCTGGACTCCGCGCTCGCCGCCCTGCTCGAGCACGCGCGGGAGATGTTCCGGGCCGAGCGCGCCGAGGCGCTGCTCTGGCCCCGCGACGAGAGCGGCGACGGGCTGCTGACGTCGAGTGTCCACGACGGCGAGCGGGGCACGATGGTGCCGTCCCGGATCGCGGGGTCCATCCGCTCCATCGCCGCGTCGCGGCAGATCGCAAGGCATTCCTGCACCTCGCGCCGGGCAACGGGTCGGACCCGATCCGCCAGGCGATCGTCGCCCCGCTGCTGGGGGAGTCGGGCCTGATCGGGTCGATGGTGATCGCGAACCGGCTCACCGAGGGCACCGGCTTCGGCAACGACGACCTGCGGCTCCTCGAGACGCTCGCCAACCAGGCGGCCGTCGCGCTCGAGAACGGCCAGCTGGAGCAGTCGCTGAGCGAGCTGTCGCGCCTCAAGGAGGAGCTCGCTACCAGGCCTACCACGACCCACTGACCGGCCTCGCGAACCGCAGCCTGTTCGCGGACCGGGTGGACGCGGCCCTCGGCTCCCGGGCCGGGAACGACATCCCGGTGGTGCTGTTCCTCGACCTCGACAACTTCAAGGACGTCAACGACACGATGGGCCACGCCGCCGGCGACCGGCTGCTGACGGCGGTCGCGGAGCGCGTGCGATCGTGCATTCGCGACGAGGACCTGGCCGCCCGTCTCGGCGGCGACGAGTTCGCGATCCTGCTGCTCGACGACTCCCGGCTCGCGGCCGCCCTCGCCGTCGCCACGCGGCTCATCGAGGCGATGGCCGTGACGTTCCCGGTGCAGGGCCAGGATCTCAAGATCTCGGCGAGCATCGGCATCGCCGCCGACCAGGGCGGCGCCGAGCACGCCGACGACCTGCTGCGCAACGCCGATGTCGCGATGTACACCGCCAAGCAGGCCGGCAAGAACGCTTCTCCGTGTTCGAGCCGACGATGCACGCGTCGATCGTCGCGCGCCATGCCCTGTCGACGGAGCTGTCACGGGGCATCGCCGACGGCGAGATCGACGTGTTCTACCAGCCGATCGTGGCCCTCGCGAGCGGCAGCCTGTACGGCGCCGAGGCCCTCGCGCGGTGGCGCCACCCGCCGCGCGGGCTCGTCGACCCGGACGACTTCATCCCCCTCGCCGAGGAGAGCGGGGCGATCCTGGCGCTCGGTCGGGCGGTCCTGTTCGAGGCCTGCCGGGAGGCCGCGAGCTGGCGACGCCCACGAATGCCCCGCTCACCGTGACCGTCAACCTCGCGGCCGCCCAGCTCGGCCACGACGACTTCGTGCCGGACGTGGTGGACATCCTGCGCGCGACCGGCCTGCCGGCGTCCCGGCTGGTCCTCGAGATGACCGAGACGGTCATGTTCCACGACAGCCACACGACGATCGCGCGCCTCACCGAGCTGCGGGACCTCGGGGTGCGCGTGGCGATCGACGACTTCGGCACCGGCTACTCGTCCCTCGGCTACCTGCGCCGGTTCCCCGTCGACATCCTCAAGATCGCGAAGGAGTTCGTCGTGCCGGACGGCTCCGGGCCCGACGGCTGGGCGTTCGCGAGCGCCATCGTCGCGCTCGGCCGGACCCTCGGGCTGCGGATCGTGGCCGAGGGGATCGAGGAGCAGGGCCAGCTCGACGTCCTGCGCGACCTCGGCTGTGAGCTCGGCCAGGGCTTCCTGTTCGCGCGGCCGATGCCCGGCGAGGAGATCGCCCGGGTGTTCGCGGGGGCATCGCCGCGGCCGGTCGACGCCCGAGACCTACGCGCCGCCCCTGAGGCTCGCGGCGAGGACGGCCTGATGTTCATCCTGTACTCCGTCGTGATCGGGCTCGTCGTCGGCTTCCTCGCCGGCGGCAGCACCACGGGCCTCGCGAGCCTCCGGATCCGCTGGCCCGGCGCGATCGTGGTCGGGCTCCTCGTCCAGGTGGCCCTGTTCACGGACCTCGCCGCCCAACGCGTCGGCGATCTCGGCCCGATCCTGTACGTCGGCGTCGACCATCCTCGTGCTGGCCGCGATCGTCCGGAACCGGCGATCCCCGGGATGCCGGTGGTGATCGCGGGGGCGGCCTGCAACCTGGCCGCGATCATCGCCAACGGGGGCTACATGCCCGCTGCGGCAGGTCGGCCCTGGAGGCCCTCGGGAAGACCGTCCCGACCGATCTACTCCAACAGCTCGGCGGCGCCCGATCCGGTGCTGTGGCCCCTGACCGACATCTTCGCCCTCCCGCGCTGGCTCCCCTGGGCCAACATCTTCAGCCTGGGCGACGTGGTGATCGGCGTCGGTGTCGTGCTGGTCATCGTGCTTGCCATGCGGCGGCCGTGTGGCCGGCGGTCGAGCGGGCGGGGAGGTGGGCGGATCCCCGGGCCGCGGACGGGCGCGCGGCGCCCGGGCGCGCGGACCTGGCCGCGCCCGGCGGACCCGGCTGCCCGGGCGCGCGGATGGTGCACGCGCGCACTGACCCGGACGACGGGAGGCGGGTGACCTCTAGGCCATGGGGACGCGGCCCGATCAGATCCTAGATTCCTCTCGAGGCGTGAAACCTTCACCGATCCTCGTCCAGGGCAAACCCGTCGCGAGACGGGGACGCAAAGCCAGGGATCTTCCTCCGGAAGACCGCCCGGTTGCCGGGGTCCGGTGCACCCGAATCGACTCAAAGGAGTCCGAGAACGTGAAGGCGAACCTGGCGCGCTTCACCTGGGCCGTCGCGATGCTCGCGTCGTTGGCCCTCACCGTTGGCGCTGGAATGCGGTGGTCGTGATGACCCCTGACGCGCAGCAGCGCTGGCATTGACCGTCGGGCTCCGGCCCGCCAATAGATCACGACAAGACCGTCGGGCGACCGGCGGTCTTGTCGCGTGCGGACCGCCATCACCGTATTCAGCGCCCTGGGACCAGGCGCGTCGGGTCTTCGGGGCCGGCATGGAACGCCTGTCTCGAGGAAGTGGGGGCGCGCCCAGGGGGGTCGCGGTGCCCGGTCGGTATGGCGGCGCCCGAGGCGAGGCGGCGGTGCCCGGTCGGTATGGCGACGGCCGACGGTGGGGCTGCGCCCCAGAACGGCCACGGCGACGGCCATCCTGGCCCCGCGACGACCACGGTCTCGGGCCCCGGGGAAGGGTGCGTTTACCGCCTGCGCGACGCCCGTTCGGTTGCACGGCTGCGACACCCAGCGTGGGCTCGAGTGGGACTCGGCCTCAGCGTCCCGTGACCAGGCGCGTGCGATCGCCGTCGATCGTCGCCCAGACGAGAGCCGGGCCGGGCCACGGCGAGGTCCCCTTCAGCGCGCCAAGCGCGTCGGCCGGGTGTGCAGGGTAGGCAACCCGGAGCTGGCGCTCGAACTCTGTGGCGACGGTGCGGGTCGCGCGCGTGCGCCGCACGACGAGCAGCTGGCTGATCCGCGGTTGTTCGCCGAGCGTGGGCCAGCCATCCCAACTAGGAAGTGATGCGGCCTTCTCTGCCGACCAGCGGACGATCTGCTCCAGGCGGCGCAGCTCGGACTGCAGCTCCGTGGCGAGGATCACTCCTTCCGCGGGCTCGTGAAGCGCAGCATCGATCCAGCCGCGACCCGGCCGGCGCACGCCAACCTCCGTGAACGGCTGCCATCTCGGGTGAAGTAGCGCCAGCAGGGCCTCCAGAAGGCGTGCCTGGTGCCGGTCCCTGATGACCGGCCCGGTGTTGGCGTACAGGCGCGCCGCGAGATCCGCACCCAGCGGGGCCGCGAGGCGGGCGTACGTCTCGAGCGACGGGCGCTCCGTGCCGGTCAGGATGCGATAGAGGAATGCCGGGTCGACGCCCGATGCGCTCGCAAGGGCCCGGATCGAAATGCCGGCGTCGGTGCGCAGCCGGTCGATGTCGTCCGAGAGGCGCCGATGGAGTCGAGCGGACGCGCGTGCAGCCGCGCGGGCCAAGCGGTCATCGTTCATGGGCACAGTACAGCGCGGGGCGCTCACCCGGCCCTTATCTGCCGGGTGCCCCACCGTTACCGGGCGGACAGACGACCGGTGGCGGCAGCCTGCCGACCACTACGTCCGCCCGGGAATCGGTGCGGCCGCACGTTTCCTGCAACGCTCGCGCCTCCGACAACCGGAACAGACCGGCAGTCAACGGATGCTGCCATCCCGCGTCGCCTTGAGGACCAAGGGTCGAGGGAACGGCCCCGAAGATCGACGAATTGGGGGTCAACGGGAGCACCTCGTTGACCGCCAGTCGAACAAGCGGCCAACCGGGGCGGGTTTCCGTTGCCCGGGAGTCCCAAACGCCACGCCGCCAGACCCGCGGGATGCCTTCTGTTGACTGCCGGTCGGGTTCAGGCGCCCAGGGACGGACCCCCGGAAGTCCAAAGCCAGCGACGGATCCCGGCGAGTCCAACGCGGGCGGACCGACTATGTAACCTGCGCCGACCCCCGCGCCGGACCCACGCGACCCCGAACCCCCGCCGAACCCGCGCGGGACCCGCGCCGGACCCCCGCGCCGAACCCCCGCCCCGCACCCGCGCCGGACCCCGCGCCCGGCACCCCCGCCCCGCACCCGGTCACGTCCCTAGAGTTGGTGTAACAGCGGGCAGGCCGTGAAGAGAAACGGCCACCGCGTCATCCTCGCGTCGTTGGACCTGAGAAACCCACGACACGGAGGCAGACCACGATGGCCGACGACAGCATGGCGCTGCTCGACACCCTGCGCAAGGCGACCGAGAGCGGGGACGTCGACGTCCTGCGCGAGGGGGTCCGGCTCCTCGCCCAGGCGATCATGGAGGCCGAGGTGAGCGAGCTCACCGGGGCTGCCCAAGGGGGAGCGCAACCCCGAGCAGCGCCTCACCCACCGCAACGGGTACCGCGACCGGCGCTGGGACACGCGGGTGGGCACGATCGACCTCGCGGTACCCCGTGTCCGCGACGGCTCGTACTTCCCGTCCCTGCTCGAGCCCCGGCGCCGGGCCGAGCGGGCCCTGCTCGCGGTCGTCCAGGAAGCGTACGTGTCGGGCGTCTCGACCCGCCGGGTGGACGATCTCGTCCGGGCCCTCGGCATCGAGGGGATCAGCAAGAGCGAGGTGAGCCGGATCTGCGCTGCCCTCGACGCCGAGGTGGAGGCGTTCCGGTCCCGCTCGCTCGAGGGCGAGGCGTATCCCGTACCTCTGGCTCGACGCGACGTACGTCAAGGTCCGCGAGGGTAGGCGGGTCGTCTCGATGGCCCTGCTGGTCGCGACCGGGGTCGCGCTCACCGGCGAGCGCCGGGTGCTCGGGCTCGAGCTCTCCGCGGGGCACGACGAGGGCAGCGCCTGGCCGCGGTTCGTCCGCTCGCTCGTCGCGCGCGGCCTCGACGGCGTCCGCCTCGTCATCAGCGACGACCACGCGGGGCTGGTCAAGGCGATCGACGAGCAGTTCCTGGGCGCCGCGCTGGCAGCGGTGCCGGGTCCACCTGACCCGCAATGCCCAGGACCTTGTGCCGCGCTCGGCCCGGAGCATGGTCGCCTCCGCGATCCGCATGGTCATCGAGCAGCCCAGCGGGATGAGCGCCCGGGAGCAGCTCGACCGGGTCATCGACAGCCTCCGGCCCCGCTTCCCCGCCGTCGCCGAGCTGCTGACCGGGCCGAGCCAGGGCTGCTCGCCCACTTCGACTTCCCGGAGCCCCACCGCCGCCAGATCCGCAGCACCAACCCGCTCGAGCGGCTCAACAAGGAGATCAAGCGCCGGACCGCGGTCGTCGGGATCTTCCCCACCCGGGCGAGCGTGATCCGCCTGGTCGGGATGATCCTCGCCGAGCAGGACGACGAGTGGCAGGACGGCCGGCGCTACTTCCGGCCCGAGACCCTCGCCGCTGATCGATGCCGAGCCCGACATCGAGGAGGCCGCCGATGCTCATGGCGAGCTGAGCGATCAGGCGCGAGGTGACCGCATTGCGCCTGCTGTTACACCACGTGCTGGGACTTGACCCCGCACCCGCCCCGGACCCGCGCCGACTCCCGCGACCCGAACCCCAACCTCAAAGGTTGCGGTTCGGTGGTTGCGCCTCGCGCGCTTGTCGCCTAGACTTCGCGAACCCGCTGCATGGCGGGCCACGAGGAGTCGGGTCGCTTGGACTTCTTCCAGGGTCGCAGCCGCAACGCCGTCGCCGTCGTCGTGACGACCGACGGGCGCCGCGTCACAGTGCCCCTGCGCGACCTCGCCCCCCACGGTGTATCCCTCGTCGACCTTCTTCGCTCGCTCGAGCTCGGTCTTGAGAGCCTTCTTGGCCTCCTCATTACCGGCTCCCGGCGGGAGAACGGAGGAACGCGGAGGGACGGCAGCCGCTGAGGCGCCGACCACTGAGAACCGAAGGGACCCTCGCCGGGAGGCGAGGGTCTTTGTATGTCCGGTGTCGCGGGACGTCCGGACGGAGAGGGACCCACGGATGACGATGACGAAGGGCGAACCGCCGGCCGAGCAGGCCGACGGGGCGCCGGCGCGTCGGAGCCACGTGCCGGCAGACGGCACGGCGGCCGCCGACGCCATCGAGCAGGCCCGCCGTCAGATGCTCCACGAGGCCCGCAGCTACAAGCGGACTCGCATCGGCGCCGACGCGCTCATGGAGGCGCTGATCATCCAGGGCACCGACACCCTGTTCAGCTACCCGGGCGGCGTCATCCTCCCCATCTACGACATCCTCGGCGACTACCCGCAGATCCGGCACATCCTCGTCCGGCACGAGCAGGGCGGCGGTCACGCGGCGGACGGCTACGCCCGGGCCAGCGGCCGGGTCGGCGTGTGCATGGGCACCAGCGGCCCGGGTGCGACCAACCTGGTCACCGCCATCGGGACCGCGCAGCTGGACTCGGTGCCGATGGTCGCCCTGACCGGAAACGTGCCCGGCTCCCTCATCGGGAAGGACGCGTTCCAGGAGATCGACATCACCGGCATCACGTTGCCCATGACCAAGCACAACTACCTGGTCCGCAAGGCCGACGACATCCCGCGGGTCGTGGCCGAGGCCTTCTACCTGGCGCGGACCGGCCGTCCGGGGCCGGTCCACATCGACTTCACCAAGGACGCCCTGCAGCAGGAGACACGCGCCGAGCACCCCTCACTCGACGACGTGATCGCCGGCCTGCCGGGCTTCCGCCCCACCATCGAGGGCCACCCGAAGCAGCTCAAGACCGCCGCGCGGGAGATCGCGGAGGCGAAGCGTCCCCTGATCCTCGCCGGTCACGGCGTCCTGATCGCCGAGGCCTGGGACGAGCTGAAGGCCTTCGCCGAGAAGACGCAGATCCCGGTGGCCTGGACCCTGCTGGGCATCGGCGCCATGGACGAGGAGCATCCCCTCGCCTACGGCTACATGGGGATGCACGGCTGGAAGCACGTGAACCGCGCCATCCAGTCGGCGGACCTCCTGATCGCCATCGGCATGCGCTTCGACGACCGCGTCACCGGATCGGTCAAGACGTATGCGCCGTATGCGCGGATCATCCACGCGGACATCGACCCGGCCGAGATCGGCAAGAACGTGGCCGTCGAGGTC
The DNA here is from genome assembly GCA_963776395.1 of uncultured Chloroflexia bacterium. Lineage (GTDB taxonomy): Bacteria > Chloroflexota > Limnocylindria > Limnocylindrales > CSP1-4 > CAIXZV01. The sequence continues at coordinate 45,862 of CAVZML010000002.1, read as the reverse complement.
CCGATCGTGGGCGACGCGAAGAACGTCCTTGCCGGCCTGACCCGGCTGGTGCCGAACGTGGACCCGGAGAGCCGGAGGGCCTACCTCGACCAGCTGGCGGAGTGGCGCGTCGAGTCCGAGGGCTCGTCCTGGCACGGCTCGGGCGGCTGGCAGACCGGCGTGCTCTCGGCCGACTTCGTGGTCGAGCGGATCGGCGAGCTGACGGACCACGTCGCGACGTATGTCGCGGACGTCGGCCAGAACCAGATGTGGCTCGCCCGCTACACGAGGTTCCGCCGCCCGCACAGCCACATCAGCTCGGGCGGGCTGGGGACGATGGGCTTCGCGGTCCCCGCCGCCATGGGCGCGGCGCTGGGCAACCCGGGAGCGGAGACGTGGGCCGTGTGCGGCGACGGCGGCTTCCAGATGACGAGCCAGGAGCTGATGACGCTCGCCGTCGACCGGATACCGGTGAAGATCGCGCTCCTCGACAACAAGAAGCTGGGCATGATCCGGCAGTGGCAGGAGATCGTGTACGCGGGCAACTACCACTCCTCGCACCTGCCGGGCCCCGACTTCGCGATGCTCGCCGAGGCCTACGGCATCCCGGCGTTCAGGGCCGCCACGCCCGATGAGGTGGACCCGGCGATCCGGGCAGCGCAGGCCGTGGACGGCCCGGCCCTCATCTGGTTCGAGATCGAGCAGGAGCAGAACGTGTTCCCCATGATGCCGGCGGGCAAGGGCCTGTCCGACCTGATCGAGACCTGGGGAGGGCAGGAGGAATGAGCCCCGACCAGGCGACCACCCAGCCGGCCGCGCCAGCCCGCCGCCCGGCGCCGGGCCGGCGGCCCACACCACCCAGCCGGCCCACGCCGTCCCGCCGCCGCGCGCCCTGCCCGGCACCGGCGAGGCAGGCCGCCACATCCTCGTGGTCCTCGTCCTGGACCGGCCCGGCGTGCTCAACCGCGTGGCCAGCCTCATGCGGGCCCGCAACTTCAACATCGACTCGCTCGCGGTCTCCCGGACCGACAAGGACCACATCAGCCGGATGACCCTGACCCTCCACGGCGACGACGTCGCTGTCGAACAGGCCGCCAAGCAGCTCTACCGGCTGATCGACGTGCTCAAGGTCCAGGACGTCACCGAGGACCAGGTCGTGGAGCACGAGCTGGCGCTGATCAAGGTCCGCGCCACGGACGCCAACCGCGCCGAGGTGATCAAGATCGTCGAGCTGTACAAGGGCGCCATCGTCGACATCTCGGCCGAGTCCGTGATCGTCGAGGCCCACGGCACCGAGGCGGAGATCGACGCGCTCGTCGCGCTGCTCCGCGGCTACGGGATCAAGGAGCTGGTCCGCACCGGGGCAACCGTCATGCTCCGCGGCGCCGGCAGCATCGAGGAGGCACTCAAGCTGTGACCGCGAAGATGTACTACGACGCCGACGCCGACCCGACGGCGCTCGACGGGCAGACCGTCGCGGTCATCGGCTACGGCAGCCAGGGCCACGCCCACGCGCTCAACCTGCGAGACAGCGGCGTGACCGTCGTCGTCGGCCTGGCCGCGGGCTCCAAGAGCCGCCCCCTCGCCGAGGCGGCGGGCCTGCGCGTGCTCGACACCGCGGATGCCGTGAAGGCGGCCGACGTCGTGATGATCGCCGTCCCCGACACCGCCCAGAAGGCCGTCTATGACGCCGACATCGCCCCCAACCTCAAGCCGGGCGCGCTGCTGATGTTCGCGCACGGCTTCAACATCCGGTTCGGCCGGATCCAGCCGCCGGGCACGGTCGACGTGGGCATGGTCGCGCCGAAGGGCCCCGGCCACCTGCTCCGCAGCGTGTACGAGCAGGGTGGCGGAGTGCCGGCCCTGTTCGCGGTCGAGCAGGACGGCTCCGGCACCGCGCGGGCGCGGACCCTCGCCTACGCGCGCGGCATCGGCTCGACGAGGGCCGGCGTGCTCGAGACGACGTTCAAGGAGGAGACCGAGACCGACCTGTTCGGCGAGCAGGCCCTCCTGTGCGGCGGCGTGTCCGCCCTCGTGAAGGCCGCATTCGAGACGCTGGTCGAGGCCGGCTACCAGCCGGAGCTCGCGTACTTCGAGACGATGCACGAGCTGAAGCTGATCGTGGACCTGATGTACCGCGGCGGCCTCAACTTCATGCGGTTCAGCGTCAGCGACACGGCGGAGTACGGCGACTACGTCTCCGGGCCCGCGGGTGACCGAGGGCGCGAAGGCCGCCATGCGGGACGTCCTGACCGACATCCAGAGCGGCGCCTTCGCGGCGAAATGGATCGCGGTCCAGGAGGCGGGAGGCGGCGAGTTCCGCGAGCTGCGCGAGCGCGACCGGGACCACCAGATCGAGCAGGTCGGCGCGGACCTCCGTGCGAAGATGCCGTTCCTCAAGCCGGTCGTGGTCGAGGCCGGCCAGGCCCAGGCGGTGGCCAGCAACGTACCTTCGGGGGAGGCTGCGCGATGACCTACGACGCCACCCACCCGCGGTTCGGCGGCGGCGTCGCCGCGGGTTCGGTCCGCATCTTCGACACCACCCTCCGGGACGGCGAGCAGGCCCCCGGCGCGGGCCTCACCGCGGCCGAGAAGCTCGAGGTCGCGCGCCAGCTCGCCCGGCTCAGGGTGGACGTGATCGAGGCAGGCTTCCCGTCCGCCTCGCCGGGCGACTTCGAGGCGGTCCGCCGGATCGCCCAGGAGACCCAGGGCGGGATCGCCGTGGCGGCGCTCGCCCGCTGCCGCGATGGCGACCCGCAGCGTGCCGTGGAGGCGATCAGCGTCGCCGAGCGCCCGCACCTGCACCTGTTCATCGCCACCAGCGACATCCACCTCAAGCACAAGCTGCGCATGACCCGCGAGGAGGCCCTCGCGGAGGCGCGCCGCTGGGTGAGCTGGGCGCGCAAGACCCTGGGCCGGGACGCGGAGATCGAGTTCTCCGCCGAGGATGCCTCGCGCACCGAGGACGCGTTCCTGCTCGACGTCTACGAGGCCGTCGTGGAGGCGGGCGCCTCCACGGTCAACGTCCCGGACACGGTGGGCTATGCGATCCCGGCCGAGTTCGGCGCCCTCGTCGGGCGTGTCGTGGACCGGGTCGGCCGCGACGCGACCGTGACGCATCCACTGCCACAACGACCTGGGGCTCGCCACGGCGAACACCCTGGCCGCGATCCAGGCCGGCGCCCGCCAGGTCGAGGTCACGATCAACGGCCTCGGGGAGCGGGCGGGCAACGCCTCCCTGGAGGAGGTCGTCATGGCCCTCCGCACGCGCCCGGGGCAGTTCCCGGACCTCGCGGCGGCCGTCCAGACCGAGCAGATCACCCCCGCCTCGCGCCTGGTCAGCTACCTCACCGGCTTCGCGATCCAGCCCAACAAGGCGATCGTCGGCGCCAATGCGTTCGCGCACGAGTCCGGGATCCACCAGGACGGGTTCCTCAAGAACCCTCTGACCTACGAGATCATGACGCCGCAGTCCGTCGGGCTGTCCGGGAGCACGTTGTCGATCGGCAAGCTGTCCGGCCGGCGGGGTCTCCAGGGCAAGCTCCGCGAGCTAGGCGTCGAGGTCGACGGCGAGCAGCTCGACGCGGTCTACGGTGCCGCGATCGCCCTCGCAGACACGAAGAAGGAGGTCACCGACAACGACCTCCTCGCGCTTGTCCAGGAGCGCAAGTCGGACGTGCCGCGGTCCATCGAGCTGCTGGGCTGGAGCATCAGCTCCTCGTCCGGCGGGCACTCGGCGGGCAGCATCTCGCTCGTGGTCGCCGGAGAGGCGAAGGCGGGCGACGCCACCGGCAACGGCCCGGTGAACGCCCTGTTGAAGGCCGCCGACGAGGCCATCCGCCCCGTCCTCGGCTGGGTCCCGGTGCTCTCGGAATACGAGATCAAGGCCGTGTCGGGCGGCGAGGACGCCCAGGGCCAGGTCCTCGTGCGGTGTCGCCGCTCGTCCGACGAGGGCCCCGGCGCGCTCGTGGTCACGGGCCACGGCCTGTCCACGAACATCATCGAGGCCTCCCTCGAGGCGTACCTGGTGGCGGCCAACAAGCTCCACGGTGCCGAGATCAACGGGGTCGACGTCGCGTTCGTCGGGCGCCGCACGGCAGAGGACCTTCCGTGAGCGACGGGGCCGGCCTTGTCGCGGACCCGGCGGTTACCCAGGTGCCCGACGACCCTGCGCTTGCCCAGGCGCCCGACGACCCGGCGCCCGCCCGCGACGTTGCGGCGACCTACCGGATCGCCCTGATCCCCGGCGACGGTGTGGGGCGGGAGGTCATCGCAGGCGCGGTGTCCGTCCTCGAGACCGCCGGCCGCCGGTTCGGGTTCGGGTTCGCGTGGCACGAGCTGACCGTCGGTGGGGCGGGAATCGACGCGTACGGCGTCGCCATCCGCCCCGAGGACATCGAGGCCTGCCGCGATGCCGACGCCGTCCTGCTGGGGGCCGTCGGCGGCCCGAAGTGGGACGACCCGGACGCGGCCGTCCGCCCGGAGCAGGCGCTGTTCGCCCTCCGCGGCGGCCTCGGCCTGTTCGCCAACCTGCGGCCGATCACCGTCAACCCCTCGCTGATCTCGGCCTCGCCGCTGAAGCCCGAGCTCCTCGAGGGCGTCGACTGCCTCATCGTCCGCGAGCTCACCTCCGGCCTCTACTTCGGCAGGCCGTCCGAGCAGCGCACCACGCCCGACGGCCGCGCCGCCATCGACACCCTGTGGTACACGGAGGGCGAGATCCGACGGATCGTCACCCTGGCGTTCGAGCTGGCCCGCGGCCGCCGCCGCAAGCTGACCCAGGTGGACAAGGCCAACGTCCTGGCAACATCGCGGCTCTGGCGCAAGGTCACCGAGGAGGTCCACGCGGACTTCCCGGACGTCGCCCTGGACCACCGCCTGGTCGACTCCGCGGCGATGGTCCTGGCCAGGTGGCCCGCCACGTTCGACGTCATCGTCACCGAGAACCTGTTCGGCGACATCCTCTCGGACGAGGCGGCGGTCATCGCTGGGTCGCTCGGGATGCTGCCGTCCGCGTCGCTCGGGACCCGGACGACCGCCCACGGGCGCCACGGCCTGTACGAGCCGATCCACGGCTCGGCGCCCGACATCGCCGGCCAGGACCTCGCCAACCCGCTGGGCACGATCCTCTCGACGGCGATGATGCTGCGCTGGTCGCTCGGCCAGCCCGCGGCCGCACACGCGATCGAGGCGGCGGTCAACGCCGCGCTTGCAGATGGCATCCGCACGCAGGACCTCGTGCCGTCCAACCCGGCAGAGGCGGCGACGTGCACGGTGGTCGGGACGAAGGAGATGGCCTGCGTGATCGGGGATCGCATCGCGATTTGACGGCCGGTGACCGCCGCTGGCGGCGGGGCACCGGCCACGAACTCGCGATCACCACCCCCTCCGCACCCGAACTGGACACACTGGCATGATCGATCAGCCCGTCATCCTCTACGACACCACCCTCCGCGACGGCACGCAGGGCGAGAACATCACGCTCTCGCTGGCGGACAAGCTGCGGGTGGCCCGCATGCTCGACGAGTACGGCTTCCCGTTCATCGAGGGCGGCTGGCCGGGCTCCAACCCCAAGGACATCGAGTTCTTCGCCGCGGCCAGGAAGGTCCGCTGGGAGCACGCGAAGCTGGCCGCCTTCGGGAGCACCCGCCACCGGTCGAATCGTCCCGGCGACGACCCGAACCTGCGCGAGCTCGTCGCCGCCGAGACGCCCGTCGTCACGATCTTCGGCAAGAGCTGGCTGCTGCACGTGACCGAAGTCCTGGGGGCGACCCCGGCCGAGAACCTGGACATGATCGCGGACTCGGTCGGGTTCGTCGCCGATCACGGCCGCGAGGCGATCTACGACGCGGAGCATTTCTTCGACGGCTACCGGTCCGACCGGGACTACGCGCTGGCCACCCTCCGGGCGGCGCGTGGGGCAGGCTCGCGGACGCTCGTCCTGTGCGACACGAACGGGGGCACCCTCACCGACGAGCTGGTGCGGATCCTGGCCGACGTCTGTGGCTCGCTCGATGGCGATCCGGGCGCGCCCGCCGTCACCTGGGGCATCCACACCCACAACGACGCCGAGCTCGCGGTGGCGAACTCGATCGCGGCCGTGCAGGCCGGCATCCGGCACGTCCAGGCCACGATCAACGGCTACGGCGAGCGCTGCGGCAACGCCAACATGGTGTCGATCCTCGCCAACCTGGCGCTCAAGACGCCCAACGAGCTGAGCCCTGCCGGCGGCGGGGACCTGGCCGCCCTGACCGAGCTGTCGCGCTCGGTGGCGGAGATCGCCAACGTCATCCCGAACGACTATCAGCCCTACGTCGGCCGGTCTGCCTTCGCCCACAAGGGCGGCGTCCACGGAGCGGCCGTCGCGAAGGTCGAGCGCAGCTACCAGCACGTCGACCCGACGGCAGTCGGCAACGCGGGGCGGCTGGTCGTCTCGGAGCTCGGCGGCAGGGCGAACACGGAGATCCGCGCGCGCCAGCTGGGCCACGAGCTCGCGGGCATCGTGGACCCCAGGGAGCTCAGCCGGATCATCAAGCGGCTCGAGAACGAGGGCCTGGCCTTCGAGGGCGCCGAGGCATCGTTCGAGCTGCTGATCCGCCGCCAGGCGAAGGACTACGCCGCACCCTTCCGGATCGTGGACTACACGTGCCTCGTCGAGCAGCGCTCCGGACGCGAGCTGCTCGCAGAGGCGACCGTCAAGGTTGAGGTGGCGGGCGAGACCCTGCACACCGCCGCCGACGGCAACGGCCCAGTGAACGCGTTGGACGGGGCGCTGCGGAAGGCCCTCGGGGCGTTCTACCCTGTGCTGGACAGCGTCCACCTCGTGGACTACAAGGTGCGCATCCTCGACGGGGCAACCGCCACGGCCGCCCGGACTCGCGTCATCATCGACTCTCAGGAAGGTTCTCGCACCTGGAGCACGATGGGCAGCGACACGAACATCATTGCGGCGTCGGCCCAGGCATTGGCCGACTCGCTCGAGTACGCGATCTGGAAGTCGGGTGCGGAGCTGCGCCGCAGGGACGAGCGCCACTTCACGACGACGAACGGTGGCCATACGGCCGACGGGGGCGGTGAGGCCACTGGCGGCGGTGCGGCCGACGCCGGTGCGGCCGGCGGCGCATCGCCGCGACGAACGAGCAGGGCGCGGCCGCTGGGTCGCCAGGAGGCAGCGCATGACGGACGACCTCCCCATCGTCTCCGACCCGATCCGGCTGCAGCGCTGGACCGTCACGTCCGGGAGCAACGTCAACAGCCGCGCGGCGGTCGTGCTTCACGCGGGCCGCCTCGACTGGAAGGCGTCGGCCGAGGGGAACGGCGCGGTGGACGCGCTCCTCCGGGCGGTCGACAAGGCGCTGGCCGACGTCCTTGGTGGGCACCCGGTGCTGGTCGCCTACGACGTCCACGCCCTCGCGGAGGGCCCTGACGCCGAGGGCCAGGTCACGGTTCGGATCGCACCGCCCGCATCGGCCGAGGGGGCGCGCTCGGACGGGCGCTACACGGGCGAGGTCACGAGCACCAACATCGTCGCGGCCTCGGTCGAGGCGTACGTCGAGGCGCTCAACGCCATGCTCGGGGATCCATCCTGGGCCGGCGCCGCGGAGGAGGCCGGTTCGAGGCGGGGCCGTGGTCGGGGCGCCGAGCCCGGCGGGCCCTCCGCCGCCGACTACGATGACGACGCTCGCCCGATCGACACGACCGAGTGGTTCAACCTCTAGGCGGCGAACCGGGGGCTGCGCCGGCTCCCGGGCCTGCCTCGCCTGCTGCCGGGCCGGCCCCCGTCCCTCCCGGGCCGGCCGCCTGCCCCTCCCGGGCCCGCTACGGCCGCTGACGGGTCCGCCGGGCCGCCGCCCATCGACGCCGACGCCTTCAACGCCTTCGAGGCGGCCGGCTGGGAGGCGCGTGCGGGCTCGTACGCGTTCCTGCGCCCGCTCACGGGCCGGATCATCGGGTCGCTGCTGGCGTCCGCGTGCGTCGCACGAGGCAACCAGGTCCTCGACGTCGGCTGCGGGCCGGGTGACCTCGCCGCGGCGGCCGCGGCCCTCGGCGCGGACACCGTGGGCATCGACGTCGCGCCGTCGATGGTCCGGCGGGCGGCGCTCGCGAACCCGTCGATCCCGTTCCGGGTCGGCTCATTCGAGGAGATCCCCGCTGGAGAGGGAGCCTTCGACGCGGTCGTCGGCAACTTTGTGTTCAACCACGTCGGGCGGCCGGATGTGGCGCTGGGTGAGGCGATGCGGGTCCTGCGGCCCGGTGGCTGGCTGGCGCTCTCCTCGTGGGATTCGCCCCGGCGGAACCGGGTCCTTGGCCTGGTGCTCGACGCCGTCGACGCCGCCGGGGCGCCGCCGCCGGCCGGGCTCCCGGCCGGCCCGACCAACTTCCGGAGCGACGACGAGCTCCGCGGGCTGTTCGAGCACGCCGGCTTCATCGATGTGGGCCTGGGGCGCGTCATGTTCGAGGCGATGGTCCCGGACCTCGACACGCTGTGGCGGGGAGTGCTCGACTCGGCCGTCCGGATCCCGCCGCTCGTCACCACGCAGGCACCCGAAGTCCAGGAAAGGATCCGCGAGACATTCGACGGCCTTGCGGCGCCGCACCTTCGGCCCGACGGGCGCTACGCGATCCCGGTCGCCGTCCAGGTGACCCGCGGCCGGCGGCCGTAGGGGCGCGGCAGGGGAGTTGCCGAGGGGATTCGCCGAGGGGAGTCGCCGAGGGGAGTCGCCGCCCGGGAGTCGCCGCCGACATGCCGGGGACCGCCGCCGACGCCCCGGGACCGCGCCCCGGTACTGCGGCGACCGGCGCCGACACCCGGGGGCGCCGGCGTCGACGCCCACCCCATCGGTGTGGCGCCACAGACCACGAATTCGCCCAAACACGCCCCGCAGGGGCCGTTTTCCGGTCGCCCCGGCCCGATCCGTGGCGCGGCACGCCACGATGTCGCCCGAATCGCCGCTCAAGAAGCCTCAACCGGCGAAGTCGTGGCGCCACACGCCACACCGGGCTCGGAATTCGGGGACGCGGTGCGCAGACGACCCGGGCGCCGACACGAACCCCGGCATCGCACCCCATCGTCCCCAGCGCCGCCTCCCCAACCGCCACAACCGCAACCGCGCGGCGCGCCCCGGCTCCGGCGTGGGACCATGAACGCGTGACGAACCAGCAACTCCGCGTCGCCTATACCGGCGAGCCCGGTGCCTTCGCCGAGGAGGCCGTGCTCCGGTTCTTCGCCTCCCCCGAAGCCGTGCCGCTCTCCTCGTTCCGGGCGGTCTTCGAGGCCGTGCGCGACGGCGAGGCCGACGCGGGCGTCGTCCCGGTCGAGAGCTCTCTCCTGGGCACGATCCGCGAGAACCTCGATCTCCTGTACGAGTTCGACCTCCCAGTCGTCGGTGAGGTCACGGTGCCGGTGCGCCTCGCCCTGCTGGCGCTCCCGGGCGAGCGGCTCGAGACCATCGAGCGCGTCTACTCGATCTCCGCCGCGCTCGCCCAGGCGGACGAGTTCCTCCGGTCGCGCCCGTGGACGATCCAGACCACCTACAACACGGCCGGCGCGGCGAAGCAGATCGCGGATCGCGGCGAGCGGGGAGCCGCCGCCGTCGCATCCGCTCGGGTCGCCCCGATCTACGGCCTGGAGGTCATCGCCGATGGGATCCAGACCGGCGACACGAACCGCACCCGGTTCGACGTGATCGCGAGGGCGGGCGACGAGCGGGCTGTCCGGACCGCCGCCAGGCCCGAGGCCGTCGCCGGGCAGCCGCGGACGTCACTCGTGTTCGCCGTGCGCAACGTGCCCGGGTCGCTCCACCGCTCGCTCGGGTCGTTCGCGACCCGCGGGCTCAACCTGTCACGCCTCGAGTCCCGCCCATGGACGGGGCGAGGCGCACGCTGGGAGTACCTGTTCTGGGTCGACCTGGATGCGGACCCCGCCTCGCCCGAGTGCGCCCTCGCCCTGACCGAGCTGCGCGCCGAGACCGAGGTGGTCCGGATCCTCGGCACGTACCCACGCGCGACGGAGGACTGACGGTCGCGCTGCCGATCGTCCGCGCGGCGGCGATCATCCGAGCGCCGCGATTGGCAGCGCCGGCGACCGGCGCGCCGCCGACCATCCGCGCGCCGTCGATCACCCCGTGCCCCGACCCGCACGCCCCGATCACCCCGCGCCGCCGATCACCCCCGCGCCGCCGATCACCCCCGCGCCGCCGATCATCCGCGCGGTGCCTGCACCGCGTCCAGCAGCGCGCGCGCGAGCCACGCCTCGTACGCGTCGGGTGTCCAGCCGTGGGCCCCGGTCAGCGTCGCGTAGACCTCCGTCACCGTCAGGGCCTCGAGGATGGCGGTGACCTCGCGAGCCGGTCCGAGCGTGGGATCGGCGGTCACGAGCGCCGCGGCCACCTCCCCGATGCCGGCTCGCCGGATGCCGATGGCGGCATCGACGCCCGCCCGGACCCGCGGGTCGCACCGCGCCGCGTCGGCGTTGATGGCCACGATGTCGTGTCCGTGCTCCCAGCGCAGCCGGATCGACCGGGCGAACGACTCGATGGACGCCGCCACGTCCGTCGCGTTGAGGGCGGCACCCCAGGCAGCATCGGCGGCCGGATCCGCAATCACCGACAGCCGGAGCTCGCGCAGGATGTTCGCCTTGGAGCCGTAGATCGCATAGACGGTCTGCACGGCCACGCCGGCGTGCGCGGCGATCTCACGGAGCGTCGTCGCGGCATAGCCGCGGGTGGCAAGGCAGACCCTCGCCGACGCCTCGATGCGCTGTCTCGTGACCGGCGGCGCGCTCGGCACGGATGCTCCCCGGTTCGCTCTTGACGTCACGCACCTCGATAGAGTACAACTCTATTCGCTAGAGCATCACTCTACTGAGCATCGGAGGCCGCATTCATGTCCCGTGAGGCCAACATCGCCGCGACGCGGCGCCTGATCGACGAGGGGTTCACGCAGGGACGCCTGGAGGTGTGCGACGAGATCGTCGACGCCGACATGGTGGAGCGCCAGCGAGGCCTCCACCCGGGCATCGAGGGCGCGAAGGACACGATCCGGACCCTTCACCGATGGTTCAGCGAGTTCGAGCTCGCGGATCGAGGACCTCGTCGCGACGGACGACACCGTGTGGATCCGGAACCGGGCCACGGGCCTGAACACGGGACGCGTCTTCGGCAACCCTCCGACGGAGCGCCGCTTCGAGATCACCGTCTTCGACGTCCTGCGCTTCCGCGACGGCAAGCTCGTGGAGCATTGGGGCGTCCCCGATCAGCTTGGGCTGCTGGTTGCACTGGAGCTCTTCCCGCCCCGTGCGTCGGCGCCCGAGGGCAGCGAGACGCTGGCGGGCACGCGTCCCGGCCTGAGGGCGCGCGCCGGGGCGGCCGATTGGCTCCGCTCCGGGCGGCCGATTGCGGGCTCCGCCACCGGGCGGCCGGCGACCGGCCGGACATCGCCCGGGAGACGGGACCGCGACCGCGGACGTGTCGCGATGGCCGGCGCTCCTCGGGCGGGTAAGGGTGCCGTTCGTCGTCCCGCCGCCTCCTCACCGCGCCAGGTGAGCCCGATCTCGACGACCTTCAGCGCCGTGGCCGTGCGCTCCTGGCGATGGGCGGGACGCCTGCCGGTACGATGATGGCCTGAGCATCGAGCCCGGGCCGGTCATGCTCGGCCCGAACCGGCGGGACGATGGAGGTTGTCGTGGACGACGCGTTCAGGACCGAGATGGCAGCTGGCTACGCGTTCGACGAGCCCGTCATCGTCCTCGGCTCGCCCATCGTCGGCGACGAGGTCCTGCCCGAGGTCCGCGTCCAGGTCCCGCTGTCGCGCGTCAACCGCCACGGGCTGATCGCCGGAGCCACCGGGACCGGCAAGACCAAGACCCTCCAGCTCCTCGCGGGCCAGCTCTCCGCGGCCGGCGTGCCGGTCTTCGCGGTGGACGTCAAGGGCGATCTCTCCGGCGTCGGCGCCCCGGGCGATCCCGCCAACCCCGGCGTCGTCAGCCGGTGCCAGTCGCTGGGGGTGTCCTTCAGCGCCGCGGGCCATCCCATCGAGATCCTGTCGCTCTCGGGCAGGACAGGCGCCCACGTCCGGGCGAGCATCTCGTCCTTCGGCCCGCTCCTGCTGGGCAAGGTCCTCGACCTCAACGAGACCCAGACGTCGATCCTGTCGCTCGTCTTCCGCTATTGCGACGACCAGCACCTGCCGCTCCTCGACCTCGCCGACCTGCGCACCACGCTCAAGTTCCTCGGGTCGGATGACGGCAAGGCGGTGCTGGAGGAGCTGGGCGGCATCAGCTCCGCCTCCCTCGGCGTGATCCTGCGGTCGATCGTGACCCTCGAACAGGAGGGAGCCGGGGAGTTCTTCGGCGAGCCCGAGTTCGACGTGGACGACCTGCTCCGGACGGGCCTCGACGGGCGCGGCATCGTCACGCTGCTCGAGGTCGCGGACGTCATGGACCGGCCGCGCCTCTATTCCACGTTCGTGCTCTGGATGCTCGCCCAGCTGTACGAGGGGCTGCCGGAGGTGGGCGACCTGCCGAAGCCGAAGCTCGCCTTCTTCTTCGACGAGGCGCACCTGCTGTTCAGGGACGCCTCCGAGGCGCTGATGGACCAGATCGAGCGCACGGCGCGCCTCATCCGGTCGAAGGGCGTGGGGGTCTGGTTCGTCACCCAGGCGCCGACCGACGTTCCCTCGCCCGTCCTCTCGCAGCTCGGCAACCGCATCCAGCACGCCCTGCGGGCCTTCACGCCCGACGACGCCGATGCGCTGCGCAAGACCGCGCGCACGTTCCCGGTGACCGACCACTACGACGTGGAGCGGGCGATCACGACCCTGGGCATCGGCGAGGCGTTCGTCACCGTCCTCTCGCCCAAGGGCGTCCCGACGCCGCTCGCCGCCACCCGGCTGCTGCCGCCGGACTCGCGGATGGCGCCGCTCACTCCGACCGAGATCGCATCGGTCGTCGCCGCCTCGCCGCTGGCCGCGCGATACAACCAGGCCGTGGATCCCGAGAGCGCCCACGAGATCATCACCGCCCGCCTCGCCAACGCCCACGCCGCCGTCGCTGCCGCGGCGACGGAGGCGCAGGTGCAGGCGCAGATGCGGGCCGGCGTCCCCCCGACCGCCGACGACGGCCTCGACACCATGACCCCGGCCCAGCAGCGCCGGGCGATCGAGAAGCGGGCACGCGAGCTCGAGGCGGCACGCCGGGAGGCGGAGCGGGAGCGGAAGGCGGAGGAGCGGGCGCGCCGCACAGCCGAGCGTCAGCAGCAGAAGACGATGGAGACCGCGATCCGGACGGCGGGCCGGGTCGCCACCTCGAGGGCCGGCCAGTCGCTGATCCGGGGCGTGTTCGGCACGATCTTCGGCTCCGGGAAGCGCTGAGGGCGACACCTCCGGCCCCGGCTGCCGGGCGTCGAACGCGGGCCGACGCGGCCGAACCAGCCGCGAACCAGACCAGATCGAAGCCGATTCGCTCGCGACATCGGCGAATTCGGAGCCGACAGTGCGTACACACGACGCCGAAGGCAGTCACGGCGTCCGGACCCGGCGGCTCCTCCATCATCCCGTGCGGTGGCCTCGGGTCCGGCAGCGACACGTCCCAGGATCGCGCCGAGAGCGCATTGACGCCGTCATCTGCGTTGCTTAGCATTGACAACAATGCTAAGCGTCAAGGTGAGTACCAAGCATCAGATCGTCGTGCCAAGCGCGATCCGCGCACGCCTCGGCATCGCGGCCGGAGATCGGCTCGAGGTCGTCGTCACGGGTGAAACGATCGTGATGCGCAAGCGCCCGACGCGCCCGTCGGACCGGCTTCGTGGTATCGGCGCCGGGAAGGGCTGGTACGAACCCGACCCCGACACCTATCTCCGCCGACTCCGAGACGAGCTGGAGGCAAACCTGGATGACCGCGAGGAGATGGTCCGTCGCGACGCTGGTGAGGACCCACGATCGGATCGCCCTTGATGCCAACGTCGTGATCTACGCTGGTAGAGAACGTCGAAGCCCACGTTGACCGAGCGGCCGCCGTCATCGACGCGATCGAGGAGCACGGGCTGCGGGCGACGATGGCCACGCTCGGCCAGGTCGAGATCCTGACGGGGTCCGCTCGCATCCGGAGACCAGGCGGCCTTCGAGCGGGTGGCGCAGGAGATCCGCGCAATCGGCCGTAGGTTTCGAACCGCTCACGGAGGCGATCGCGGAGGATGCGGCGTGGCTCCGCGGCCAGGGACGGCTCAGACTGGCCGACGCCATTCACGTCGCGACCGCTCGCGCCACCGGGGCGACGGCCCTGATCACGAATGACCGCCGAATTGGCGCGCAGGCGGGTCTGGAGGTGCTTTACCTCGACGACCTTGCGCTCGACGAATCGCCACCAGGAGACGCGACCTGACGTCCGGGCCCGGTTCCCGGGTGGCGTGGTCTATGGCGCCACGAATCCGGACGTCCGGGCCGTCGAGGGGCGCAGGTCGGGGTCGAGAGCCTGGAATCGTGGCTTGACAGACCGCGAAAGCGCCCTGGCGGACCGCGAAAGCGCCCTGCCGGCGCACGAGACCCGTCACATGCCCGGAATCGTGGCGCCTCGCGCCACGGATGGACGTCGAGCTCGCCGACACGAGCTCGCCGACCCGCCGCCCCGTCGCGGGCACCGTCCCGTGCGCCGCGACCCGCCGCGCCGGCGCGCCGGCGCTGCGACACACTGCGCCGCATGGACCTGACCCTCACCCCTCGGCACGAAGAGCTCCGCGGCCGCGCCCGCGCCTTCGTGACCGACGTCCTCCAGCCCCACGAGGCCGAGTTCGAGCGGAACGGCGGAGCCCTCCCGCCCGAGACGATAAGGGACATCAAGCGCCGCGCCATCGAGGCGAACCTCCACGGCGGCAACCTCCCCCTCGCCGCCGGCGGCCAGGGCTGGGGCGCGCTGGAGCAGGTGATCGTCCACGAGCAGCTGGGGCAGGTCACGGGCGGGCTGTGGGGGTTCATCCCTGGCGGCTACAACGCTCTCGTGCACTGCTCGCCCGAGCAGCGTGCCCGGTACCTGGACCCGTGCCTCCGCGGCGAGCGAAACGGCAGCTACGCGATCACGGAGCCCGGACAGGGGTCCGACGCCCGGACGCTGGCATCCACCGCGGTCCGCGACCCGGCCACCGGCGAGTACGTCCTCAACGGCGAGAAGTGGTTCGTGACGGGGCCCCCGGACACGGACTTCATGATCTTCCACTGCCACCTGCTCGATGGCGGGCGGGACGGCGGGCGGCACCGCGGACCGGATGGCGGGCGGCGCCTGCCGACGCTGTTCCTGGTGGACTACGACACCCCGGGCCTCGTCCTCGCCCACGACCCCGACTACACCCACACCTTCGCGGACCGCCACCCGCAGTTCGTCCTGAGCGACGTCCGGGTCAAGCCGGACGCCGTCCTCGGCGGCATCGGCCAGGCCGACCTCATGACCAACGAGTGGTTCGTGGAGGAGCGGCTGCACATCGGGGCGCGCTGCACCGGCGCGATGGAGCGGCTGCTGACCCTTGCCGTCGAGTGGGCGACGGGCCGGGTCCAGTTCGGCGAGCGCATCTTCGACTTCCAGGGCGTGAGCTTCCCGCTTGCCGACTCCGCCGCCGACGCCTCCGCCGCGCGCCTCCTCACCCGCGAGGCCGCCTGGATGATGGACCAGGGGCGGGACCCCAAGGTCGTCCATGCCCGGGCGTCCGTCGCCAAGCTGTTCGCGTCCGAGGCCGCCTACCGGTGTGCCGACCGCGTCGTCCAGGTCTTCGGCGGGCGCGGCTACATGCGCGAGTTCCCGGCGGAGCGCTACCTCCGCGAGCTGCGCGTGGACCGTCTCTGGGAGGGCACCTCGGAGATCCAGCGCCTGGTCATCGCGCGCGCGCTCGAGAAGCGCGGCGTGGACGCCGTCGTGGGCTGACCCAGGCGCCGGCCGACACGAGCGTGCGTCCCGCCTCCATCGACCTCCGCCCGCTGTTCGCCCCGCGGTCGATCGCGGTCGTCGGCGCCAGCCCGCGCGGCGGGATCGCCGCGACCGTCCGCGACAACCTCCTGCTGATGGGCAGCGAGACGCGCTGCCACTTCGTCAACCCCCGCTACACGGAGGTCGACGGCACGCCGTGCCACCCGTCTCTGGCCGCGCTCCCCGAGGTGCCGGACTCCGTGATCCTGGCGGTGAACCCGCTCCGCGCGGCCCGGTTCGCGCGGGAGGCCGCGGGCGCGGGCGTGCCGTCACTGGTGATCCCGGGCGGCGGCGTCGTCGAAGGCGGCGAGGCGGCGGCACGGATGCAGCGCGAGGTCGCGGAGGTCGCCGTCCGCCATGGCATCGCGCTCCTCGGGCCCAACTGCATGGGCATGGTCGACTGGACCACCAACAGCGCGAGCTACATCGGCGACGTGAACCCGTGGCTCCCCCGTGGCCACGTGGCGGGCCTCGCGCAGTCGGGGAGCGTCACCGACGCGTTCATCCATTCGCCGGGGACCCGCATCGGCTACAGCCGGATCGTGTCCGTCGGGTCCGAGGCGGTCCTGGACATCTGCGACTACCTCGCCTATTGCATCGACGACCCCGAGACCCACGCCGTCATGCTGTTCCTGGAGGGGTTCAAGCGGCCGGAGCGGTTCCTCGCCCTCGCCGACCGCGCCCTGGCGATGGGCAAGCCGATCCTGGCCGTGAAGGTCGGCCGCTCGCAGCAGGCCCAGGACGCGGCCGTCGCCCACAGCGGCAGCCTCGCGGGCGAGGACCGGGTGACCGACGCCGCGCTCGATGCCGCCGGGGTCATCCGCTGCCACGACCTCGACGAGCTCCTCGAGCAGGCCGAGCTGATCGCCGGGATCGGCCGGCTCGGCCGCGGGCGTGGGAGGGGGCAGGACCGGCGTCGTCACGGTCTCCACGGGCGAGGCATCGCTGGTCGCCGACCTCGCGGAGCGGACCGGGCTGGACCTGCCGCCCGTCCCCGACGGCGCACGGGACGCCATCCTCCGGGACCTCCCGACCATGGGCTACATCGGCAACCCGCTGGATCCGTGGGGCGCCGCCGACGCGCCGATCGCCTACCGGGCCTGCTTCGAGGCGATGGCCGCCTCCGGCGCGTACGACGTCCTGGCGGTCGTCCACGACAGCCCGTTCCGCGACCTGCCGAGCGAGGTCCAGGTCGCCCGCGACGTGTCCGGGGCGCTGATCGAGGCCACCGCTGGCCGGCCGGACATCCTGCCTGTCTACGTGTCCCTGACGTCGGGGGACGTCAGCGAGGAGATCAAGGCGACGCTCGAGGCGGCCGGCGGGATGCCGATGCTCCGCGGCGCCGTCGAGGCGTGCCTGGCGATCGCGCGGATGGCGGGCTGGGAGCGGCGGTGCGCCGCGCGCCTCACGGGCGGACCCCGGAGGCCCGGCTGGCCCGCGCTCGCCACGGACCTCGTGCCGTGGGGCGCCGACGCGACCCTGGATCCCCTGGCCCGGGCGGTGGCCTCCGAAGGTCGCGCGCGCGCCCTCCCCGAGCGCGAGAGCCTCGAGCGCCTCGGTGCCGCGGGGCTGCCCGTCACGCCGTTCCGCGCCGTGGTGGCGGACCCGGACGCGGTGATCGCGGCCTGGCGGGACATGGGCGGTGGACCGGTGGCGCTCAAGCTGGACGCGACGGACCTCGCCCACAAGACCGAGGCCGGCGGCGTGAGGCTGGACCTGCGCGACGAGCCGGCGATCCGGGCCGCTGTGGCCTCGCTCGTCGAGGCGGCCGGACGGGCCGGGGCGGCCCTGCGCGGCCTCCTCGTGGAACCGATGGCCGCGCCCGGCGTGGAGCTGATCGTCGGCGGCCGGCGGGACGCCGTCTTCGGGCCGGCCGTCATCGTGGGGCTGGGTGGCATCCTCGCCGAGGTCCTGGACGACGTCGCCGTGATGCTGGCGCCCGTCCCGGAGGAGGAGGTGCGCCGCCGGCTCGAGGCGCTCCGCGCCGCACCGATCCTGCGGGGTGCCCGCGGCCGCCCCGGCGCGGACATGGACGCGCTCGCGAGCCTCGTCGCCGCGGTCGGACGGGTGCTCATGGCGGACCCGGCGATCCTGGAGATCGACCTCAACCCGGTGATCGCCGGACCGACCGGCGTCGTCGCCGTCGATGCGCTCGTGGTCGTGGAGGCCGTGGATGCCCCGGCCGACTGAGGATCAGCGGCGTGCGGCGTGCGGCGTGCGGCGTGCGGGACTCCCACCGCACGCCGGGCGAGCTACGACCGGCCGATCGCCACCCCGTCGATCACCACCTTCTTGCCGCTGGAGTAGACCTTGATCGAGAGCGTCCCGGTGCGGGCCGACGTGAACGTCGTGACCGTGATGAGCTTGCGGTTGACCGTGGTGGTGCTCTTGAGGCTGATCGTCTTGAGCAGCGTGGATCCCAAGTAGACGCGGACGGTGCCGCAGGTGGAGCAGGTCGTGGCGACGATCGCGATCCGCTTCGCGACCACGCCGGTCCGCGTGAGCTTCGCGCCGCTGGTGGACGAGCGCAGGTAGGTGGATCGGTAGTAGGAGCTCCCCGTGCCCGCGGTCCAGCCCGAGGAGCGGGTCAGCGAGCGGTCGTCGAGCGGGACGGCCGTGCACGTCTCGGCGGTCCATGCGGACGAGCTAGGCTGCCCGTGTCGCGCGCGAGGACCGAGAAGCAGTACGTGGAGCCCGCGGCGGCAGGAAACGAGGCGCTCGTGGCACTCGTGGCGCTCTGCCAGGTCACGGTTGAGCCGAAGGTGCCGTTCCACGCGGCCCGCCGGTACCGGACGTCGTATGAGGCGACCGGCGACGTGCCTGCCACGGCGCTCCAGGACAGCGCGACCGAGGTGTCGGCGACCCACGTGGGGAGTGCCGTGATCGCGGCAGTCGGGGGAGCCGGGATAGTCGGAACCACCGCAGCCGAGGCGTCGGAGGCCGGGCCCGTCCCGACGCCGTTGGTGGCCGTGACGGTGAACGTGTACGGCGTGCCGTTCGTAAGCCCGGTCACCGTGCAGGAGAGGGAAACGCCCGTGATGCACAGCTGGCCGCCCGGCGAGCCGGTGACGATGTAGTAGGTGATCGGGGAACCGCCGTCGGAGCCGGGGGCCGTCCAGGACACCAGCGCAGAGGTATTGCCGGCCGTGGCTGAAACACCGGTCGGGGAACCCGGAACCGTGCGCGGCGTGGCCGGGGAAGATGCGCCCGAGGCCGGGCCCGGCCCGGCGACGTTGGTGGCGGTGACCGTGAACGTGTACGGGGTGCCGTTCGTGAGGCCGGAAACGGTGCAGGACAGGGCGCCGCCCGTGAGGCACGTCCTGCCGCCGGGCGAGCTCGTGGCGGTGTACCCGGTGATGGCGCTCCCGCCGTCAGAACCCGGGGCGGTCCAGGCGACGAGGGCAGCGGCGCTGCCGGCCGTGGCGGTGACGCCCGTCGGGGCATCCGGGACCGTGCGCGGCGTGACCGGTGTCGAGGCGTCCGACGCCGGTCCCATGCCGGCGGCGTTGATGGCGATGACCGTGAACGTGTACGGGGTGCCGTTGGCGAGGCCGGTCACGGTGCAGGAGAGAGAAGCACCCGTGATGCACAGCTGGCCGCTGGGCGAGCCGGTCACGATGTAGTAGGCGATCGGGGAACCCCCGTCCGAAGCGGGGGCGGTCCAGGCGACGAGGGCTGTGCCGTCGCTCGGGGTGGCGCTGACGCCCGTCGCGGCCCCCGGGAACCCCCGCGGCGTGACCGGGGCCGAGGCGTCCGAGGCCGCGCCCGTCCCCGTGCCGCTGGTGGCGGTGACGGTGAACGTGTACGGGGTGCCGTTCGTGAGCCCGGTCACCATGCACGAGAGCCCGGTCGTCATGCAGGTCTGGCCGCCGGGCGCGCCGGTGACGGTGTAGTGGGCGATCGGGGAGCCGCCCGCGGATGCGGGCGCCGTCCAAGCGACGAGCGCCGAAGTGTTGCCGGCCGTGGCGATTACCCCGGTGGGGGAACCCGGGAGCGCGCTGGGCGTCACGGGCGCCGAGGCGCCCGAGGCCGGGCCCGTCGCGGTGCCGTTGGTGGCCGTGACCGTGAACCTGTACGGGGTGCCGTTGGTAAGCCCGGTCACGGTGCACGACAGCGAGCCGTCCGTCGTACACGTCTTGCCGCCCGGCGAGCTGGTCGCGGTGTACCCCGTGATGGGGCTGCCGCCATCGGACGCGGGAGCAATCCAGGCGACGAGGGCCGTGCCGTTGCCGGGAGTGGCGGTGACGCCGGTGGGAGCACCGAGGGTCGCGCCGGGGAGCGTAACCGAGATGCCGGAGACGTCGGAGGTGGAGACGACGACCGGCGTTGCGCCGGCATGCGTCGCCGCGAAGCCGCCCGTCGAATACCAGCCACCGAGGTACGTGCCCGTGGTGCCGTCCCAGAATTGGACGGTGTAGGTGCCCGGGGCGACGGCAAGCGAGTAGGTGCCGTCCCCGGCGGTGCAGACCGAAGCGTCGGGATTCGGTGTCTCGTCGCTCCAGCACGATCCGCCGGGCTTGTCAGCCGTCCAGGCTCCTGTCCCGGCCACGTCGTAGGCATCGACCCGGATGTCCGCTATGGGGGTCCCGCCGGCCCTGGTGACCGTGCCGGTGACGTGGAGGGCAATCGGCAGGGTGACATCGACGCCGGAGACGTCGGAGGTTGAGACGACGACGGGTGTGGCGCTCGCGGAGTAGGGCGTGAAGCCGCTCGTCGAGTACCAGCCGGGGGCGTAGGTGTCCATTCCGGCCCGGAACCTGAGCGTGTACGCCCCGGGCGCGACGAGCAGCGAGTAGGTGCCATCGGCAGCGACCCAGGCATGGCGGAGGACGTCGCCCGTGGCGTCGAAGGCGAAGACGACGCCGTCGGCGACGGGGGTGCCTCCGGTCCCTGTCACGGTCCCGGTGATGTGCAGGGCGGCCGGCAGCGTGACGTCGATACCGTCGACGTCCTCGGTGCCCACCACGACCTGTGATGCGTCGGCCTCGAGACCCGTGAAGCCGCTCGATGAATACCAGCCCGGTGCGTAGCGGCCCCGGTTGTCCTGGAACATGACCCTGTAGGTGCCTGGGGCGGCGTGCAGGGTGTAGGTGCCGTCCACCCCGGTGGTCGCCGAGCTTCCCCGGCTTCCCTCGGCGTCGTACGTCGAGACCTCGATGCCGGCGATGGGGTCGCCGTCCGGGTCGGACACCGTACCGGTGACGTGGACGAGGTTCGGCAGGGTCACGTCGATGCCGTCGACGCCGGTTTCGCCGGCATCGACCGGGGTCGCGTCGGCCCTGAGGCGCGTGAAGCCGGCCGCCGAGTAGTAGCCGCGGATGTTGGTGGCGCCCCGGGAGTCCGAGAACTCGACGATGTACGTGCCCGGCGCGACGGCGAGCGAGTACGTCCCGTCGCGGGCGGTCGTCGCCGAGCGCTGCCCCAACCGGTCGTCGGGCTGGATGCGTTGACCTCGACGCCGCTACCGGGGTCCCATTCGCCTCGGTCACGGAGCCGCGTGATCTGGACGAGGGCCGGCAGCACCGCGTCGATGCCGTCGACGTCGTCGGACCCGGCATCGACCGGCGACGCGTCGGCCTTGAGGATCGTGAAGCCGCCCGTCGAGTAGTAGCCACGGACGTTGGTCCCGGCCGTGGAGTCCGAGAACTCGACGAGGTAGCGTGCCCGGTGCGACGGCGAGCGAGTAGGCGCCGTCCGCGTCGGTGTTCGCCGAGGCTCCCCAGCCGTTGGCACCCTCGGACGTCCACACGTTGACGTCGGCAACGGGTTCGCCGCCGTCCCTCGTCACCGTGCCGGTGATGTGGACGAGGGTCGGCAGCTCGACGTCGATGCCGTCGACGTCGGATGCGCCGACGACGACCGGAGATGCGTCGGCCTCGAGCGGCGTGAAGCCGGCCGTCGAGTAGGAGCCCTCGATGTTGGTGCCGTCGGTGTAGTCCGAGAACCGGACGAGGTAGGTCCCCGGGGCGACGGCCAGCGAGTAGGTTCCGTCGTCCGCGTCGTCGCCGACGCACTCCAGCCGGTCGTTTCGTCGTGGGCCCAGACGTTGACCCCCTCGACCGGCGTCCCACCGTCCCTCGTCACCGTGCCGGTGATGTGGGCGAGGGTCGGCAGCTCGACGTCGATGCCGGTGATGTCGGCATCGTCCCGCATCGACGGGCGATGCGTCGGCCTCGACGGAGGTGAGAGCCTCCCGTCGAGTAGTAGCCGCGGATGTCCGCCCCGTCGGTGGAGTCCGAGAACGTGATGATGTACGCCCCCGGGGCGACGGCGAGCGAGTACGTGCCGTCGTCGGCGGTGGACGCCGAGGCGCCCGGCCCTCCGTCGACGCCGTCCGCCTGGACGGAGACCCCCGCGAGCGGCGTCCCGCCGGTCCTCGTCACGGTGCCGGCGATGTGGACGAGGTTCGGCAGCGCCACATCGATGCCCGCGACGTCGGTGGTGTCGACCATGACCGGCGATGCGAGTTCCTCGAGGTAGGCGAAGCCGTCCGTCGAGTAGTAGCCATAGATGTTGGTGCCGTCGGTGTTGTCCGAGAACTGGACGATGTAGGTCCCCGGGGCGACGACCAGCGAGTAGGTGCCGTCGTCGGCGGTGCTCGTCGAGACCCAGCCGGTCGTGACGTCGAAAGCCTGGACGTTGACGCCGCCGACGGCCGTCCCGTCGGCCCTCGTCACCGTGCCCGTGATGTGCAGGGCGGTGGGCAGGGTGACGTCGATGCCGTCGACGTCGGAATTGTCGACGACGATCGGGCTGGCGGAGGCGGAAATTGGTGGTGTAACCGTCTGTCGAGAAGTAGCCACCGAGGTACGTGGCCCCGTAGTCCTCGAACCGGACGATGTACGTGCCCGGAGCGACGACCAGCGAGTAGGTGCCGTCCGCAGTCGGTGGTCGCCGAGACCCAGTCCTCGTCGTTGGAGGCAAATGCCTGGATGCCCTGGATCGGGTTGCCGTCCGCGTCGGTCACCGTGCCCGAGATGTGCAGGGCGGGGAGCAGGATGACGTCAATGCCGGACACCTCGGCGTCGGAGACGTCGACCGCCGTGGCGGACCCGGAATTCGAGTGTGAAGCCGCTGGTCGAGTAATAGCCCTCGAGATAGGTGCCCGTGTCGACCTGGAAGCGGATGGTGTAGGTGCCCGGGACCACGAGCAGCGAGTAGGTGCCGTCGTCGGCCGTTGTCGTCGAGGTTCCCCAGTCCGCGTCGGCGTCGTAGGCCCACACGCCGACGCCTTCGACGGGGTCCCCGCCGGAGTCGGTCACGGTGCCCGTGATCGCCGACGTCGTGCTCGCCGCAACCACGTCTCGAGGGTCGGGCGTCGGCGGTCGCGATCGGGTGCCGTCGACGGATCCGGGCGACGCGGTCGGACTCGGGCGACGCGCGTCGGTTCGGGCACCGCCGTCGGGTCGGGCGGCATCGCCGTTGGATCGGTCGCGATCGTCGGATCCGGCACCCCGTCGGATCCGGCGCGACCGTCGGATCCGGCACCACCGTCGGATCGGGCGCCGCCGTCGGATCGGGCACCACCGTCGGATCGGGCGCCACCGTCGGGTCGGGCGCCACCGTCGGATCCGGCGCGACGGTCGGGGCCGGCGTGGGATCGGAGGAGGGGTCGACCGCCGACGCCGGGATCGGCGCGAACAGCGCGGCGACGAGGAGGGTCGCCTGCATCGCGGCGAGCAGCCTTCGGCCGCGAGAGGACACGAGGAACGACATGGCAACCCCTTCGGCCTGATGGGCTACGCGAGCACGACACCCGCAGGCGAAGTGGGGACACCGCGTTGGAAGCTTCGGTCCAGCCATCATATGGATGGCCGGAGCGGTGACTTTGGTCCATTGGTCCTGTATCGATGGGCTGTGACGTCACGGCGGGGGAGTCGCGACGACGATATCGATGGAAGCCCGCGCGCCGGGTGAGGGCGCCGGTCACGGCGAACGATGACCCGCCGATCTCCCCTACCAGGCCACCCAGCGCTGCGCGGGCTCGAGCAGGAACCGCTCGAGCGCGATCCCGTCGCCGCCAACCAGCAACGGCCGGATCGGGCCGAGCCCGGCGAACGCGGCGGTGAATGCGGCGATCCCCGGCTGCGAGGCGCCCGCCCGCCCGCTCTTGACCTCGATCGCCGCGAGGCCGCCGGCTCCCGACAGCACGAAGTCGACCTCGCGGTCCCCCTCGCGCCACCACGACAGCTCGAGCTCGCCCGTCGCCGCGGCATTGGCCAGGTGCGCGCCCACCGCCGACTCGACCAGGCGCCCCCAGGTCTCGCCGTCGCCCCGGGCATCGGCGAACGAGCGGCCGGACTGCGCGGTCGCGAGCGCCGTGTTGAGGACCTGGAGCTTGGGGCTCGAGCCCCGCCGGCGGACGACGTCGCCCGAGAACTTGGGCAGGCCCGCGAGCAGGCCCGCGCCCGCGAGCAGCTCGAGGTAGTGGGCGAGGGTCGTCGTGTTCCCCGCGTCCTGGAGCTGGCCGAGCATCTTGGTGTAGCTCAGCTCCTGCCCGCTGTACCGGCAGCCGAGCTCGAACAGCCGCCGCAGGAGCGCGGGCTTGTCCACCCGCGTGAGCAGCAGCACGTCGCGGCGATCGTGGTCTCGATCGAGGGCATCGAGTATGTACGCGGCGCCAGCGGGCCTGTCACCGATCAGGGGTGCCGCCCCCGGGTAGCCGCCGAAGAAGATGTACTCGTCGAGGGTGGTCCCGAACGCGGCCCGCATCTCCGCGAGCGACCAGTGCGGGACGCGGATGACCTCGAACCGGCCGGCGAGGCTCTCGGACAGCCCCTGCTCCACGAGAAGGGGTGCCGAGCCGAGCAGGACCACCCGCAGCGGCAGCCCAGCCCGGGTGTCCTCGTCCCAGAGCCGCTTCACCGACTCCGACCAGCGGCGGCCTTCTGGACCTCGTCGATCACGAGCACGGCGCCCGCGGGCCCGGTCTCGAGGCGCGCGGCCTCCCACTGCGCGGCGATCCACTCCGGGCCCCGGAGCGCGGGCTCGTTGGCACTCACGACGCGGACCGGGACCGGCAGCGCCTCGACCGCCTGGGCGACGAGGGTCGACTTGCCCACCTGCCGCGGCCCGGCGACGACCTGGATGAACTGCTGGGGCTCGGCGAGGCGGCGGGCCAGCTCGGCTGCCTGCGGGCGACGGTACGGAGACGCTGGAATCCGGACTACTCACCATGTTGAGTAGTCTTGCTCAGGATCGCGCGCAGCGCAAGCCGCAGATGCAAGCCACCCGCACCGGCGCCCGCCCGCACCGTCAGGGACGCGTCCGCACGCACGAACGGCGGCCCGGACAACGGCGCCCGGACCGAACGTACCCCCCGCGACTGGGCCCCCGGTCCTATACCGAGCAGCACCGGCGCGTCGTGTCAGATATGGCATACGCAATTGCACGTCGAACCACCCGGCCGGGCTGCCGGGCGGTCCGACGGGCATCCCCAACTCCACCCACCCTGGGAGCTCACTGCCTTGGACCAGATCGCCGTCGACACGACCCAGCGCCGCAACAAGCGCCGTCGCGCGCTGCTCGCCCTCCTGCTCGCGTCGTCGCTGGCGACGGTGGGCGCCGGGGCCATGACCCTCGCCCAGTTCACCGACAGCGATGCGTCGGGCGGATCCTGGACGAGCGGCACGATCATCCTGGGCGTCAGCCCGGCGACCGCCTTCACGGTGACGAACGTGATGCCCGGCGACTCCGGCAGCCAGACCATCACCGTGTCGAACACCGGGACCGGTGACGCGCGCTACTCGCTGTCGACCGCCGTCACCGAGACGAAGGGCCTCGCCACCCAGATGACGCTCTCCATCAAGGCCGGCACCTGTCCGGGCGCCGGTGCGGCGCTCTACAGCGGGTCCCTCGCGACCGCGGCGCTCGGCAGCAGCACCACGGGCGCCCAGGCCGGCGACCGTGACGTGGCCGCCGCCGGCACCGACAACCTGTGCTTCGCGTGGACGTTCCCGCTCGCCTCCGGCAACGCCTTCCAGGCCGCCAGCGCGACTGCCACGTTCACCTTCGCCTCCGAGCAGACGGCCAACAACCCGTAGGCTCCCGCCGCCGGCCGCGCTCCACCCCGGGTGCCCTCGGGGCGGGACGCGGCCGGCGGGCATTCCGCCGGATCCCCGAGCCTCACCGGAGCCGCGGCCATGCACCACGCCGTCTCGATCACGCGGATCGCGCGCCGGACCCTCGACGTGCTGCTGCTTCTCCTTATCGTCCTGGTCGTCGCGACGATGCTCGTCGCCCGGGGGATCCCGGCGGTCATCGGCGGCACCACCTTCGTCGTCGCGGGGGGCTCGATGGAGCCCACGCTCCCGCTCGGCGCGGCCGTCGTGGTCGCGCCCGTCGCCGCGTCCGACCTGGCGGTGGGCGACATCGTCAGCCTCAGGGCCGGCGAGCACCACGCGGTCTTCACCCACCGGATCGCCAGGCTGGCGGACCACGATGGCTCCCCCTGGATCGGGACCAGGGGCGATGCGAACGCCGCCGCGGACCCGTCCCTCGCGCCCGCCACAGACGTCATCGGCCGCCTGGTCTTCTTCGTCCCGCTCCTCGGCTACCTCGTCATGGCGGTGGGCTCCCTCCAGGGCCTCATGTTCATGGTGTCGCTGGGCGTGCTGCTCCTCGCCGGCGCCTGGATCCTGGAGACGCTCGAGGACGACCTGGCGGTCTTCGACGCCGCGTGGCGCGGGCGACGGGTCCGGGCCGCTGTTGCCGGATCGCGTGACGGAGCAGGGCGCGCCTGGCTGATGCGCCGGGCAGGGCCGGGGCAGGTGCAGTACATGTGTCGAGGTCCCGTGCACGCCCGATTCGGCGGGCGGTGCGGCCGCGCACCATCTGCACGCGAAGTAATGGCCGAAAGGTACTCGCCAAGGGCTGGGCGGGCGCGTAAGATCCGGTCGTCGCGCCGTCGGTGCACTCGCCGTCGTACGACTTGGCCGCGTCCCGGAGACATTTGATCGGGAAGTCTCGGTGGCCAGGCGCATTCCGCGACGAGGGGAGAGCGCAAGATGAGGGCCCGGACACGGCTGGTCGCAGGCCTGGCGGCCGCGGCTATCCTGCTCACGGCGACCGTGACCGCCTTGGGGTACACGGGCCAGGTCGAGGCGATCGTCGGCGTCGCCGCCCAGGGCACGATCACGTGCGGCGAGCCGTTCACGATGACGGCCACCATCCTGGACGCGAACGGGGCTCCGGTCGCGGACGCGTCCGTCGCATGGTCGTTCGTGACGAAGCAGTCCGACGCGGACACGATCAACAAGACGCCGACGATCACCAACGCGAAGGGCGTGGCCACGACGACGGTGACGCTGGGGGCCGTCAGCGGCGAGCGGAAGATCCGCGCGACCGTGGCCGCGGCCGAAGGCAGCACGTCCGGCGACGTCAGCGCGTCGGGCGTGGTGACCCAGGTGTGCGGTGGCCTGCCGAGGACGTCGACGCTGCCGGCGGAGACGCCGGGGCAGGGGACGCCTCTCGCGGCGCTGCTGGTCCTCACCATCGCATTCGCGGTGGGCGGCGGGCTGGCGCTGCGGCGACTGGCTGCGACGGGCCACTGAGCCGGCGCGCCCAGAAGCCGGCTCATGAGGCCGTGAGCCGGCGCTACTGGCCGTATCGATGACGAGCCCGGAGCCGCGCCCCGGCCGCGGCGGCGTCCTCGCCGCACCGCGATCCTGGTCGGGGTCCTCGCCGTCGTCGCGATCGCGTTCGGGGTGGCCATCACGATGCGGGGCGGTGCCGGTACCGCCTCGCCGACTCCCGCGGCCGGCGTCGCCGAGTCCGCCTCGCCCGCATTCACAGACCTGGTCCTCGTCCCGGTTCCTTCCGCCACCACACCTGCCTCCTCGTCGCCCACCATCACCGTCGCCCCGGGATCCACGACCGGCGGCCGGCTCGGCCAGCTCCCTCCGTCGGCGCCAGCCCCACCGCCGAAGCGGGCGTCCGCGCGAAGCGGATCAGGATCGCGCGGCTCGACATCGACCTCAAGATCATCGAGGGAGACGGCATCGACGCCCCGATCGGCAAGGCCGCCCACTACCCGGGCTCGGCTGGCCGGGCGGCGGCTCCAACATCTACATCTACGGCCATGCCCGGAGGGGATGTTCCTCAGCCTGTGGAAGGCACGCGTGGGTGACGTCGTCGAGCTGGACCTCGTGGACGGCACGACGCGGACCTACGTCGTCGACCGGGTCCTGCCGAAGGTCCCGTGGGACGCGGTCAGGTACACCAGCCGACGCCAGACCGAGCAGCTGACGCTGCAGACGTCCACCTCGTACTACCCGACCTCGCCCCGGTTCATCGTCATCGCGCACCCGGCCCCGTGACCGAGGACAGCCGTGACACTGGTGGCGGCCGGCGACCCCTCGGCGTCGGGCTCGCGCCCCGGCGGCGCGTGCGTGGTGCGGCGGCATCGCCGTCATCGTCCTGCTCGTCGTCGCCCTGGCGGCCGGCCTCGCCGCGTTCCGGTACCTGCCGGCGCTCGACGAGGCGCGCGCGCTCCGGACGGACCTCGAGGCGATGGTCGACCGGGTCCAGGAGGCCGGCCTGGAGATCGACCGGCCGACGATCGACGCGCTCGACGCGGACCTGGCGCGGCCCGCGGCGCGGCTACGACGACCTCGAGACCTCCTCGCGAGCGACCCGCTCGTCGCGCTCGCCCGGGCGCTGCCGCCCACGGAGGCCAACGTCCGGGGAGCGGACGCCGTCGTCGCCGCCGCCGGGGACCTGTTCGACGCCGCCGGCCAGGGGCTGGCCATCGGCCGCCGGTTCGTCGAGATCAGGGAGGCCCAGGCCGCCGACCCGGCGGGCGCCTCGGCGCTCTCGGAGCTCGTCGAGCTGATGGCCACGACCCGCGACAGCGCCGTCTCCGCCGCGGCCGTCCATCGCGAGCGCCCGGCACGCGCTCGCCGCCGTGCCGGACGGCCTGGCCGAGCCAGGTCGAGAGCGCCCGCGACGCGATGACGCGCGCGGATCGACACGCTACGGGCCGCTGCTGGACACGTACGTCGACGTCAGCGCGCGGCTGCCGTCGATCCTCGGCTGGGACGGCCCGCGGCGCTACCTGGTCCTGACCCAGGACCCGGCCGAGCTGCGCCCGACCGGCGGGTTCACCGGCAGCTACGGGATCATCGCGTTCGACCGGGGCCGGATCACCGAGCGCCGCTTCCAGGACGTCTTCCTGCTGGACCTCCCGTGGGACTACCCGTGCATCGAGCCGCCGCAGGAGCTGTCGGACTACCTGCTCGGGCCGAAGCAGCCCTGGCAGCTCGCCGACGCGAACTGGTCGCCCGACTTCCCGACGAGCGCCCAGGACGCCCTCCGGCTGTACACGAACGAGTCGGGCGACGCGCGCGATCGACGGCGTCCTCGGGATCACCACCTACACGATCGACGAGCTGCTGAAGGTCACCGGCCCCGATCACCGTCCCCGACTACGGCGCGACGATCGCGTCGGGCGAGACGACCCTCAAGGCGCTCCAGCTGACGCGGGCCGCAGCCGGGCGAGGACCGCAAGGCGTTCCTGTCGGCATTCGCGGACCGGCTGCTTCGCCTCGCTGCTCGCCCTCCCGCCCAGGAGGTGGGGCGACCTCCTCGGCGAGGCCGACGCGTTCCGGCAGCGGCCGCCTCCTGCTGGCCTGGTTCCGGGACGCCGACGACCAGGCGCTCGTGGCCGCGAGCGGGCTTCGACGGCGCCGTCCGCCAGGACCCCGGCGACTACCTGTATCCCGGTCGACTCGAACGTCGCCCCGGCCTCGAAGCTCAACGCGCTGACGACGCGGAGCCTGCGACCTCGACGTGCAGATCGACGACGTCGGGCAACGCCCGGAACACGCTCGACGTGACCTGGGACAACCCGATCGAGACGCCCGACGGGGCGCCCTACCGCGCGCTGCCCACACCGGAGGGCATGCGGATCCTGGGGATGTACTTCCGGCTCCTGGTCCCGGAGCGCAGCCGGGTCGAGGCGGTCTCCGGCGGAACCCTCGTCGCGGTGACCGCCCCGGCCGTGGTCGAGGACGAGGCCGGCCGGACGGTGATCGGCACCTACCTCATGGTCCCGCCGGGCAGACGAGCCTGCGGTACGCGTGGACGAGCCCGTACGCCGCCGACGCGGACACGACCGGCGGGAGCTACCGGCTCACGATCCAGAAGCAGCCCGGGCTGCTCCCGGGCCGCTGACCCTCACGATCCGCGTGCCGGACGGCTTCCGGATCACCGCCGCGAGCCCGAAGCTGGTCGTGAGCGGGTCAACGGCGACGCTGGACACGACCTTCGACCACGACATCATCGGGCTGCAGGAGCCACCGTGACCGCTCCAGGACGCGTCAAGACCCGGAGCACGGTTGTGTCTCCCTCCGCTTGGGTGCTTACTCAGGCTCAGTGCCTGAACCCAATGCCCTCGCCGGGCGTTTTTGTCGCCTTGCCCACGTCAGCGGAGTGTCCTTCACATTCACATGACATTGTCGCCGCCGACCACGATTCACATCACTCCTTAGGCCCTCCGGGAGGGCTGGATGCTGGCGAGCCTCCGCTTCAGCCGACAGGCACCAAGGCTCCAACAGACGGGACATGCGTCTCAAGAGTGTGCGGGGTGACGGCTGGCTTGGACGGCCACGGCATCCGCAAGGACCACACCCGCCGAACCGAGGGCTCCCGATTCGCGGGGACCGTGGGCGTCACTGGTGAGCCACGCACCGACACCACCTCGCTCTCACTCCGCCGCGAATCAGTGCCTCAACCGTCGGCAGCGTGCGCATCCAGTGGAAGCGACGAATGCAATGAGATGCGTCTTCAGCGGGGGAAGCGCACCCAACACTCCCGCCAAGCGACGGGAGCGCGGGGACCTGCGTGCGATGGGGGGCGCCAGAGTGACACGGCTGGTGCGGACCTCGCATCTCGGGAACAGTCGGCGGATCTCGTCCCGGCGGAGCCCGCGGGTGTCCCGATTTGCAGGGTTCATCATGAAGTCGTACGACACGATGAGGCCTGACGGACGACATGCGGGATCATCTCGGCGGCCACCCTCTGGCGCACCGCGTCGTCAAGGATCGAGCTGAGTACCGTTAGCTGCATGACCAGGTCCATCGATCCGGTCGCGAAAGGCAGCTCCGAGGCGTCGCCGCTCACGAAGTCGCAGGAGGGCAGCGGATCTGTAGACAGCCGCGCAGCGTAGTTGTCGCGCAGGTCGATCCCATGAAGTCTCCTTGGGTCTGCGCCGTAGGCGACAAGCCGTGCCAACTCACCTCCGGTCCTGCACCCCACATCAAGGCAGTCAAGATCCGCGACGTCGAATTGCTGTGAGAACTCGCCAAGGAGGCGTCTCTCGCGTTCCTGAACTGCTGTGAGGTTGGCTGGCGATAGCAGCGAATACCGCGCTCCAAGGTCACGGGTGCCGCGAGGGTCAATACACGCTGAGGACACGCTCAGCCTCGCTCTGCCGCCTTCTCTCCCAGTCGGACAGTTCGTCTCCCGTCCATTGGTTACATCCTTCAATGCGAACTTGGGCAAGCATCTCATCACGCCCCAGTACCCGGCGGCCGGATTTGCCCGCGACATGACTGTCCGAGCTCCGAAATCGTGGTGAGCTGGGAGGGGCGGGCGCGACCATTATCTTCGACCGGGATATCGTCGCCGCCGCCCAGTACGGATCCTGAACCCGTTGAAGCCTCTCTCATGCGAAGCAGTCGCGGCAATCGCACTGATACCGATGCCGAGTTGGTGTTGACGGGTCGCACCACCTCTGCGCTGAGGTGACTGTCGGTGCGGTCACGAGTGGTGGCCGTGACCTACGGGCGGGACCATCACCCCATTGGCCGTGCGCCGGCAGCCCGCCGATACTGCGAGGTGGTGGCCGCGACCGGCTCCACCGATGCACTCACGAAATAGCACACCCGTCGCGAGGCGGGGCCGCAAAGCCACGGGACTCTCTTAGTCAGCCGGGTTGCCGAATGAAGGTGTGCCCATGTTCTGGGATGGAGATCGCTGGCTGCCCGATGACGGGCAGCCGCTTGTCAAGCCCCCGCCGCGCCCGCGGCCTCCGCACACTGGGTCTCCACCGGGATCATGGCGCTTGCCCTCGTCGGTCTCATCGTCCCGGTCGCGGGCGCCGCGGCGTCGACGCGATCGGCCCAGCGCTCCTCGCCAACTGGTTGACGGACTCCAAGGTCACCGTTACCAGGAGTCGAACAGCCACATCACCTACCGCGGCGCATGGGCCACCGTCCGTCTACCCGGACTACCTTGGCAGCAAGGCCCGGGCCGCGAACGCCGGCAAGGCCGAAGGCCACCCTCACGTTCCGCGGGGCGGCCGTCGGCATGGGTCGGGCCGATCGGTCCGACCCGCGGCAAGGCCAAGGTCTACATCGACGGCAAGCTGGCCAAGACGGTCAACACCTGGGCATCCGCTTCCGCCCGACGCGCGTGCTGTTCCAGGAGTCGTGGAGTGCCGTGGGGACGCACAGCATCTCCATCGTCACCGCTGGGCACCGCCGGGCATCCGACCGTCGCCCTCGACGCGTTCCTCGTTCGCCTCAACACCGGCGACACGAGCGCGCTCTGAGCACCTCAGCGACCGCGCCGGGAGCCCCGAAGCCCGGAGCCGGCGTCCGCGCCGACCCCCGCGCCCACACCGACGCCGACGCCGACGCCCGCGCCGACCCCGGCGCCGACCGTCGCGCCCACCCCGACCCCGGCGCCGACCGCCGCGCCACCCCGACCCCGGCGCCGACCGTCGCGCCCACCCCGACCCCGGCACCGACCGCCGCGCCCACCCCGACCCCGGCGCCGACCGTCGCGCCCACCCCGACCCCGGCGCCGACCGCCGCGCCCACCCCGACCCCGGCGCCGACCGCCGCGCCCACCCCGACCCCGGTGCCGACCGCCGCGCCCACCCCGACCCCGGCGGCCCCCGCGCGCCCACCCCGACCCCGGCGCCGACCGCCGCGCCCACCCCGACCCCGGCGCCGACCGCCGCGCCCACCCCGACCCCGGCGCCGACGCCGCGCCCACCCCGACCCCGGCGCCGACCGCCGCGCCCACCCCGACCCCGGCGCCGACCGCCGCGCCCACCCCGACCCCGGCGCCCGACCCCGCCCCGGCGGGCTCATCGGTCCGCGTGACCTCGGTCCCGGCGCTGCTGACGGCGCTGGCCGACAACGCGGTGACCGACATCGTGGTCGCGAATGGGACGTACCGGGTGAGCACGGCCGCCAGCCAGGCGCTCGGACTCGCTCTGGATCGGCGCGCGGTTCGCGGGCCGGACCAGCCGGTCACGGTCCGCGCCGAGACCCGGGCGGCGTGACGTTCGACGGCGGCGGCGCCGACCTACTTCGGCGGCATCAGCTTCGAGGCGGGCGCCCACGACCAGACCGTGGGACGGCTTCATGTGCGCCAACGGCCAGGCGACCCAGACCGGGATCGTGCCTTCGGCGGCTACGCCGGGTCGGCCGCCCCGCACCACATCACCTTGCGCGACATCACGTTCCTGGCGAAGCTGCACCGGCCAGCGACCAGCGACGAGCCCAGCAACGACCACGCGATCTCCTCTCGAGGCCGTCGGTGGCCCGCACGACCTCCTGCTCGAGGACATCGCCGTCGACGGGGCGGCGGCCTCCGAGCGCTCTCCACTTCTACCACTCGGACAGCACCAACAAGAACGCCTGGAACGTCACCGTCCGACGGCTGACGGTGAACGGGACGCACAGCGCGATGATGCTCTGGGACTCGACGCTCCACAACATCACGATCGACACGGCGACGATCACCAACGCCCTGGACTCGCCGTCCGCTACGAGACTGCCGGCGCACGGCATCAACCTCGCCAACATCACATCGACCGGATCCGGCTACGGCACGGGCTTCTACTCTCCCAGGGCAGCAACCCCGCCGGGGTCACCTTCGTCAATGACTCGTTCCACTGAGGCGGCAGCGAGCGGGCCGAGAGACCGGGGTTAGGCTGGCGAACCAGGCTCCGGAAGAACGGTCGAGCGCGACGAGCTCGAAGATCCTGTCGTCCGACGCGGCGCTGCGCCGCGGCCTGGCCACTCGTCCGCATGCCGCCGCATCTCTGCCGGGTCCACGACTCGGCCCACATCGGTGCGGGTCACGCCGCCACTGGTCGACGTGCGGCGCGAGCGGCCCGCGAAGCCAGGCCCGCTGCGGAACGCCGAACCATCGCTTGCCGCGGCGCCAGGCGGGCACCGCGCCGTTCCGGTCGGCCAGCGTCTGGCGGAGCGGCCACTTCGACCACCCGTTCCGTGCCAGGACCTCGGGGGGCATCGCGAGCGCAGCGCGGCGACGTCCGGGTCCAGGTAGGGAAGGCGCGTCTCGACGCCGAACGCCATCGAGCTCCGGTCGACGTACGAGAGCAGGTTGGGCAGGCTCCAGCGCTCGATGTCCGCGACCTGCATCGCCTGCACGTCACCGGCCGACGGCCGGCGCAGCTGCCCGCGTGTCGGGCGCCGCCCGGAGCCAGGCGGTGGTCGGGAGAGCGCCCGAACCGGCCGAGGTACCGGTTGCCGGCGTCCAGGACGGTGCGCGGGCCGCCGAGGTGGCGGGCGAACGCCCACGCGAACGGGACGGCGGTCGGGTCGGCGCCCGAACCGGCCAGCAGGATGCTGGCGAGGAACTTGTGGTACCCGCCGAGGATCTCGTCGGCGCCCTGCCCGTCGAGGAGGACGATCACGCCCGCCGCCCGCGCGGCCTCCATCACCTTCCACTGGCCGTAGAGGCTGGTCGCGGGCGCCGGCATCTCCTGGTGCCACGTGAGCCGGTCCCAGGTCGCCGCGAAGTCGGGCCCGGACACGCACCGGGTGCCATGTCGAGCCCATGGCGCGGGCGAACTGCGCCGGCCCCGGCCCTTCGTCGACGCGCGGGTCGTCGCTGGTGACCGTGAAGCTGTGGTATGCCGGTGTGGCCGAGCGCTGTCGCCTCCGCCATCACGGCCGAGCTGTCGACCCCGGCGGACAGCGACGTCCCGACCGGAACGTCCGACCGCAGCCGGATGCGACGGACTCGTGAAGGCGTCCGCAAAGCGACGCTGCCACGCGTCGGGATCGCGCCGTCGCTCGACCGCGGCGACGGCCTCGCGAAGGTTCCAGTAGCGGCTCGCCCGGCGGCCGGATCGGTCGACCCAGAGGACAGCTGCCCGGCTCAAGCTGATGGATACCCTCGAACCACGACGAGGGGCCGAGGTACGGCCGGCCGGTGCGCAGGTAGCCGCCGCGCGCGAACGGTTGAGCTGGATCGAGACGTCCGGGAAACGCGCTCAGCTGCTTGACCTCCGAGGCGAACGCGACGCCGCCGCGCCAGGCGGTCCAGAACAGCGGCTTCTCGCCGAAACGGTCGCGGCTCAGCAGACATCGCGCGTCGCGGTCCGCATCGTAGATGGCGATCGCCCACATGCCGTTGAGCCGAGCGAAGACGCCCTCGCCCCACTCGAGCCAGCCTTTCAGCAGCACCTCGCTGTCACCGGTCGAGTAAACGTCCAGCCCCGCGCCGCGAGCTCGCGCGCAGCTCCACGTAGTTGTAGATCTCGCCGTTGAACGCGAGCGCCGCCCGCCCGGCTCGACCATCGGCTGGCTCCCAGTCGGCGAGAGATCGAGGATCGACAGGCGGACGAACCCGAGGGCGACCGACGCGCCGGCGGGCGCGGACCCATCGGCGATCGACGCAAGCGGAGACGGGTCGGCCCATCCGAGGGCCCAGCGCCGTCGCCGTCCGGGCCCCGGTGCCGCGCCTGCTCGGTCGCCGCAGCGAACCAGGGCCCCAGGCGCTGACCTGGCGCGTAGAAGCCGGCGATCCCGCAGATGGCACACCCCTCTGAACTCAGCGGCCTGCACAATCGCCCTGTCTCGTGGCAAAGTAGCGCATGTCGACGTTGCCTCGGAGGGATGTCGTGGGCCCGTTGTGGCGAGCCATCGGCGTAAATCCTTCCTCGAAGGAGGTTCTGTGACCCGCGGCAGGGTGATAAAGCCAGCTCCCAGAGAGCCGGTCCCTGCGGTCGCTGGAGACCGCAGGCCATTGGACGCCCGCTCCACCTTCGGCTCGCGGGCGCTCAGGTGAGTGATCAGCGAGGACCGACGGCCGGGCGCGCGCGTGGTGGCGCCCCGACAGAGTCTCGCTCGGTGCTCATGGTGATGTACTTCTTTCCGCCACTGGGCGGCGTTTCCATGTCGCGGAACGTAAACATCGTGCGGCACCTACGGGATCACGGGTGGTCCCCTGTCGTGTTGACGCCGTGTTGTGCCGCGTACGGCCTCAGAGATCCCGGGTCGTCTGCGCGAATCCCACGAGATGCTCAGGTCATCCGGACTCGGTCTCTCGAGGCAGGCCACGTGCGCCCAGTCGTGGTCCGCCTTGGGAGCTTGCTCGGCAACCAACGAGCGCGCTGGGCGGGCCGTGTCAGTCATCGAAGACCAGACAGCGCGGCGATCCGCGGTGCAAGTCGTGGCGAGGGCTCGAGCGCCTCGTCAGGCACCTTGGAGCGGTTTCGCCGCCTCGTGTTCTTCCCGGACAATCAGATAGGCTGGCTCCCATTTGCTTAGCGTCTGCCGTCCGGGCTCACCGAGCGACCCCATTCGGCGCCATCTACTCGACCTCGTCGCCGATCACCTCGCATCTGGTAGCCGCCATTCTCTGTCGCTTGACCGGGCTTCCATGGGTCGCCGAGTCCGGGACCCATGGCTTGGCAATGTGCTTTCTGCGCCGCTCCCGTGGCTGCACAGGCGACTTCAACTCAAGGAGGAGCGCTGGATCGTTCGGTCCGCCGACCGTATCGTCTTCGTCACTCCCTCGCTGACGCGTATGTACCAGAGGCGGTATCCAGCCGCTGCGAACATGGTGACAATCACCAACGGTTACGACCGCAGCGAAGGCCCGCAGCGCCGGACGGAGCAGGCCGCGAATGGACAATTCCGACTCGTCTTCACAGGGACGCTCGACCGGCCGGCAGAGTTCGCGGTCTTCCTCGAGGGATTGGCAGCGCTGATCGCCCGGCGTCCGGCCCTGGAGCGCCTCGAGGTGACGTTCTACGGGACGGTGGCGGATGAATGTCGAGCGCTCGCGGACAGTTACATAACCGACGGTTTGCCCACGATCCTGCGCTTCATCGGCTTCGTGCCACGACGTGAGGCGCTCCAAGCGCTGGCGGACGCCGACGCGGCGCTCCTCCTGATGGGCTCCGGCCCGGGCATGGAGCTATTTGCCACAGGCAAGCTGTACGACTACATCGGGCAGGACCGCCAGGTATTGGCCATGCTTCCGCCGGGCGATGCAAGGGCAATTCTCGAGGGCCTCGACAGGGGTGTCCTCTGTGACACCAATCCGAGAGATGTCGAACGGGCCATCGAGCAACTACTGACGGCGCCCGCGCCTGATCGGCGTCCAGATCCGACGGGTATCTACGATCGCGCGGTGCTGGTCGGGCAACTCGCGGCATTACTCGACGAGGTCTGGATCGCCCGGCAAACGGTCGCCGCGCAACCCAGGGACCGAGGTGAGCACTAGATGAGGCGGCACGCTGGCCCTGCCTGCTAGGCCAATCAGTACCTTGGACGCTCGGTGCGCGTTCCATCCACCGAGCAGCTCAGAGCGGCGGCTGGTTCGGAGCCCGGCGATGGCCAGACCTTTGACTCGGCGCTCCGACGTCAGTGCAAGACGCTGTCGATGAAGGTCACACCGGGCGGGTTGGCCCCGAGAGACGAGTGAAGCCCGCCTCACCGGAGCCCGTCGAGGACACCCGCCGCAGCGTGACTGTGCCGCCCAGCTCGTAGCGGACCGCGACGTTCGTGGCATTCGTGATCGTGGAGTCCTCGATCACGATGTTTCGGATCGTCGGGTCCCAGAGGATCACGGCCTGGACGGTCCCAGTGACCCGCATATGACGCACCGTAACGTCCCGGACATTGGGTTCTTCGGGAGTCGAGTGGAAGAAGTGGAGGGCCGAGTCGAGGTGGCCCGAGCCGTCGACAGTGAGGCCGTCGATGAGGAGGTCGTGGGCACCGCCGACCGACTGCGAGAAGTAGACCGCATGGTCAGTGGGTCCTGACCCTGTCGAGACGATCGACCCGTCGATGACGATGTCGCGGAGCGTGATGTCATGGGGCGCGGCGCCGAGTGATCTGGTGCCGGACCCGCCAAAGGTGATGACCCCGGTGTCGGTGGGCTCGGCGTTGGCGAAGTTGAAGCCTTGCCATGTCTGGTCGTGAGCGCCGCCGTTGAAGGCGAGGCCAATCCAGTAGTTGGCACCGCCACCGTCGAACGTCACGCCTCCCGTTGTCTCAGCCCGGACGAGGATCGGACGGGTGCGGGACGCATATCGTGAGTCGACCCACAGCGAGCTCGGACCGGTCGCGCGACGCCCCGCTCAAGTGGTATGTGCCGTTTCGGATGACGATCTCGTCGACGGTGTTGTCGGCCAAGGCGGTTAGGGATCGGGGATCGTCGACACGGTGCGGATCGCGGCCTGTGGCGTGGGGGTCGCGCTTGGGGTCGCCGATCGCGGCGAGGCGCTCGACCCCGGAGTCGCTGTCAGCCCGGCAGAGCACCCGACGACCAGGGCGATCGTGGTTACCCCGACGCCGAGCCGGATCGCGAACCGGGACCAGCACATCGGCTTATCCGTCTGTGTGAACGCCCCGCCCAGGGGTGTTCGATGGGATCGGAGCTGCCACGCACCCTATTGTGACCCAGCCAACCTTAGGCGGCCAGCGACCTCGCGGCCCATCGACGCGGTGCTATCGTCCGACCAGGACGGTACCGACTCGGGCACCCGGGACCACCACCTTGCGGCTCGAAGTCGGGCCGAGGCAACATTCCAAGCGCGAGCGTTGGCATGCGTCCGGGCCGCGATCAAGCGGTTCGGCGAGCCTGGACTCGACAAGGTCCCGAAAGCGAGCAACTTGGTGCTTCCCAGGGCGATATCGGCGCGGAGTGGCTCGCCGCGTTTGTGCTGATCGCGATGCCGAGAACTGCGCGCAGGTCGGTCATCGCGCTTCTGAGGGATTTCGGAGGGCTCCTGTTTGTTCTTCCGACGAGGCGCCGGTCGTCCATGAAGCGCGGCGAGCGTCGGCGTCCGAGAGGGGACAGCACTGGTTCACCCCCGGCGAACGTGAGCTCGTCAATGCCCTCGTGAGCGTGATCATCCCGTCGAGTGAGGATGTGCCGGGCGCCAGCCACATGGAGATCATCGGCACGTCGGCGGTCCGGCAGATCGAGAGCATGGTGGCCGCTCAACAGACAGGCCGTTCCGTCAACGCTGGCGGGTTCATCGCCGTCGACGAGTCGACCCAGCGCGCGCACGGCCGCAGGTTCGTGGATCTCGCGGACGACGAGAGGACCGAAGTCGTCGCTCACATGGACGCGCTGGCCCGCAGGCGTGTCGATCCATCACGAAGCGGACTGGCCAGGAGATTGACGCATGCGGTGGGCATGTGGCGAGGCCAGTCGGCGGTCGTGGAGTTCTACGAGGCAATTCGCGCCGATGCCCTAGAGGTTTTCTACGCCAGCGAGATCGCGTGGCTGTGGCTGGATATGTATGGCCCGCCAATGCCCCTGGGGTACGAGTCGCTTGAGACCGCCCGGAGTCCCAGGCGCGTGCCGCCGTTGACTGCGATGCCTTCGGTCACGCGCCACCGCACGGCCGACATCACCGACAGCGCTGACGTCGTCGTGGTGGGCTCGGGCGCGGGTGGCGCGGTCGTGGCAAAGGAGTTGAGCGAGGCGGGGTTGTCCGTAATCGTCATCGTGGCTGGCGCTACGTTCCTCTCGCCGATTACCTGACGGATCGCGCGGATTTCGAGACTCGGGCGAAATCGGTGTTTCACCCTGTAGACGAACGGCGAGACGTGTATACGACGCCTGGCCGGCAGGGGCTTCGCGTACAGTCGGGTCAAAGGTGTCGGAGGTTCCACGCTCCACTACTTCGTCCTGCAATGTCGCCACGCCTGCATGAGTCTGACTTCCTGGCGCGCAGCAGGGACGGTGTCGGGACACTGGCCCATCACCTATGCAGAAATATGATACCTACTACACCGCGCGTGGAATTCGAGCCTTGGGAATCTGGGCCCAGATGGGGCAAATCCCTTCGAACCACCCCGCAGTCAGCCTTACCCGACGCCGGCCCACCCGTTCAACCTGGCTAGCCAGGCAATCAAAAAGGGCGCGGATCAGCTTGGTCTCCATCTGGTCCGCCGACCCCTGGCACTGCCCACCCCGTCGACTGGCACGGTCGCTCGGCCTGCGTGGGTGCCGGGGTCTGTCATAGGGCTGTCTGATATCCGCCAAGTCGAGCATGGATGTGACCTACATCCGCAAGGCGGAGGCGACAGGCCGGGTCGACATTCGCACAGAGAGTATGGCGCGGGAGATCGAGGTGGATGCCGGCGGCAAGGCGCGGGCGGTCGTCTACATCGACACGAACGGTAGAGAACAGAAGGTTTCCGGCAGGGCGGTCGTCGTGGCCGGGAACGCCGTCGAGACTCCGCGTCTGCTGTTGATGAGCAAGTCGAATCGGTTTCCCGACGGCCTCGCCAATTCGAGTGGCATGGTTGGCCGCAACTTCATGGAACACCTTGGAGTGTTCGCGTTCGGCTTGTTCGACCACAGGGTGGATCCGTGGCGCGGACGCCATCAGGTGCGGGATCATCCAGGACAGCTACGAGACTGACAGCCGGAATGGCTTTGCGAGGGGCTGGACAGTCTTGGTGACTGCCAACTCTCATTGGCCCTAC
The DNA here is from genome assembly GCA_963776395.1 of uncultured Chloroflexia bacterium. Classification (GTDB taxonomy): domain Bacteria; phylum Chloroflexota; class Limnocylindria; order Limnocylindrales; family CSP1-4; genus CAIXZV01. The sequence continues at coordinate 5,215 of CAVZML010000002.1, read as the reverse complement.
ACGGTCGCAAGCCGCATCCCCGGCTGGGGAGACGAGCACAAGGCTCGCGTTCAAAGGAAGGTTCGGCCATTACGTCTGCTGTAGCAACCGTGGGCGAACAACTCCCAGACCTGCGAAACCGGGTGATTCTCGCGGATCCGGTTCAGAAAGACCTGTACGGATCGCCTGCGCGATGCCTGATCAATGAGGCACGGGAAAACGGGGAACTCGCGATGATCTCGAAGATGTCATCGGGTCTGAGGGATCTGTTGGATGCCTCCGGCGCGAGCGAGATCTCGGGAAATGAGTACTACCCAGGCCTGTCGTCTCACTACCTCGGCACCTGTCGCATGGGTCGCGACCCAAAGTCCTCGGTCGACACGCATGGGGCCGGACACACGACGTGTCCAACCTGTTCGTCGCCGATGCAGCGTATTCGTGACCGTCGGAGCCGCGAACCCAGCGTTGACCATTTGGCTCTTGCGCTTCGCACGTCCGAGGCAATTGTCGCGGCGTTCGTCGCGATGACCTCTAGGTCCGCAGTGGGTGGTCCGGGCCAGGGTCCCCCAGTTGCTCGTCAGCGAGCTGGTAGGTGGCGTGGCACGTGGGCAGGCGCATCCGGGCAGCTCGTCGCACCGGGTCCTCATGGTGCTGTTCCATTTCCCCGGTAGGAGGCGTGTCGACGACCCGGACGTGCGCAACGTCCAGTACTTGCCCCGGGACTCGTTCGAGACCCCGTCGTTCATGGCGACACGGGAAGCAGCGAGCACCTTTGACGGACCCCAAGGAGTCTTGCATCAAGTCCCGCACGGGAAACCAGGTCATCCGAACGAGGTGCCTCCAGAGCCACGCCCATCTCCGGCCGGTCGTTCAGCCTCCCTCCGCGGGTGTCTGAGCGCGTGCCGCAACTGGCTCGAGGAGTCATGGAGTGACGCCTCCTTCGCGATCTCAGCGCCGGCCCAGTGGCAGGGCAAAGCCCATCGACGGTTCAGCGACGCCCAACAGCGTTGCTCCGCCACCGTCATCGTTATGGCGGCTCCAGCAGTCTGGTGTTCTTCCCGGACAGACACGAGATGGATGGCTGCCATTTCGTCGACGGGCGCCATCCGGGCCCGTCCGGGCCGAGGTTGATTCGCGCTGGTCTACTCGACGTCCTCACCGGCTGCGGCCCACCTGGATCGGCGGGGTCGTCAACAGACTGACCGGCGTGCCGTGGGTCGCCGAGTTCCGCTATCCCTGGTGGGGAACCCCGTCGCCGCCCGCTCCCGTGGCTGCATCGGCGCTTGCAGGCCCAGGATCGACGATGGATCGTCTACTCGGCCGACGGCTGGTCTTCGCGACCCCGTCGACGACACGTCATGTATCGCCGCCGCTACCCGCGCGCCGCGGCGATGGCACCATCACGAACGGCCACGATCGGAGTGAGATGTCCAACCCTGGCCGGCGACGCAGTCTCGCCGGTTTCGGATCGTCTGGACGGGACCCCTTATCGCCCCGCGGAGCTCGAGTTGTTCCTCGAGGCTCTGGCGGCCCTGGTCGCGCGGCGCCTCGGAGTTGGCGGACCGGTTCGAGGTCAGTTTCTATGGGCACGTTCGAACGGGTGCCGTCAGGTCGCGGACCGGTTCGTCGGCGAGGCGCCCGGCCGGCGTGGGGCAGTTCCTGGGTTTGTGCCCGGACACGCCGCGCTCGAGGCCCTGGCCGAAGCCGACGCGGGCCTCGTGATGCTGGGCCCTGGTCCCGGGATGGAGCGGTTCGTTCCCGGCAAGCTCTTCGATTACCTCGGACTCAGCAAACAGGTGCTTGCCGTCCTGCCTCCCGGACGACGCTCGGGACAGCCTCAATGAGCTCGACTGGGGGGTCATCGCGGACCCGGACATAGTGGGATTATCGGGCGCGCGATAGAGCATCCTGCTAACGCTGCCCCCGCCCACCCGTCCTGCCGACCCCGAGGGGAGGTACGACCGATGTGGTGCTGGCGGGGCGCCTGGCTGAGACGTTACGCGACGCCACCACTGCTGCGCGGTCTGGCCCGTCTGTGGCCCGGGACGTCCGATGAACGCATCTGTAGCCCGCATAGGCGCGGCCATCCGCGTTAGGCGCAGAATTCCGCGTGGCTGGTCGGCCTTCTCGGCCTTCTCGGCGTGGTGTTGATTGCAGCGCTGGCCACGCGGTTGGGCATGCTGCCGACAGCGCTGGTGATCGTGGTTGGCGCCTTCGTGATCATGGCAAGCCCGATGGCCGCTGCTGCCTCTGATCGCGTTCGCCGTGTTGATCCCGATCGAGGAGGCTGTGGTCCTTGATAGCCTGGCACCCTAAGCAGGTTGGCCGGTGGTACTTTTCGCGGTTACCTACGGCTTGCCTCGCCTCGGGCGTATTATCGTTCGAGGCAATTGCCATCGCAGCTTGGGGCCTACGTCGCGTGGGCGGTGGTGAGCCTCGGCTGGGCGATCGACAGGAGGGACCGCATGGGCACAACCAGACGCTGCTGCAATTGTTCCTTGCGCCGTCCTTCGTGGCCGACCTCGTTGTGCAGCGCCCAGGCAGGGGTCCGTCCCATTCTTTGGGCCTACAGCCTGTCCGCGGCGGCCACCGCCTTGATCGGTATCCAAGCATATGTTCAAACGGGGTGCCGCGGACGTGCGCGCAGCCGCCATCCAAAACCAGAACCCAGCCCAATTCGCTGCGGTCCTGCTGCCGGCGGTCATCTTCGGGTTCTACGAGGTGATCAACGGACGCAAGCGCTTGCTGGGCGGCGTGATGGCGACTCTGGTGAGCGTCGACGAGGTGTCGTCTCGGGAACCCGGGGAGCGTGGGTAAGCCTCGCGATCGTCGCGTTCTTGTTCATCCTCCCGCGGCTTCGACCACGGCGCCAGCTCCTTGCGATAGCAACGATGCTCGTCGTCGTCGTCCTGACGTTCCAGCTCCCGGGTGTCTCCGCAATGGTGAGCGAACGGACCGAAACCGCCGTCTCGTCCGGCGGAGCCGGTCGCACGGACATCTGGACCGTGGCGGGCACCATCTACGGGTCCGCCCCGTGCTCGGCGTCGGCTACGCCAACTTCCCCGTCGCCTTCACGCAGGATGTCGCGAGGGCGTCTGACATCAGCTCATATGCGCCGGGGAAGTGCACGTAGCGGTCCGCACAACCTGGTGATCGGCACGCTAATGAGCTGGGTCCGATCGGACTGGGTCTCCTCGCACTGCTCCTCGTCCCGCTCATGCTGCGACGCGGCTGGGGTCCCGATGCCCCGACCGTCCAGGCCGCGCTGGCATCGCTCGTGGTCATGTCGCTGAGCCCTGGACATCTTTGCCAACCGCAAGCAGGTGTGGCTGATTCTTGGGCTCGCATGGGGTCTCGCGTACCTTGCCCGGCGGCGCGGACCGAAGCTGCCGGTCAGCGATCCCGGCGTGCCGGATGCGGATGGGCGGCCCACGCCGACCTGAACTGCCCTCGCCCGCCGCAACCGCAAGGTACAGAACATGAGCTGGGACTCCCTCGGCAACCCGGCTGACCCGCGAGAGTCCTATGGCTTTGGCCTTCAACTGAAGAGCGCGTCGAACTGGCGCTCAAGCACCTGCCGACTGCGGCGCGCTTCGATCTCAAGCCGAGCCGTGATCGCGGCACGGTCCCTCTCGAGGGAAGTCACAAGCTCGTTCAGCGTGGCCGGGTCCATGTCGGCCATCGGTGTGACGTAGGCGCTCTGCCCGACACTCCGCGGTGGAGGCTTCCTCGATCTTGCACTGGTGCCCGAGTGCCAGGACCGGCTTGCCCAGCCGGAGGCCAAGGAGGATGCCGTGGAATCGGCCGCTGACGATAAGGTCAAGACCTCGCAACGTCGCGATCAGATCGCTCAGAGTCTGCACCGTCGGCTCCTGGAGCGGTGCCGGCAGGCCGGACGGGTACCTTGAGGCGGCCTGCGGGCCCTGATGTCCCGAATGACCAGCGGGTCCGACCGGAGCTGCATGGGAAAGAGGACCACGGTGTGCCCTTTCTCGACCAACCCTTGAGCGACGCTCGCCAGGGCATCGACGTACGCTTCGTACCTTGAGCGCTGCCCTCCAGGCCAGTAGCGCAAATCCTGGTATGGGAATGGGTTGAGGCCCACCACGAGGGGGGCCTTCGATGTCATCCGCCCAGGGGGTTCCGGCAGCGGGAGGGCCCAGGCCGGGTCCGGATGCACGCTCCCTGCGATACCGAGGCTTGCCATCAGTGCCCGGGACCGGTGGTCCAAAAGGATCGATCAGGAGCTCCATCAGCAGGGCGAGTTTGACGAAGATGCGGGCCAGTTGCGTGTCGAGTGGCCCGGCACCCACGTTCACGAACAGCACCCAGTACACACCAGGCGCGCCATGATCGTCCATTTAGGATGGTGTAGGGCAATGCCCGGCTTCCGGAATACGTCGGACAGCGGACCGCCGCCACCCACGATCAGGCAACCGACGGACCTCAAGCGAGCCGATCGAGCGAGCGACAAATCGTCCCTCCCGCACCGTATCAGCGGGCCAGGCGGCCAGCCCGCGCAGGCCTCTCGCCACCCGCGCCAGGGCCGGAACCTTCCGGACCATCGTTGCCTTGGCCATCGAACACCATTGTCGGCGGTCGGACAAGGGATAGGGCAAGTTCCCGGCTGATTGCGGCGCGGACCTGCCCCGACGAGTCGTGGCGACGATATGCGGGAATGGTCGGCACGCCGTGGCGGGACGCCGTGTCGTCGGGGTGCGGAAGAGGAACTCGTAAAGTCTCGCGTCCGGCCGCCGTGCGGGAGATCGCATCCGCGAAGCGCCACAGGATAGGCCTCGTTCCCCGAATCCGATTGCCGATCGTCCCCCAATATGGCGGCGCCCACGCGCAGGCTCACCCGCACCCCTTCATGTCTATCCCAACTCAACCCGAGAGACCAAGGATGCAGGGCTGCCTAGGGGGCCCGCCGCCCTCGACGTCGGGTACGGCACACAACTCTCCCCGGCCCGGAGGCTGATGGCCGTTGCAGTCGCGGCCACCCTGATAATTGAGCGCGGGTGCACCTTGTCGGTGGTTCGGGCAACTCGCGCTGGGTTGTCGGGCAGTGGGTGAGAGGCAGGAGGTGGCGGCCCACCGCGGGTGCTCTCGAGCGAGGCCTCGCCGCGCCCTGGGTAGAAGCCCGAAAGCCCGACGCCAGCGTCAGGATGTGTGGAAAATCGCATTCGGGGTCACGCGTGTGTCCTACGGACCGGTCGTCCATGTCGTCGGCGCAAGG
>CAVZML010000001.1:0-106504 GCA_963776395.1 uncultured Chloroflexia bacterium | reverse complement strand
CAATCGCCTCATCGCGGCGCTGTCCGCCTGGTCGACGTAGGAGCCGAGGCCCATGCCCATGGCGACCAGGAACAGGGCCGGTTGCGCGAAGTTGCCGAAGATCGAGCCCCGCCACGTGCGGAGGTACAGCAGCCATTGGTGCTCGTACGCGGCGCGCAGCCCGGCGAGTGGGTTGGGGCGCGGGACACCCTTCCCGGTCGCGGGGAGCTGCGGACGGCCCGGGAACTCCGCGACGGCCATGGCCTAGTCGACCAGGCTGCGGCCGGTGAGCCGGAGGAAGACGTCCTCCAGCGAGCTGCGCCGCACCAGCACCGTCACCGGCTCGAGGCCCCGCCTGTGCACGGCGGCCGCAGCGGCCTCGCCGTCGTCCGAGTAGACGAGGACGCGGTCCGGCAGCAGCTCGATCCGGTCGCCGATGCCGTCAAGCTTGCCGTCGAGCGTCTCCTGGACACCCACGGCGAAGCGCATCTCGGTGACCTCGCGCGTGGACCACTCCGAGATCAGGCTCCGCGGGGAGCCCTCGGCCACGATCTTCGCCTTGTCCATCACGACCAGGCGATCGCACAGCTGTTCGGCCTCGTCCATGTAGTGGGTCGTCAGCACGAGCGTCACACCGCGCTGCTTGAGGCGGTACAGGCGCTCCCAGAGCAGGTGGCGGGCCTGGGGGTCGAGACCGGTCGTCGGCTCGTCGAGCAGCAGGATCGACGGCTCGTTGATGAGGGCCCGCGCGATCGTCAGGCGGCGTTTCATGCCGCCGGAGAGCGGCTCGACCTTGTCGCCCGCCCGCTCGGCGAGCTGCGCGAACTCCAGCAGCTCCCCGGCGCGACGGCGCGACTCCGCGTGGCTGAGGCCGAAGTACCGGCCGTAGATGACGAGGTTGTCGCGGACCGAGATCTCGGTGTCGAGCGTGTCCTGCTGGGGCACGACCCCGAGGCGGCCGCGGATCCGGGCTCCGTCCACTGCCGGGTCCAGGCCCAGGATCCGGAGCGTGCCCTCGGTCACCGGCGACACGCACCCGATCATGCGCATCAGGCTGGTCTTGCCCGCCCCGTTCGGGCCAAGGAAGCCAAAGCTCTCGCCGGCGGCGACGTCGAAGTCCACGGCGTCCACCGCCGTGAACGAGCCGAAGCGCTTCGTCAGGTCCCGGGCATGGATGAGCGGCGACGCGACGTTCTCTGGCATCGGCGGCGCATGGTACCGCAGCCCGGTGACACCGGCCTCCGTCCTGTCACCGCCTCCGTCCACCCTGTCCTCCGTCCGCGGGCCTCCCGACCGCCCGGGCGCGGACCCGTCCAGCCTCGGTCACCCCGGGGGCGGGTGCACGTCTCCCGCGTGGGCGATCTTGGGGAACTGGCGCCAGAGGACGGCCACCAGCAGCGCGGACCCGACGAACCCGAACCAGAACGGCGCCGTGATCCCGTACTGCCGCGCGAGCAGGCCGCCGATCGGCGTGCCGATGACGATCCCGGCCATCACGCCGACCGTGTAGACCCCGGTCACGCGGCCCAGCAGCGCATCGGGAACGGCCCGCTGCCGGACCACGGTGGCCGTCGTGCCCCACACGAAGGCGTGGGCCCCGAACACGACGAAGGTCACCAGCGCGACCGCCGGCGACGTCGTCAGCGCAAGCACGAGGTGCGTGGCGGTCTCGATCAGCAGGCCGACCCGCATGATGTCGCCGAGCGCGAACCTCCGTTCGAGGCGCCCGTAGGACGAGGTCCCGATGATCCCGCCGACCGCCAGTGCCGTGGTCAGCAGGCCGAAGCCCACGGCGCTCATGCCCAGGCGATCGTTCGCGTACAGGACGAGCACCGACCAGGCCGCCCCGAATGTCACGTTGAACAGGAAGATCGTGAGGGCGAGCGTGCGCATCGGCGGGTGGGCGAACAGCCAGCGCAGCCCCGCCGCCATGTCCGCACGCAGGCCGGACGACGCGCGCTCGTCCTCCGATCGACCCCCCGGCTGGAGGACGATCCGCCACACGAGCAGCGCCCCGAGGGCGAAGCATGCCGCGTCGGTGGCGAAAGGCAGCGCCATGCCCGCGACGAACAGGAAGGCGCCGACCGGCGGCAGGAGTAGCTGGTTGGTGAGCAGGAAGGCGCCCTGCATCCGGGCGTTCGCCACGCCGAGGTCCTCACGCCGCACCAGGCGCGGCAGGAGGCTGCTGCTGCCCACGTCGGCGAAGGTCTCCGCCGTGGCGAGGATGAACAGGGACACCAGCACGATCGCGATGCTCACGGTCCCCGTCACGATCGTGCCGGCCAGGACCGCCAGCATCGCCGCTCGGCCGAGGTTGACTCCGGCGACGATCCGCCGGCGGTCGTGGCGATCCGCGACGGCACCCGCCGGCAGCCCGAACAGGAGCTTGGGCAGGGTCTGGGCGAGAAGCGCCATCGAGACCAGCAGCGGGTCGCGGGTCTGCGAGGCGATCAGCAGGGGACCCGCCGAGAGCGCGACACCGTCGCCCACGTTGGTGATGACCGACGACGCGAGCAGCCAGCGGAAGCTGCGGCCGAGCCTCGCCGGAGCGGCGGTCTCGACGATCCTGCGACGGGGTGCCGCATGGGCCGGAGGATACCGGCCGCGGGCCGAGTGCCATCGGTCGAGTCACGATGCTCGACGAGCCGTCGTCATGGAGCCGGTAGACGTCCCGCAGCGTCCCGACGAGGTGGTCGACGATCAGGCCGTGTCCACCGCCGGCTCCCAGTCTCGCACGGGTTGCCAGCCACCTCGGGGCTCGCGGGGGACCACCCCGTCGCCAGGTAGCCGCGCGACGACGCCGGGTCGGCGACGCCGTGGGTCGTGCCGCTCTCCAGCGGCGCTCGGATGTGGAGTCGGCCGGATGCCCGTACGACGGTCCTGGATGTAGCCCAGCGCGACCCGGGACCGCAGCAGCACGACGAACTCACTCGCCCCGCGGAGATCCTCTGCGAGGGCGGCCGAGCGCGGACACGAGAAGGTCACGGTGCCAGGTCGACGGGAGATCGTGGCGTCCAGCCGGCCGACAGCTCGCGTCCTCGCTCGACCGGGGCCATCGGCGGTCCATCTCGAGCGCTCGCCCGGCCAGCCCTGGCGGATGGGAGAGCGTGGCGAGACCATCGTCGAGTGTCCGTCCGGCGCCGCGACGTCCGCCGTCACCAGGCGGGACGGGCCGTCGTCGCGACCGGAAGCGTCTGCTCGGTCGCGCAGCCGAGCAGTCCGGGCTCCTCGATCCTCGCGATCAGCCGGCCCGCCTCCAGCCGAACGACATCCCATGGGTCCGGGGTCGCCGGGTCGGCGTCGGGATCGCGCGACCAGGTGGTCATCCGGATGTTGCCATCGCGGTCGGCGAGGAACGCGTCGCGGTCCGTGGTGACGTAGGATCGACCCACCAGCTCCACTCGTCGAGGTGCCGCGGATCGTCATCCGCTCGAGGTGATCGACGAGGAACCGGTGATACCCCGGCCCGACGAGCGATGTCGTGGCCGTGACGACGAGCGTTCCGGGTTCCGCACCACGAACGTGACCGGCACGGCGGCTGGATGGAGCTCGATGGTCGTCTCGAGGGGCTCGGCCGGTGTCCCCACGTCGGCGCGCCTGACGACGGCCGCCACCGCGGACGCGTTCTGCAGCCACCAACGGTCGATGTCGGCGAGGATGTGGCGCGGCGTCCGCTTGCGCAGGAACGAACCGGTGGAATACCGCGCGCGGAGCAGGAACCCGAGACTCAATCCACGTTCTCCGTTCGACCGGCCGGTATCGCGCTACGACTCGGGGACGGTCCCCTCGTGAAGCGTCACGATGCCACCGGTCATCCCCCGCCAGGTGACGTCGACCAGGCCGGCCTCGCGCATGATCTCCGCGATCCGTTCCGGGGACGGGTAGGCGCGGACACTCCTGACGAGGTAGCCGTACGCGCTCCCCTGCCCCGCCAGCCGGCCGATGACGGGCACGATCCGGTCGAACCACCAGCGCATGAACCGCGCCAGCCGGCTGCGTGGTCGCGCGATCTCGAGGCACAGGACCCTGCCTCCCGGCCGGACCGAGCGCGCCATCTCGACGAAGCCCCTCCGGTAGTCGGGAAGGTTGCGCATGCCGAAGGCGATGGTGGCGGCGTCGAATGCGGCATCCTCGGTCGGGAGCGCGAGCGCGTCGCCCACGACGAACGTGAGGCCGGGCCGATCCGCGTACCGGCGTCGAGCAACGGCGGTCATGCCTGGCGACAGGTCGACGCCCTGGACCCGGCCGCCGGGCCGGACCCGGCGGTGCAGGTCGGCGGCGACCTTGCCGGTCCCGGACGCGACGTCGAGCGCGGAGCCGCCGGGACGAAGGCGAGCCCGAGCGACCAGGCGACGGCGCCAGCGGGGCTCCTGGAACGCGGAGATGAGCAGGTTCATGAGGTCGTACCGGGGAGCGATCCGGTCGAACATGACCTGGACCTCGGGCTGGGCGGCGGCGTTGCCGTCCCCTGTGGAGGCACCTGACGGCGTGTGGTCGGGTGGGAGGACGGGGGTCATGCGGGAGGCTCCGGATCGAGGGCGGCGACGGGAGGCGGTGCGGCGAGGACGGGCAATTCTGCGGCGGGGACAGGCGGTGCGGCGACGAGACCCGCTGCGGCGAGCGCCGCACGGATCGCGGCGGCCACCGGTGCCGGCTGGGTGATCGGCGCCGGGTGGCCGAGGCCCTCGAGGGTATCCCGGCGCGCACCCGGGATGCGCGCGACCAGGGCTTCCGCGATCGGCCCGTAGAACGGTTCGCTTGCGCCGCCCGTGATGATGGTCACCGGGGCCGTGATGGTCACCAGGTCCTCGGGCCTTGCCCCTGCCTGGGCGGCATCGGCGACGGCGCCGTCACCTTCGCGGCCGAGGAACGCGCGGCTCGGCTCCGGCAGGCGATCCCAGGCGGCGTCGCCCGCGACCGCCCGCAGGAACGTCTCGGCCGCCGCGGCGGGGCCACCCATGCGATGGGCATCGGCCGTCGCGGAAGCCAGCGCCCGGAACGCGCCCCTCGTGGCCTCGTCCGCGAGCGGTCCGTATGGCGGCTCGAATGCCACGATCGCCGCGACGCGGTCCGGGTGGCGCGCCGCCAGCTCGATCCCGAGCATGCCGCCGAAGCTCACGCCCACGACCGCCGTCCGCGCGATCGCCCGCGCGTCCAGGTACGCGACGATGTCCGCCAGATGCACGGCGAGGTCCACCCCGGCCACCGGAGCGCCCGGGGCGAGACGGCCGGTCCCGCTCCCCCTCCGGTCGAGGGCGTGGACCGTGAGGTCACCGGGCCGCGCGAGCTCGGTGGCGAGCCGGTCGAGCTGCCGGGCGTTCGACAACGTGCCGTGGAGGAGCAGCATCGGGCACGGCCCATCGCCCGTCACGCGCCAGCCGATCCGGGCGCCGTCCGGGCGGGCGAGATCCCCGGTCGGGGCTCTGTCGAGGAGGGCGCGCACCGCGTCGCGACGCAGCTTGCCGCCGGGCGTGCGTGGCAGGGCGTCGAGGCGCAGGAACGACGCCGGCACCTTGAACCCTGCCAGCAGCGATCGACAGTGGGCCGCCAGGGCCTCGTCGCCCGGGTCCGTGGCGGCGTCGTGCAGGACGATGGCCGCCGCGGGCACGTGGCCCCACAGCTGGTCCGGGAGGCCGACCACCGCCGCATCGGCGATCGCGGGGTGCGCGAGCAGGACGGCCTCGACCTCCGCCGGGGCGATGTTCTCGCCGCCCCGCACGATCCGGTCGAGGCGACGGTCCACCACGTACAGGCGTCCGTCGCCGTCGAGACGGCCGAGGTCGCCCGTCCGGACGGGCTCGAGGGCGGGGCCGGCGGTGGCAAGGGCGGGTCCCCCGAGGTAGCCGGAGAAGCGAGACTCCGTCGCCACGACGATCTCCCCCACCCCGTCCGCGTCCATGTCCGCGATGTCGACCGCGACGCCCGGGAGCGCGCGGCCCGCCGATCCCGGGTTGGCGCCCGCCTCCACGGTCGCGAGGGCCGTCGCGCCGGAGGCGGTCTCGGACAGGCCGTAGGTCGGCACCACCGGCCAGCCTGCGGTGACGGCGCGCGTCACCAGGGCCGGGGGGATCGGTCCCCCGCCCAGGAGCACGGCACGCAGGGTCGGCGGGGGCCCGGCGTCGCCGGCGGCGTCGAGCAGGCGGGCGAGCTGGGCCGGGACCAGCGACACGTGGCTGACCGGCGGCCCTGCGGCCAGCGAGGCGAGGAGTGCCATGGGGTCGGCGCGGCCGGTGATGCGGAGCGGGACGCCGCGTGCGATCGCGCGCCAGAGAATGCCGAGCCCCGCGACGTGCCCCAGCCCCAGCGCGAGGACCCAGCCTGTTGCCGGCGGCAGGGCCGCCAGCCAGGACTCGGCGCTGGCCGCCATCGCCCGCCCGGACAGGACCACGCCCTTCGGGTCACCGGTCGTGCCCGACGTCAGGACGATGACGGCGGGGGCCTCCGGGTCGAACGAGGCGACATCGTGCGGAGGCGACGGCGACCGCGAAGTCGTAGGCGAGGACGAAGTCGACGGCGAAGTCGATGGCGACGGCGGAGTCGATGGCGCGGACGAGGACCGGGCGGCCGCGACGGGGAGCAGAAGACCGCGGCGCCCGGTACCGCGGATGGCGGGCCCGGCGTCCTCATCGTGGAGCACGAGCACGGGCGCCAGGACGTCGAGCGCCGTCGCGATCTCCGGAGTCGCGAGTCCCGTCGGCACCGGTGCCACCAGCGCGCCGGCCCTGAGCGCACCCAGGATGGCCGCGACCGCGTCCGCGGACGGCTCCGCGATGACCGCCACGATGTCGCCTCCCGCCACGCCGGCGACGCGGACCGCCGCTGCCACCGCATCGCACCGCCGGTCGAGCTCGGCCCACGTCGTCGTCGCCCTGCCGTCCAGGATCGCGGGCGAATCGCCCGCCTCCGCGGCGCGGTCCCGGACCCGTCGCTCGGCCGACCAGGCTCCCATCAGCCCGCCCCAGCCGACTCGACCACGAACCGCGCCATCGCCCGCTCGTCGAGGGTGATCCCCAGGCGCCCAGCGCGCAGGAGGCTCCCGCCGCCCGGGATGCCCTGGAGGCTCCCGCCGCCCGCGACGCGCGGAACGCCAGGGTCCCCGGCACGCCAGGGTCGCCCGGCACGCCAGGGTCGCCCGGCACGCCCGGGATCCGCATCCGCCCCTCCTCGACGGGCAGGCCCTCGACCAGCAGGTCGTGCTCAAGGACTCCCGCCGTCGCCAGCCCGTGGTCCGGGGCGCGCTCGAGCCGCGACCCGGGAACCTCCGGCAGCGCCGCCGCGATCGCGAGCCCCGCGGCGATCCCGACGCCCGTCTCGAACAGCGTGCTCACCACGACCGGCACGCCTCGTTCGGCCGCCAGGGCCGCGATCTCCGCGGCAACGACGGGGCCCCCCACGCGCGCCGCCTTGACCACGAGCACGTCCACGGCCCCTCCGTCCAGCAGCTCGCGCGCAGCGCGCAGGGAGGTCACCGATTCGTCGGCCGCGATCGGGACGCGGACGCGTCGCCGCAGCTCCGCGAGGTCTGCGGTCGCATCCACCGCCAGCGGCTGCTCGACGTACTCGAGCGCGAACCGGGCGATGGCGTCCAGGCGGTCCGTCGCGGTCTCGAGGTCCCAGGCGCCGTTCACGTCGAGCCGGAGCCGGACATCCGGTCCGACCGCCGCCCGGATGGCGCGCACCCGCTCGACCAGCACCTCCGTCTCGCGTTCCGCGCCGGCCTTCAGCTTGAGCGTCCCATAGCCCGCATGGACCGCCTGGTGGGCGGCACGGGCCGACGCCTCGGGGCCGATCGACGCGATCGTGGCATTGACGCCCACGCCGGCCCCGCCCGGCAGGAGGCGATCGGCCGGCGTCCCGTCCAGGTCCAGCCGCGCGGCATCGATGGCGGCCCTGAGCGCCCGACCGGGCGCGCCGTGCATCTCCAGCTCCTGCGCCGCCGGCATGCGCTCGCCCTGCGGAGTCATCGCGACCTCGTGGACCAGGTGATCGAGCACGATCGAGGCCGTCTCGCCGTCGGCGGGCTCGAGCACCGCCTCGCCGGTCCCTGTCCGGCCGTCCTCGTCCACCAGCCGGATGATCCAGGCCTCGCGCTCCAGCCACATGCCCTGCGCCGTCGGGAATGGCCGACGGAACGGGACCCGCACCTTCGTCGCACGCAGGGAGACCGCGCCGGTCACGCGGTCGATCCCCCGGCGTACGCCCCGGCAAGCGCCAGCCCGAGCGCGAACAGGAGCGAGAAGACCAGTGACAGGCGCGCCGTTCCCTTGAGCACGAGGTTCAGCTCGCGCGGCTCGCGGAAGCCTCGCACCACACGCAGGAGCGGGCTCGCCATCGGCAGCGTCAGCAGGGGCAGGAGCACGAGCGGCACCGTCGCGGAGGTGCCTCCGCCCGGCCCGGCTCCGGCCGCCGTCCACATCGCCACCAGCGTGACCGGCACGAGGTATGCGATCGCGAGCAGCAGCGCGTACTCCATCCGGGTCGCCCGCGCACCCAGGATCACCGCCAGCGTCCGCTTGCCGGCGGCCGTGTCCGTGGGGATGTCGCGCAGGTTGTTGACCACCAGGATCCCCGTCGTCAGCGTGCCCACCGGGATCGCGGCCGCGACGAACAGCGGCTCCAGGCGTCCCGCCTGCAGGTAGGCCGTCCCGATGACTGCCACCAGGCCGAAGAAGATGAACACGAACAGCTCGCCGAGGCCGCGATATCCGTACGGCCACGGGCCACCGGTGTAGGCGAGCGCGGCCACCACCGCCAGCAGGCCCAGGGCGATGAGCACCGGCCCGCCGACGGCCGCCAGCCACAATCCCACCATGCCGGCGAGGCCGATGGTGACCGCGATCGCCGCCTCGAGCTGGCGCTCCGTCACCAGGCCGGCCGCCGCCACGCGCACCGGACCCGTCCTGTCGGCGGTGTCTGCGCCGCGCCGGAAGTCGGACAGGTCGTTGGCCAGGTTGGCGACCACCTGGAGGAGCAGCGCCACGGCGACGCACCCGAGCGCGGTGTCGAGGCGGAACACGGCGCCCACGCCGAGCGCCACTCCCAGGCCCACCGCCACGCCGGCGAGCGCGGCCGGGAGCGTGGCCGGGCGGACGGCGAGGAGCCAGATCCGAAGGGCCGAGGGCCGCGCGGGCATGGGGGCGGGCTCAGCCGCCGGACCAGGGGCGGCCGCGGGAACGGGTCCGTCCGCCATCAGGGCCGCCGCGGGAACGTGCGGTACCGTGCCGGGCGCTTCTCCAGGAACGCCGTCGACCCCTCGTGGGCCTCGTCGGTCGTGTAGTACAGGCCCGTCGCGTTGCCGGCGAACTCCTGGAGGCCCGCCAGCCCATCCGTGGCCACGAGGAACGCGGACTTGAGGAACCGGATCGCCGTGGGGCTCATGTCCAGGATCTCGTCCGCCCACTGCACGCCCTCGGCCTCGAGGTCGGCGAGCGGCACGACCTTGTTCACGAGGTGCATCTCCAGGGCCTCGGCCGCCGAGTACTGGCGGCACAGGAACCAGATCTCCTTGGCCTTCTTGTCGCCCACCAGCCGCGCCAGCAGGCCCACCCCGAACCCGGCGTCGAAGCTGCCCACGCGCGGGCCGACCTGGCCGAAGATCGCGTTGTCGGACGCGATCGACATGTCGCACACGATGTGGAGCACGTGGCCGCCGCCGATGGCGTAGCCGTTGACGAGCGCGATGACCGGGATCGGCAGCGACCGGATCTGGCGCTGCAGGTCCAGGACGTTCAGCCGGGCGATCCCGTCGGTGTCGAGGTAGCCGCCGTCGTGGCTCTTGTACTTCTGGTCACCGCCGGAGCAGAACGCCTTGTCGCCCTCGCCCGTGAGCAGGACGCAGCCGACCGAGGCGTCGTCGCGGATGCGGGCGAAGGCGTCGATCAGCTCCCGCACCGTCTGGGGGCGGAAGGCGTTGCGCACCTCGGGCCGGTTGATGGTCACCTTGGCGATGCCGGTGCCCGAGTGCTCGTAGCGGATGTCCCGGTACTCGACGACGGGCGTCCAGGCGACTGGCGTGGTCATGCGGCGGGGGCCTCCTGCAGGAAGTCGAGGGCGAGACGGCGGAACTCGGCCGGCTGCTCCTCGTGGGGCGTGTGGCCGGCGTTGTCGATGATGGCGAGGCGGGCGGCGGGGATGCCGTTCGCGACCTGCTCGGCCCGCGGGCGGCCGCGGTCGTCGAGGGCGCCGGCGATGACGAGGGTCCGAGCGATGACGTCCGGGAGGTAGTCGAACAGGGGCTCCATCGAGCCCTGCCCGGCGCCCCGGAGGCTGGCGGCGAGGCCGCTCGGGTCGTTGGCCATGCGCATGGCGCGGAGCCGGGCGGCGCGGGCGGCCGGGAGCGAGGCCTGGCTGGCGAAGATCGGCTCGGCCTCCCAGCGCGCCACGAAGGCGGCGATGCCGTCGAATTCGATGGACGTCGCCAGCTCCAGGTCCGCCCGGCGTCGGGCGATGCGCTCAGCAGCCGTCGCCAGCCCGGCGGACGGGCTCTCGAGGACGAGGCGGTGGACGACGTTCGGATGCGCAACGGCGAGGCGGAGGGCGACCCGTGCACCGAGCGAATAGCCGATGACGTCGGCCGGGACGGCACCCAGCCGCGCCAGGATCCCGGCCAGGTCGTCTGCCGTCCGCTCGACGGTCATCCTCTCCGGGGTGGCGGTGCCGGACCGGCCGTGGCCCGGGAGGTCCACGCTGATGACCCGGAAGGCACGGGCGAAGGCGGTGGCGTGGGCACCCCAGGTGCTGCCCCGGCCCGTGAACCCGTGCAGCAGCAGCAACGGACGTCCCGCGCCGCGCTCGCCGACCTCCCAGCGCAGGCCGTCGAGGACGATGCCCCTCATGGCACCAGCCCGGCCAGCGCGGCGGCGACCACCGACGCGACGTCCCGGTGGAGCTCGAGGTTCCGGGCGCGGTCCGTCCGGAGCTCCAGGACCTGCACGCCCGGCCGCCCGACGCTGTCCCGGATCGCCGGCGCCAGCTCGGCCGGTGCCACCGCCCGGTGCTCGCCGCCGAGCGCCGTCACGATCGGTCCCACGTCGATGCCGTGGGGCGTCCCGAACAGCTCCTCGTAGTGCTCCGGGAGGCCGATCCCGGGGAGTGCGGCCGCGGGCTGCGCCTGGGGCAGGAACGAGAAGATGCCCCCGCCGTCGTTGTTGACCAGGACGACGGTCGCAGAGAGCCCGTGGAGGCGCGCCGCGACCAGGGCGTTGAGATCGTGGAGGAAGGCGATGTCGCCCAGGACCAGGGCGACGGGTCCCTCGGCGACCGCGGCGCAGCCGAGAGCCGTGGAGACGACGCCGTCGATGCCGTTGGCTCCCCGGTTCGATCGGACGGTCAGCGCCCGGTTCGTGGACGGGAGCCAGGCATCCATGTCCCGGACTGGCATCGAGCTGCCGGCCCACAGGACGGCTCCGTCCGGGAGGGCGTCGGCCAGGACGGGCCACGGGGCACCCTCGAAGGGCTCGTCGAGCGCGGCGAGCCAGCCGTCCATGGCCTCGCCTGCCGCGCGGTCGGCCAGCAGCCAGTCGGCCATCCACGGCGATCCGACCTTGCCCGGTTGCAGTGCCGCCAGGCGCTCGACCGTGTCGGCCGGGTCTGCGTGGACGAAGGTCGCCGGCACCTGCGCGGACTCGCGCCAGCCCGCGTCGCCGTCGAGGACCAGCAGCTCCGGCCGGGTCCGCGTGAGCAGCTCCACCACCGGCTTGGACGTGGGCATGGCGCCGGTCCGGACCACCAGGTCGGGCGCGTGGGCGTCGATCCATGGCCCGCGCCGCGCCAGCTGGTCCGCACGCACGACGACCGCCGTCCGGTCGTGGCGGCCGGACCGCAGCCCCGACAGGGGATCCGCGATGACCGGGAAGCCGGTCGCGTCGGCGAACGCGACGAGCGCATCGGGGAGCCGGGGGTCGTCGTCCGGGCCGGCGATGATGAGGCCGCGCTCGACACCGGCCAGCCGGCTCGCCAGCGCCCGCAGCGCGTCATCGTCCAGCGTGCGGCGCCCGGCCTCCACGGCGACGAACGCCGGGGACCCGGCGACCGCGTGCGTCTCGAGCGGCCCATCGGGGAGGAGCGGCTCGCGGAACGGCACGTTGACGTGGACCGGACCCGCCGGCCCCTCGGCGGCCATCGCGACCGCCCGGCCGGCGACCCACCGCCAGTGCGCGAGCGTGAGCGGATCCCCGTCCAGGAGGGGAAGCTCCGTGAACCACTTGGCCGCCCGCCCGTACAGGTGTGCCTGGTCGATCGCCTGGGGCGCGCCGCGGTCACGCAGCTCGGGGGGCCTGTCGGCCGTCAGGAGCACCAGCGGCACCCGCGACAGCTGCGCCTCGACCACGGCGGGAGCGAACTCGACCACCGCCGTCCCGGACGTCGCCAGGAGCGCCACCGGACGCCGCACGGTCCGGGCCATTCCCATCGCGAAGAAGCCCGCGGCGCGCTCGTCGTAGAGGACGCGGACGCGGATCCCGGCGGCCGCGCGCAGCGCGAGCGCGAGTGGCGTGCTCCGCGAGCCCGGGCAGACCACCGCCTCCCGGATCCCGGCCGCGGCCAGCGCCTCGACGAAGGCTCGCAGCCCCGCCGCGTCGCTCACCGCTCGTCCCCGGGGATCCCCAGGGCCGAGATCACGGCACGGAGCTTGATCCGCGACTCCTCCCACTCCCGCTCCGGGTCGGAGTCCGCGACGATCCCGCAGCCCGCGAACAGCGTCGCCCGCGTCCGGTCCACGATCCCGCAGCGCAGCGCGACGCACAGCTCGCCGTCGCCGTCCGCGCCCAGCCATCCGACGGGGCTCGCGTACCAGCCGCGGTCGAAGCCCTCGTGCTCGTCGATCATCCCCAGCGCGACGTCCCTCGGCTCGCCCCCGACGGCGGGCGTCGGGTGGAGGCGCTCGCCCAGGGCGAGGAGACCGTGAGCGTCCGGCACGGTGCCGGAGATCTCGGTGACCAGGTGCTGGACGAAGCGGAGCGTCATGAGGCCCGGCCGTGGAGCCACCACCAGGGTGTCGGCGACGGGCGTCAGCTGCTCCCGGATCGCGGAAACGACGATCCCGTGCTCCTCGCGCTCCTTTTCCGATGCCATGAGGGCGCGTGCGAGCTCTGCGTCCTCGGCGGCGTCGGCACCCCGCCCGGTCGTGCCGGCGACCGCGACCGTCCGGAACGCCCTGCCCTCGGTGCTGACGAGGCGCTCCGGGGTGGCCCCGAGAAAGGTGCGACCCCCGCGACGGAACGCATAGACCGTGCTCTCGGGCGCGCTGGCGGCGAGGCGTCGGAGGGCATTCGGGACGTCGAGCTCCACGGGGGACCGGAAGCAGACCCGGCGGGCCAGGACCACCTTGTCGATGCGCCCGCGGCCGACGGCACCGGAGAACATGCCCACCAGCCGCTCGAACGCCTCGCGCGACGGCTGCTCCTCGGTGATGACGAGCGGCGCGAAGACGGGTCGCGCGACCATCCCGCTGGGGCTCGGCGCGAGGTCGCGGGCGCGCGCCGCCAGCGCATCCCAGCGTCGTTCGAGGGCGCGGACTCCGGCGTTGTCCCGCCCATGGCCGGCACCCCGGAGCAGCGACCCGGTCAGCGACGCGCTCCCTGCGGTGACGGAGAGGAGGAGCTCGGGCAGGACGAGGGAGCTTGGCCCGAACGGCGCCCAGACGTCGTCGACGCCGGGGCGACGACCGGTGAACCCGAGCGCGCCGAGGAGGACCGGGCCGGTGCCACGTCCGTCTCCGGCCGGGCGGTCGAGGCTTGCGCCACGGACCAGGCCCCGCCACGCGTCCTCGGCGGCGCGGAAGCGGCTCGGCCCCTCCGCCTCGACGGCCCAGGCCCGGCCGATCCCGACGAACGCCGTGCCCTCGGACGGCCTGAGCCAGAGCGCGGCCTCCAGCTCGGATTCCACGGCGGCCGCGAAGAGGGAGATCGGGTCGATATCGCCTGCCGGGACCGTGGCGGCAATCAGGCTGCCCTCGAGCACCGGCGTGTCGGCGTCCTCGAGGAGGCGGTGGAGGCGCTCGCCCAGGCCTG
The DNA here is from genome assembly GCA_963776395.1 of uncultured Chloroflexia bacterium. Classification (GTDB taxonomy): domain Bacteria; phylum Chloroflexota; class Limnocylindria; order Limnocylindrales; family CSP1-4; genus CAIXZV01. The sequence continues at coordinate 92,516 of CAVZML010000001.1, read as the reverse complement.
CTCCCCCGTCGTCGATGTCCGGCGTGTCGGCAGTGGTCGTCGCGGCTGGTCGTCGCGGTCGCCGCGTCGGCAGTGGTCGTCGCGGCGGTCGACGCGGTGTCGCCGCGGCGGGAGTGGTCGTCGCGCGGTCGCCGTGGTCGCTACGTCGGGAGTGGTCGCCGCGGCGGTCCGTCGCCCCTGCGTCGGTCGCACCGCGCTCATCGGGCCGCCTCAGGAGACGCCTGGCCAACGGCCGGCTGCCGGGCAGCCTCCGGGAAGGACGGGACGTCGGTCGGCAGCGGGACGTCTCCGATGCGCTCTGTGGGGACGCCTGCGCTCCTGAGCAGGGCGGCGCGCAGTGCCGGGTACGCCTCCTCGAGCGGCGCCGCCTGGTCCGCGAGGAGCCAGCGACCCACCACCTCGTTGATCGCCCCGAACCACGCGATGCTCGTGATCCGCGTGTCGAGCGGCGGGATTGCGCCCGCCCGCACAGCGTCGTCGAGATACCCCTGGATCAGCAGCGCGAAGCGCGCGTGCAGCGCGTTCGTCTCCGCCTGGAAGACGCGACCGGCGCCGACGGTGTCGAGGAACAGGAGGCGGGCCATCGTCCGGTGGCCGGCGAACGTGGAGAGTACCGTCCGGATCGCTGCTTCTGCCCTTGCCACAGGCTCCGTCTCAAGGGCCACCGCCCGCTCGACCCGTGCGACCAGCTTGTCCGCGGTCGTCTGCATCAGCTCGCGGAAGATCGACTCCTTGTTCGGGAAGTGGAAGTAGATGCCGCCCTTGGACGTCTCCGCGGCGCCGGCGATGTCGTCCACCGCGGTGTCGCGATAGCCGCGCGTCGCGAACGCGTGGAACGCCGCATCCAGGATGCGCTCGCGGCGGCTCCGGCTCTGCTCGGCGGGATCGGGCTTGGCCATTGTTGGTCTCTCGCTCCTCGCGGGCGGGGCGTTACTGTCAACCGACCGACTGGTCGGTCGGTACCTCGCATCCTAGCGCAGCCTCGCGCGATAAGCGGCGGACAAGCGTCGTCCGCCATCGTGTCCAGCCATGGATCCCGTACGTTTCGGTCTCGCGATGCGCGCCCTCCGCCGCAGACGCGGCTGGACGCAGGCAGAGCTCGCGGCACGAGCCCGGATGTCGCGGTCCGCCGTCTCCAGGGTCGAGCGCGGGCAGGGCGACGCGCTTTCCGTGCGCACACTCGCCCGACTCTGCGCGGCACTCGCGCCGGCACGAGACCGCCCGGCACGAGGGCGCCGGCCCGGGACCTCCGGCACCGGGCCGCCGGCCTGCGGGCGCACCGGGAACGGCGACCTTCGTGAATCGAACGGCCCGCCGGGACCGGCGGGCCGTTTCGGGACGAGGATCGCGGGAAGCCTGGGCTCAGACCTCCTTGAACTCCCCCTCCACCGTCTCGTCGGCAGCGCCCGACCCGGGATCGTCCGGGCCGGTGCCGTCCTCGTCCCCGCCCGAGCCGCCGCCCGAGCCGTCATCGGAGGCGGCGCCGGCCGCCTGGTACGCGGCGGTGGAGACACGCGACAGCGTCTCGACCAGCGTCGACATCCCGGCGCTGATCGCGCTGACGTCGGACTCCTTGAGAGCTTCGCGCAGGGATGCAACCTGCGATTCCACGGCGGCACGATCCTCGGACGACACCTTGTCGCCCAGGTCCTTGATCGTCCGCTCGGCCTGGTAGGTGAGCTGCTCGGCCTGGTTGCGAAGCTCGACCTCCTCGCGCCGCTTCTTGTCCTCGTCGGCGTGGGACTCGGCCTCACGGACCATCTTGTCGACGTCGTCCTTCGACAGCATCGAGGAAGCCGTGATCCGGACCTGCTGCTCCTTCGAGGTCGCCCGGTCCTTGGCCTTCACGTCGAGGATGCCGTTCGCGTCGATGTCGAACGTGACCTCGATCTGGGGAATGCCCCGTGGCGCCGGCGGAATTCCGTCGAGGATGAACCGGCCGAGCGTCTTGTTGTCGTTCGCGAAGTCGCGCTCGCCCTGGAGGACGTGGATCTCGACCTGGCTCTGGTTGTCCGAGGCCGTCGAGAACACCTGCGACTTCGAGGTCGGGATGGTGGTGTTGCGGTCGATCAGGCGGGTCATGACCCCGCCCAGCGTCTCGATGCCCAGCGAGAGCGGCGTGACGTCGAGGAGCAGGACGTCCTTCACCTCGCCGCCCAGCACGCCGGCCTGGATCGCGGCGCCGATGGCCACCACCTCGTCCGGGTTGACGCCCTTGTGGGGCTCCTTCCCGAACAGGCCCTTGACCATCTCCTGGACCGCGGGCATGCGGGTCATGCCGCCGACCAGGATCACCTCGTCGATGTCGCCCGCCTTGAGCCCGGAGTCCTTGATCGCCGCCAGGACGGGTGCCTTGGTCTTCTCGATCAGGTCGCGGACCAGGTCCTCGAGCTTCGCGCGGGACAGGTTGATCACCAGGTGCTTCGGCCCCGAGGCGTCGGCGGTGATGTAGGGGAGGTTGATCTCGGTCGAGGTGGTGGAGGACAGCTCGATCTTCGCCTTCTCGGCTGCCTCCTTGAGGCGCTGGAGGGCCTGCTGGTCCTTGGCCAGGTCGATGCCCTGGTCCTTCTTGAACTCGGCCAGCAGCCAGTCGATGACGCGCTGGTCGAAGTCGTCCCCACCGAGATGCGTGTCGCCGTTGGTCGCCTTGACCTCGAAGACGCCCTCGCCGAGCTCGAGGATGGAGATGTCGAACGTGCCGCCGCCCAGGTCGTACACGGCGATCTTCTCGTCGTGCTTCTTGTCCAGGCCGTACGCGAGCGCGGACGCGGTGGGCTCGTTGATGATCCGCTTGACCTCGAGGCCGGCGATCCGGCCGGCGTCCTTCGTCGCCTGGCGCTGGGTGTCGTCGAAGTACGCCGGCACGGTGATGACCGCCTCGGTGACCTTCTCGCCCAGGTACGCCTCGGCGTCCGCCTTGAGCTTCTGGAGGACCATCGCGGAGACCTCGGGCGGGGTGTAGTGGTGGTCGCCCGCGACCACCCGGATCCCGTCCGACTTGGGGTCCTTCTCCACGTTGTACGGGACGAAGGACTTCGACCGCTGGACCTCGGGATCGTCCCAGCGGCGGCCCATGAAGCGCTTGATCGAGTAGACGGTGTTGGTCGGATTGGTGACGGCCTGGCGCTTCGCCAGCTGCCCGACGACTCGCTCGCCGGTCTTGCTGAAGCCGACGACCGACGGCACCGTGCGGTTGCCCTCGGACGACGGGATGACGGTGGGCTCGCCGCCCTCCATCACGGCGACGACGCTGTTCGTCGTCCCGAGGTCGATGCCGATGATCTTGCCCATCTGGGGTGTGTCTCCTGGTTGTCTGGGTCGAGGAAAGTTGGCGTTCGGTGGACGGGGTGGGGTCAGTTCACGAGGGGAGGCCCGGCGCCCGCGCCGGCGTCAGGGTCGGGGGCGGCCGCAACCGCGACGAGCGCGGGGCGGATCAGGCGGTCGCGGAGTCGATAGCCGCGCCGGATCTCCTCGACGATCTCGCCCTCGGCGCGCCCGGTACCCGGGACGCTGACGACGGCCTCGTGCTCGCGCGGGTCGAAGGGAGTGCCCGGAGACGCCTCGACGGCGGTGACTCCCTCACTCTCGAGCAGCAGCCGGAGCTTGCGATCGATGGCGGCGACACCCTCGGCCCAGGCGTCGTCGGCGAGGTTCGCGGGGCGGGTGTCGATGGCGCGGTCGAAGTCGTCCGCGAGGACGAGCACCTTGGCGATCAGGTCAATCCCCGCGAGACCGCGCTCCTGGTGACGTTCGTCGGCGGTGCGCCTGCGGAAGTTGGTGAACTCGGCCCGCTCGCGCTGGAGCGCGGCGAGGTATTCGTCGCGCTCGGCCTGGGCCTTCGCGACGGCCTCGTCCCGCTCTGTGCGGACGGCATCCACCTGGGCTGCGGCGAGCGCCTCTGGCGAGGTGTCGAGCGCCTCGATGCGCTCCTCGGCGCGTGTCTTGCGGTTCATGAGTCTCCGGTGGTCGTGGATCGAAGGTCGTGCCGTCGCGGCGTCCGGGCGGACACAGGTCAGGCGTAGAGGTGGTCGATGAGCTCGTTCATGAGCCCAGAGATGAAGCGCACGGTGCCGATGGCCTGCGGGTAGGCCATGCGGGTCGGGCCGAGCACGCCGACCACGCCCACCGCACGGCCGGGCCGTCCGTACGGGGCGAGGACGAGCGACACGTCCGACATGTCCTCGGCGGGGTTCTCGTGGCCGATGAAGACGCAGACGCGACCGGATCCGGCCACGCCGTCGATCAACTGCGCGAGGTAGGCGCGGTTCTCGAGGGCGGCGAAGACCCGGCGCAGCTTCTCGCTCTGGGCGAACTCGGGCGCCGCCATCACGTTCAGGAGGCCGTCGCTGAACAGCTCCTCGATCGCGGCGCCGTCGAACTCCTGGAGAGCGCGGACCACGCGGTCACCCACGCGGCGGGGAAGGTCGAGCGACGCGTCGGCCGGGTCCAGCCCGGCGAGCACCCGCTCGGCCTCCGGGGCGGTCCGGTTGTCGAGGAGCTCGTTGAGCCTGTTGGCGACGGTGGTCAGCTCTGACTGCTCGGTCGCGTGGTCCAGAGTGACGAGGACCTGCTTGAGCGCGCCCTCCCTGAGGACGAGGATGAGGCTCGCGAGGCGGTCGCTGATCGAGACGAGGTCGAGCCGGCGCAGGTGCGCGGAGGTCGGCTTGGCGGGGGTGGCGAGACCGGCAGCCCGCGTGACCGAGGCGAGGGTCGTCGCGGCGAGGCGGAACCAGTGCTCGCTGGCGTACTCAACCTGGCCGAACTGGTGCCGGATCATCAGCTGCTCGACCGGGGGCAGAGGCACGCTGTCGACGATCGACTCCACGTAGTAGCGGTAGCCGGTCTCGGTCGGGATGCGGCCCGCCGACGTGTGCGGGTGCGTGAGGAGACCGGCCGATTCGAGCTCCGCCAGCACCGCGCGGACCGTCGCGCTGGACACGCCGAGGTGGTAGCGCTCGACGAGGGCATGGCTGCCGACGGGCACCGCACTGGTGACGTATTCCTCGATGACGGCCCGGAGGATCGCCTGCGATCGGAGGTCCAGGGGGCCGCTGGAGCGACGCATGCGACGCGCCATCAAGCCTCTCCTGCAATGGTTAGCACTCACACCATGAGAGTGCTAACTGCGTTCTCGAAAGTCTAGCGCTCGGCCAGCGCGGGTGTCAACGACGTGTCAACGAGTGGTGGGCCACGTGTGGTGGGCCAGGATGGTGGGGCACGTATGGTGGGCCGCGATTGTGGTGGGCCCAGCTCGTCGACGCGGGGAACGGTCGGTCGCCGGCCAGGATCCCGGGCCGGCTCACGCGTCGGGTGTGGCGCGTAACGCCACGAGATCACCACTGGCTGGCCGATCCCCGCCGTCCGTGGCGCGGGACGCCACGGTTCGCTGCATCGGTGGTGTGCGGGCCGGATCGTGGCGCGGGACGCCACGGTTCGCGGCATCGGTGGCGTGCGGGCCCGCGTTCGTGGCGCGGGACGCCACGGTTCGCGGCATCGGCGGTGTGCGGGCCCGGACGTGGCGCGGGACGCCACGGTTCGCGGCCGGGAGCCGCGGCTAGGAACCGTGGCGCGGGACGCCAGGTTCTGGCCCCCGGCGTCAGACGAGCCGCGAGAACAGCTCGTTCGAGAGGAGGCGCCCGCGGGTCGTCAGGCGCACCCGCTCGGTGGGCGCCCCGACGAGTTCCACCAGCCCCGCCTCCATCGCCCACCCGAGGTGCGCTCCCAGTGGCCCCTCCTCGGCCGCCCCGAGCGACAGCCCCGTGTCCAGGCGGAGCGCCAGGATCACCGTCTCCGCCGCTGCTGCCGCCTCGGACACCGCCTCCGAGCCACCCGGCGGCAGCGAGGGCGCGGATCCGTCCGGCGGCGCCAGCGCCGCGAGATACCGGTCGAGCCGCGCCCCGTTCCAGCGCCGGGTGGTCCCGTCGAAGGCATGGGCTCCTGGCCCGACGGCATCGAACGGCCGCCGCTGCCAGTAGACGAGGTTGTGCCGGCTCTCGTGTCCCGGCCGGCCCCAGTTCGAGATCTCGTAGCCTCGGTATCCCGCCGTCGCGAGCCGCTCCACGGCCAGCTCGTAGTGCTCGGCCGCGCGGTCCTCGGACTGCTCGCGGACCGCCGTCTCGCGCCAGCGGCGGGCGCCCGGGCGCGTCGGCAGGTGGTCGCCGACTGGCCCCGTCAGCCCCTCCAAGTCCGGATCGTCCAGCGTGAGGGCATAGGCGGAGACATGGTCGGGCGCGAGCGACAGCGCGGCGTCCAGCGTCGACGACCATGCGTCCGACGACTGCCCCGGAGCGTCGTACAGGAGGTCCAGCGAGACGGACTGGAACCCGGCAGCCCGCGCCTCTGCCACGGCTGCGACGACGTCGGCCGGCCGATGTCGGCGCCCCAGCCGCCGGAGCGCCGCGTCGTCCATCGCCTGCGCTCCCAGGGAGATCCTGGTGAACCCCGCCGCGACCAGCCCGCGCGCGTCACCGCGCTCGTCCGGCCCCGGGTTGGCTTCGATCGTCACTTCGGCGCCGTCCGCGATCCCGAACCGCCCACGGACCTGGGCCAGCAGCCCGGCCAGAGCCTCGGACGGCAGCAGAGTCGGCGTCCCGCCGCCCACGTACACGGTCTCGAGGGGCGCCCGCCCGAGGGCCTGGGCCGCGCCGATCGGGCGTCCACAGCGTCAGCCGGGCCGAGCCGGGCGTCGAGGGCCTGGGCCGCGCCAATCGGGCGTCCAGGGCGTCGGCCCGGAGCCCGATCTCCGTCGTGACCGCTGCCAGGTAGGCGTCCACACGCGACGCCGGCCCGCGCGCGGCCGTCCCCGCATACACGACGAAGTCGCAGTACGGGCAGAGGGAGACGCAGAACGGGACGTGGACGTAAAGGGCGACGGGAGCAGCGGAGACCGGCATTGCGGAGAACGACGTTGCGGAGTCCGTCGCCGCGGAGACCGGCATTGCGGGGAGCCGGCGTCGCGGTCGTCGACCCTGGCTCGGCGGCGGGACCCGTGCTCAGCGGTCCCGGGTCTGCTCGCGGGTGCCCAGCACGTGCCAGCCGTCCGGAGTCCGCTGCCGCTTCTCGACCTCCTCGGCCTCGGTGCCCTTCGCCTTGGGCAGCCCGGCGTGACCCGTGGTCGTGAAGATCGCGACCCGCGTGATCGCGTGACCGAGGAACGCGGCCCCGATCCCGCCGGTGACCCCGACCAGCCATCCGCCGGCGAGACCGATGGCGAGCGCGGAGACCAGCATGTACCAGGGCCGGCCGGGAGCCCCGAGCCGCGTTGCCAGCGCGTAGAGCAGCGCCTGGGTCAGGTTCGCGAGGTTCGGGTTCATGCCCGCGACGATCAGGAAGCCGAACACCATCCCGCGAAACACAGCCTCATCGACAAAGGCGGTGGCCAGCGCGTTGAGGACCGCGCCGGGGTAGGCCCGGGCGGGCGGGAAGCGCACCCGGTGATAGCGGACGAGGGCGATCCCGACCGCGATCGACGTGCCGATGGCGCCGTACGCAAGCCCGAGGATCACGGCACCCAGGCGCTCCCCGAGGCCCTGGTAGAGGTCGGTCTCCGCGGATGGGTGCGCCGTCGACACCAGCACGATGAGACCCAGGCCGATCGTGTACCACGCGAGGCGTCGGAACAGGGACGGCGAACGGCCCCAACGGTCGACGTCGTCGTACTCGGCGGCGCTGAACCGCTCGGCGTCGAAACGGAGGATGACCAGAAGCCCCGTGAGCCCGGCCGCAATCATGATGCGCAGCGGGTCGGGGACGACGGAGATGTCGGGCAACGAGATGTCCGGGAAGATGAAAACCGGCATGGGAGCGCGTCAGCCGGCGCAGGCGGGGGACATCAGCCCTCGTCCATGCGCAGGATCGCCAGAAACGCTTCTTGGGGGATCTCGACGGATCCCACGCGCTTCATCCGCTGCTTGCCCTCTTTCTGCTTCTCGAGCAGCTTCCGCTTGCGGGTGATATCGCCACCGTAGCACTTCGCGAGGACGTTCTTCCGCATCGCCCGGATGGTCTCGCGCGCGACGACGTGGCTGCCGATCGACGCCTGGACCGGAACCTCGAACATCTGGCGCGGAATGAGCTCCTTGAGCTTCTCCGTCAGGAGCCGGCCCGTCGTCTGGGCGCGGTCGCGATGGACGATGAGGCTCAGCGCATCCACCGGCTCGCCCGCGACCAGCACGTCCAGCTTGACGAGGTTCGCCGGGCGGTACCCCGATTCTTCGTAGTCCATCGAGGCATAGCCCTGGGTCCTGCTCTTGAGCTGGTCGTAGTAGTCCACGATGAGCTCCGCGAGCGGGAGCTCGAAGTGCATGTGGACCCGCTGTGGATCCAGGTACTCGAGGTTGACGAACGACCCTCGCCGGTTCGTCGTGAGCTCCATCATCGAGCCGATGTACCGGTCCGGCGTCACCACCCCGAGGTTCACCCACGGCTCCTCGATCGACTCGATCTCGCCCACGTCGGGGAACTTTGCCGGGTTGTCCACGGTGACCCAGCCGCGGCCCATGGTCAGCTCGACGCGGTACTCGACCGATGGCGCGCTGGCGATCAGGTCCAGGTTGAACTCGCGCTCGAGGCGCTCCTGGACGATCTCCATGTGGAGCAGGCCCAGGAAGCCGCAGCGGAAGCCGAAACCGAGCGCCACCGAGCTCTCCGGCTCGTAGGTGACCGAGGCATCGTTGAGGTGCAGCTTCTCCAGGGCATCCCGGAGCAGCGGATAGTCGGGGCCCGAGACCGGGTAGAGCCCCGCGAACACCAGGCTCTTCGCCTCCTGGTAGCCGGGGAGCGGCGCCGTGGCGGGCTTGGCCACGGTCGTGACGGTGTCGCCGACCTGGGCCTCGCGAACGTTCTTGAGGCCCGTCGCGATGTAGCCCACCTCACCCGCGGTCAGGACGCTCACCGGGACCTGTTGCGGTCGGAAGAACCCGAGCTCCAGCAGCTCCGCCTCGGCGCCGCTGGCCATGAGGCGGATGACGTCGTGGTCGTGGATCGTGCCCGCCGCGAGTCTCACGTAGCAGACGACGCCCTTGTAGGGGTCGTAGTGACTGTCGAACACGAGCGCGCGGAGGGGATCGTGCGGATCCCCTTTCGGGGGCGGGATCCGCGCGACGATCGCCTCGAGGATCTCCGCCACGCCGGTCCCCTCCTTCGCGGAGGCGAGGATGACCTCCTCGCGCGGGATCGCCAGGACGCTTTCGAGCTCCTCTATCACCAGGTCGGGCTGCGCGGACGGCAGGTCGATCTTGTTGAGGACGGGGATGATCGTGAGGCCTTCGCGGAGGGCGAGGTGGACGTTGGCCAGCGTCTGGGCCTCGATGCCCTGCGCCGCGTCCACGACGAGGATCGCGCCCTCACAGGCCTGGAGGCTGCGGCTGACCTCGTACGAGAAGTCGACGTGGCCCGGGGTGTCGATCAGGTTGAGGCCATAGACGAGGCCGTCGTTCGCGGCGTACTCGAGGCGGACCGCGCGGGCCTTGATCGTGATGCCCTTCTCGCGCTCCAGGTCCATCGAATCGAGGACCTGGCTCATCATCTGCCGGCCCTCGATCGTGTGGGTCAGCTCGAGCAGGCGGTCTGCGAGCGTGGACTTCCCGTGATCGATGTGGGCGATGATCGAGAAGTTGCGCAGCCGCGCCTGAGGGATGATCACGACGCGGGAGTGTACCGGGCCGCTCGGCCGCGGCGCCGGCGTCGGGGCGAACGCGGCGCACGGGTCATCGTCCGGCACGAGCCCGCCGATCGGGCATCCCCGCCGCGGCTTCCCGCCGGCCTGCGCCAGGGCGGGGCTCTCTCCGCTTCCGGCCGCTACGATCCGAGCCATGCCCGACAGCGTCTTTCCCGCCGATCTGGTCGCCGGCTTCCAGAGGTTCCACCGCACCCGCTTCGCATCCGAGCATGAGCGGTACCGGCGGATGGCCGACGAGGGCCAGCGCCCATCGGCCATCGTGATCGCCTGCTCGGACTCGCGGTCGGGACCGGAGACCGTGTTCGATGCGCACCCGGGCGACCTGTTCATCGTCCGCAACGTGGCCGCCCTCGTGCCCGTCTACGCCCCCGACTCGCGGAATCACGCGGCGAGTGCCGCGCTCGAGTTCGGCGTGCTGCAGCTCGGCATCCGCTCGATCGTGGTCATGGGGCACGGCAGGTGCGGGGGCATCGCCGTGGCGTTCGACGACGCCGCGCCCCTCACCGCGACGGACTTCCTCGGGAGCTGGATCGGGAGCCTGCGGGACCTTGCCGGGGAGCTGGATCCCAGCGACTGGGTGGACCCGGTCCGCGGCCGGCGAGCCCTGGAGCTCCGGTCCGTGGAGCAGTCGATCGTCAACCTGCGGACGTTCCCGTGGATCCGATCGCGGGAGCGGGCGGGACTGCTGACCCTGTCCGGTTGCTGGTTCGATATCGGCCTGGGTGAGCTGCAGGCGCTCCATGCCGATCGCTGGTTCCCCGTCCCGGACGCGTGATCGCACCCGCGGTCTAGGATTGCCCCATGAGCGCGGACGAGAACACGACCCCGGCCCCCATCGACCAGACCCCCGAGTGGCGGGCGCTGGTCGCCCACCACGCCGCCATCAGGGACCGCCACCTGCGGGACCTCTTTGCCGGGGATCCCGGACGCGCGGACCGCCTCGTGGCCGAGGGCGCGGGACTCCACCTCGACTACTCGAAGCACAGGATCACCGACGAGACCGTCTCGCTGTTGCTCGCTCTCGCGCGGGTGGCGCGCGTGGAGGCGCGCCGGGACGCCATGTTCGCCGGCGAACGGATCAACGTGACCGAGCGACGAGCCGTCCTCCACACCGCTCTGCGGGCACCGGCCGGCGCCACTGTCGTCGTGGACGGCCATGACGTGATCCCGGACGTCCACGAGGTCCTCGACCGCATGGCAGCGTTCGCGCTGAGGGTCCGGGACGGCGAGTGGGAGGGGTTCACCGGCAGGAGGATCCGCAACGTCGTCAACATCGGCATCGGCGGCTCGGACCTGGGACCGGCCATGGCCACCGAGGCCCTGCGTCACTTCTCGGATCGCTCGATGCGGTTCCGGTTCGTGTCCAACATTGACGGCGCCGACATCCGCGAGGCGACCATCGACCTCGACCCCGCGGAGACCCTGTTCATCGTTGCCAGCAAGACGTTCACGACGCTCGAGACCCTGACCAACGCGCGGACGGCGCGGGACTGGCTCCTCGCCGGGCTGGGTGGCGAGCCTGCGGCGGTGGCGCGGCACTTCGTCGCCGTCAGCACGAATGCGGAGAGGGTGCGCGAGTTCGGCATCGACACCGCGAACATGTTCGGCTTCTGGGACTGGGTCGGAGGCCGGTATTCGATGGACTCGGCCATCGGCCTGTCGCTCATGGTCGCGATCGGCCCCGATGACTTCCGGGAGCTGCTGGCCGGCTTCCACGCGATGGACCGGCACTTCCGCGAGACGCCGCTCGATCGGAACCTTCCGGTGCTGCTCGGGCTGCTCGGCACCTGGTACGGCAACTTCTTCGGGTTCGGGACGCATGCCGTCCTGCCCTACAGCCAGGAGCTGAGCCGGTTCCCCGCCTACCTTCAGCAGCTCGACATGGAGTCCAACGGCAAGTCTGTCCGCACCGACGGGACCCCGGTCACCTACGACACCGGGGCGATCGAGTGGGGCACCGCCGGCACGAACGGCCAGCATGCCTACTACCAGCTGCTCCACCAGGGCACGCGGGTCGTGCCCGCCGATCTCATCGGGTTCGTCAACCCCACGACCGAGATCGGCGATCACCACGACCTGCTGATGGCGAACCTGTTCGCCCAGGCCGAGGCGATGGCGTTCGGCAAGACCCGCGAGGAGGTCGTGGCGGACGGGGTGCCGGCCCACCAGGTGGAGGCGCGCGTGTTCGAGGGCAACCGCCCGACGTCCGTGATCCTGGCCGATGAGCTGACGCCGCGGACGCTGGGCTCCCTGGTCGCGCTCTACGAGCACAAGGTCTTCGTCCAGGGCGTGCTCTGGGGCATCGACTCCTTCGACCAGTGGGGCGTCGAGCTGGGCAAGGTCCTGGCGACCAGGATCGCGGGCGAGCTCATGGCCGCGGATGCCGCCCAGCCCGCGAATCAGCACGACCCGTCGACTGCCGGCCTCATCGCGCGCTACCGGGCCCGGCGCGTCCGCACCTAGGCAGCGGATCCGATGACCGCGGGAGCGCCGGTGGCAAATCGCTGCTGGCCGATTCGGTGCCGGCCGACACGCGCTGGCCGATTCGTCCCGTGCTCTGCTACCATCCGCAGTCGCGCTCCGGGTTCCTCTCGCCCGCGCGCGTTCGAAACTGAATTCACACACGGAACGGAGATCAGCCACTTTGGCTAGAACGCCCCGGAAATGGCAGGGCGCTCGCAACCCGTCCGGGCTGAAGCGCGTCCGCCAGGCTGAGCGCCGGCACGCGATCCTGCAGCCCCGGCGGTCCGCGGCGAAGACCCTGGTCGCCAAGGCCGTCATGGTCGCCACCGCCCAGCCCGACGGCGTCGATGTCGCCGCCACGCTGAGCGAGGCGGTATCGGCCCTGGACCGCGCCGCGAAGGCGGGTGCCATCCACCCGAACGCGGCGGCGCGCCGCAAGTCCCGCCTCGCAAGGAAGATCAACGCCGCGCTCGGTGGCGCATCCGTCGTGAGTGCGAGCCACGTCGCCAAGACCACCGGCAAGGCCGCCGCGGTCAAGGCCGCCAAGGCCCGCATCGCGGCCGGCAAGGCCGTCAAGGCCAAGGGCGCCCAGACCGCCGCCGGCAAGGCGCGCGCCGCCCTCTCGCGCAGCACGCGTGCGGAAGCCGCCCCCACCCCGGCCGCTGCCCCGGCATCGGCCCCCGCAGCGAAGGCCACCAGGGCTACCGCGACGAAGGCCGCGCCGAAGACCGCGGCGAAGGCGACCACCGCCAAGGCGCCGGCCAAGGCTGCCGCTCCGAAGACGACAGCTGCCAAGGCCCCTGCCAAGGCTGCCGCATCGAAGACCACGGCTGCCAAGGCCCCGGCCAAGGCTGCCGCTCCGAAGACTGCCGCCCCGAAGGCAGCGGCCAAGGCGTCGGCCCCCAAGGCCCCCGCCGAGAAGGCGGCCCCGAAGGCCAAGAAGCCCGAGTAGGCCCTCGCGGTCTCTCGCACCGACGAACGCCCCGGTCACCGACCGGGGCGTCTTCGAATTCCATAGGGCTCCGGCCGCTGAGTGCCGGCCGCGAGCGCCTAATCGCTGAGAGCCGGCCGCGGAGTGCCGGCGGCCGAGCGCTGGGCGCCGCGGGCGACCGGCTGCGGAGGCCCAGCGAGTCCCGGTCGATGCTGACGCGCACCAGCAGAGCTGGTACCTGGCCGGATCACCATGCGACCCATTCAAGCCGGGCGAATCATCGAGCACCCGCAAGCACGCGGGACCCGGGTTCAGGACGCGCCCGGGAGCACGACGCGACCCGCAGCGCCGGTACGGCGAGGCGGAGATGATCCGCATCACGACGCCGGCACCCGGCGATGGTCGCCGGCACCCGACGAGGGTCGCCGTCACACGGCCTGATCGTCGCGCCGCGCCTCCTCCGGCTTGCGCCGGTTCGCGAGGCCGAACATCACGCCCCCCGCCAGCGCACCGCCGACGGACAGCACCAGCGTCAACCCGGCGTTGCTCAGCTGCTGGCTCCAGTAGAACGTGGTGAAGGTCGCGAGGTCGGTGATCCCGTTGGCCTCGAATACCGGACCCTGGCCAGCGGCCAGGTACCGCTGGTAGACGCAGTCGGCCCCTGTCGTGCACGTGAGCGCGCCACCGGCCGACGCGTCGCGGTAGCCGCCATCGACGTTGAAGAACAGGGCCTTGACCGCGAGCAGGATGACCGCGTAGGTGATCCCCGTCACGACTCCCGCGAACAGGGCGTTGGCGATGATGCGGCCCCAGGGTCCGCCCGCGCGCAGCGAGCGGGCGTTCGCGTAGTAGCCGATCAGGAGCCCCGCCGGGAGGGCGAAGTACCAGTAGACCGGCTCGATCGGGATCACGAGCAGGAAGCTGACCGCGATCGTGACGGCCATGCCCACGCCGACCCAGGCTGCGGTCACCGCCCCGTGGTCGACGAAGCGGTTCACGGCATGACCCCGGAGAGGACGCGCGTCGTGCCCCCGGAGAGGACGCGCGGCGTGCCCCCGGCGAGGACGCGCGGCGTGGCCCCGGGGAGGACCCGCGGCGTCGTGATACCCAGGATCAGAACTCCCCGCGTCCCGCCGCGCCCGAGAGCGCCGCGCGACCGAGGTATCGCGCGTCATCGCCGAGCTCGTCGGCGATCCGGAGCAGCCGGTTGTACTTGGCGACCCGCTCCGAGCGGGACGGGGCGCCCGTCTTGATCTGGCCCGTGCCCATCGCGACCACCAGGTCGCTGATGGTGGTGTCCTCGGTCTCACCGGAGCGGTGGGACACGATGGACGCCCAGCCGGCGCGCCGGGCGAGCTCGATCGCGTCGATCGTCTCGGTGAGCGTCCCGATCTGGTTCAGCTTGATGAGGACCGCATTGGCGGCGCGCTCCCCGATCGCCCGGCGGATGCGCTCGGTGTTGGTGACCAGGAGGTCGTCGCCGACCAGCTGGACCTTCGATCCGAGCCTCTCGGTGATCAGCTTCCAACCGTCCCAGTCGTCCTCGGCCAGGCCGTCCTCGATCGAGACGATCGGGTACCGGGCGACCCAGTCGGCCCAGAGGTCCACGATCTCGCCGGAGTCGAGGGTCCGACCCTCCTTGGCGAGCACGTAGCGGGTGGGCCGCCCGGCCTCGCCGCTGCCGGGCTCCACGAGCTCGGTGATCGCGGGGTCGAGGGCGATCGCGACCTCCTCGCCGGGCTTGTACCCGGCCTTCTCGATCGCGCGGAGCACGACCTCGACGGCCGCCTGGTTGGTCGGCAGGGACGGCGCGAAGCCGCCCTCGTCGCCCTGGCCCGTGGCGTGGCCCTCGTCGCTCAGGATCCTGCGCAGCGCCGCGAACACCTCCGCACCGGCGCGAAGCGCGTCGGGGAACGAGGCGAGGCCGACCGGCATGACCATGAACTCCTGGAAGTCCGTGGAGTTCAGGGCGTGCTTGCCGCCGTTGAGGATGTTGAACATCGGGACCGGCAGGACCCGGGCGCCGACCCCGCCGAGCCAGCGGTAGAGCGGGACCTCGTGCGAGGACGCTGCCGCGTGAGCGCAGGCGAGGGAGACACCGAGGATCGCGTTTGCGCCCAGCTCGGCCTTGTTGGGCGTGCCGTCCAGCTCGAGCAGGACATCGTCGATGCCAGCCTGGTCCGCGGCGTCAAAGCCGAGGAGCGACGGGCCGATCCGGTCGGTCACGTTGCCGACCGCGGTGAGGACGCCCTTGCCCCCGTAGCGCGACTTGTCGCCGTCCCGGAGCTCCACGGCCTCGTGGGCTCCGGTGGAGGCTCCGGACGGCACGGCGGCGCGGCCGAGCGAGCCGTCCTCCGTCACGACGTCGACCTCGACGGTCGGATTGCCTCGCGAGTCGAGGATCTCCCGGGCGTCGACCCAGGCGATGGTTGTGTCGCTCACTTGGCAGCCTCCGGCTCACGGTCCAGCAGGACCGTCACGCCCGGCAGCTCGCGCCCCTCGAGGAACTCGAGGGATGCCCCGCCGCCGGTGCTGATGTGGGTCATCTTGTCGGCCAGGCCCTGCTGCGAGATCGCGGCGACGGAGTCTCCGCCGCCGACGACGACCGCAGCGCCCGCCTCCGCCCGGTCCGCGAGGAACCTGGCGATTGCTTTCGTGCCGTGCGCGAACGAGGGGATCTCGAACACGCCCAGCGGACCGTTCCAGAGGACCGTGCGGACGTCCGCCAGGGCCTCCTCGATGTTGGCCAGGCTCTGCTTGCCCAGGTCCACGATGTGCCAGCTGGCCGGGACCTTGTCGGCGGAGAGCGTCTTGTACTCGGTGCCGCGCGTGACCTCCTTGGCCACGATCACGTCCACCGGCAGGACGACCACGACGCCCTTCTCCTGGGCCGCGGCGAGGATCGCACGGGCATCCTCCACGCGGTCCGGCTCGGCCAGGCTCTTGCCGATGGCCTTGCCCTGCGCGAGCAGGAACGTGTTGGCCATGCCGCCGCCGATCACCATGATGTCGACCTTGGCGAGCAGGTTCTTGAGGACCTTGATCTTGTCGGAGACCTTGGCCCCGCCGATGATCGCCGCGAACGGCCGCTCCGGGTTCTCCAGGAGCTTGCCGAGGTTGGCCAGCTCCTTCTCCATCAGGAACCCGGCATAGGCCGGGCGGAGCTTCGCGATCCCGACGGTCGAGGCGTGGGCCCGGTGCGCGGTCCCGAACGCGTCGTTCACGTAGACGTCGCAGTAGGCGGCGAGCGCCGCGGCGAACTTCGGGTCGTTCTTCTCCTCCTCTGCGTGGAAGCGGAGGTTCTCGAGGAGCAGGATCTCGCCGTTGCGGAGGCGCTTGACCGCGTCCTCCGTCCCCACGCCGAGGGCGTCGCCGGTCACCGGGACCGTCTTGCCCATCAGCTGGCCGAGGCGCTCCGCCACCGGCCGGAGCCGGAGGCTGTCGCTGACCTTGCCGTCCGGCCGGCCGAGATGGCTGGCCAGGATGATCCGGGCGCCCTGCGCCTGGAGGTACTTGATCGTCGGCAGCGCCGCGCGGATGCGCGAGTCGTCGGTGACCCTTCCGTCCTCGAGCGGGACGTTGAAGTCCACGCGGACGAAGACCCGCTTGCCCGCGGCGTCGAGGTCACGGACGGTGAGCTTGTCCATCTTCGATTTCCTCCGCGAGCCCGGGGGCTCCGGGTCAGGCCAGCCGGTCGGCGACGAACTTCACGAGGTCCGCGACGCGGCAGCTGTAGCCCCACTCGTTGTCGTACCAGGCGATGACCTTGACGAAGTTGCCGCCCAGGACCATGTTCGACGGCAGGTCGACGATCGAGGACCTCGGGTCACCGCGGAAGTCGCTCGAGACGAGCGGCTCGTCGCTGGCGCCGAGAATCCCCTTGAGCGGGCCGGCCGCCGCGTCGCGGAAGGCCTGGTTGAGCTCCTCGAGGGTGACGTCCTTCTCGAGCTCGGCCGTGAAGTCCACCACGGAGACGGTCGGGGTCGGGACGCGCAGGCTGAAGCCGTCGAACTTGCCCTTGAGGTCCGGGATCACGAGCGCGAGCGCCTTCGCGGCGCCGGTGGTCGTGGGGATGATGTTCAGGCCGGCGGCGCGGGCGCGGCGCGGGTCCTTGTGGGCGACGTCCAGGATGCGCTGGTCGTTGGTGTAGCCGTGGATCGTGTTCATCAGGCCGCGCTTGATGACCCAACGGTCGTGGACGACCTTCGCGGCGGGCGCCAGGCAGTTCGTGGTGCAGGACGCGTTGCTGATCACGTGGTGCTTCGCCGGGTCGTACATCCCCTCGTTGACGCCGAGGACGATGGTGATGTCCTCCTTCTTGGCGGGGGCCGAGATGATGACCTTCTTCGCGCCGGCGGTGATGTGGGCGGCGGCCTTCTCGGCGTCCGTGAACAGGCCGGTCGATTCGAGGACGATGTCGACGCCCAGGTCGCGCCAGGGCAGCGTCGCCGGGTCCTTGATCTGGAGGACCTTGACGGCCTTGCCGTCGATCACGATCGAATCGTCGGTATGGCTGACCTCGCCCGGATAGGCGCCGTACGTCGAGTCGTGCTTGAACAGGAGCGCGTTGGTCTTGACGTCGACGAGGTCGTTGACGGCGACGACCTCGACGTCGGGCGCGCGCTCGATGAGCGCCTTGAGGGACTGGCGGCCGATGCGGCCGAAGCCGTTGATGCCGACACGAACGGTCATGCGAGGACCTCCTTGAGCGGGCGACGCCTGTCGCCGGTCGCACGTGCGCGTGCGCTCGACGCCAGGAGATGAAGGACAACGAAACGAGCTCTTCGCCAACCGGCGGCGCGAGCCGATCCGGTCTGCGTCGGGAACGCGGCTGCGGTCGCCGATGAGGCGGCGGAAGCGGCGGCCCCGAAGCCGGGCTGCGGGAGGGGGCGGGTGGGTCGAGCGCTGGACCGACGAAGCGCGGTGATCAGGCCGGCTCGCCCGGGATCGGCGCCCGGGCCGCGGACGGTTGCCGTGAGTGCGGACAGGGCGTGACCTCGGGCTTTTCGAGAAGAAGCGTTCGCCCGGAATGGTACCAAAGGGCCCTGCACACTCTCCCGACGGCCGGCCCGGTTGCGAGGGGCCGATCGCCACCCGGCAGGGCACCATTGAGCCCCCACCGGATGGGCCGGTGGGGGCTCAATGTCTCGGTCCCGTACCGAAGCGGTCAGCCGCCGATCCGGAAGACCTTGCCACCGCACTTCGGGCAGGTGCCCTGGAGCGCCGGTTTGCCGTTCTTCATCGTGATCTGCTGCGGGTTCTGAACCTCGACCTTCACCTTGTCCTTGACGCAGTAGGCCTCTGCCATGGGGTCTTGTTCCTCCTCACGCAATCCGTGTCACGAGAGCACGCCTCTCGAGTCCACGTGGTCGCTTGGGCCTGGCGCTCATGCGGGGGCCCAGAGCGACGGGCGCCAGCGCGCCGCCCCAGCCTTCGACTTCTGGCGGTCGAGCTCGGCGAGGATAAGGAGGCTCTCGAGCCCCGTCTCCACCGCGGAGGCCTCCGCCCGATCCTTGACGTCCCCCGAGACGAACTCACCGGTCACGCGGTTGGCGTAGACGGCGCAGACGACGCCGGCACGACACCCGCCAAGCCCAGCGAGGACGAGGACGGCCGACGCCTCCATCTCGAAGTTGAGGATGCCCTGGCGGGCCATCTCTTCCGCGAGGTCAGGGTAACGGATGGGAAGCTGCGTGATCGGGCGACCCTGCGCGCCGAAGAACCCGGGCGCAGTCGCGGTGATCCCGACGTGATGCGTGTAGCCGCCGCGCTCGGCTGCCTCGACGAGCGCCAGCACCGCCTCGTAATGAGCGACGGCCGGGTAGCCCTCGTGGACGTACCAGTTGGTCGTGGTCTCGAGCCGTACCGAGCCAGTCGAGATCACCAGGTCCCCGAGGCCCATCCCGGGCTGGAGCGCGCCGCAGGATCCGATCCTGATGAACGTGGGTCGCTTCACCAGGGCGAGGATCTCGGCGATCACGATCTCGACATTGTCGGTGCCGATGCCCGTGGACACGCACGAGACGCGGAGGCCCTTGTAGGTGCCGGTCGCGGTGGCGAACTCGCGATGGCGGTGGCGGAGCTCGACCTCGTCGAAATGGGCGGCGACCCGCTCGACCCGATCCTGGTCCCCTGGGAGGAGGATGTAGTCGGCGAGCTCGCCCGGGCCCAGCCCGATGTGATACTGGCGCTCGCCCGGCTGGATCGCGACGCGGGGGTCCGCGTTCGGCAAGAGCTCGCTCCCTTGATGCCGCACGCTCGTCCGGCGTCGGCTGTGCGCGAGGATAGGGGCCGGATTCCACGAGCGTCAAGCCGTTCGTCGCACGCACGGCCCCGATCGGGGCCGAGGCCGTCACGCCGGCACGTCCCGCACCGGGGTGACGGCTGGCACCCGGGGCGCGGCGATCGCGTCCAGCCTCGCCACGATCCGTGCCCGGTCGAGGCGCCGGAGCTGCCGTCGGCGGACCAGCACAGCGGATCCGCCCAGTGCCACCATGAGCGCCAGCGACGCGACGGCGGCGGCCGCCGCACCAGACCCCGACCCATCGTCAGAGCCGACCCGCGCCGCGACGGCCGCCATCCGTGACGCCGCGATCGAAGGGTCTGCCGGCCAGGGAACGCTGGCCGTGCCGGCCGGGTCGGTGGGACCGGCTGCACCGAGCTCGCCGAGGACGAGGACAGCACCGCGGTCGGCCACGACGACCACCGTGTCCTCGCCGGTCTCGACCGTGCCCGTGGCGTTCAGGGCATCACCTGGCCGTAGCATCGGCAGCAGGTCGGCGGCCGTGCCCGACAGGATGATCCGCGCGGTCGCCGTCCCGTCGTCGAGGCGGATCCCGCCGTCCTCCACCGAGGTGACGAGGCCGCCCACGCGCACGACGCGGCCCGCGAGGCTGGGGAGGTCGGCGAGATCGGCATCGGCAGGGTCAGCCGGGCCGCCCCCGGCGGTGCCGCCAGCGGAGCCGGCCGAACTGCCGGCGGCCCCGCCGGATGCCTGCGCCGACCCTGACGGCCCCGGCGACGGCGGGGTGTCGCCGGCCGCGCCCAGCACGAGATCCGAGCCTCGTCGCGGCAGGATGGCGAATCGCCGGTCCGTCGCGGTCGGGAACGGCCGCTTGACGATCCCGGTGACGGTCGCCGCCCGGCCCTCGGTGATGGCGGCGGCCCCGATCCCGCTCCCCGGAAGCCCCGTGACCGGGATCCGGATCGACCCGGCCCGGAGCTCTGCCTGCCAGCGGTCACCGGACCGGTGCACGTCCTCGATCGTGCCGTGGACGCGGACCAGGCGCCACTCGGTCGCCGGCCCCGGGGCCACGGCGAGGGCATGAGGGACCGGCGTCCGCGAGCCGAGCGCCAGCACGGCCTCGACACGCAGGCGGGGCGCCCCCCAGGCCCGGCCGACGGTGCCGGTGACCCGGACGACGCGACCCGCGTGGAGGTCGGCGTCGGGCGAGGCGAGGTACAGCTCGATCGCGCCGGTCGCGTCCTCGACCACGAGGCGGCGTCCGCTCGCGTCGAGCAGCGTGGAATCGATCGTGAGGACCCCCTCCACGGTGACCGCGCGCCCCTCGCGGACGCGGGCGACGGCGATCGTGACCAGCGGCGGGGCCGCGGGCCGCGGGCTTGCCGAGGGGGAGCTCGACGGGGAAGGGGTGGCGGCCGCGACGACCACGACGTCCGACCGGTCACGCACCCAGAGGCGGTATCCGTCGAAGGCGCCCTTTCGGGTCGCGCGCTGGCCGACGACGCCCGTGAACGTCGCCTGGGTGCCTTTGCGGAGCGCCGCCGGATCGAGCCCGGCCGACCGATCCGCCATGACCCTGAGCGTCGCCCCGTCCGCACCGGTGAGGGTGAGGGCGACGTCGCCGCTCGCCGCCCTGGATGCGGACGTGGTGATCAGCCCGGAAACCGTGACGAGCCGGCCCTCCGTCGCCTCGCCGGCACCGCCAGCATCGATGTGCGTGGCACCCGGCGGCGTCCCCGGGCCGAGGATCGTCAGGCCGGCCGTGCCGAGACGCGCCTCCGTCTGTCCCCAGGGATCCGCGATCGTCCCGCGGAGCTCCACCTGGGTCCCGCGTGCCGGAGCGGGCTGGCCGTCCGCGAGGCGGACCACGATGCCGCCCGTGTCATCACCGACGGCGAACAGCGCCGGAGTCCCGAGGCGGCCGGCCTCCGCGACGACCACGCCGCGGACGGATACCTGTTTGCCCGGCGCCACCGCACGGGCGGCCGAGACGGTCATGGGCGTCCCGGTCGGCGACGGCGTTGGGGACGGGCTGGGCGTGGGCGTGGGTGACGGCGTGGGCGTGGGGCTCGGAGAAGGCGGCGAGGACGGGGTGGGGGTCCCAGAGGGCGCGGGGGTCGACGACGGCGGTACCGAGGCCGTCGGAGCGGGCGATGGGCTCGGCGACGCCGTAGGCACCGGCGTCGGGCTCGGTGGCGCGGCCGTCGGGGAGGGACTTGGCGCGGGGACGACGGCCAGCTCGCCCGCCAGCGTCGCGTGGAGGCGGTAACCCGCGAGACCCGTGCCGGTGCTGTCGCGCTGCCCGACCGGCCCCACGACGGCCAGGCTGGTCGCCGGTGCCGGGGTCGGCGCCGCCGAGCGCGTCCGGACCAGCGATCACCCGGACCGGCCCGGTCCCGTCATCGAGGAGCAGCCCGAGCCCGTCGGCCATCGCGGTCGGCGCCTCGACCACCGTCCCGGCGAGGGCGATCCGCTGGCCCTCGAGGGGCTCCGCGACCCCACCCGTGGACGTTTCGAGCGGGACGGGTAGCGCGCCCGTGCCGCCGACCGTCACGCCCGACCCGGTCACGCGGATGATCCTGAGCGCATACCGCTCATCGATGGTCCCGCTGAGTCGAACGAGCGTTCCGGCGGGGAGCGGCGGAGCGAGCGGCACGTCGAGGTGAACGGCGATCCCCGCCGTCTCGTCCTGGACGAACCCGGTGAGCCCGCTCTCGAGCACGCCGAGACCTGTCGTGAGGACGCCCTCGACGACCACGGCGGAGCCAACTGGCGTCGACCGCGCGACGCTGATCGGAACGACGGGTGCGGGGGTCGCGGACGGCGACGGCGTGGGAAGCGGAGAGGGTGTCGCGGTCGGCTCGACGGTGGGCGCGGGGTGGCGTGGGTCGGAGTCGGCGTGGGAGTCGGCGTCGGTGCGTCGGCGTGGGGGTGGGCGCGGCGGTCGGTGCCGGGGTCGGCGTGGGAGTCGGCGCCGGGGTCGGCGTGGGGGTGGGCGCGGGGGTCGGTGCCGGGGTCGGCGCGGGGGTCGGTGCCGGGGTCGGCGCGGGGGTCGGCGCGGGGGTCGGCGCCGGGGTCGGTGCCGGGGTCGGCGCGGCGGGTCGGCGTGGGAGTCGGTGCCGGGGTCGGCGTGGGCGTGGGCGCGGGGTCGGTGCCGGCGTGGGTCGGCGAGGGGTCGGCGCCGGCGTGGGGGTCGATGCCGGGGTGGGCGTGGGCACGGGCTCCGCCACAAGTGCCTGCGGAACCGGCGACGCGTTGATGGCGAAGTCCGTCGCGTTGTCGTTCGTGTCGGCCCCGTTCCCGGCATTCCCGCCGGGTCGCCGCTCGATCGACCGCGAGGCCGCCGGGGCCGGCGCGGCGCCGCCCTCGACGAATGCGTTCACGGCGTCGCCCCAGCCGACGGCGTCGATCGGCGCACCACCGATGGAGCGCAGGACGATTGCCCCGCCGGTGGCGGCGAGGCCACCCGACCATGTCCCGTCCGCCGAGCCTGCGTAGGCGCCGAGTCCGTTCGCCAGCAGTACGTGCCGGCCCGGTTCAACCATGAGCGAGCTCGTCCACGCCGCCTTCCGGGTGACCGTCGCCCCGGAGCTCGTGACGTAGGCCACCTCCAGGCCGGCCAGGTCCGCGGCCGTCCCCGACGCGTTGTAGAGCTCGACATACTCGTCGGACGCCGAGGCACCTCCCGTGACCACTTCCCCGACGAGCAGCCCGCTGGAAGGCGGCCAGCCAACCGCAGCGACGCGGCCGGGCTCGAACCCGGGATGTACGGGTGACGGACCGCGGACGCTCAACCCGAGGATCAGCAGCGGGACGAGAGCGGCAGACGCCGCGAACCGGGCACGCGCCATCGAGGACCTCCGCGGCGGGCGTGATCGGCGAGCAGGGCAATCGATGGCAGGTTACGGGCCGCCACTTATGCGCCGCTCAACCCGCGACGCGGGGACCCGGTACCATGCAGCGACGACGTCCGCCCACTTCGCCGCGGTTCGCCGACAGGAGGAGTTCGTGGCTCGCGCCAAGCGCACCGCTCGCACCGAAGCCCGTCGCCGCTACCGCGCCGAACAGGCCGTGGCCGGTGGTGATCCCACGACCGACGATGTTGTCGAGACCGCTCCCACCAGGGCGAAGGGCACAGGATCCAAGACAGCGGCACCGGCACCCCGGCCCGGAATCGTCGCCTCGTTCAAGGCAGCCTATCGACCCGTCGACCTTCGGGGCGACCTGCGTGCGGCGCCACAGGTGCTGACGCATTGGGGCGTGCTCGTCGCCTCGGCCGTTTCGATCGTCGCATCGGCCGTCTTCATCATCTCGACGAACGATTTCGCCTCCGCGATCGACTTCACCCTGTCGGACCCGATGGCCGGCAAGACCATCGGCCCCACGTCGAACATCTCGTACCTGGTCATCACGATGTTCGTGACGCCTCCGCCCGCCGCCGGCGCGTTCCTGATCGGCTTCACCGCCAAGCGTGCGAGCTGGCTGGGTGGGCTAGCGTTCGGCATCGTGGCGGCCTTCTGCTACATGGCCATCCTGTCGAGCCCGGCCGGGAAGCTGCTCACCGGCGGCCAGTCATCGACCGTCTTCATCGCCCAGGCCGCGGTGCTCGCGCCGGTGGGCGCTGCGCTGTTCGCGGCTGCGGCCGCCTGGTACCGCAGGTTCCTGAACCTCGCCAACCCCAATCGTGGCAATCCGCGCCCGCAGCAGGGTCGCAGCTCGGGCAAGAAGGCCACCAGCACGTCGGCGCGCCGCTGAAGTCGCGCCGCCTCCTCCGCTGCAGTCGCGCGCTCACTCGGGCCTCACCAGGGGCGTCGGCAGGCTCCAGCGCTGACCGCTACCCGAGGCGCCGCATCCCGGCCATGCCGAGCTGGCGGACGCCCTGCGGCCCCTCGGGCCCGCCCGTGCGACTCGTC
The DNA here is from genome assembly GCA_963776395.1 of uncultured Chloroflexia bacterium. Taxonomy (GTDB): domain Bacteria; phylum Chloroflexota; class Limnocylindria; order Limnocylindrales; family CSP1-4; genus CAIXZV01. The sequence continues at coordinate 68,286 of CAVZML010000001.1, read as the reverse complement.
GCCTCGACCAGCGGCACCACCCCACGCGCGATGACGTTCACCACGTTCCCTTCCCTCTGGAGGTCCCCGTCCACGAGGATCAGCGCGTGACGGCGGACGACAGATCGCAGCCGCTGCCAGGCGTCCGGCCAGAGGGTGACGTTCACCATCCCGGTCTCGTCCTCCAGGGCGAGGAACACCGTTCCCCGCGCGGTCATCGGGTGCTGGCGCGTCACCACCAACCCGCCGATCAGCACCCGCCCCGGGGCGCGGTCTGTCAGCGCCGCGTTCGTCACCGCACCCAGGCGGTCAAGCGCCTCGCGGAACAGCCCCACCGCCTGTCTCCGCGCGTCCAGGCCGATCACGGCGTAGGCATCGCCCAATCGCTCCGGCTCCGTGATCGGCGGCAGCTGCGGCGCCCCGGTCGCCGGCAGGCGCAGGTCCATGGGTCGCCCGGCGGCCCGCTTCGACCCCGCGGCGCCCCTGACGGTCCGCCCGTCCACGCGCCCCTTTGCCGCGCCGGCCACCTCGCGCAGCTGCCAGAGCAGCTCCCGGCGCGGCCGACCAAGCGAGTCCAGGCCCCCCGCCCTGATCAGCCGCTCAACGACCTCCTCGGCCAGCCCCGTCCGCTCCACGACGTCCGCGAGCGACGTGTACGGCCCGCGGACGAGCTCCGCGTCCAGCCGTGCCTGCTGTTCCTCGCCGATCCCGTTGACCAGGTGCAGGCCCAGGCGCACGCCCCAGCCGGTCACGCTGTCGGCCGCCCACCGCTCGCGCGACGCCGTGCCCGGGATGACGCAGGCGCTGGAGCGGACCGGCCGCGGCCTCGCCTCGATCCCGGTCCCGTCGGGCAGTGGCTCGCCCGGATCACGGTCGTGCGAGCCGCCATCACCGCGGGTGCCCGCCAGCGCCCAGCCGGGCCGGCCGACCCACTCGGTCGTCGTGCGGTACGCGCTCCGGTTGACATCCACCGGCAGCACCGCCACGCCGTGGCGCTTGGCGTCGTTGACCAGCACCTCCACGGGGTAGAAGCCCATGGGCTGGGCGTTGACGAGCCCGACCAGGAACTGGGCCGGGTAGAACAGCTTGAGGAAGCTCGACTCGTAGGCGGTCCGGGCGAAGGCGGCGGCATGGCTCTTGGCGAAGCCGAAGCTGGCGAAGGCGGCGCACCGCCGGAAGAGCTCCTCGGCGTCGTCGGGGGGCATCGCCTGCATGCGGACGCAGCCGTCCACGAACTCCGCGTGGAGCCGCTCCATCTCGCGGGCGGAGCGATATGTCCCCATCGCCCGTCGGAACGCGTCAGACCCCGCCGGCGTGAAGCCCGCGACATCGATCGCGATCTTCATCACCTGCTCCTGGTACAGGATGACCCCGAGCGTGTCGTGGAGGATCGGCTCCAGGCTCGGGTGGAGGTAGGTCACGGGCTCGAGCCCCTGCTTGCGGCGCAGGTAGGGGTGGACGGCGTTCCCCTGGATCGGGCCCGGACGGATGATCGCCACCTCGACGACCAGGTCGTCCAGGCTCGCGGGCCGCGACTTCGGCAGCGTCTGCATCTGCGCCCGGCTCTCCACCTGGAACACGCCCACGGTGTCCGCGGCCTGGAGCATGGCAAAGACCTCGGGGATCTCCTCGGGGATGTGGTCCAGGTCCACGCAGACGGCGCAGTCGTGCTCGATGAGCTGCACGGTCTCGTCGATGGCCGCGAGCATCCCGAGGCCGAGCAGGTCGAGCTTGATCAGCTTCATCGTCTCGACGTCGCGCTTGTCGTACTGGACGACGACGCGGTCCTTCATCGTCGCCCGCTCGATGGGTGCGATGTCGATGAGGGGCGCGGCGGTGATCAGCATGCCGCCACTGTGGATCGAGAGATGGCGAGGGAAGCCGTCGATGCGGGCGCACAGCTCCAGCCAGCGCTCCCAGTCGGAGAGCTGGGCCACCGAGCCCTGGTGGCGCTCCGGGTCGATCGCCGGTGCGGGCGCGATCCGGGCCACGCTCGAGTACGCCTCGTGGTGCGCATCGATCCGACGCGGAGGTCCGCCCTGGACGCCGCTCTCCGGGTCGATCGACCGCTCCCCGATCTCGCGGTACGGTGCCCAGCGCTCCGTGCCGTACCCCGTGCCGCGGCCCGCCCGCAGCCACGCGACGCTCGCGGGGGTGTCGCCCGGGCCGCCCTCGTCGTCGTCGCGGCCGCCGGAGCGGATCGCGGGGGCGGAGCCTCGGGCCTCGTCCCAGGTGCCGTTGCCGGGTCCGGGGCCTGCGCCGGGTCCGGGGCCTGCGCCGGGTCCGGCTGCGCCGGGTCCTGCGCGGGGCCGCCCGTCGCTCTCCTTCCGCCACGTACGAGCCTGGTTCGTCGTAGCCACCGCCGACGGCCCCGACGCGCCCGAATCGGCCGATTGCACGAGCGTGGCTCGTACCTGATCCCGATTCCCCGCATCCGGCTGGATTGCACGATGCTGGCTCGTAGGTGACGGCCCGGGCGCGGCGGAGCGAGAAGCCGGCGCGGCGGAGCGGGAAGCCGGCGCGGTCGCACCCGGCGCGAACGCCCCGACCTGGTCGCGCAGCCACCGGTCCGCCGCGTCGCCACCGATCCAGCGCTCCGGCCGCGGCGGCTCCTGTCGCGACGGCTCCGGCCGCGGCGGCTCCCCCCGGCGGACCATCCGCCCGTCCCCGTGCTCCGCCGCAAGGTCCGCCCCGAGCCGCCCGCCGCGCTCGTGCTTCAACTGCCCCATCGCGTCCGTGAGCCCGCGCTCGCCCGCCAGCGCCGCGGAACCTGCCGCCCCCGCGACCGCAACCTCCGCCACGAGCCGCCGCGAGCCGCGCACGGCATCGTCGACCGCCCCGTCCGGGCGCGCGAAGAACCCGCCGAACCCGCCCTCGGCCTCGAGGTCCCGCCGCACCATGACGCTGTCGTATGTCTCGAGCGCCTTCGCCACCCGGTCCACCAGCGGGCGCGGGAAACCGAGCGCGTTCCCAACCTCGCGCACCGCCGACCGCGCCCGGTACGTGACGAGGTTGCAGACCATCCCGGTGTGCTCCGGCCCGTACTTCCCGTACACGTACTGGATCACCTCCTCCCGCCGCTCCGAGCTGAAGTCGATGTCCACGTCCGGGTACGCCGTCCGGCCCTCGTTGATGAACCGCTCGAACAGGAGCTCGTGGCGGATCGGGTCCACCCGGGTGATGCCCAGGACGTAGGCCACGATCGAGTCGGCCGCGCTCCCCCGCCCCTGCGCCGGGATCCCGCGCGACTTCGCGAACCGCATCAGGTCCCAGCAGATCAGGAAGAACTCGGCGAGACCAGTCTTCTCGATGACGTCCAGCTCGTGGGCCAGCTGGCGCATCACCGCGGGCGTGAACGGGTGATACCGGCGACGGGCACCCTCCCAGCACAGCCCGGAGAGGTGGCTGAACGGCGTCTCGCCGCTGGGGACGGTGAACCCGGGGAAGCGGTAGCGCTCGAACGCGAGCTCTACCCGGCACGCCGCCGCGATCTCCGCCGACGCCGCGATCCCCTCCGACCACGCCCGTGCCAGCACCGGGTCCGCCGCGGCGGTCGCCCCGTCTCCCGGGGGCAACGCCAGCAGCCCGGCCGCGCCCTTGAGGCAGGACTCCCCGTCCGGACGCCGCAGGTCAGAGAGCTCGGCCAGTGACCGCCCGTGGCGGATCGCCGTGATCACGTCCTGCAGCTCGCGACCCTCGGGCAGGGCGTAGTGGACATCGTTCGTGACCACCACCGGCAGGGCCAGCTCCGAGGCGAGACGCGCCGTCTCGGACGCGAGCCAGTCGTCGTCCGGGAGCAGGTGGTGCGAGAGCTCCAGGACGAACCCGCTGCGCGCGACGTCGTCCGCCCGCCCGAACGTCCGCGCATACCGCTCCGCCACCGCCCGCGCCCCGTCGCGGTCGCCGGCCCGCAGGCGTCGTGCCAGCTCCCCGTGCCGGCAGCCCGACAGCGCCACCAGCCCCTCGGCATTGGCCTCGAGCAGGGCGTGCGTGAACGCGGGCACCGCCTTCGACCCGGCCATGTTCGCCCGCGACACCATCCGGCAGAGGCTCCGCCAGCCCGTCGCGTCCCGGGCGAGGAGCACGAGGTGCGGCCCGCGCTCCGCCTCCCCGATCCCCCTGTGGTCCTCCTTCACGACCTGCCGGTGACCCGGCAGCCTGGCCCGATCGGGACGAGGCCGCCCCGGCAGACCCTCGACCGGGCGGGGAGCTTCGGAACCTGCGGGCGACCTTCGGACCGGTAGCCTGCGGCCGGGCCGCCATGCTCGCCTGGCCGGTACCGCGATCCCGTCCGGGTCCGGCGCCGCCGCATCGATCAGCTCGATCTCGATCCCGATCACCGCGTGCAGGCCGGCGGCCTCTGCGGCACCGGCGAACCGGACGGCGCCGTACAGCCCCTGGTGGTCGGTGATCGCGAGGCCGGTGAGACCCAGCTCCACGGCGCGCGCGACGAGGTCGTCCGGGGCCGATGCCCCGTCCAGGAACGAGAAGTGGCTGTGGCAGTGCAGCTCGGCGTAGGCGGGGTTGGCCACGCGGGAATCTCCGGGGGCGGGTCCGGGATTGTAGAACATATGTTCGATATTGACCAGAGCGAGGTCAATCCCGGGCGACGATCACGTCCGCCAGCGACGCCACCACGTGGTGCGCGCCGACCGCCCGCAGCGATGGCCCCACGCCCGGCCTGTCCGGCACCGCGACGACCACCATGCCCGCCGCCACCGCGGCCCTCACGCCGACCGGAGAGTCCTCGAACGCGATCGCCTCGGAGGGCGGGACCCCCAGCTCGCGGCACGCCTCCAGGTACGCGTCGGGGAAGGGCTTCGCCCATCCGAGGTCCGCCCCGGACGTCACGACCTCGAACGCGTCGAGCAGCCCCGCACGCTCCAACCCGAGGCGGACCAGCGGTGCAGTCGTGCTGGACGCGACGCCCAGCCGCATCCTGCCCTCGAGGCTCCGGACCAGAGCCTCCGCGCCGGGTTGCAGCGCGGCTCCGCTGTCGTAGTGGGCTCGCATCAGGTCGAGCAGCTCGGCCTCCAGCATCACGGGGTCGAGCCCGCCGAGCCGTTGCGCGTAGATGGCGACCGACTCCGCCATCGCGCGCCCGTGCGTCGCCGCGTGGTCCGCCTCGGTGAACTGGTCGCCGTGACGTGCGAGCAGCTCGGCCTCCGCCTCGACCCAGAGACGCTCCGTGTCGAGGAGGAGCCCGTCCATGTCGAAGATGGCGGCGCGGAACGGGCCGGGCAGGACGAGCGGGCGGTCGGCATCGGTCACGGGGCGGGATTGTAGTGGGAACGCCGGACCCGCCGACCCGATCGGTCGAGTTTCGGGTCAGGAGGGCGCGATCGCACGCAACCAGGCGGCCCGGTCGTTCGTCTCAAGGCCGTGATCGCCAAGCGGCCGTTCCAGCCGGATCGTCGCCTCCTCTTGGAGCTCCTCCTGCGGGGCGTGGCGGCGGCGCTCTCCGCGGTGGTGATCCTGGGGCTCCTTCCCGTCATCACCGAGGCGGCCGTGTAGGCGCCGGCTCACCCCGTTCCGGCGGCAAGGGGGCACGGAACGAATACCGGCGGCGGCCTGCCGACGCGGCGACCGCCGACCTGACCCCCGGGACCTGGGCATCCCGGGGCCGAGACCGAGGACCCCCGTCGCTGGGGCGGCGGGGGTCCTCCGCGTCCATGAAGCTCGCGGCCACCGTCGCCCAGTGCCTCGGCCGCATCGGGGCGCCGCGGCTACGATTGCGCGATGCGCCCCTCTCCCATCGCCCGGGCCCTCCTGCCCGCGCTCGCCTTCGGTCTCGCGGTGGTTCTCGCGATCGTCCTCGCGGCGTGTGGCGGGATCGCGCCCTCCGCCCCGTCGACGACGCCCGTGCCGACCGCGGTCGGTGCCACGTCCGGTCCCACGGGCGGGCCGACGCAGGCCCCCGAGCCCACCGCGGTCCCTGGCGGGCAGACCCCCGGCGAGTCCGAGCCGGTCGCGACGCCCGCCGCCACGACCCAGACCGACTGGGGCGCGATCACGGACGCCCTGCCGGAGGGCTTCCCGGTCTTCCCGGGCGCCACGGTGGCGGAGCCTCCGGCCGAACCCGCGTCGGGCGCGTTCATCGCCACGGCCGGCGTCGACGAGGTGGCGACCTGGTATCGGGATGCGCTCGAGGCCACCGGCCAGAGCACGCTCGACCTCAGCACGCCGCTCGAGGACGGGTCGCGAGTGCTGGACATGCAGGGCGACCTGCCGGAATGCCGCGTCCGCCTGACCTTCCGTCCGGCGGGCGGATCGACGATGATCATCGTGCTCGTCGGCGCCGGTTGCGCCGGCGGCGAGGGCTGAGCCGGAACGAAGGCCGGAACGAAGGAGAGCGAAGGCGCATGGAGCCGAGACCGCGCGACATGGTCGGGGCCGGGGTGCTGGCCCTCGTCCTGCTGGTGCTCGTCGTGCTGCTCGTGGCGGCTGCCCTGCCGGCCTGATCCCGTTCGCCGCCCTCGTCCCGTGACGTCGGCGCAACATCGGGCAGGCTCGCGGCGTCATTGGGACCGGCGGCCGGGTGGAACCGGGCCGGGATGGGGGACCAACGGTGCAGACGACTCGACCGCGTGACCTGGGCCCGCTGGCCCTCGTGCTCTGCGTGTTCGCGGTCCTGCTCGTCGTCTCGATCGTCATCGGGTCCCCCGCCGTCCGCTGACGGTCGGGGGTCTGTCATTCCGTCCGGTCGCCGCCAGCCTTCGCGCGATCGTCTCCGTCCGCACGATCGTCCGAGTCCGCGCGATCGTCTCAGTCGTAGAGCCGCTCCAGGTGCCAGGTGCCCGCGATCCTGTCCCGGTACACGAGGGCGAGCCAGCTCCCCCAGACCACCTTGAAGTAGTCACGGGCGATCGGATCCCGCCACCACGACTCCTCCACTCGCCAGTGGTTGCAGACCTCGACCGTCTCCCGGTGGCCGTTCCAGCGGATCGCGACCAGCCGCCCGTCGGCGTCCACGTCCGCATCGATCGCCGGGTGCTCGCGGAGCAGGCGCGTCATCGCCGGCCCTCCCTGTCCACCGTGGCCGCCCCCGCGGGCCCGCCACCGTCGGTCACGTCCGCGCCAGCCACCGGCCGCCAGCGCCAGCGCGCCTCGGCCAGCGGTGCCTCCGTGTCGGCGATCTCCACCCGGTGCACACGGTCGGCCCCGAACGCGATGGCGAGCCGTGCCAGCTGCCACGCGAGCCTTGCGTCGTGGGCCGCCTGGGGCGTGAACAGCGGCAGCTGCTGGCCCTGCGCCGCATCCACGAGGCCCAGCTCCAGCTCCAGCCGCGCGACGGCGGCCGGCGGCGGGGCCTGCTCGAGACGGGCGAAGAGCAGGCGCTCGATCGCCTGGGGGTCAGCGGTGGGCTCCGGGAAGCGCTGCTCGAGGCGGAGCCCGGCCGGGGTCCCACGCCGGGCGAACGAGAGGTCGCAGGTGACGGCGAGGCGGGCGAGACCGGCAGCCTGACCCCGCGCCGCCAGCTGGTCCGCAAGGGCCGCGGCCAGCCGGTGGAGCACGAACCTCAACGCGTCCAGGCCCTCCGACGGGGGGTCCAGCGGCAGGCCCAGCGCCATCCGCTCCGGTGTTCTCCGTGGGCGGAAGCGCTCCGTCTCCTCGCCCCTCGCCCGTGCGTGGAGCCTTGCCCCCTCCTCCCCGAACCGGGCGATCACCGCGGAGCGGGGGAGATCCGCCACGGACCCGATCGTCCGCAGCCCGAACCGGGCGAGGCGCGCCCGGATGTCCGGGTCCCGCGTGAGGAGGCGGGCAGGGTACGGGGCGAGGAACCGCTCGTCGTCACCGGGCGGGACGAGGATCGGCGGCTCACCTTCGTGACCGTGCGCGGCGGCGACACCCGCGGTGAAGCTCGTCCCGGCAATCCCCGCCCGGGGCGGGCCCGGGAGGATGGGCGCAAGGGCCTCCGTCATGAGGCCGACCAGCCGCTCCTCCACGCCCCACAGGCGCGTCAGCCCGTCCGCGTGGACGGCGATCCGCCCGAACGACGGGTCCCGGACATCGCTCGAGGCGGCGATCCCCGGGCTGAACGCGGCGAGGCGCTCGCAGGCGGCCTCGAGCGCGTCCCGGTCCGCGTCAGGCGCGAGGTCGAGGAAGGTCGCCTCGGGTGCCAGCCGGTGGGCGGTCCCGAGCGGGATCCCCCGCCGGACGCCGAGAGCCCGCGCGAGCGGATCCGCGTCCACCACCGTCCCGTCCATCCAGGGCTGTCCGCCGAGGACGATCGGGCCGAGGGGCCAGGAGCCGGAGATGGCGCCGTCCGGGGGCGCCTTCAGGTTCGAAGGCGGCCCCGGGCTCAGAGGCGGCCCCCCGTCCGGGGGTGCCTCCATCCGGGCCCTCGCCAGGCGGAGGGGCAGGTGTGGCCAGAGCAGGTACAGCAGGCGCATGTGGATCGGTCGCTAGGTGGGGGCCTTTCCGATCGGCGAGGAGCGATGGGATGGACGGTGGCGCCGGGGCAGCCGGCGACCCGCCCGCGACGGCGATCCCCGGCGGGGCGGCGGGCGCCGTGAGCCCGGCCAGGGCCACCGGTGCGAGGAGGCCGGCCAGGAGGCCCGGCCGGCGCAGGCAGGCGTCCCTGGGCCCGCCCTCCGCGTACAGGATCTCGAGGGCCGCGCGACGGCCGGGCGGCCCGTAGCGGCTGCGCGCGACGGTGGCCTCGCTGCGCTGTCCGACCACGTCCCGCCCCAGGCGGATCCAGCTCGATCTCCGCAGCTCCAGCCGCAGGCCGCTCGCCTCCTCGACGGCCGCGGCGAGCGTCCGCCCCAACGCGTCCGGCTCCAGCACGACGAGCAGCGTCCCGGCACGCCTGGCCAGCGCCGCCAGCCGCCCCAGCCGGTCCCCCACCCGCTTCCCGGCAACCGCGGGATCCCGTCCGTCCGGCAGGTCCAGGACCAGCAGGTCCACGGTCCGGGCGGCGAGCAGCGACCCGGCCAGCGCGAGGGCCTCCTCGAGGTCTGCGGGCGTCAGGACCACGAGCCACTCCGGGCTGATCCCGCGCGCGACGGCCTCCACGGGATCGAACGCACGCGCGAGGTCCAGCCACGCGACGATCGCCCCGCTCGCCTGTGCCTCCGCGGCCACCCGGAGGGCGACCGTGGTCTTGCCCGAGGACGCGTCCCCGCGCAGCGCCACAGTGGCGGAACGCGGCAGACCTCCCGTGCCCAGGACGGCGTCCAGCGCGGCGAACCCCGTGGAGACGATGCGACCGTCCAGGTCCGGGGCGGGGACGCCGGGGCGGGTCCGTGTGGCGGGCGTGAAAGGCGTGGGTGCGGTGACGGGGTGGTTTGCCTCCTCGTCATCGGCCGGAGCCTCGAGCGGCATCGGCGCGCGGGCGAGCGCGCCTTCGATCGCCCCGACGAGCTCGTTTCCGCGGCGCGGAGCGGCCGCGCCCCAGCGCGCCTGGAGCGTGGCGAGAGCCTCGGAGACGTCGGATGTGCGAGTCATCGGACGTCCAATAATAGAACGAATGTTCTATCAGTCAAGGACCGAGGTGTGCCCTTCTTGCCAAAGGTGAGTGAATGCCGACAAATAGTATCTCCCGATCGTCGGCGCACCCTTGTCTCGCGTGCACGAGCGCGCACGGCGACGATGCCGGATGGGCTCGCAGGCGCGGGCGCCCGGCGAGGCGTTGCGCGCGCTCAGGGCCCACTGCCAGCAGGCATCGAAGAGGCGCTTGTTGCGGGCGAGCCGCGCGACGACGGCGCGGCTCGTGCCCGAGGCCCGCGTGATCGGTGCCGTGCCCGCGTAGTTGCGGCGCGCCCTAGCATCGGCGTAGCGGTCCGGGGCATCCCCGAATTCCGCGAGCACCCGGGCGCCGAGGATGGCGCCCAGTCCTGGCAGGCTGCGCAGGATGCTCGGCGTCCGGGTGTTGCTCAAAACGTCCGGCCAGCCGCGCCTCGAGGACTTCGATCTCGGTCGTTGAGCGCGCTGATCACGCGCCACCAGCGCCGCCACGCTGGCCGCCTGCGCGTCGGCGACGAGCGGCCGGCGCGCCGAGCTGCGGTGCCCGCAGGGCGGCCCGGATCTCGGCCGCCCGGCGCTCCACGTTGCGCTGGCGCCGCCCCGCCGCAGGGCGGCCCCGATCTGGCCGCTCGTGAGCCGCCGGCCGCGCTCCGGGTCGGGTGCGACGCGCGAGGACGGCGATGCGCATCGGGGTGGCCGAGCTCCTCGAACGCGGCGAGGGCGCCCGGATAGAACTCGCGCAGGCTGCTGCGCAGCGCGTTGAGCTGGCGCTGGCGGGTCCAGATCAGCGCTCTGGTGGCTCCGGGCCAGGACCTTGATCGCCTCGAGCAGCTCGGCTGTCGGCGGCCACCGGCCGGTGGCAGGTGGCGATCGGTCCGGACGAGGTCGGCCAGGACGCGCGCGTCGCCCCGGTCGGACTTGGCGCCGGCTCGTCGTGTGGCGCTCCCGGTAGCGGGCCGCAGACAGCGGGTTGATCGCGCGGACCTCGTAGCCGGCCGCGACGAGTGCGCTCACGAGCAGGCCGCGATCGGTCTCGATGCCGACCACGACGTCGGCCGGCTCGCTCGGCGTGCTCGGCCAGCAGGGCGTGCAGCTGCGCCACGCCCTCGACGCCCGTCGCGCGATCCGCGCGTCCGCGAGCACCCGGCCGCTCGACGTCGAGGATGCACACGTCGTGGTGCGCCTCGGCCCAGTCGATCCCCACGAAGATCATCAAGCTCCCTACCTCCTGCGCCACGGCCGAGCAGCCGCAGAGGCGATCGCGGCGTCCTAATGGACCAGTGCTCCATGGCACGCCACCCCAGCAGCCGTTCGATCGTCCTCGCCGACCGCCGGGGGCACGCTCTAGCGTTGGGACTCGAGGTCCAGCGCTCCGATAGTGCTCACCCGACGGTCCACTAGTGATCAGTCTGACGCAGGTCAGGGCTGGGATATGAGTCCATTGCCTTGCCGTCCGTGCCCGACCTCCTCGCCAGCCACAAGGAACAGGAGTCGCTTCAGCGGCGCCGAGGTCGGGCGGCCGTCGAGAGCCCGCGAATCCGAGACGGTCGCCGCTCCCGCAGCTCACGGCCGGCGCCCTCGCACGTGGAGCCTCGGCGATGGCATCCGGCGGCGATCAACCCGGCGAGCCTGCTGGCTATGCAGCGCCTGGCCGGCAACCAGGCAACGCTCCGGGTGCTGCGCCACGCGTCCGTCCAGCGAGTCGGCCTCCTCGAAGGCCCAGCGCCTCCGACGGAAGGGAGACGGACCGGGAGATCGACGAGGAGACGACAGCCGAAGCGGCGAGCCGAGACCGGCGAGGCCGTGGCTGCCGGCGCGGCCGGCGCCACTGCGGGAGCACCCGGAGGTCCCGGCGAGCCACCTCCCGGCGAGACCCTCTTGGCGAGACCCAGGCGCGGCTGGCAAGGCCGGCGAGATCGCGGCGGCGGCGGGAGAGGCGCGGGCGCTGCAGCCGGGGCAGTCGGCGGTGTGGCGCGGCTGCGGCGCGGCGGGGATGCGGACGCGGCAGTGTCGGCGAGAAGGTCGCCGAGACCGCCGCAGCGGCTGGTGCGGCCGGTGCCGGCGGGAAGGCCGCAGAGACCGCCGCGGCTGCCCGAGGCGCTGCTAGGCGGCGTGCGGGCGGCCGCCACCGCGGCCGAGGCGGCTGGAGGCGCGGCCGCAGGGGCCGTGGCGCGGCGGGTGCGGGCGAAACCGCCACGGCGGCTGGAGGCGCGGCTGAGGCAGCGGACAAGACCGGCGAGATCGCGGCGGCTGGAGGCGCCGGCGAGACCGCGGCGGCGGCGGCGCTGCCGGAGCGGCGGCGCGAAGGCCGGCGAAGTCGCCGCTGCAGGAGTGGCGGCCGCAGGGGCCGTGGCGCAGCGAGTCGGAGAGCGGCGGCAAGGAAGGCGAGGCCGCGGCGGTGCGAGGGAGCGGCGGTGGAGACGTGGCGGCAGCCTGCGGAGCGAGGAGATCCCGGCCGTCGCCGAACCCGCCGACGTAGCCGTCGGCGAACTCCTCGGCTGCAGCAACGCCCGAGATCCCGGCCGAGGAGGTCGAGCAGCCCGAGGCCCCGCAGCAGGAACAGCCAGAGAACCTCGAGGCAGGAGCCGGGGAGATCGAACGCAGGCGCAGGTGGTGGCGGCGGCATCGTGAGCGTTGATCGAGCGCGCCTCATCCGCGTTCCGCGGGATCGCCCGGCTCGATCGGCAGCGGCGTCCGCTCGGCGGCATCCGGCATCGCATCGCGCGTCGGCAGCTTCTTCGGGCAGGCGTTCACGTTCGCGACGAACCTGGTCAATACGGTCACCACGCATCCGGAGCATGCGACGATGCCACCGAGATCCAACGCACCTCGGCTCGCTCAAGGACAGCATACGGGCATAGTTGGCTCTGTCCTCGGCGCAGTCCGGGCGTGATGGCCAGGTCGGCGGGCCATCCGGACGCCGTCACCGAGATCCTGTCCGGCAAACCCGGCTACCGACGCTCCTCGCGCCGTTCCGGCATTGCTCGGCAACCTGTTCGGTGGGATCACCGGCCGGATCACGGCCATCATCGAGCAGATCCGGGCGTGTCGACGGAGCCATCAACCGGTGCTCCAGGCCGTCATCTCGATGACCCAGTGGATCGTCAACGGCCTCACGTTCCTGGCACGCTGCTAGCGACGGCGGCCTCCTCCAGCGGGTCACCCAGCTGTCTGCGTGGTCGCCGAGAGGTGGCGGCATTCCGGCTCCTCCGCACCGTGATCACCGCGATCGTCAACGCCGTGTTGCGGCGGCCCGGCGGATCATCAACAACATCGTCGCCCGGCGCAGGCCTTTCTCGATCGCATGATTGCCCGCGTCGTCAGCTTCGTCCAGCGTGCAATCCGGCTCGTTATCCAGGATCGCCACGGCGATCCGCAATGTCATCAGCGGACCATCGTCGACGTCGTCGCCGCCGGTGTCCGGACGGTGGCGAACACACTCAACCGGATCAAGAGCTGGCTGATCGGCAAGATCGCATCGGCCGTGTCGCGGCGCTGCGCGCCGTGCTCGACCCATCGCTGAACGCCTCAAGCAGCGCCTGCTCGGCCTGATCGGCCGGCGGCCGGGAGGCGATCCGCCAGCGCAGCTGATGTTCCCCAACGGCCTGCCGCTCCCGGCGAGGTCATCCAGGCCGCCGGCGTAGCGCCGGCCAGTCGCCTCCGAGGCGGGAGATGCGATCCTCCAAGGCCTGACGAACCCGGAGAGCGACCATATCGGCTTCGAGATCCAGATCGGCGGAGGAGCCAGCGTCGGCAGTCCAGTCGGCATCAGTGGCGCGGACAGGCCATGTTCAACATCGTCCTGGACTACCAGCGCAACGACATCGAGTTCTTCCTGTCGCCGGCGCCGGCGGCGCGGGGAGCCTCGGGATCAGCGAAGGCGCGGCCGGCGGGGCGGCGTCGCTGGCAGTCGAGCTGGGCACCGTCGACTTCGGCGAGCCCTCTAACGATGTCCTGCGGCGTACGGCAGCTGGTTCACCAACATCTCGTACGGAGTCTCGGTGGCGTGGCCGATGAGGTCAGCGCACAGGCGGCCACAGCGGCGCCATCTATCGAGCGGCGCCACGCCCGGCATCCCGGTCTTCTCGTACACGCCCTGGCGCGGACCAGCATCCAGTCCCGGCCACGGGAACGCCGTCCGTCACCACTCCGCCACTACGACGCCCGGACGCCCGACCTTCCCGGACGCTGCCGCTGGCGAGTCCGCTTCCAGTCACAGGCCAGCGATGTCGAGATGGCCCCGGCGGCCGGCGCCGTCGACACCGGCCGCGACCACCGTCCGTGACTTCCCGTCCACGACCCCGCGCGGCTGGTAACGCAGTGGATGTGCTGGCGAGGCGAGCCGTGTATGGCGGCGGCCGCGGCCGGCCGTAGCCGGCGGAGGAGAACCGGAGCTGGCCGCCGCCGGGCCCGGAGCGCGGCCGGCCGGCTCCGCCGCCTCATCCCAGGGATCGCCGTCACCGAGCATAGCAACGGCGACCTGCGAGCGGCCGCCGCCGGCAAGAGCGAGAACGATGCGTCGCGGGAGGACCAGCGCGCCTCGATGCTCGCCTCGACAGTCGTCCGTGGGACGCCGGCCACCACCACACCGGGACGACCACCCGGCACTCCGCCGACGATGGCCGGACAGCAGCATACGTCGAGGCCGGTTCACTCCCGAACCCGTTCCAGGCTCGCCAGACCACGAGCTAGAAACGACCACCACTCCATACTCACCATCACGCAACACAATCAACCTCTATACACCTCAAGTCAGCTACTCATCTCTCTCACAAACACACTTAATCCACAACCACACACATCCACATCCTCACCACTTCATAAGCTATCATGAATCTAACACTCACTCTCTCACTTCATCCCACACATTACTATCCACTGCTTCCCAACTCATCATCATCACAAATACATCACTCACAACTCATCTCACTACCACCCACCACTCCTACTCTATCACAACCTCACTCCACAACAACTCATCCACCAATCCACTCTCTCCCCCCCTTCACCACCTCCCTCCCTCTTCACCATCATCCCTCATCCCCCTCACCCCCTCTCCTTCGTTCGCACCGGGCGCGTTCCTCCCCCCCCCCCCCCCCCCCCCCCCCACCCCCCCCCGCGCCGAGCCGCCGAGCTGCGGTCGCGCTCCACTGCGCCCAGGTTCGAGCGCTGCTCGTGGACCAGGGCTGAGGGCCCGGAGGTCCTGAGCAGGGACGATTCCAGGGACAGACGGAGGGCGGCGCAACGGTCGCGTGCTACACTCTCGGGCCGGTCCACCCGACGGGTCGGGTGCCGCTCTCGTGGGGATGTAGCTCAGCTGGGAGAGCGCCGCGTTCGCATCGCGGAGGCCAGGGGTTCGAGTCCCCTCATCTCCACCACCCCGCTCCCCGTGGCCAGCATCCCAGGGGTCGAGCGGACCGGATTTCGTCGGTGAATGACGCAGGTCGCTGGTGTGGTGGCGCGCCGACAGATCGTGGCGCGCAGTCCTGGGAGGCAGTCGGTGTGATCTACCGGGGCCTGCCCTCAGCCTCGCCGAGATCGAGCTGCGTCGCATGCCTGCCCCCGAATGGCGCGTCTCGTTCGTCGATGGCAACGAGCATCACGGCCCGTTCATCGCCCCGAGGGCGCTCGCTTTCGTGCGCAGACCGATCGTCTCGAAGGTGCACAGGCGACCGACTGCGCGGACGTCTGGATCCTCGTCGTCGACAACGAGGTCATCATCGACGTCGACGATCTCCGCGCTGAATTCGCGCAGGAGCGCGCGCGGCGAAGAGTCAGGACCACCGACCCACCCGAGGAGACCGATGCAGGCCGAAGAGCACACCCTTTTCTACGACCGGGACGGCCTCGGCACCGAGATCTACGACGCCTGGGCGGAGCTCCTGATCGCTGGCTCACCGGTCGAGGGCGATGCCGAGTTCTACGTGCAGCAGGCTCGCCGGTGGGGTGGCCCGGTGCTCGACGTCGGCTGCGGTACGGGACGCATCGGGATCGCTCTGGCGGAGCAGGGAGTCGAGGTTGTCGGGCTCGACCTGTCCGCGCCGATGCTGCGGATCGCGGAACGAAAGCGTGCGTGGCTCACCGCAGAGACTGCTCGCCGCCTCACCTTCGTCCTGGCCGACATGACCGACTTCACACTCGACCAGACGTTTCCCCTGATCGTCACGCCATCGCGGTCGTTCCAGTTCATGCTGACGCCCACGGCACAGCGCTCGGCGCTCGCGTCCATGCGCCGGCACCTTCGTCCCGGTGGCGCGCTGGTGCTCGATCTGTTCGACCCGCGCCTGGATTGGTGCGTGCCGGGGCCAGATGCGAACGCACCGAGTCGGCAGACGACCATCCGCAATCCCGTGACCGGGCTCAACGTCCGGATCGAGGTCATCGAGCGCACGCCCGATCCGATGCGTCAGGTCATCGACGAGGTCTGGCGCTACACCGAGCTGGACGAGTCCGGGCGCGAAGTCCGAACAACGACCGAGCGTCTGATCCTCCGCTGGACCCTTCGCTCGGAGCTTCGTCACCTGGCCGAGCTGGAGGGGTTCGAGGTCGAGGCCGAATACGGCGACTTCCGTGGGGGAAGCCCGGCCTACGGCCGCGAACAGGTCTGGATCCTCCGTCCAGCCTGACCGTCACCAGTCGTGACGGTATCGCCGAAACCGGGGCTTGCCGCGCGCACGCTGACTGCGGATTGCGTTCGAAGCCCTCGCGGCGACCTGGGTCGCTGCAGGCGAGCTGACGTGCAGAGACCGTTTCTGGATGTCATCGAGTGATCGACCGCAGGCGGCGCGCCGGCGCCTACGTCGTTGCCCGCTCTTCGAGCCCCGCGATCACGGTGTCCAGCCCGTAGTCGAAGAACGCGTTCGGGTCGGGATCCGGCGCCCGACGAGCCGGTCCTCGCGGGCAGCCGCGGCTGAGCGGCGATAGTCCGCTCGGCAAGTGCTGCCAACCGTGGGCAGAGCCGGTCGACCGCTCGCATGTGCCGCGCCGGCGGCAGAGCCGGCCTGAGCCGGGACATCCGGTCGCCAGGATCGGGTCGCCTGCGGTACCATGCGCGCCGGTCGACCGGCGCCTCGCCGCGACTCCCGCGCCGTCACCCCGGCGCCGGTGCCAGACCGGCACCAGGGAGTGGAGGGCACCCGGACCCGCCGCTGCGGGACGCGACCAGCACCGTGGGTCGGTCGGGCAGGTGGTGAGCCCAAGGGTCTGTAAAACCCTCGCCTTCGGCTGTGGCAGTTCGATTCTGCCCCGGCCCACCAACAACTCCATCCAGGTTCTCGGCGCGTGTCTGCGTGGTCGCCCCGCGCCGGTTGGACGTCCCCCGTTCACTGCAGCGGATCTGCCCGGGCGGGATCGTCAGACGGACCGGCCAGCGTTCAGTGCAGCGATTTCGCGTCCGCCCTGAACGGCTGGCGTTCGTCCTGACGACCCTGGTGCCCGATCACCGCCGGATCGAACGGCCAGCGTTCAACGCCGGGCGCCGGACCCGCGGCGCCGACCCGCCGGGCACCGGACCCGCGGCGCCGGACCCGCGGCGCCGGGCCGGGACCAGGGGCGCCAGATGTCAGCCGGCGGCGTCCCAGGAGAACGGCTCGGTGTCGGTCCAGGGGCCGAGCACGAAGGGCTCGCCCGGCCAGGATGCCGTGCCGCCGGTGATCGTGAGGGGCGTGCCCCGCTCCGGCAGCGCAAGCTGGACCGAGAAGCGGCCGTCGCCATCCTGGGGCAGGCGGAACCCGTCCGACGCGAGGCAGACCGGCAGGGTGCCGTGGCACCCGCCCGCGGCCGCCGTCCCGTCGGCGAACCCGGACAGGTCCATCTCGTCCACCACACGACCGCCCCGAACCTCGGTGGCGGTGATCGCAGGACCGACGTCGCCCGACTCGACGGTGATCACCCATCGGTCGCCTGCGCGCACGCCCACGCCGGCCACGACCACGCGCCATGCCTTTGCGGCCGGATCGTCGATCGTCGCCCGGATCGCCTCGGCGTCGACGACTTCGATCGTGAGCTCGGGGCCGCTACCGCTGCCGGTCACGTTCCCGGCATCAGGCGAGGCGCTGGGGACGGGCACGGGCAGGGCGTGGGAACCGGCGTGTTCGAGGGCAGCGGCTCCGCCGCGGGGACGCGCGTCGGTGTGGCTGGTGACTGGGCGTCGGCTGGGCGAACGATCGCCGAAGAGCCACACGCGGTGACGATGAGGAGCGCGATGGAAGCGGCGAGGGCGGGCGCGACGCGGGGGGACATGGGACCTCAGGGTGAATACGATGGAGCCCGGCTGCTCCAGGGCAAGCGTGTGACGCGTGAGGCGACCGAATTGGTTCCCTCCGGACGATGACAATTCTCGCGTCCGCAAGCCCGACCCGCAAGGGCGCCGTCAGTCGAGCGCAGCATGGAGCTCGGGCCCGTGGCGGCGCAGCCACCGGCGCCAGGCCGCGTAGTCGGGAATCCGCGTCTCGAGCAGCTCCCAGAACCCCGGCCCGTGCCCGAACACCCGCAGGTGGCACAGCTCGTGGGCGGCGACCGCCTCGAGCGCCCCGGGCGGCGCCAGCACAAGCCGCCACCCGAAGGAGAGGGCACCGCGCCGGGAGCAGCTCCCCCACCGGCTGGTCGTGTCGCGGACGGTGACGGACGACGGCGTGACGCCGAGGACCGGGGCGTGACGCTCGACGGCCTCGAGCAGCGCTGACCTGGCGCGCTCCCGGAACCACGCCTCGAGGATCAGGTCGGTCGGGCGCCGGTCCCGCGCCACACGTTCCACCAGCAGCTCGTCGCCGGCGTCGCCCCCGATGCGGGAGACGCGCGACGAGCGGGAGCGGGGCGGCGCGGCGACCACTCGGACCCGGTGCGGTACGCCGCGGTATGGGATCACCCGCCCGTCGTCGAGGGCCGGGCGCTCGTCCAGTGCCGCGCGGGCTGCGGCCTGACGCTCGAGGTGCCGGCGGATCCACGGCTCGCGCTCGCGCAGGAACCGGTCGACGACCCCATCCGTGCGACCCCAGCCGCGGACCGAGGAGGGTGGCATCGTCACCACCATGCCCCGCTCCGGGTGGATCGTGACCCGGAGGCGGCGGGCGGCGGGCGATCGGCGCAGGGTGTAGGGGATGTCGCCGTCGCGCGACCGCAGGACCGCGGCGTGCTCCGTGGCCCTGGCCGCGGAACGCGAGGAGCGGATCACGCGCCGCGGATCGAGTGGTCGAGGGGCATGGGTCGATCGTAGCGGGGAGCGGGCGATGCGGGAGCGCGGCCTCGAGTAGTGCCGGAGGTCAGGTTGGGAGGAAGCGCCGGACCAGGAGGAGATCCTGTTCCGCTTCGGGGTACGGGTAACCCTGTCGCTTCGCGGCGGCGATGGCGGCGAGGATGAAGAACTCGGCCGCCTCCAGGTCGCGGCGATAGAACAGGATGTTCCCCAGCCCGTTGAGGGCGGAGGGGTCGGTCGGGTCGATGGCGAGCGTCTCCAGGAACCGGCCTTCGGAGCGCGCGAGCAGGGGATCGTTCTTCGGCCCCCGACCGGCCTGGATCTCGCCCCAGTGCCCCACCATGTAGGCGTTCTTGAGATGGAACCCGGCCAGGCTGACCACGACGGGGTCCAGGGGCCAGGACTCCAGCGCGTCGTCCATCACCCGGTCCAGGCGTGCCTGGCGCTCGGCTGCCTTGGCAAGCTTGCCGGCGGACGCGGCATCCAGGACCGCGGCCTGCTTCGCGTTGATCGTGGCGATCGTCCGGGACAGCTCGGGCGCCTCGCCCCGGATCACCGGCGCCAGCTCGTTCGGACCGTCCGGCGCGGCCCGGATCTCGCCGGCCAGGCGCTCGATCACGGAAGGCGTCACGCGCCGGATCCTGAGATGGACGCTGTTCTCCAGGCACTGTGGAAGGGGCGTCTCGTCGAGGGTGCACGGGATGATGAACCGGCCGAGGTGGAAGGCCGTCAGCCACTCGCTCGCGATCCATCGAGTGGCCGCGTGGCTCGACCAGAGCAGCACCACGACCCTGGCGTCCCTGATGGCGGCCTGGAGCTCGTTGGCCAGGAGGACCCCGAGCCGGCCCTCCGAGTTGTCGAGCCACACGGACAGCCCGCCGGCCTCCAGGCCCTGCTCCAGCCTGACCGCAGCCGTCCGGTTCGCGGAGGAATGGCTGAGGAAGCAGTCCACGTCAACCACCTTGTCCAGGGCGCGGTCAGGGCGCCGTGTCGCCAGCGTCTGGGCCCGTCGTCTCCGCGCCGTTCAGCCCGGCAAGGATCGCAGGGAGCTCGCCCAGCGACGTCACGGTGAACATGGCCGGGATGTCGTCGATCGGCCCCTTGCTGCCCGGTCGGATCACGAGCACGGTCGCGATCCCCAGCGGCGTGGCGCCCGCGATGTCGACGCGGGCGTCGTCGCCGACCATGATCGCCTCCTCCGGGACGCAGTCCAGGAGCTCGAGCGCCCTCAGGAACATCGCGGGCGCGGGCTTGCGCTGCCCGACCGAGACCGACGTCACCAGGACGTCGAGGTGGCGGCGAAGACCGGCGCGCGTGAGGATGTCGTCCAGCTGGCCGTCGTCCGACTGCTCGGTGTTGCTGACCGCCGCGATCCTGTAGCCCGCCCGCTTGATCTCAACGAGGGCCGCGTCGGTGTCCGGGAACGGCACCATGGACTGGTCACGGAGCGGAATGTCGCGGTCGGACACCCGCTCGACGAGCGTCTCACCGACGTCGATCAGCACCGCGCGGATCACGGCGACCCCTCGCCGGGGACGATCGCGGCCGGGACCGTCGCGGCCGGGACCGTCGCGCGCGGGTCCGGACCGGCCGTGACCGTCGCGCGCGGGTCCGGACCGGCCGGTCCGGGCGACGGCAATGCATCACGCAGGCGCTGACGCGCCGGTTCGACTCCGACGCCTCCGGCGGCCTCGATGCGGTCGAGGTCGCGGATCGTCGCGGCGACGATGCCGGCACCCGGACAGGTCGCCACCGCCCGGTCGTACTCCTCGAGGGCGGGCGCCAGGAGGACGGGCCGCTGATCCTCCTGGGCCCAGCCGGCGCTCATCACGGCGGTCGCGACCAACGCCGTCGCGCGCGTGTAGCGGGCGCCGAAGAGCTCGGCCGAACGGGCCAGCCGATCGTCGCAGCGCCGAACGGTGTCGGCGAACGTGGCTGCCGCCTCGTCCGATCCGCGACCCGCAAGGCCAGGCCCAGCGCCATGGCAGCCAGGAAGCTCGTCTCCGGGACGTCCAGGTCCCGGGCGAGGCCCAGGTTGCGCGACGCGGACTCGAGGTCGCCGAGACCGAGCTGCGCATCGCCGATCCCCAGCAGCTGGTAGCTCTGCTCCCGGCGGTCGCCGAGCTCCTGGCTGATCGTCAGCGCCCCCTCGTGGAGCTCGAGGGATCGCTGGTGGTCGCCCCGGGCCCCGGCGACGAAGCCCAGGCGCCCGCTGATGATCGCGTCGCCGCGACGGTCGCCGATCTCACGCGCGATGGTCAGCAATTCGTTGAAGTCCGCCTCCGCGTCGTCGATCGCGCCCTGGATCTGGAGGATCAAACCACGGTTGCTGACTGCCGCGCCCTCGCTTCGGCGCTCGCCGGATTCGCGCGCGATCGCGATGGCCACCTCCTCGAGCGCACGGCCCTCGTCGAGTCGGCCGACGAACGCATACGTCAGCGCGAGCCGGTCCCGCCACCGACCCTCCGCCGGTCGATCGGCCGCTTCGATCGCGGAATTCAGCGCTTCCTCCGACGACGCGATGGCCTTGTCCATCCAGCCGAGGTTCCGGTACAGCCGGCCAAGATCGCCGACGTACTGCGCATGGGCGGCCTTGTCGTCGGCCGAGGCCGAGGTCGCGACGGCGCCCTCGTAGTAGGCGAGGGCATCGTCGTACTGGCCGAGCACCTGGGACGCCAGCGCGAGGCTGGCCAGGTTGGCGGCGCGCAGGCGTGGTGCTGCGGGCGCCTCGATCACGCTCTTGCGGAGCTCGATCAGGCGGGTGTAGTGGCCCCACAGGAAGAGGTGTTCCCGGTCGACGAGGTCGAGGACCTCCAGCGCCGTGTCGAATTCGCGGGCGGCGACCCGGTGGCGGAACTCGGCAAGCTGGGGGCCGACGTCCTCGATCGACAGCCACGCCTCCCGCGGCTTCCGGATGGACGCGTAGTAGTCGGCGACGCGCGACTCGACCGTCGTCCGGTCGTACGGGCGCGGGCCATCCGGCGCCGGGGCCGCGCCTGCCGAGGGTTCGGGGATCTGCGCATAGGCGTGGGCTCGATCGGCCGATTGGACGAGATACTCGCCGGTCGATCGGTCGGCCGTGGCGAAGTAGCTGCCGGTCAGGCGTCGGAGCGAGCCACGGACATCGATGTCCGGCGTCCATGGGTGAAGCACGAAGGCGATTGCCGCCTCTGCGACGGGATGGTCGAAGACCGCCATCGCCTCCATGACCCGCTGCTCGTCCGCGCCCAGACGGCGGTAGCCCTCCGCGACCAGCGACTCGACGACCTGGGAACCGAACGTGCGCTCGTCGCTCAGCAGACGGCCCAGAGAAGCGGCGGGATCGGCCTGCAGGATACCGACGACCAGCTCGAGCGCGCGGGGGATGCCACCCGTCAGCTCGACGGCATGGAGGAGCTCCTCTTCCCCGGCGTCCCTCAGGCCCAGGTCGTTCTGCGGGTCGAGCTCCCGGAGCAGGGCGACGGCATCATCTGCCTCGAGGCCACCGCGCAAGCGGATCGCCCTGACGCCGGGGAAGACCTCTGGCGGGAGCGTGAGGTCGGTTCGCGAGGTCGCGGTGATCCGCGGCGCGCCGGCCTGGCCCAGGCATGCCTCGACGAACGCCCGGAGACCGTCGTCGACCAGGATGCCGTCCGGCCCCAACGAGGCCTCGAGGCCGTCGAGGAGGACGAGCAGGTGCAGGTCGCGCAGACTCTCGACGAGCGCTTCGACCTTCTGGACGAGGGTGACGTCCTGGCGCGCCCAGAAGTCGGCGAGTTCAGCCGCCGCCACCTCGTCGAGGAGCCCCTTCACGTCGGCATACAGGCGCTCGAAGCTCAGACCCGTCGTCCGGGCGTTCAGGTAGAGGATGGCATCGATCCCGGTCTCGCCGGGGATGGCACCTTCATCGTCACCGCCGAGGGCGGCGAGGACGCGGCTGGCGAGCGCGCTCTTGCCGATCCCCGGCCGGCCAACGATGCTGACCAGCCGGACCGAGCGATCGCCGAGGAACTCGCGCAGCTGTGCCTGCTCGGCGCGTCGGTCACCGAACCGGGGGGTCTCGATCGGGGCCGAGTTCACGACCCGGGTGGCCCGGTCGTCCCGATCTGCGGGCCGCGCCGGGAACGCGGGCTCGTCGCCGGGAAAGCCCGGCTCCTCGGACGGCTTGGACCGCTTGTCACCGGCAACCGCGCCGAGGAGGCGTTGGCGCGCGGTTGCCAGGTCGATGCCGACCAGGTCGACGTAGACGATGGGCCGGAGCAGCCGCGGGAGGGTGACCTGGGCAACCCGCACCGGCAACAGCGGGATCGCGCCGTCGTCCCGGCGGACGAGGGCGGCTGTCCACTCGTCCTCGGTGTAGCGGGACGCGAAGTACGCCGGCGAGTAGATCGCGATCGTCGTCCGGGCGCTGTCGAGTGCATCCCGCATGTTGGACACGAAGTTGGTGCCCGGGCCGAAGTCCCAGTCCTGGACGACGACGGAGTACCCCGCGGCCTCCAGCTGCCAGGCGATCCAGCGCGCCCACGGGGCGTCGTCGCCGGCACGGCTGATGAAGTAGTCCTTGGACGCGCCGGCGGCCGGCGCCCCTCCCTGCGCGCCTCCCTGCGCCGTCATGACTGGCTGCGCGCCTCCACGCCCGCCGAACGTCGCGCGGTCACCGGATACGGTCGAGTCATGGCAGCGGCGGCCAACGGCGGGAGGCCGGGATCCGGATCGTGGGCCAGCGCGGCCAGCGCCTCTGCCGTGACCCGCGGCGACCAGCGCGACTCGACGATCCCCCGGACGTCGGCGAGGTGGGATCGGAGCAGGGCGGCCCGCCGGCCGGTCTCGATCTCGTCGGCCATGGACCGGGCGAGCGCCCGGACGTCACCCGTCGGGAACAGGAAGTCGTCAGCCCGGTCGGCGAAAAGCGTCCTGGCGATCGCCGTGTGCGCCGGGATATCCGACATCAGGGGAGGGCATCCGCTGTAGGCCGCCTCGATCGGCATCATGCTGAAGCCCTCGTACGACGATGCGCAGACATAGACGTCGTAGCTTCGGTAGTCCGACCGCCTGGTCGGCGTCCTTTCGATCCGGATCGACGGAGTGAGCCGGAGACGCTCGCTCTCCGCCCTGATGCCCGACACGAGTCGTTCGTCCTGCTCGCCCGAATAGACGCAGCTGGCCACCAGCCTCAGGTGCAGGCACGCGTGCCCTGCGATGCCGGCCAGCCCGAACGCCGCGACGACCTCCTCGAACCGCTTCCGGGGCACCATGCGACCCGCGGATCCCACGACCTTGGGCGCTCCCCCATCGCGTCGATCGAGAGAGCCTCGCTCCACGTTGTCGAGGGGGACACCCACCTGGATCAGCAGGGCATCGAGCCCGTCCGCCCGCATCGCGTCCCGGATGACCTCGGTCGATGCGAGGAGGCCGCACCGGTAGCGGGCGACGAGCGACGCGAGCAGGTCCCGGTGCTTGGGCCAGTAGTCGTGAACGTACAGGTGCGCCCATCGGCCGCGCGCCTCACACCAGTCGAGCAGGCCGATGGTGTAGTCGAGCCGGAAGTCGATGTGCACGTTGACGCCGACGACGTCGGTCACGTCGTCGTGCCGGGCCGACAGCGACCTGACGAAGGTGTCGGGGTCGTCGTGCCCCTCGTAGCTCTCGAACACCACGGCAGGCCCGTCTCGGACGGCTGGGATCCGCCACATGAGGTCGGACAGGAGCGCCCGGACGCCCGTCACCCGGTTCAGGGCAAATTGGTGGACGAGGAGGATCGTGGGGCTAGCGGTCACGTCAGCGACCTCCCGCCGGGACGAGTGGCGATGGATCGTGGCGCCGCGACGCGGGCTACGGGGTCGACACCACGACGGTTGCGTTCAGCTCCTCCACGGCATCGGTCTCCGGTTCCCACGGCCGGCGACAGACCAGCCGCAGGGCGGTCCGGCCTGCACCGACGACCGTGAACCGGAACCCGTGCTGCCCGCCTCCGCCGGTCCGGGATCCGGCGGAGGGGTTGAACTCGTCGCCCGACGGCGCGAGGATGGCCGGGTCGAACCCGGTGACCTCCCACCGGTAGCCGGAGGTGGGGATCTCGTCGAGCCGGACGACCACGAGATCCCCGAGGGCAGCCGAGAGCGGCTGCCCCGTGCTTGTCCTGTCGAGGACGTGCTCAACCACCTCACCTGCCCTCCGTCACCCGGACCCGTTCATCGGTCGCGTGTAGTCGTTCAGTGCCGTAGATCAGCGCGGCAGCTCGGCGGCGCAGCACGCCTCGCCCTGGTCCTGCAGGAGCCCGTCGAAGTCGGACCGCTTCATCTTGAACCGGCCGTTCTGGCCCCAACCGGCGCCCCACGAGTTCTGGAACACGTAGGCGTCCTCGGCGTCGATCCGCTCGAGCATCAGGTAGCAGTGTCCGCCGGCGACGGCGCCGGTCGGCTTGACGTAGCCGCTGCCGTCCGGGTTGAACATGTCGTTCGTCCAGGTCGTGCCGACGACGACCGGGCCGTGGTTGTTGATCCAGTCGTCGATCTCGGCGGTCGTACTGGCGAACGCGAACGCCGCGAGCCGGCCGCGGTTGCGAAGAGCGAGCGCGCCGGACCGGACGGCCGAGCCGTTCTCCGCCAGCGGCTCGTGATCGATCACCTTGCACTCGTAGTAGAGCGCATGGCCGTCGGCGTTCTGGTAACGTGCCCTCGACCGGGCTGGCGTCGACCCACCCGGCCCAGCCGAACCCGACGCAATGGCCGGTCTGGCCCTGGTCGAGCTGGATCTTCAGCTCCCAGCCGGGCGTGGTGTCGACGACGGCCGGTGTGGGCGGCTTCGGGTGCTTCTTGAGCCAGCGCCACAGGACGAGGTACGCACGCCAATCCGAGAAGTAGGTCGTCTCCTGCTGCAGCTGCTCGATGGTCTTCTGGAGGATGGCGTCGGTCGGCTCCGCGACCTCCATGAGCCTCCTCAGGGTCCAATCGCGCGGATCGGGGGTGTAGATCCGGCCGAGCAGATGCCGGCCCAGGGTCAGTGCTGCACTCCTCGGCGGCGGGTCCATCGCCATCAGTCGCATCTCGTCCACTGGTCCCTCCTTTCGCGGGTTGCGCGATCCTACGCCACCGCCGGGTCAGGGCACCAGCCCGCAAAATCGGGAGGGGCGGATACTCGAGGACCCGGCTCTCGGTGAGAACCGGGTCCTCGGGCGGAGGAGCGAGACGGTCAGTCGATCGAGGGATTGGCCCCGTGGATCGGTGCGTTTCCATGGGACGGAGCCGACGCGGCACCCGCTCCATCCGGACGCAGCCGACGCTTCGCCCGCTGCCTGGGGCGCCGTCGCGACCGGAGCCGCGTTGGTGGCCCGCAGCGGGATCTCCTTGATCGCGACCGCCGCGACGACGGCGACGGCGGCGCCAAAGACGCCCAGGTAGAACGTCTGGGCGACGGCGAGGCTGAAGGCTCCGTGGATGCCTTCGACCATCGCCGGGATCGCCGGCTTGATCAGGTCCTGGAACTGGGCGGGAACCGACGCGAGGATGGCCGCACCGAGATCACCGACGCCGGTCAGGCTATTGAGGTCGAAGCCGCCACCGGCGCTCGCCTGCCCGAAGCCCGAGACCACCTGGGCCGGGACCCCGGCCGCCGACATCTGCGGGATCAGCTGGTCCTTGAATGTCGTGCCGAAGATGGTGCCCACGAACGCGAGTGCGATGGTGCCGCCGATCTGGCGGAAGAACGTGAGGTTCGACGTGGCGACGCCGAGCTGCCGGAACGGCACGGCGTTCTGGATGACGATCGTGAACACGGAGAACGTCGGGCCGACGCCGATGCCGGCGATGAACATCCAGAGCCAGACGACGGGCACGGGCGTGTCCTTCGTCAGCTGGGTCATGAGCAGCGTCGCGACGCCCATGATGGCGATCGAGCCGACCAGCAGCCACTTGTACCGGCCCGTCCGCGAGACGAGGTACCCGGACACGACCGAGCTGGCGATGAGGCCGACCATCAGCGGCAGCGCCGCGAGGCCGGAGTTGGTCGGCGAGAAGCCCTCGACGACCTGGAACCAGCGCGGCAGGAACACGATCGCGCCGAAGAACGCGAACGCCGCGAAGAAGGTGGACACCATCGACGCGGAGTACGTCCGCGACCGCCACAGGTCGATCGGGACGATTGGCTCCTTTGCTCGCGACTCGGCGAGGATGAACAGCAGGGTCCCGATGACGCCGATGAGGATGAAGCCACCGACCGTCAGCTCCGTCCAGTCGTTGAACTGCTTGTTGGTCAGGCCGATCAGCAGGAACACCATCGAGATGGTGAAGATCGTGCCGCCGATGAGGTCGAAGTTGCGCGATGCGGATGCCGTCCTGACCGTCGGCAGAAGCCGCTGGATGACGATCAGCGCGACGATGCCGATCGGGATGTTGACGTAGAAGATCCAGTGCCAGCCGACGTTCTCGGTCAGCCAGCCGCCGATGAGGGGGCCGGCGACGAACGCGATCCCGAACACCGCCCCGAACAGGCCCTGGTACTTGCCGCGCTCCTGCGGGGTGAACATGTCGCCGATGATCGCGAGCGCCACCGGGAACAGCGCACCGGCGCCGACGCCCTGGATGCCTCGGAACAGGATCAGCATCCCCATGTTCTGGCTGAGGCCGGACAGCGCCGAGCCGACGAGGAAGATGACGATGCCGAGCATGTAGATCGGCTTGCGACCGAAGAGGTCCGAGCCCTTGCCCCAGAACGGGACGGTGATCGTGCTCGTGAGCAGGTAGATCGTGATCGCCCAGACGTAGTAGTCGTTGCCCGACAGCTGGGTCACGACGGTCGGCAGCGCCGGACCGACGATCGTCTGGTCGAGGGCGCCGAGGAACAGGCCGAGCATCACGGCGAAGAGGACTTCCATCTTCGCCCGGTGGCTCAAGCCGAGTGCCGGATCATCCTCGAGCGAGGGCGTCTCGGTCTCGTATTGGATGGGGACGCTTTCCATGAGACTGTTCGATCCTCCTTCAGGGGCCGAAGTGAGGGCCCGCGGGCCGCGGCAGTGCGGGCTACGACGCGACGAGCCGATCGCCTACCGCGATCGTTGGGTGGGAGCTGTCTCGTGCAGATTCCGTATGGGCAGGGCGGCAGTGGCTTCGAGGGCCGAGCGCACCTCCGCGACGGCGTGGGCGATGGCCGGCAGCTCCGCCGGGTCCAGGCGGGCGAGCACGTTGCGCATCAGCTCGTCGCTGAGGGCATCGCTCTCATGGATCATCCGGGTCCCGGCCTCGGTCACCCGGACGAGGACCACGCGCCGGTCCTCGGGGACGCGGCTGCGCTCGATGAAACCTCGCTCCTCGATGCGATCCACGAGACCGGTCGCATTCGAGAGCGACACCCCGAGCACGTCGGCGAGGTGGCTCATCGTCATCACGCCGTTGCGCTGCAGGGTGTACATGATGTTGAGCTGGGCCATGCTGATGCCCAGACGGACCAGCCGCTCGCTCATCGCACACTTCATCGCGCCGATGGTCACGCGGAAGTCGGCGATGATGCGGTCCGTCAGCTCGTGGGCCGGCATCGCCTCGGTAGCCGTCGTGGGGTGAACAATTTGTGTCACGTGAATAACCATACACAAGTTGACCATCCTGTCAAGATGGATGGTCAAGGATGAGCGCAGGAGAGGGACGAGCGCCCCGACGTTCGGTTGCCGTCGGACCCCGGTCGGCGACCCGGTTCAGATGCCGACGGGCTCGCGGACCAGCACGACGGTGGTGCGTCCGGGTCGCCATTCGCCGAGGATGAGGAGGACCTTCTCGAGGGCGGTGTCGACGCCCATGCGCTCCCGGACCCGGTCGTTCTCCCATGGGAACACGACCTCACTGATGCGCCGCATTGCGGCATCGAGGTCGGGCACGATCTTCTGGCTGCCGACGACGAGGATCAGGCGCCCCGCGCCCGCTGCATAGGCGGCGAGCTGGCTGCCGGTCGCGGAGGCGGCGACGAGCGTCCCATCGGCCGTGATCGCGGCGACGCTGCCCACCATGAAGTCCGGCGCCGCGGACAGCTTGCGGATCTCGCGGCCCTGCGTCGCCCGGTCCATGGCGGCCATGCGCGGCCGGACGGCGTCGTAGCGGCCCGAGTCCATGAGCTCCGCGTAGAGCCCGATGTCCTCGAGCGTCTTCGACTTGCCGGAGTGGACCTCGGCTCCCTCCGGGATCAGGCCCAGGACGAACGCGCGCGCCGCGTCGCCGTCCTCGACGACGACCGCCTCGATGTTGCGGGCCCGGAGGGCGCTCGCGACGTCGTCGAGGGCCCTGGCGACTGGGCCGGTGGCCGTGTCGAGCCGCTCGTCGGCCGTCATCGTGGGAGACTGGCCGCCAGGAGGCCGGCGGCCAGGCCGATCGCGCCGCTGGCAAGGCCGATCTGGTTCGCGCGTGCCCGGTCGCGCCGCCGGGCCTCGACGTCCGCCACCTCCACGGTCTGGCCGAGCTCGCCGAAGTTGTAGACGCCGCGCGACCCGAACCCGGCGCAGAACCGGAATCGCGCCTGGAGATACCCCGACGCCGCGACGGCCGCCGGGAGGGCGACGAGGAGCCGGGCGGGCCGCGGCGCGCCGACGGCGACGAGCCCGGCGAGCAGCACGACCGAGGCGCCGAGCCCGACGTGTCCCGCGCGGCGGCGCCGCGCGATCTCGGCGGGTCCGATGTTGCAGGTGCCCGGCTGGTAGTCCTCCCCGGAGCCCAATGTCGTTGGCAGCGCCGTCTGCGCTGTGGGTGTCGTCTCGGATGCGATCGTCATGGTGTGCTCCCTGGCTGATCGGTCGTGCGGGTCAGCCGCCGCATCGCCCGCATGACCTGGCGCGGGGTCGGGGGCGCCGGCAAAGGTCGTGGCGGGTTTCGCGCCGTCGGCTCGGAATGCCTCGAGCATGAGGGCGACGAACCGCCGCCACGCGTCGGGCGCGGCCTCGCCGGCACCCTGGACGACGCCGGCGTTGGCCATCAGCAGGAGGACGAGGTCCTCGGGGACGAAGTCGGCCCGCAGGGCCCCGGCTTCCTTGGCCCGCTCGATCATGCGGACGGACAGCTCGTAGCCGCGGGTCCGGTGCGCCTCCAGGGCCATCGCGGTCGGGAACGTCCTCGTGAGCACGTCCTTCAGGCCGCGGTCGGCGGCCTGCATCGCGCAGACGCGCTCGACGTAGGCGCAGAAGCCAGCCCAGGCGTCGGGGTCCGCGAGCGCCTGCTCGGCCGCGTCGGCATAGTCGGCCAGGCGTCGCTCGAAGCAGGTGGCGATCAGGTCGTCGCGGGTCGGGAACCGCCGGTACAGGGTGGCGATGCCAACGCCGGCGCGATCGGCGACATCCTCGAGGGGCACGTCGAGACCACGTTCCGCGAACGCTGCCCGTGCTGCCTCAACGATCCGGCCGCGGTTGCGCTCTGCGTCGACCCGGAGCGGCCTGTCGGTATCGGCGGTTCGCATGCCGCCATCATACGCCTAATCGGAGGTCGGCCTCCAGTTGCGAGGCTGGATTCCGTGCTCCATCGGCCTGGCCGTAGGACGCCTGATCCGTCCCCGGCAGCCGTCGGGTCACAGGCCAAGGTGCGCCCTGGTACCCGTGCGCCCACGGTATCGTGAGAGCTCGTCACGAGCGGCCGGCCGGGCACGACGGCTTCGGAACCACTGGTCAGGGAGGCTGGGACGGATGGCGTGATACTCCTCCTCGTCTCCAGCCTCGCCGTCCTGGTCGGATCCATCGCGGTGGCCGCAGCGCTGCCCCGCCGAGGAGCGTTCAGCTTCCTCCTGGCAGTCGCGCTCCTGAGCTGCGCCGTCGTCAGCACCATCGTGTTGTTCGCAGGTGCGATCCTCGGCGACCTCTCCCCGACGACCCTCGCGGCCCTCGCGATCTCTGGCTGGCCGGCGCTCTGCTTGGGGCGTGGCGGTGCGGCGTGACGGCGACGACCCTCGCTCCTCGGGCGTCCCGGGCCATTCGCGGTCTCTGGGCAGCACTCCGCTGGCCGCCGAATGCGATCGCGACTGCGCTCGTGGCAATCATGCTCGCCTGGCGAATCGTCCTCGCCGTCAGGCTGCCCGTCGTCGACGTGTTGGGCTGGCAGTACCACCTCGTGGCCGTGGATGTGTGGCTCCAGGCCAACGCGCTCGTCCGCGTGACGCAGAACGCCTGGACGGACGGATGGCCCATGGGAGGAGAGCTGCTGACGACGTGGTTGGCCGCGTTCACCCGTAACGACGGCTTGACGGGCTTCACGGCGCTGCTGCCGATCCCGATGGCAATGGTCGCGACCTGCGGTCTCGCGCGGGCATTCGGGGTCGGCCGCCGACTGGCGCTGCTCACGGGCCTCCTGTTCGGCATGATCCCCGCGGTCATCGCCCTCGCCGGGACGACATACCCCGACACTGTCTCGACGGCCAGCGTCATCGCGGCGTGGTGGCTCGGGTTGCGCGTCCTCCGCGGGGAGCGCGACCCTGGAGCCCTTCTCCTGTTCGGCATCGCCGCCGGCCTGGCCTTTGGAACGAAGGGCACGAGCATCCTGCTCGTGTCGCCGATCCTGGTCGCCACGTCACTGGCGATCGTCCTCGATCTCGCCAGGAGACTGCGGGGGCGATCGGGGGTGTCGAACGCCGTCGTCGGCCTCGCGCTCCTCGTGGTGCCGGTTCTCGTCCTGGGGGCATCGTGGTATCTGAAGAACCTCGTCGTTCACGGCAACCCCCTCTTTCCGGTTGCCTTCGGACCGTTCGTGGGGCCGGTCCAGGCGGGCGGCTTCGGTGCTCCGCCGGTCCCGGCAGCGCTCGTCGACCGCAGCCCGATCGAGCAGACCCTCCGCTCGTGGGTCGCGGACTGGAACCTCATCCGATACTCCTACAACCAGCGTCCAGGGGGCTTCGGCCGCGCATGGGTCGCGGTCCTGCCTTTCGCGGTCGCCGGAGTGGTGGCGCTCGTTCGACGCCGGGACCTCGCGGCGGTGGGATTGGTCATTGCCCCGGCCGTGATCACGCTGTCCCTGATGACGAGCCCGTGGTATGCGCGCTATACGTTGTATGTGCCGGGCGTCGCACTTCCCCTCGCGGCATTGGCCGTCGGGTTGCTCCGGCCACGGGTGCGGATGGTGATCAGCCTGGCGCTGGTCGCATTGGCGTCGGTCTCGCTCGCCTACGCGAACACCGCCCCGAACATCACCATCCCACTCCCGCACGGACGCGTGTCGAGTGTCACTGGGTACGCCTCGTTCGTGCTCGGCAAGCCGGATGCCGTGAGGTCGAATGTCGACCTGCGGGCGACGTGCGCCGGGTTCGGCGACATCCCCGCGGGCGATCGCGTCGCGGTGGCCGAGTCGTTCATGATCCCGCACGCCGTGGTCGGGCCGAACCTGGACCGCATCCTCACCGCGCCGATGCCCGATGCCCCAGGCGCCGAGACACTGGTGGGAGCGATGGGACAGCGGGACGCGCAGTGGCTCGTGACGCGGAACCCGAGCCCGGCGGACGAGCTTGCCGCCGCCGACCCGGTGCATTTTGCGCCGTTCGGGCGGATCTGCAGCCGCGGCAACCTGTGGCGGTTCGTGCCGCCCGGCGACCCACCGGGCGATCCGTAGCGGCGCGTGGCCCGTCATCGGCGGCGGGCGAACAGGCCCCGCCTCCTCCACGTGGAAGCGGTCAACTCGACCAGGCAGCGCGGGTTCTCGGGGTGCCCATCGGGCGGTCTCAGGGCACCCAGACCGAGTGGTCATGCGCGAACACGACACGAGAGGGATCCAGTCGCTGGAGCAATTCCAGCCACGCCGGCGGACGGGGCAACGGTGCTTCATGCCCGTCCCTGTGGGCCTTCAGGGCAAGCGCGTCCGCCGCGTACTGGGTTGCGGTGTCGTGGCTCTGGCCGGCCACGATGACCACTCCATCGCCGCGCCGCACGACGAGTGACTGGTGTCCCTCGGTGTGCCCGGGCGTTGGCACGAGGATCACGCCGGGGAGGATCTCGGTCTCGCCGTCCAACTCCTCCCAGCGGGTACCGGGCGCGTCCACGAGCCCTGGAAGGGTGTAGTCCTCCATCGTCCTTGCGGCGGCCAGTTCGCGCGCCTGGGTGAAGAAGGGCCGCCCCTTGAGTCGCGGGTTCCCGCCGCAGTGGTCGAAATGCAGGTGGCAGTTCGCGACCTCGGTGATCTCATCGAGCCGCAGGCCCGCGCGAACGACGGCCTCCCGGAGGTCCGTCCGACGAGGTCGGTAGCGGGAGTCCACGTCGGTGCTGCCGCCCATTCCCGTATCGAAGAGGAGTGCGCCACCACGGTGCTCGACGACGTAGCCGAGGCACGGCTCGACGCGCGCGGAGCCAGTGAGGGTCTCCTCGGCAGGACGGACGAAGTAGCCGAAATCCACGCGGCGCACCGTTGTCTCGAGCATGCTCCGGATCTCTCGGTCGCTCGGCTCCGCACCGGTCTCCGCCGGTGCTGCCGAGGGCCGGATCTTGCGCCCTGCCAGGACAGGCCGCAGCCCGATCCAGTGGATCTGGCGCAGGCCGCGAGGTCGTCACCCTGGTCCAGACCGACACGGTTGGGCTCCTGACTGCGCCTTCGACGCTGCTCCCGAAGGGTCGATCGAGTCCCACCGGGCCGATCGTGGCCGCGGCGGCGACGGTTCCATTGAGCCGTCTCGCTGTCCTACGACAAGCCGTCTCGCTGGCATTGACAGATCGGGCACTGACCCTATGCTTCGCGCCTTACATCGGGACGGCACGGCCAATCGCCACACCGCCCGGGCTCATCGCCACAGCAGTCCTGCGACGTGCTTCACCATCATCGAAAGGAGAGCCCCGCATGACACTCCCTTACCTCGGACCGCTCGTTCGCCGCGAGCCGGGCGAGCGGGTGATCCCGGAGCCGCCGAGGCGGGGTGAGCCGGGCGGGCCGCCGTGTGCGATCTGCGCCGACGAGACGACCCAGCCGGTCTGGTCGGACGAGCACTGGACACTGCACGCACCGGTCGGCGGCAGCCTCCCGGGCACCGTCTGGCTCGCCAGCCGCGTTCACGCCGACTCGTTCTCGGATCTGCCCGAGCCGGTGGCGGCGGCCTTCGGACCCGTCGTCGCACGCGTGGAGCGGGCGATCCTGTCGCTGGGAGATGTCGGTCGCGTCCACCTGTATCGATGGGGCGATGGCGGCGCCCACTTCCACGTCTGGCTGATCCCGCGGCCCTTGGGGATGCTGGACGCGTCGGGCATGATGCTCCCGCTCTGGGAGGACGCGCTGCCGAACGTCCCGGACGACGAGCTCGCTGCGGCTGCAGGGCGCGTGGCAGCAGCGATGTGATATAGGCGGCCGCGCCGGCGAGATCATCACGCTGGCGCCGGGGCCACTGGCGCGCCAGGAGGTCGGTGCCGTCATCGACCTCACAGAGCGGTATCTCAGTCGACGGCAGGCCAGGTGCGCGCGGCGGTTGGCACCGTCACCGTGATCGTCGCCCGCTTCAACTGCGCAGTCTCACCGCTACGGACCGCCCACGCGTCCAGCGCGCACATCCAATCCGGCAGACCGGGCGGCAGATCGCGGGCAGGGATCGGCGTCAGGTCGGCGTGCGTGATCGTCGTGCCGTACAGGCGAAGCGGAACAGCAGCATCGGGCGTGATCACCGGAGCAAGGCCATTCAGCGCCTGGTTCCACGGATCACAGAGCTTGGCGAACGCTTCAGCCTTGGTGATCTGACCTGATCGGCTCGCCGACTCGGGGTACGTGGGGTGGCGGACCGTCGCATACGCCGCCGTGGTGGCAGCACCCTTCGGCGTTGCCTGCCATTGCCGGTACGCCGCGTCCGCCAGCTGTCCGAGGGTGATGATCGCCTCGATCCCTGGTCCGCGACGATGGCGTTTATCCATCGATTTCGATACGTCGTGATCGCCGGATCGTCGATGTGCCGGGTGCCACCGCCTTGCCCGTACACCGAGTACAGGAACGTGTTGATGAACACGTAGTGCGATCGATCCCCAGGCGCGTCAGCATGCCCTGGATGCGCTGGCCGGCCTCGCCGACCAGGATCCGCCGGGCAATGGCCTCATGCGTTGCGGGGTCCTGACCGATGATCAGCACCCGGGCCGAACCGTCCAGACGTCCCCGATGAAACACGGGACCCCACTCGGCGCGGAACGCATCCAGCGGGTACACGGACTCGTCCGGGAAGCTGCTCACCAGGTCCCGGTACGGCTGACGGTAATAGCCCCGGTCGAATTCGCGATTTACCGCGCAACCTCCGCTGAGACGGACACGACAGATCACCGCCAGAGCGGGCTCACCCTGGCAGCCGCATCCGAACCGTACCACCCGGCCTGGGCGTGAGAGATCCGTCCGGGGTCGCGGCCGGGCTGGCTTCGCGCTGTGCCTCCCGGGTCGCGAAGCCCGACGTGCCCCACTCCGTCCTCGTAGACTCGCTCCGCGGCACCGTCCGGCCGGGCATAGGCGGCCTCGGATCCTGCTGATGGAAGGAGCCCCTGGTGGAGATCGGCGTCCATCTTCCGCAGCTCAGCTGGGAGCACGAGCCGCTGTCCCTGGACCGGCTGATCAGCGCCGCGGCGGCCGCGGAGCGACTCGGCTTCGGAACCATCGCGGCCAACGACCATCTCGTCTACGGGCGTCCCTGGCTCGATGGTCCCCTGGCCATTGCGGCGGTCCTGGGGCGGCTCCGTCGGTCCGGCTGATGACGAGCGTCGCGCTGCCCGTGGTGCGGGGACCCTTCGCTCTCGCCAAGTCCCTGGGCGCAATCGACCTCCTGTCGGGAGGTCGCCTGGACGCCGGCCTGGGACCAGGATCCTCCCAGGCTGACTACGCGCTTGTCGGCATCCCGTTCACCGAGCGCTGGGCGCGCTTCGACGAGTCGATCGGCGCCATGCGCGCTCTCTGGGCTGGCGACAGGCCACCATTCGTCGGGCGCTACTACGACACCACCGGCGTCGCATTATCGCCACCCCCGTTGCAGCCCAAGGGCCCGCCGATCTGGATCGGGAGCTGGGGGTCGACGGCAGGCCTGCGCCGTGTGGCGCGGCTTGCCGACGGTTGGCTGGCCTCCGGTTACAACTCGACCCCGGAGCAGTTCACGGCTGCCTGGGGCACGCTCCGCGCCATGCTCGAGGCGGACGGGCGGGATCCCTCGACCTTCCCGTGCGCCATGGCGACGACCTGGCTGTACATCACCGACGACGAGACCGAAGCGCGGGCCGTCAGCGAGCGTCTCAGCGACATGCTGCGCCGCCCGGTCGAGGAGGTGGAGGACCGCCTGCCGATCGGCTCACCGGCCCGGTGTGTCGATCTCCTGGGGCGCTACCGGGCGGCCGGCCTGCAGCGCGTCCTTCTGTGGCCGGTGAAGGACGAGGTGCGGCAGATGGAGCTCGTCGCGCGGGACGTCCTCCCGCAGCTCGGGTCGCGTGCCCTGACCTGTGGGCGAGAGAGCGACCTGGGCATCGCGACGGTCGCGAGCCCGGCGCTTCCGGTCTGGGAAACGGGCAGTGATCCGACGCGGCTGCCGGTCTGGGCCCTCGCCGCGCCGATCGGTGCGGCCCTCGTGACCACGCTCGCCAGCGTGGTCGCCGGCATCTTCAGCCAGACCCCGGAGTAGCGGGCGGCCCGCCGCCGCGCCCTCAGGACCCGGCCGGGGGCATCTGGGCGGCGAACGCCTGCATCAGGTCGGGGGATGTGATCGGGTCGTCCTCCGCGATCCTCCCGTCGACGAGGCGGTAGTAGGTGAGGCCCCGGCGCCGAGATCGCCTCCCCGTTGGGCAGGGTGATCGCGTAGGTGAAGCGGGCCACGACCGCATCGCCCTCGGCGACCAGGTCCACGATGTCCATCCGTCCACCGGGGCCGGCCGAGTTCGCGTTCAGCCACGCCTTGAAGGCGGCGCGGTCCATGCCGCCCATCCCGTGGTTCACGTAGTCCGCGGCCAGGAGGTCATCGACGAGGTCGACGTTGCCGCCGGCCAGCACCTCGGTGACGAACCGGCGGACGGCGGCCTTGTTCTGCTCGATCGACATGCGACCCTCCTGGACACCCGGCTTGGCCGGACAGTATGGACCCTCGTGCCTGGCACAATTGCTTGACCTCTTCCAGAGCCAGTGAGAGCATCAATGGGCAGACACGAAACCCTCGCTGACGACATCAGGGAGAAGGGGCGATGTCGGGACCTACGCAACTGACCCCGGACGGGCAAGACTCAGGGGTGCCGGCCAGGGCGGTCATCGCGGCCCTCGTCATCATCGTCACGATCGCTGCGCTCACCTTGCTCGGAGCGCTCGCGATCATGAACGACAAAGCCAACGCGCTCACGTTGTTCAACATCCTGTTGCCCGTCATGGCAACGTGGGTCGGCACCGTGTTGGCGTTCTATTTCGGGCGTGAGAACTTCGAGTCTGCCAGCAAGCAGCTCCGATCAAGCAACGACCAACTGGTACAGATGGCCCAGTTGACGCAGCAGGAGCGTGCGCGCCAACCCATCGCACAAATAATGCGCCCGGTCGCTGACATGACGTACGAACAGCTCGGGGGAAATCGAACCCCGGCAACGATCACAATCGCGCAACTGCGCGGAAGATTTACGGCCACGGTAACGCGCCTGCCTGTGCTGACGGCTGAATTGAAACCGCTGTACATGATCCACGCGAGTTCGTTGGACAAGTACCTCGCCGACCCATTGCATGCCGATACGAGCACGCTTGAGCAGTTCATCGACGATCAGGCTCAGGCAGGCATCCTGTACGACGCCCAACGCGGCTTCGCCCTCCTGGCGGAGGCGGCCTCGGTCGCTGATGCGAAGCACTCGCTGGAGGCGAGCGCTACCGTCCAGGACGTCTTCATCACCGCGAAAGGGACTGCAGACGAGCCACTTGTGGGCTGGGTCTCGAATGCGCGCCTGAGCAGGTACCTCAAGGCGTAGCACGGCGTCGCCCTAGCCATCACAACGGCCCGCCAGCGTGGCCACGGGCCGGGACTCGCGATGTCGCGAGGGCAAATTGGCACCAACGGCGGCCTGATCCAGGTGGACGAGCATCCAGTGCAGATGTCGGCGACCAGGGAGCACATCGGCAAGGGTGACGGGGTCGCCGACCTCGAAGCTGTCCGCATCGAGCTGACGCCCGAGCACGGCTGACCTTCGCGATCGCCTGATCGATATGGCGGCGCTACCTCGTCGTGGAGGACTGACCCGTGCGTCACACCGAGGCACCCCACGTAGGAGGGCTGCTGCCGGAGCCGCAGGCCGCCGCGCGGGACGGCGAGACCGTTGCGGCCCGCCGGACTGCGGAATGGGAGCTGCGCCGAGTCGCGCGGGCGGCTGACGCGCACGTCGCCGATCACCACCACTAGGCGGCGCTCACGGCCGGCCCGAACGCCGCACCGGCGGACTGCGTCAGGCGTGGTCGAGCCGGGCGGAACGCCGCTGTCGATATGCCCAGTGCAAGATCGCCGCGGCAGTGCCGATGACGAAGATCGGCATTTCCGTCACCATTGTCAGCCACACCACGAGCGCAGCGACGCATCCGGCGAGGAGCGCCGTGACGGGGTCTGAGCGTACCCACGGCGCGGCCCAGGCGAGGGCGGCAAGCGCCGCCAGCGTAAGACTGACGAACTGGGGCAGCGGGAGGCCGAGGAACCACCGGTCATCCGAGCGGCATGACCCACGCGACGACGGCCAGCACCACGAACCCGAAGATCAACCCCCGGCGCACGACGGCCCTCCACGCTGCTGTTGGACGCCCGTCGATCTTAGGCCCTCCGCCCAGCGGTTGAGCGGGCACGCCCGCGAGCGCGAACACGTCGGCGCTCGGGCCTTGGCGTTCGACGGCGACTTCAGCACGGCCGGCTTTGTCGAGGCTCGACGGAGGCCTGTTGGATCCAGGTCGCTGAATACGAGGAACGCCGGCCCGGGCGCTGACGCCGGGGCCGGCGTACTGCGTGGTTCGGGAGTCGATCGGCTACCGATGTGGCCGTTCGGTCCCTTCGAATCCGTGAAAGGCCGACCGTGCCGGTTGCTCGGGCGGTCGACGAGCGACCGTGGTGCGGGCGTCAGGTTGCGCACGCTCAGGTTGTGGCCGTTTCCGTGGCCGCTGTCGATCACCGGCTACCCCGGCCGACAGCCAGTTCGCGGCATGGTCCCTTCGGTTTCCTCGAGCACGCGGGCCTTGCATGCACGCGAACCGCACGGAGGGCAGGCACCCTGCGGCACGTCTGCGATGACGATCACCTCGCCGTCGACCGTCAAGCGTACTTCTACGGGGCGGTGCTCCAAGACGCCGCCGCACGGGCACGGCCCGAAGTCCGAGGTCGGCGGAAGGGACGTGCGTCAACTCGCCGCGCCGGTCGCGTCGGTCCGCGGGACTGGGCGCGTCAGCGGCAGCAGGGCCGCTCCCCGACGACGCCTCACTCTCACCGGCCGAGCCGGTCGCGGGGCTTCCGAAGGCTCCGGCGGATTACCCCACACGAGGACCCAGCGGCGCGAGCATTGACGTGGGAGGGGCGAAGGTTGTGGATAACTCGGTTGACCCATGCCGACGACAGGTCTATACCGGCGAGACCTCTGGCGGGGGATGCGGTTTGAGGATGCGTAGCGCGTCGGCGTCCACCACAGCGAACCCACGCGTCCGCCGGTCGCAGGGAGCGTGTCGCTCATGAGCCCGGCGACGGTTGGGATGACCGTCTCGACGTTCGGCTGGCCGGGCGCCGACTCACTCGCTGTGTGTCTTCTTGGAAGATTCCGGGTCATCAAGGCCGGCCTGCCTGTCGAGCTGCGACCCGGTGGGAAGACCGAGCGATTCCTGGCGGCGCTCGCCCTGCGGCCCCGGGACGGCGTCGGGCGTGACGAGCTGCTCTCGCTGGTCTGGCCGTCGAGCGAGACTGCGCTCGCCTCCCAGTCGCTCAACACGCTCGTCCATTCGGTCAATCGGACATTGGGAGATGCCCTCGCCCGGCCCCGACCGGTGGTCCGTCGCGACGGGCGATATCGCCTGGACCTTGACGCCGGCGTGACGGTCGACGTCCACGCATTTGACGCGGCCGCCGAACGCGGTGACCAGCTGGGAAGGTCGGGCGACCGGTCCGGCGCGATCGCCTCCTACGACCGGGCCGTCGGGCTGTACGAGGGAGACCTCGTGATCGCATTCGACGTCCGCCAGGTGCTGGAGCGCGAGCGACTTCGGGCGCGCTATCTGTCCATCCAGGCGCGGCTCGCCGACCATCACTTCGAGATCCGCGACTACGCCGTCGCCCTGCTGCACGCGCTCGATCTGCTCGACCACGACCCGTGCCGGGAGGACGCTCACCGGATGGCGATGCGGTGCTACGTCCGGATCGGCCAGCGTGCCCAGGCGCTCCGCCAGTTCCAGCTGTGCCGCGAGGTGCTGGCCCTCGAGTTCGAGGCTTCACCCGAACCCGACACCGAGGCCCTCTACGAGCTGATCCGGGTGGAGCCTGCTCGGGTCTGACGGTCCACCTCAGCCGAACATCATCCGAATCTCCTCGGCGGGGAGCCGTCGGCGACGTCATTCCTCAGCGGTCGCTGATGCGAGCGGGCTATACCGACGAACGTCGCTGACCTCGCGCCGAGGAGATGGGTGCCCGATACGCAATGGGACGACCTCTTGGCCGCCACACGCCACGTCGTCGTTCTGCTCCGACTCACCGTCGGGACGGGTGGCCGGGTCCTCTACGGCGAGGTCGTCGATCCGGACACCAGGAAGGGCCTGCCCTTCCACGGGCTGGTCGAGCTTCCGACCGTTCTGCGGAGGTGGCTCGAGGTGGCAGGCCCGCCGGGGGAGGACCACAGCACGGACACCGACGAGGGCGACCGGCCGGACGACCGGGCCGTCGATCCCACCACCGAAAACTGAGCCGGAGGACCCATGCCTGCCGTCCTGAACTATCCCGGCGTCTACATCGAGGAAATCCCCAGCGGCGTACGGCCAATCGCGGGCGTAAGCACGTCCGACACCGCGTTCGTCGACTACTTCGCCCGTGGCCCGCTGAACAAGCCCGTGCGCATTGGCAGCTTCGCCGAGTTCGCGCGGGTGTACGGGGGCTTCGACACCAATAGCCAGGCCAGCTACGCCATCGCGCAGTACTTCGTGAACGGCGGCACGGTGGCCTGGGTCGTCCGCGTTGCCGGCGGTTCGCCCGTCGCGGCCCAGGTGGACTTCCCGAACACCGCCAACGCGGTCATCCGCGTGAAGGCCGCCAACGAGGGTACGTGGGGCCAGCGGGTCAAGGTGGCGATCGACCTGGCGACGGATCCGACGGGGCGCTTCAACCTCACCGTCCGCGAGTACGCCGCCGACCCGCCCGACCAGGTCGTCCGGACGGAGGTCCACCGCAACCTGAGCATGGACGCGGCCGACGCACGGTATGTCCTGAACGTGGTCAATTCGCAGTCCGAGCTGGTCGAGGTGGAGCGGCGGGCGGCCGCGGGCGCGAACACGATCCCGGCGGCCGCCGCGGAGACGGCGCTGACGGGCGGCAACGACGGGGCCGTGCCCACCGCCACGACGCCCCTCGAGACGGGCATCAGCGCCCTCGACCAGATCGCCCCGGCCATCTTCAGCATCCTGTGCCTGCCGGGCGCGACGTCCCTCAGCGACACCAACTACCGCTCGATCGTTGCGACCGCGACGACCTATTGCGTCAAGCACCGGGCGTTCCTCATCGTGGACATCCCGGCCTCGCTCACCACCGCCGCGGCGATGTCCACATGGCGGAACGACTCGACCAAGATGCCGGCCACGAGCCCCAACTCGGCCATCTACTTTCCGCGCCTCATCGTCCCCGACCCGCTCGCCGGCGGCCTCCCTCGGGACATCCCCGCGTGCGGCACCGTTGCCGGCATCTTCGCGCGGACTGACGGGGCGCGCGGCGTGTGGAAGGCCCCGGCCGGCACCGACGCGACCATCCAGGGCGCGTCGCTCGTGACCGAGCTCAACGACGACCTGAACGGGACCCTCAACATCCTCGGCGTCAACGTCCTGCGCAGCTTCCCCATCTTCGGATCGATCGTCTGGGGCGCCCGGACCACGGACGGCAGCGACGCCAAGGCAAGCGAGTGGAAGTACCTGCCGGTCCGCCGAACCGCCCTGTACATCGAGGAGAGCCTGTACCAGGGCTTGAAGTGGGTCGTCTTCGAGCCGAACGACTTCCCCCTCTGGGCGCAGATCCGCCTGAACGTCGGTGCCTTCATGAATGGCCTGTTCCGGCAGGGCGCGTTCGCCGGGGTGACGCCGCGCGATGCGTACTTCGTCAAGTGCGACAAGGACACGACCACCCAGGCCGACGTGGACCGCGGGATCGTCAATATCCTGGTCGGCTTCGCGCCGCTCAAGCCAGCCGAGTTCGTGGTCCTGAAGATCCAGCAGATGGCCGGCCAGAGCGAGGCCTGAGGAGACACCGATGGCGCAGTTCGCAGTCAACGCGGGCCGCTTCGACCCGTACAAGAACTTCAAGTTCCGCGTGAAGTGGGATGGTCGCTACGTCGCGGGCGTGAGCAAGATGAGCGCCCTCAAGCGGACGACCGAAGTCGTCAAGCATCGCGACGGGGGCGATCCGAACACCAGCCGGAAGTCGCCCGGTCGGACCGAGTTCGAGCCGCTGACGCTCGAGCGCGGCAAGACCCACGATCTCGAGTTCCAGGCATGGGCCGACAAGATCTGGATCCAGGGCGCCAGGCTGGGCTCCGAGCTGTCGCTCAAGGACTTCCGCAAGGACATCATCATCGAGGTCTACA
This sequence comes from uncultured Chloroflexia bacterium, assembly GCA_963776395.1. Classification (GTDB taxonomy): domain Bacteria; phylum Chloroflexota; class Limnocylindria; order Limnocylindrales; family CSP1-4; genus CAIXZV01. Next base: position 25,969 of record CAVZML010000001.1, on the reverse strand, counting down.
ACGAGGCCGGACAACTGGCCATCGCCTACCACGTGTTCCGCTGTTGGGTATCCGAGTACCAGGCGCTGCCCGAGCTCGACGCGAACGCCAACGCGGTCGCCATCGAGACGCTCAAGCTCGAGAACGAGGGCTGGGAACGGGACCGCGAGGTCCCCGAGCCAGCGGAGCCGTCACTCCCGTGACGCCCGACCGGCTATGACCGCCGCCCGGCTCGACGACCGGGCGCTGCTCGACTTCCTGGAGTGGGACGATCCGGCGGCCGCGAGCGACCGGCTCGCGACCGTGCTCGACCCCGAGGGGCGGTCGCTGGCGCGCCGGGACGCTGCCCTCCTCCGCCTGCACCAGGAACGTTTCGGGCCCGACCTGGTCGGAGCGGGCGACTGTCCCGCGTGCGGCGAGGCCGTGGAGGTCCGCATCCCCGTCGTCGACGTGCTGCCGGCGTCGGTCGACGAGCGCGAGCTCCGAATCGTGCACGACGGCGTCGAGGTCGAGTTCCGTCTGCCCGCCCGCGACGACGTGATGGCGGCGACCGACGAGCGCGAGCTCGGCGAGCGGTGCATCCGAAGCGCCCGCAGTGTAGGTGACGGAGCGCCCGTGTCCGCAGCCGCGTTGCCGTCGTCGGTGCTGGCCGCGATGGGCGACGCGATGGCGGCGGCGCATCCGGCAGGGGCGCTCGAGGTCGTCAGCACGTGCCCCACCTGCGGGGTGGGCTCGTCCGCGGGCGTCGATGTGGCCACGTTCGTGGCGGCCCGGGTCCGGGTGGACGCGCTGCGCCTGCTGGCCGAAGTCGATGCGCTCGCGCGCGCCTACGGCTGGACCGAGGACGAGGTCCTCGCCGTGCCGCGCAGCCGCCGCCGCCGGTACCTCGAGCTGGTGCTGGCGTGACGTACCTCGGCTCGCTCCTGGCGCGGACGCGGCCGGCGGATGCCGGGCCCGGCGAGGGCGCCCCCGCGGCGCTGCGCCCGGTGCTGCCCGGCCGCTTCGAACCCGACGCGCCGATCGAGGTCACCACGACGGTGGAGGCGTCGGGTCCCGTCGTCTCCGTGCCGTCGGCGACGTATCGGGTCGGCTCGAACGAGGCCCGGCGCGAGCGCGTGCTCGAGCCCAGGCGACGGCTGACCGCGGTCGGGCCGGTCCCGCGGGCGGCAGCCCGGAGCGACGCCGACCGCCCGGCGCCGGCACCCGTCTCGCGGACCGCACCCGAGCCGGACCGGTCGATGCCGGGGCACGAGGTCGTCGCGGCCCCGGTCATTGACGAGCACCCGCAACGGGCCGAGGCACCGGCGTCGGCGGCAGCGCCGCGCACGGGGGTGGACGCGAACGTCGCCCGGAGGCCGGTCGGCGAGCGGCCCGCCCCGGCCCGGACGGACGCGCCGCGCGCGGCGCCCGACCCGCTTGAGACGGTTGCGGTCCCGCCGACCGCGACTCCCGGGGCCGTCGTTGACGCCGGCCGGCTCCGGCCGGCAGCGGGCCCGCCCGAATTGCCTGCGATCGCCGTGCCCGCGCGGAGGGACGCCCCGCCCGGAATCCGCGTCTCGATCGGGAGGGTGGAGCTCCGCGCGCCCGCGGCTCCTCCGACACGGCCCGCCGCCCCGCAATGGAGCCCGCGACTGTCGCTCGACGACTACCTCCGCGAGCGCAGCCGATGAGCAGTCCCTGGGCCATCGCCGCCGTCACCGAGACCGTCGTCCAGCTGCTGCAGCGCATTCCGAACGAGGAGCCGACGCTGGGGCCGCTCAAGGTGACGTTCGGGCCGCCGGACCGCGCACGGCTCGGCAACAACAAGGGCGCTCGCCAGCTCAACCTGTACCTCTACCAGGTCGCACCGAACGCGGGCTGGGCGAACCAGGAGCTGCCCGTCCGGGGCAGCGACGGCGACGTCCTGCGCCAGCCCGTGCTCGCCGTCGACCTGCGCTACCTCCTGACGGCGTACGGCGACAGCGACGACGAGCAGGACGCCCAGCACATCCTGGGCCACGCGATGAGCGTCCTCCACGACGATGCCGTCCTCCGCCGCGACGCCGTCCGCGCCGCGCTCGACGCCGCGGGATCGCCCATCCGGGCCTCGGATCTCGACAAGCAGATCGAGCTCATCAAGCTGAGCCCGGAGCGGCTCACCGACGAGGACCTGTTCCGGATGTGGACGGTCTTCGGGACGCAGTACCGCATCTCCGTCGGCTACCACGCCTCGGTCGTGCTCCTCGAACGGCCGCGGACCGTCCGCCGGGCGCCGCCGGCGCTCGAGGCGCGGCTCATGGCGGTCACGCTCCGCACGCCGGTCATCGAACGCATCGAGCCTGCGCCGGTCCACGCCGGCGACACGCTCGTCCTGACGGGGCAGGCGCTGGCCTTCGACGCCGTGACGCTGCGGTTCCAGGGGGTCGACGTCGACCTGCCCTCAGCGGACGTCCACGCGTCCAGCCTCAGCGTCGCGCTGCCGGCGTCGCTCCGCGCCGGTCCGAACACGGTGCAGGCGATCGGGTCGGTGGACCTGCCGGACGGCGGCGGCAGGCGGCGCTTCGCCTCGTCGGAGGTGGTTGCCTTCGTCCTCGCGCCGACCATCACGACCGCCATCCCGGCGGCAGGAGTCCCCGTCGCCCGCGGCGCGGACCTGACGCTGGGGCTCGCGCCGGCCGTCGCAAAGGAACAGCGCGTCAGCGCGCTCGTCGGCGACCGGGCCATCGCCCGGACGGTGACCGACACCGACCCCGACACGGCGACCTCGGCCGTCTTCCGCATCCCCGCCGCGCCCTTCCCCACGGGCACGTCCTTGCTGCGCGTGGTGGTCGACGGGGCGGAGTCGACCCTCGTGGTGGACACGACGGCGGGCAGCCCGACCGAGGGCCAGTTCGTCGGCCCGAAGGTGAAGGTCACGTGACGGCCCTCGATCCCGGGGCGCGACTGCTCGCCGAGGTCCGCGCGGCCGGGGCGCGGTTGGCGCGGCCCGAGCCGGGCGCGGCGTCGAGCGGCAACGTCGCTCCGCCGGCCGGCAACACCCGGTCCGGAGATGCCGCCGGCTCCCCGGTTGATCCGATGGCGTTCGCCGCCGATCCGACACTCGACGCCCTCGCGGCGGTGTTCGGACTCAGCGCGTTCGAGCGTGCGGTCCTCGTGCTCGCCGCGGGCATCGAGCTCGACGGCACGACGGCCGCGACCGTCCGCGACGCCCACGGCCAGCCATACCTGACGTTCGGCCTCGCGCTCGCCCGCCTGCCCGGGCCGCACTGGAGCGCGCTCGCGCCGAGCGCCCCGCTGCGCCGCTGGCGGCTGCTCGAGCCCGAACCCGGCCCGTCGCTGACAACGGCACGGCTGCGCATCGACGAGCGGGTCCTCCACCTGCTCGCCGGCGTCTCGTACCGCGACCCGCGCCTGGCCGGGCTCGTCGAGACCCTGGAACCGCCGACGGCGCTCCCGCCTTCGCACGCGGCGGTGGCCGAGCGTCTCGGCGCGGTCATCGCGGAATCTGCGTCTCCACGCGTGCACCTCGGCGGACCCGACGTCGGCCGCGCACCGGCCATCGCCGCCGCGGGCTGTGCCGTCGCCGGCCGCGGGGCGGTCCGCGTGCGCGCCGCCGACCTGCCGCGGTCGCCGGCCGAGCGCGCCGAGCTGCAGCGCCTGTGGGAGCGCGAGTCGGCCCTCGAGGGGTGCGTGCTCGTCGTCGAGGTGGACGACGGGGCGGATCGGGCGGCACCCGACGTCGTCGGCCGGTTCGTCCGCGAGCTCGACGCCCCCTGCGTCATCGTCAGCCGGGAAGCCATCGCCGGGCTCGATGAGGCCATCCGACTCGAGGTGCCACGCGCCCTCGCGCCGGAGCGGCGAGCCCTCTGGCGCGACGCCCTCGGGCCGGTCTGGGCGGGCCGCCTCAACGGCCAGCTTGACCGGGTCGTCGCCCAGTTCGACCTCGACCCGCCCGCGATCGCCGCGGCCGCGCGCGATGCCGACACCCTCGCCGCCGACGACGCCGACGCCCTCCCCGCCGACGACGCCGCCCAGCGGCTCTGGGCGGCGTGCCGTGTCCGGTCCCGTCCGCGGCTCGACGACCTCGCCGAGCGGATCGTCTCGGCAGCCGGATGGGATGACCTCGTGCTGCCGGAGTCGGCACTCGAGGCGCTGCGCGCGCTCGCCGGCCAGGTCCGCGGCCGGGCTCGCGTCTACGAGGACTGGGGCTTCGCGGCCCGTGGCTCGCGCGGGCTCGGCATCAGCGCGCTGTTCGCAGGACCGAGCGGGACCGGGAAGACGATGGCCGCCGAGGTGCTCGCCAACGAGCTCCGGCTCGACCTCTACCGGATCGACCTGTCGGCTGTCGTCAGCAAGTACATCGGCGAGACCGAGAAGAACCTGCGCAGGGTCTTCGATGCGGCCGACCGGGGCGGGGCGCTGCTGGTGTTCGACGAGGCCGACGCGCTCTTCGGGCGGCGCACCGAGGTGAAGGACAGCCACGACCGCTTCGCCAACATCGAGGTCAGCTACCTGCTGCAGCGAATGGAGGCGTACCGGGGCCTTGCCGTCCTGACCACGAACCGGCGCGACGCGCTGGACGACGCGTTCCTGCGCCGGATCCGGTTCGTCATCGAGTTCCCCTTCCCCGACGCGCTCCAGCGCGCCGAGATCTGGCGACGGGCGATGCCACCAGCTGTGCCGCGCGAGCCGCTCGACCTCGACGCCCTCGCGGGGCTCACGGTTGCCGGGGGCAACATCCGCAACATCGCCCTCGGGGCGGCGTTCCTGGCCGCCGACGAGGACGCGGACGTCTCGATGCGCCACATCCGGCGCGCGGCACGGACCGAGTACGCGAAGCTGGAGCGACCCTTGTCCAGCGTGGAGCTCGCGGGATGAGCGGCCGCATCGTCGAGGTCCACATCGACGAGCTGGCGCTCGACGGCGTGCTGCCGGCTGATCGCGAGCGCGTCGCCGAGGCGGCGTCACGCGAGCTCACGCGGCTTCTCGCGGCCTCGAACGCGTGGGAAGGCGGTCCCGCGAGCGTTGACGTCGAGGCGGCCGAGCTCGCCGCGGGCGGCGCAACCCCCGAAGCGCTGGGCGCCGGCGTCGCGCGAGCGGTCCACGGGCGGCTGGTCCGATGAGGATCCGCGTGCACGTCCCCGCGCCCACCGACCACGCGGCCGAACGGCAGCCACGATCGCCGCTCGAGGCCGTGCTCGAGGAGCGCGGCCGCGAGCTCGATGCCGAGGTCCGGGCCGACTTCGAGTCGCGTTTCCAGCACGACCTCGGGCACATCCGCGTGCACACGGGCCCCACCGCCGACGCGGCGGCGCGGCGGATGGATGCGCGCGCGCTCGCCATCGGCGGCCATCTCGTATTCGCCGCCGGCGAGTTCCAGCCCGGGAGCGTCGACGGCCGACGGTTGCTGGCCCACGAGATCGCCCATGCGATCCAGGGGTCGAACGCGCTCCGGGTAGATGCGCTTGCCGCAGCCGAGTGCGACGTCGCCCCACGCGCCGCCGCGGCGGCCGGACGCGCCGGCGCACGATGGCGCCCGGCGTGCGGCCGCCGGTCCCGCGCTGCCGGCACGCCCGGTCGTGCCGATCGAGTCCCTGCATGGCCTGCATCCGCTGACTCGATCCACGGCTGGGCCCATGTCGCTGATCACCGCCGAGGACGATTGGGCCTGAGCTACAGGCGCGACGCGCGGCTGGCGGCCACGGCGACAGGCACGGTCGACCCGTGCTGGTCCCAACCCCGCTGTCTCCGCGGCAGGCCTGACCCAGATCCATCGGTTCCCGGCGCAGCTCCGGTCCGGGACGTCGCCGCGCCGCAGGCGGAAGCGATGGTGGAGCTCATCGCGCTGGACATCGCCCGGGCCCTCGAGACCGATCCTGCCGATGGCGCGGGCGTACGCGACGACGCGTCGCGCGCATGGCCGACCCGATGCGCGCGGCCGTGGTCGCGCGTGTCAACGAGCTCCTGGGCCCGACGCAGCGGCAACAGGCGGCGGCGGCGTTGACGAACGCCGTGATGGGGCCGGAGCGCGAGGCCGCGGCCGACTACCGCGACGACCCGGGTGCCGCGGCCGCCGCGGGCAGCCGCGGGCAGCCTCGTGGCCGCCGCAGGGCGTGCCGGAAGCGGCGCGGAGTCGCCGGCGCCGCCACGCGTCGCCTTGCCGCGACCGTCGCCGGTGCGGCTGGAGGCACGATGGGCGCGGCCGGGGTGGCCGTCGGGGCAGCGATCGCCTCGATCGTCACCCGACGCGGCATGGGGCGAGCACAGCCGCGCCCGTCAACGACGCGCGGGCGCTCGACAGGCCGGCGCGGGCCCTGGCACCGCGGCCGCGGGTGCCGCCCAGGGTGCCGAAGCCACCACTGCCACCGCTGGTGGCGCGGCGGCGGGCGCCGTCGGCGCTGTACGACCGCAGGCGAGGCTGCTGGCCGAGCAAAGCGCCGGAGCAGGTGCGTCGGCGGGCGCGCGCGGCGACGTGGCCGACACGGAAGCAGCGGGAGCATCCGCGGCGGGCGGCGCCGCGCAAGCGGCCGGAGGCGCCGTCGCCGGTGGCGCGGCGGGCGGCGCCGGTGGGGCCGCCGCCGCGGAGGTGCGGCAGGAGGCGCCGCGGCCGGCGAGGCGGCACAAGCCGAGGGGCAGCTGCCGGTGGCGCGGCCGCCGGTGCCGCCGCCGCTGGCGAATCGGCAGGCGGGGCGGAGCAGGCCGAGGAAGCGGCAGAGCGGCGCTGCGGCTGCCGGGCTGCGGCCGGTGGGGCTGCTGCCGGTGGGGCTGCGGCCGCGGGCGGTGGCGCGATGGCCGAAGCCGCGCCGGACCTCGGACCGTTCGATCGGCTGGAGGCACAGCTCGCCGACCGGCAGCGCGCAGGAAGAAGCCGCGCGCGAGGCCGAAGCCGAGCCGCCGCGTCGGCCGCCCCGGCCGCGGCCGCGGGGACGATGTCTCCGGCCGAGGCGAGCCCCTCGACCGAGGAGCCGCGGGTCGCGCAATCCGGAGCCCCGCCGCCGAGCCGCCGCCCCGGACCAGGCGACGACACCCCCGTCGATACCTGCAGCAGAGACGCGCCGCCGCCGCCGGCCACGTCGGCGCGAGACCGCCCCGGAGGCGGGCCCCACGCCGCCTCGCAGCGACCGCAGCCGAGGCCGCAGGCGCCGGCAGCGTTGAGCCGGCCGGCATGCCTGCGGCCGGCAAGCGCCGCCAGGACGCAGCGACGGCGGGGAGGCCGAGGACGGCCCATCCGTCAACCCCGGAGCCGGCCGCACCCACGTCCGAGGAAGTCGCGCTCGCGGACCAACCCGCCCCGCCGATGACGCCGGAGCTGGAGGCGGCGGTATCGAGGCCGAGGCCGTCTCCGAAGCAGGCCCCGGCCGTCGACCAGGCGCGCGCTACCCGCGCGGACGCGCACCGCCGGCGCAGCGCCTCCGACCGTGTCGGTGCCCGAGACCGCGGCGCCAACCTCGAACGGCGTGCCCGCCCCGTCAGCGGTCGACATGCCCGCCTCTGACCACCGGAACACCCAGTCGCGCCATCGAGCGCAACGAGCTGGGGGCGAACCGTCGCCATGGCCGATCAGGTCGCTGCTCCGAGCCCGGTCGCCGACACTGGACCAGCACCCGAGGCCTTGGCCCCCTCGGCTGGACCTTCGGAGCGGCGCGGCAGGCGGCGGCTCGCTGGCCGAAGGCTCGCAGGCCGCTGGTAACTGCGGACCGGACGTCAGCGGGGCTGGCGGCTCTGGAGCGGCGCTCGCCGAGCCCGCGCCGGCCGCGATCCCCGACGTGGGCGGTGCCGCGCCCGCGGACGCGATGGCCGCCGTCTCCCAGCTGCCGCCGGCCGAGATGGGCGCGGCGCTCGGAGGGGTTGGGGCAGCGGCCGCGACCTCGATCGCCAGCGACCGCGCGCAGCTCGCCACGCAACCGCCGTCGCTCGAGCGCCCGATCGGGCTCGCCCGAGACGCGGCCCGCCGGCGCCGCCAATGCAGTCGCGGCGAGGTCAGCCGCTGGATCGGCTACCGGGCAGGGGCCGTGCCCGGGGCCACGATCGCGCCCAGCGGTCCGGCACGCCGACGCAGGTGGCCGGCCTCCCGGAGCCCGGCCCGGCCGCAACCCAGCGCGTTGTGGCGCCGCCCGTGGCCGGTGGCCAGCAGCACGAGGTCACCGCCGCCGACGCCCAGGCACTCCGCAACAGCGTCGACGAGCTGCCGGTCACCGACCCTGCCCTGGCGATCGATGCCGGCCCCGCGCCCACCGTCGCCCTCGACGGCGACGCCGACCCGCAGCTCGCGGCAGGCCGGCGGACCGAGGTGGAGCAGCGCACGGCGCGGCCGCCGCCGAGGCTCGGACCGATGCCGCGCAGCCCGCTAGGCGAGGGCGACATCTACCCCACCGTTCCCGCCGAAACGCTCACCGCCGAGATCCCCGCGGCGTCGCCGGCGCCGCCGCCTGCGGCCGTCCCGATGCCAGACGAGGCGACGGCGATCGTCGCCCGCGAGCAACAGGCCGAGGCGGTCAGGGCCGCGGCGACGACCGCCCAGGGCCAGATGGTGGCCGATCGTCAGGGTCACGACCAACACGTGGTCGAATCGCGCGCCGCCAGCCAGCTGGAGATGGACGCGGCCGTCCGCGACAACGCGGAGCAGCAGGCGGCCCAGCGAACCGAGGCGAGGGGGCAGGTCGGACGGGAGCGAACCGAGTGGACCGCGGCCCAGCGCACCGAGGTCGATCAGGGCCGGACGGACGCCGATCGGGAGCACGCCAGCACGACGACGGCTGTTTCGACCGAGCGCCGACAGGCCGACCACGACGCGGCCGGGCACATCGAACAGGGCAATACCGAGGCTGCGACCGCCCGGCGCGACGCCGAGCGCGATGCCCGCGCCGAACGGGAGCGCGGCCGCCACGAGTCGAGGGGGGTGCTCGGCTGGCTGGCCGACCGAGCTCGGAGCTTCTTCAACGCGCTCAAGCGCGGCCTTCAGCGCATCTTCGATGCCGCTCGGACCCTCGTCCGGAGGGCCATCAAAGCCGCCCAGGAGCTGGCCAGCCGGGCGATCGAGGCCGCACGACGCCGCATCGTCGGGCTGATCCGCGCTGTCGGTGACAGGCTCATGGCCATCGCCGACCGGGTCCTCGCCGCACTCCCCGCGCTGCGCGACCGCTTCCGAGCGGCCATTCGTCGGGTCGTCGATGCCGCCGTCGCGGCAGTCAACCGCCTCGCCGACGCGCTCAAGGAAGGCCTGCGCCGCATCCTGTCAGCCCTCGGCTCGCTCATCGAAGCCGCCCTCGGGCTGCTCGAGCGCGCCTACATGGCCGCCGTCGACGCGTCGCGAACGTCGGTGCAGGGCGCAATCCGGGCCGCCCAGGCGATCGTCCAGCTCATCGGCTTCTTCGCCCAGATCCTCCGCGACGTGGCGGCTGACCCGATCGGTTGGATCCGCAACCTCGGCGCATCGATCGTCGACGGCCTCCGGAACCATGTCTGGCGCGTGCTCAAGTGCGCCGTCAAGGCCTGGTTCGACGCCAAGGTTGAGGCCATCCTTGGCTCGGCCGGATGATCTTCCAGGCCCTGCGCAACGGCGGCATCAACCTCGCTCAGATCGGACTGATGGTGTGGGAGGCGCTCAAGGCGGCACTGCCGACCATCGCAATCCAGCTGGCCATCGAGAAGCTGCTCTCGCTGCTGGTGCCGGCAGCCAGCGCGGTCATGCTGATCATCGACGGCATCCGAGCCGCGTGGGGCGCGATCAGCCGGATCATCGCTGCTATCGACGCCTTCATGCGGTACCTGCTGGCCGTGAAGGGCGGCAATGCCGGGCGCCAGTTCGCGGAAGCGCTCGCGGCCGGCGCGATCGCACGTTATCGACTTCCTCTCCAACTTCCTCGTCGTCCGCCTGCGGGGCCGGCGGCCGGTGTGGGCGGCCGGCTCGGCGGGATCGCCGCCCGCTTGGGCAAGGTCGGCGGCGCGGTGGCCCGCACCGCGCGGCGGGCAGCCCAGATCGTCCGGCGGGTCGCTCCCGGCGCTCGCCCGTGTAGCAGGCCGTGTCGGCGGCGCGGTCGTCACTGGCACGCGGGCCGTAGGGCGGGGTGTCCGCGCCGTCGGGCGGACGATCGCAACCGGCGCGAAGGTCGTGGGCAGGACGGTCGTCGCCGGAGCCCGTGCCGTCGGCCGGGCGGTGGTCACCGGTGTCCGAGCGGTCGGCCGCACGGTGATGGCCGGTGCCCGGGCGCTCGGCCGGACGGTCGTCGCCGCGGGCCGCGTCGTCGGCCGTCGGCTGGCCGCCGGTGGGCGGGCCCTGGTGGCCGCGCTGGCACGCCGCTTCCCGCGCGTCGCGGCTGCGTTCCGTCGGATCCGGACGCAGTGGCAGCGTGCCAAGGCCCGGGTCCGCGCCTGGCGCGAACGGCGGCGCCAGCGCCGCCAGGCAAGTGCTCAGCAGCGGCTGCGATCGTGCGATCGCGGCCTTCGAGCTCTCGGATTCGAGGCTCGTGCGCGGTCGGGTCGGGCGATGCGCCTCCGTGCACAACTGTTCGGCTGGCGCCTCGTGGCACCGCCTCCGTCGCCTCGGGCTGTCGCCGCGCGGTACCCGATTCCCAGTGGTAATCGGAAACAGCCCCGACCGGACGCTGATCGACGAGGTCATCCAGGCGGCCGTGCCCGAACTGCATCGAACGCGCGTCGAGCTTTCAGAAGCTGTGATCAACGGACCTGCCGTCGTCGCGGCAGCCGAGCGGATCATGGACCAACGGATGCTCGGGCTCGGGACGACGCCGTTTACGCCGATCAAGTTCCACCGAGTCCCGGCGGCGCCGCCGCGAGCCGAGATGTACGCGAGCTGGGCCCTGTTCGGGCAGCAGGTGTGGTCCCTCGCGGCAGGGCGCCCGGCGGCCCGTGGAGCGCCGGGCAGACCCGGCAAGAGCCTCGTTAGGCCCGAGCAGGAGTGGGTGGCACTTGGGCCGCAGTACGGCCACGTCGCGAGCGACGTGTTCCTCGGCAAGCGTCGGACCTTCCACCCCGGCACGCTCCTCGCGATCGGACCGCGGAACTATCCGTCATCGCAATCATGGGCCTTGCCGGGCCCGCGTGAGGGAGGCGGCGAGCCGTTCGGGCCCTCCGCTCCGGGACGTGCCCGGCCGGGACTCACGACCCGCGACGGCCTACCGCGTCGGGCCTTGGTCGACCTGCAGATCGAGGCGGGCAGGTTCTCAGCGGCGGCTCGCTCAAGAACGGATCGCTTGGTCATCTGGCCGCAACCGGCGCATCGACCCCAGAGCAGCGATACGGCCCGCTCTCGCCCGCGGCTATGTCGTCCGCTGGCGCGGCCGCACGCGCAGCCGACTCCAGACGGGGATCAAGTATGGCGAGCGCGGCGTGGTCGGCCCCGGCGCAGCGCGGGGCATTGGCGAGCGAGTACGTCCGCCACGACCTTGCGCGTGCCTTCCCGAGCGCGAACGCCGACTCGTCATTGAATTCGTGTTTCGGGAGATCCAGGTCGAGAACGCGCTGTCCACCGACCGCGCGTCGCTCATGGCCTGGATGACTGAGAAGTTCCGCGTCCGGCTCCCCGAAGTGATGATGGCCGAGTTCGCGGGGACGCCCTCCGTCTTCGCGGGAGCAGGTCGATGACCACGCCCATCTCCCCCCGCACGCTCCGAGGCGCCCTCGTCGGCATCGACCCGATGAACCCGGTCGCCAGCGTCGTGGTGTTCCAGTACAACCCCGACACGCTGCAGCGGACGCTCCAGCCGCAGATGGCCGGCGGCGGCGAGGGCGACGACCGGTCCGAGGCGATGCGGCTCAAGGGGCCGCCCGCGGAGACGATCAAGGTCGACATCGAGATCGACGCCGCCGACGCGCTCGCCTCGGCCGACCCGACGGCGCAGTCGATGGGCATCTACCCGCAGCTGTCGGCGCTCGAGATGCTCGTCTATCCGAAGACCTCGCTGGTCATCGCCAACACCGTGCTGCTGGCGCTCGGGACGATCGAGATCATCCCGCCCTCGGCCCCCCTGACGATCTTCGTCTGGGGCGCCAAGCGGGCCGTGCCGGTCAAGGTGTCCGAGTTCTCGATCACCGAGGAGGCATACGACGCGGCCCTGAACCCCATCCGGGCCAAGGTCTCGCTGGGGCTCCGCGTCCTCTCGTACGCGGACCTGCCCATCACCAACCCCGGGTACGGGCTGTTCCTCGCCCATCAGGTCGCCAAGGAGGCGATGGCGGTCATCGGGTCCGCCAGCGGTCTCGGCGACGTGATCGGCGGCGACGTGAAGCTGCTCTGATGTTCGACAGCACCAGCCGCTACGCCCCCATCCCCGACGCGACGATCGAGCTGCCCGACGGCCGCACGGTCACCTACAAGCGCCGCCGCTTCCTGCCCCAGCCGCGCGACCTCCAGCCGCTGGGCGAGGAGACCGTCCAACCGGGCGACCGGATCGACCTCGTGGCCGCTCGGACGCTGGGCGACCCGGAGCAGTCGTGGCGCATAGCGGACGCCAATGAGACCGTCGACCCCGGGGCGCTGGAACCGGGCCGCCGGCTGACCATCGCGGGGCCGAAGCCGTGAGCCTGCTCGGCGTCCGCCTCACGATCCTCATCGGCCCGATGGTGCCGTTGCCCGTGCCCCCCATCCTCAGCGAGTCGTTCGCCGAGGCGAAGGTCACCTACGCCGACACCGGTCGGTCCGGCTTCCAGCTGACGTTCCGCGTCGGGCGCGGCGGGCCACTCGGGGCACTCGACTACCCGGCGGTCGCGCTGCCGCTCCTGAAGGCTTTCAACCGGGTGATCCTCGTGGCCACCTTCAGCGTGGTGCCGAAAGTCGTGACGGACGGGATCATCACGCGCTCCGAGCTCCAGCCCGGCGACCGACCGGGCCAGGCCAAGCTCGTCGTCACCGGCGAGGACGTCGCGGTGATGTTCGACCTGACCGAACGCTCGGCGGAGCATCCCTGCCAGGACGAGTCGATCATCGCCACCAAGATCATGGCCACGTACGCGCAGTACGGGATCGTGCCCATGGTGATCCCGCCACCGACGATGGACGCGCCGATGCCGACGGAGCGCGTGCCAGTCCAGCAGGGCACGGACCTCGACTACCTCGAGCAGATGGCCCGTCGCCACGGGTACGTCTTCTACGTCACGCCGGGCCCGATGCCGGGCATGAACACCGGCTACTGGGGTCCACCTGTGCGGGTGGGGCTGCCGCAGCGGGCGATCACGGTGAACATGGGCGCCGAGACGAACGCCACGCTGGGCGCGTTCCAGACGAACCACCTCGCGCCAACCATGGTCCGGGGCCAGGTCCAGGACCGGATGAGCGGCAGCTCGATGCCGGTCGTGACGTTCGGCTCGATGCGACCGCCCCTCGCCACGCAGCCCGCCTGGCTGGTGAACCAGCCCAATGTCCGGACGACGGCGTTCCGCGAGTCCGGCCTGACCGCGATGCAGGCGTACGCGCGCGCACAGGGCACCGTCGAGGAGGCGAGCGACGCGGTGAGCGTCGACGGCGAGCTCGACGTCGCCCGCTACGGCGACCTGCTGATGCCCCGCTCGCTGGTCGGGGTGCGGGGCGCCGGCTACCAGCACGACGGCTTCTGGTACGTGAAGCGGGTCAGCCACGACATCAAGCCAGGGTCGTACAAGCAGTCGTTCTCGCTGACGCGCGAGGGGCACGGCTCGACCGTTCCGATGGTGATCCCATGAGCCACTTTGGCAAGTACCGCGGCACGGTCGCGAACAACATGGACCCGTCCACCCTGGGGCGGATCCAGGTCAGCGTGCCCGCGGTGCTTGGGGACGGACGCCTGAGCTGGGCGATGCCGTGCGTTCCGTACGCGGGCTCGCAGGTCGGCTTCTTCGCGATCCCGCCTGTTGGCGCGAACGTGTGGGTCGAGTTCGAGGGCGGCGACACCGACTACCCGATCTGGTCTGGCTGCTTCTGGGGCACGGGCGAGCTCCCGACGCCCGCGATGGCCCAGATCAAGTTCTTCAAGACCGACGGCGTGAAGCTCACGTTGAGCGACGCGCCGGGCGGCGGCGGGTTCACGCTCGAGGTCGGTCCGCCGGTCGTCTCGACCCCGCTCAAGCTGGTGCTCGACGCACAGGGCATCGCGCTCACGAACTCGTCGAACAGCCTGAAGCTCACCTCGGTATCGGTGTCCGTCAACGACGGCGCCCTCGAGGTCATGTGAGGTGGGCGCGACGATCTTTCACGTCGGTGCCCAGGCCATCTGCCCGCACGCGGGCCAGGTGTCGACCGTCTCCTCGAACATCCGGGTCAAGGTCGGCGGCCAGATGGTCGCCACCTCCAGCGACCAGTTCATGGTCGCCGGCTGCAGCTTCATGATCGGCACCACACCCTCGCCGTGCCTGACCGTAGAGTGGCTGCAGCCCGCGCTCCGGGTCAAGGTCACCGGCAAGTTCGCCGTGCTCATGAGCAGCACCGGGCTGTGCAAGGCGGGCACCCAGGCGCCGCAGGGCCCGCCGAGCATCATCAACACCCAGGTCCGGGCGAGCGGGACATGAGCCACATCGGATTCCCGTTCCGCGTCGATGGCCGCGGCCGGACCACGGCCTCGAACGACGCCGACCACGTCCGCGAGCTGGTCGAGCAGCTCGTGTTCACGGCGCAGGGCGAGCGGGTCAACCGCCCGACCCTCGGCTCGGGACTGCTGGCGCTCGTCCACGAACCCGCCCGGGCCGACCTCGCGACCGCCACCCAGCTCCTCGTCCAGGGCGCGCTGCAGCAGTGGCTGGGCGACGTGCTCGCTGTCGGCTCGGTCGAGGTGACCAGCGGCGAAGGGGCGCTGGTCGTGACCGTCCGATACCGGATCAAGCGGACCGGCGAGGTGCGGGTCGACACGTTCCGGCGGGCCGCCCCATGATCGACCTCCTCTGCCCCGACGAGGCGCGGCGCGACCGCTTCCGGGCGTCGACCGGCCCGCTGCCGCACGCCATCGACCACATCGAGGTGCTGCCCAGCCAGCGGGCGCTGCTGGTCCACGCGTTCGCGGAGCTGCCGGCCACGCTGGGCCCCGACGACGTCGCGATCGACGGCGGCGTTCGGGTCACCCCCATCCGGGTCACCGCCGCTGCCCGTGCCGACCTGATCCCGGCGGGCACCCTCGTCGCATCCGACCAGGTGGTCGTCGACGCGCTCTCGCTGCCTGACCGCCGCGCCGCGCTGGCCGTCCGGACCGACTCGTCGGGCGACTTCTCGACGTACACGCTCCGTCTCGTCCGCGCCGGCCGGCAGCGGGAGCGACTTCGACCCGATCCTGTCGAGCGCCGGGTTCTCGTTCAAGGTCGACTGCCCCAGCGACTTCGACTGCGCCCCGGATCCGGGGTGTCCGCCGCCGCGCTTCGAGGCGGCGCGCATCGACTACCTCGCGAAGGACTACGCCAGCTTCCGCGGGCGATGCTGGACCGGCTCAGCCGAGACGATGCCGGAGTGGACGGACCGCAGCCCGGTCGACCTCGGCGTGACGCTGGTCGAGGCGCTCGCCTACGCAGCCGACCTCCTGTCGTACCGCCAGGACGCCGCCGCGACCGAGGCCTATCTCGGCACGGCCCGCCGACGCTCCTCGGTCCGGCGCCATGCCCGTCTGCTCGACTACCCCTTCCACGACGGCGCCAACGCCCGGGTCTGGATCGTGGCGACGGTGGCCGCGGGCGACGACGGCACGGTCCTCCCGGTGGGTACCGTCATCGCCCCGGGCGACGGCCTGCCCGACACGAGCCCGCGCGCGCTCGAGGATGCTGTCGCACGGGGCACGCCCGTCTTCGAAGCCCTCCACGACATGACGCTGCACACCGCTCGCAACGAGATCGGCATCCACGCCTGGGGCGACCCGGCGTGCTGCCTGCCGCGCGGCGCGACGACGGCCACCCTGCGCGGGTCGCCGGCCACGCTGGGGCTCGCGCGCGGCGACGTGCTGCTGTTCGAGGAGCTCCGCGGCTTCGACGGCCGGGTCACCAGCGCCGACCCGACCCACCGCCACGCGGTGCGGCTGGCCGAGGCGCCCGTGCCCGGCCACGACCCGCTTGAGGGCGTCGACGTGGTCGACGTCCGCTGGTTCGACGACGACGCCCTCCCGTTCGCCCTCACGGTCGGCGACGGCGACACCGGGCCGCGCGCGGTCGTCCGCGGCAACGTCGTGCTCGCCGACCACGGCCTGACGCACGTCGACGAGCCGGTGCTCGTCCCCGTCGAGGGCGCGTTCCGGCCGTCGCCGGCCCGTGGCCCGGTGACGCAGGGCGCGCCGTTCGACCCGGCGGCGGGACACCGGCAGCCCGCCAGCCTGGCGCTCCGGCCGGACATCGGCGACGCCCTGCCGCGCCTCTGGCTCGACGGCGAGGGCGTGCGCTGGGAGCCGCGCCGCGACCTGCTCGCGAGCGACAGCTTCGCTTCGGACGTCGTCTATCGAGCTCGAGGAGGATGGACGCGGTCGCGTGCGCTTCGGCGACGACGTCCACGGGCGTCGGCCGACCGAGCTGGAGCCGTTCACGCTCGGCTACCGGGTGGGCACCGGCCCGTCGGGCAACGTCGGCCACGAGACGCTGGTCCGCGCGGTGGGCATGCCCGCCGGCGTCGGCGTCCGCAATCCCCTGCCCGCGGTGGGCGGCACGGCGCCGGAGGCGCTCGAGCACGCCCGCCTGCACGCACCGCAGGCGTTTCGCCGCCAGGAGCGCGCGGTGACCGAGGCGGATTACGCACGCATGGCCGAGCGCCACCCGGAGGTGCAGCGGGCTGCGGCGACCCGGCGCTGGACGGGCAGCTGGCACACCGTCTACGTGACCGTCGACCGGCGGGGTGGCCTTGAGGTCGACGCCGCCTTCGAGGCGCGGCTGCACGCCCACCTCGACCGCTACCGGATGGCCGGCGATGACGTCGAGATCGACGGCCCGCGCTGGGTACCCATCGACCTCGCACTGCGGGTCTGCGTGGCGCCCGACTACCTGCGCAGCGACGTCGAGGCCGCCGTCGGGCGGAGCTCTCGGTCCGCGACCTCCGCGACGGCCGCCGCGGCGTGTTCCACCCAGACCTGCTCACGTTCGGCCAGACCGTGTACCTCGCCCCGGTCGTGGCCCGGGTGATGGGCGTGGCCGGGGTGCTGAGCGTTGAGCCGGTGCGCTTCCAGCGCTGGCGCGAGCCGGCCGTGGGCGAGCTCGGCGCTCGGGCGTCTGGCCACCGCCCGTCTCGAGATCGCGCGGCTCGACGACGACCCGAGCCGGCCCGAGGCCGGCCACCTGGAGCTGAAGATGGAGGGCGGGTCGTGACCGAGCGCCTCGACGCCTGCGGCTGCTTCCCGGCGGGCCCCCAGCCGGCCGCCCGCCCCGACAACCCGCCCGGGCTGGACCGGCTCGCCTACCGCGTGGCCAGCCACCCGGTGTCGCTCGCCCGGATGCTGGCCGACCTGCCCGGCCCGCGGTCGGGCACGCCGCTGGGCCGGCTGACGACGCGCGAGCCGGACGACCCGGCGATCGCGCTCATCGACGCCGCGGCGCTCGTCGCCGACGTGCTGTCGTTCTACTCGGAGCGGATCGCCAACGAGGGCTTCCTGCGCACCGCGACCGAGCGGCTCTCCATCCTGGAGCTCGCCCGCGAGATCGGCTACGAGCTCGGGCCCGGGGTCGCCGCGGAGACATTCCTCGCGTTCACGATCGACGACCACCCGCTGCAGCCCGGCGCGCCCGCGGAGGCGGCCATCCCCGCAGGGACGCGCGTCCAGAGCCTGCCGCTCGCCGGCGGGCCGCCGCAGACCTTCGAGACGGCCGACGCCATCCTCGGCCGGGCGGCGTGGAACCAGCTCCGACCGATGCTGACCGCGCCTCAGGACCTGTCGGCCGACGTCGAAACCATCTATCTCGCCGGCACGGCGACCGGGCTGCGCGACGGCGACGTGCTGCTGCTCGCCCTGGCGGGGCCGACCGGCGCCATCGACGGGACGCCTCGACCCGCGCCTCGCGCACCGGGTGGTGGTCGAGGGCGACCAGCAGCGGACCCGCGTCGAGCTCGCCACGACGCCGGGACCGGCAAAGCGGCGCGAGAAGACGCAGTTCCTCGAACGCAGGATCGGCACGGCGCCGGCGCCGTTCAGCAGCGCGCAGGCCGAGTACTACGTCGGCGGGGCGACGTGGAGCGAGCAGGGCATGCAGGTCATGCTCGAGGTGAACGAGTGGGAGAGGACCAAGCTCGAGGTGTACTACGGGCCGAAGCCGCCCGGTCCCCCGCCCGACCTCGGGCCGGGCGAGCCCGGGGTGTTCGCATTCCGCGGAAGGGCCTCGATCTTCGGCCACAACGCGCCGCTCTACGCGCAGCTCCCCCAGGCCGTGAAGGATGCCTACCCGAAGTCGTGGGACGACCCGGCCACCCACGTCGACGTCACCACCGATTCGCAGGGCGAGTCGCTCGGCGACACGACGATCCGGCTCGACACCACCTACCGCGTCGCCCCCGACGGCTGGGTGATCCTGACGTTCGGCACGCCCGACCAGGGCAAGGCCTACCGCGTCGCCCAGGCGACCGAGCCCTCGCTGGCCGACTTCGCGCTCAGCACCAAGGTCACGCGACTGGCACTCAAGACCGTGGCCGGGGACGACCCCGACGACCTCATCGGGTTCGTCCCGCGGGCGACCAGTGTCCACCTCGGGAGCGAACGCGTGGAGCTGGCCGAGGTCCCGCTGCCGCCGACGATCGCCGCCGGCGGGACGACCCTCGACCTCGACCGCCTCGTGCTGGGCCTCGCCGTGGGCCAGCCCCTCGCCCTCACGGGCGAGCGGGCCGACCTCGTCGGCATCACGTCCACGGAGATCGTCACGCTGGTCGCGGTCGAGCATGCCGGGGGACGCACGACGCTGACCTTCGGCGCGCTCCAGCACCCGTACGTGCGGCAGATCCGTGGTGCTCAACGCGAACATCGTCCGGGCCAGCCACGGCGAGACCGTCGCCCGGGAGGTCCTCGGCAGCGGCACCGGCCAGCCCGAGCAGCGGTTCCGGCTGCGCCGGCCGCCGGTGACGCACCGGACCGCCCCGACCGGCACCGGCGCGGCCAGCTCGCTCGTCGTCCGGGTGGACGGCGTGCGCTGGACCGAGACCGCGTCCTTCGTCGATGGCGGGCCGGGCGACGAGTGGTTCGTCACGCGCCGTGACGACGAGGGCCGGACGACCGTGCTCTTCGGCGACGGGGTACAAGGGGCGCGACCGCCGACGGGTGCCGAGAACGTGACCGCCGACTATCGGACCGGTATCGGCCTGGTCGGCAACGTCGGCAGCGGATCACTGACCCTGCTCGCGACCCGACCACCGGGCGTCAAGGAGGTCGCGAACCCGGTCCCTGCCGCCGGGGCCGAGGACCCCGAGTCGCGGGACGCCGCCCGCGACAACGCCCCGCTGACCGTCGCCACCCTCGGCCGCATCGTCTCGCTGGCCGACTACGAGGACTTCGCACGGGCGTTCGCCGGCATCGGCAAGGCGCGCGCCACGCTCCTCTGGCGAGGTGAGCGCCGGATCGTCCACGTCTCCGTGGCGGGGCCCGCCGGCGCCGCGGTCCCGCCGCGCACGCTGGACAACCTCCGCGACGCCCTCGACGACTCGCGCGACCCCGACGTCGCGCTGCTGGTCGCCGGGCGGGGCCGGATCCTCGTCCGCCTCGTCGCCGACGTGCTCATCGACCCGCGGCTCGAGCCCGCCCCGGTCATCGAGCGGGTGCGGGCCGCCCTCGGGGCAGCCTTCGGCTTCGACCGCCGCGGCTTCGGCGAGCCCATGACCGCGGCGCAGGCCATCGCCGTGATCCTGTCCGTGCCGGGCACGATCGACACGGCCGTCGCGGCGTTCCACCCGGTCACCGACGGGGCTTCGGTCCCGGCCGACGCGGTGCAGGACCCCATCGTCGCCCGGCTCGCACGCTGGACCGGGATCGGTGACGAGGTCGCGCCTGCAGAGCTCGCCCTCCTCGAACCCGCCGGCGCCACCATCACGGAGCGGTCGTCGTGACGAGCCTCTTCGACCTCCTGCCCGCCGTCCACCGCGTCCGCGACGGGGACCAGCAGCCGCCGGGCTTCGACGAGCTGCGCTCCCCGCTCCACGACCTCCTCGGCGTCATCGACCGGGAGCTCGGGCTGATCGCCGCCGACATCGACCGCCTCGGCGACGACTGGTTCATCGAGACCTGCGAGGACTGGGTCGTCCCCTACCTCGGCGACCTCGTCGGCGTGCACGGACTGGGCGGGGCGCGCTCCGGGAGCCGGGCCCAGCGTGCGCTGGTCGCCAACACGCTCCGGTACCGGCGCCGCAAGGGCACGGTCGCGGTGCTCGAGCAGCTCGCGGGCGACGTGACGGGCTGGACCGCCAAGGCCGTCGAGTTCTTCCAGCTCCTCGGCTGGGACCAGCACCTCGACCACGTCCGCCTCGACGGCGGCGGCACCGCCGACCTCCGCGACAGCGACCGTGCCGAGCTCACGGACAGCGCGTTCGATTCGTACGCCCACACGGTCGACGTTCGCCACATCGACAACGGCCGTGGCCGCCACGACATCCCGCACGTCGGGATCTACCTCTGGCGGCTGCAGGCCTATCCCCTCGCGCGCAGCACGCCCTCCGGGACCGCCGAGCGCTTCACCTTCGACCCGCTCGGGCGGGACGTGCCGCTGTTCAACCGGCCGCTCGCCGAGCGGGCCATCGAGCATCTCGCCGAGGAGCGCAACGTCGAGGGCCCGCTGCGCCGCCGACCCCTCCACGACGAGCTGCAGGCCGGCGTTCCCGCCACGCCGGACGAGGACGACGGCGTCGACCGCTACCTGAACCCGGCCGACCCCGTGTTCGCGGTCCGGCTGGGCAGCCGCTTCCTCCGGCCCGACGAGCTGAGCGTGTGCGACCTCGGCGATCCGGCGCGCCGGGCGGTCGCACCGGCCGTCGCGGCGGTCGACCCGGTCCGCGGCCGCCTCGCGCTGCGCGCCGGTGACGCCAGGCTGCCGGAGGTGTCGTGGGCGTACGGCTTCCCGGCCGACCTGGGCGGCGGCCCGTACGACCGGCGCGCGTCGGTTCGGGACGCGATGGTCGCGGCGCAGGAGGCCCTCGGCGACGTGCCGTGGTGGCAGATGGGCGTGGTCCGCGACGCGGTCGGGCCCGACCTCGCGCTCGACCTGGCGAGCGCCGTCGCGGCCTGGCAGGCCGCGCCTCGCAAGCCGCTCGCGTTGATCAGCGTCATGGACGACCGCACCTACGGCCAGCCCATCGACATCGTCGTGGCTGGCGGCCAGCGGCTGATCATCGCGGCCGGCGACTGGCTGCCCCGCCCGGACCCCACCGGCGGGCCTGCCCGGCGGCGCCCGGGCGACATCGCCGCCAGCCGGACGCGGCCCACGATCGCCGCCGACATCACCATCCGCGCCACGCCGGGGCCGGCCGGCTCGGCGCCCGCCGTCGTCGTGCTGGACGGGTTCCTGGTCGACGGCTCTGTGACCGTCCAGCAGGGCGCGCTGGGCGGCCTGCGCATCGCGCACGCCACGCTGGTGCCGGCGGCGACGCCGCGCCTCGTCATCCAGGCCGGCGGCGCGGAGTCGACGCGCAACGTCCGGCTCCGCGTCGAGCTGGACCACGCCATCTGCGGGGCCATCGACGCGGCGCCGTTCATCGACGGGCTCGAGGTCCGCGACTCGATCGTCCAGGGCGCGGTCAGCGGGCCGGACCTCGTCATCGATCGGGCGACGGTCCTCGGGGCCACGACGGCGCGGACGCTGCACGCCAGCGAATGCATCCTGACCGACCACGTGGACGTCGCCCGGCGCCAGACCGGCTGCGTGCGCTTCTCGTGGCTGCCGCTCGACTCCCGTGTGCCCCGCCGGCACCGCTGCCAGCCGACCGATGCCGCGTCGGCGGCGGTCGTGCGGCCCGCGTTCACGTCCACCACCCTCGGCGACCCGGGCTATGCCCAGCTCGCGCGGGCCACGCCGCGCGAGATCGCGCAGGGGGCCGCGGACGAAGGGGAGATGGGCGCCTACCACCTGCTCGCCCAGTCGCGCCGGCTGGCCGACCTCGAAGCCCGCCTGGCCGAGTACACGCGCCTCGGCCTGGAGACCGGCGTGACGTTCGTGACCTGAGGAGGGACCGATGAAAGGCCAGTTCTCGCGCCTCACCGCGCGTCGGGCCCGCCGCTACAGCAGCGTCCGCCTGCAGCAGGGCCGCGTCCATCTCGACAGCGACTTCAACGAGCAGGTTGACATCGCGACCTGGCGCGACCGGGTCACGACGCACGATGTCGTCGGGCCGAGCGGGGCGCCCGTCGACGATGGCGGCTTCGGGCTGAGCGCCGTGGTCTCGCTGACCGGGCTCGATGGCGAGGCGTCCGTGTTCCGGGCCGTCGGCACCCGGGGCACGGTCCTGGTGACCCAGGACGGCGGTTCGACATGGGCGCTGCAGACGGTCCCGGCGCCCGCCGGCGAGCACGACCTGACCGCCATCGACCAGCACAACAACAAGAACTCGATGGCCGTGACGACCGCGGGCGAGGTGCTCGTCCAGAGCAACAGCAGCACGTGGGCAGTTGTGACGCCTCCCGAGGCCGGCGGGCTGCCGCTCCTCGGCGTCCACCTGCTCTCCCCGTCCACCGCCTGGGTCGTGGGCAGCGAGGGTCGGATCCTCGGCTCGGTCGACGGGGGTGGGGCGTGGACACGGAAGACGGCCGCCGGCGTGTCCGAGACCCTCCGCGCCGTCCACTTCCCGACGAGCACCGACGGCTGGGCGGTCGGCGACGGCGGACGCATCGTCCGCACCGCCGACGCCGGCGCGACGTGGGCCGCCCAGGCGACGCCGCCCGAGGCGACCTCGACCCTCCGCAGCGTCCGGTTCGCGTCCGACGCACTGCACGGCTGGGCCGTCGGCGACGGCGCGACCATCCTCTCGACGGCCGACGGCGGGACGACGTGGCTGGCCCGGACCGCTCCCGCGGGGACGGACGCGACGCTCCGAGCCGTCGATGCCGTGAGCACCACGACCGCGTGGGCCGTGGGCGATGCAGGCACGGTCATGCGGACCACCGACGGCGGTGGCACCTGGGAGGCCATCGCGCCCGATGTTGCCTTCGCCGGGGCCGACCTGACCGCGGTGCGCGCGTCGGCGGCGAACGCCGCCAGCGTCGCGGGCGACCGCTCCACGCTCGCCAGCGTCACGCTCACCGGCGGCGGTGTTACGTGGCAGGCCGCGACGGCCCTGCCGGGGCGAGACCTCGCCATCGGTGCCGGCCGCTTGTACGTCGACGGGATCCTCGTCGAGAACGACCGCCCGGCCCGCCTCCTCGCCCAGCCCGACCTCCTCGACGTCAGCCTGCCCGGCGCCGGCACGTACCGCGCCTACCTCGACGTCTGGACCCGCCACCTCACGGCCCTCGAGCGGCCCGAGCTGCGCGAGGTCGCCCTCGGCGGCCCCGACACGGCGACGCGCACGCAGACCGTGTGGCAGGTCCGCATCGACCCGACGAGCCTGCCGCCTGCCACGACCTGCGCGGACACGCCCGACGGCTGGACCCCCGTCGCGGTGCCGGCCGGTCGTCTCCGCGCCCGTGGCGCACCGATGCCCGTGTCCACCAACGACTGCCTCGTGCCCGCCGGCGGCGGCTATCGCCGGCTGGAGAACCAGCTCTACCGGGTCGAGGTCCACGCGCCCGGCGCCGCCGGCACCGCGACGTACAAGTGGTCGCGCGACAACGGGTCGGTGGCGGCGCGGCTCACGGGCACCGACCCGGCGGCCGCCGCGAAGACGGTCACCATCGCCGACCCCGGCCGCGCGCCCGGCGGCGACTTCGCGGGAGCGGCCTGGGTCGAGCTGACCGACGACCGCCGCGTCCTCGCCGGCGAGCCCGGCGTGCTGCTCGCGGTCCACGGCGTGACGGGCACGGTCATCGCGCTCCAGACGGCGCCGCCGGCGATGGCGGGGTTCGGGGCCGGGGCGCTGGTACGCCGCTGGGACGGCACAGGTACGGTCACGGCTGGCGGTTGGAAGGCGCTGGCCACGACCGACGCCGCGGTGGCCGAGGATGGCATCGAGGTCGAGTTCGCGCCCGGGACGTACGCGAGCGGCGATCACTGGACGATGCCCGCCCGATCGCTGACCGGCGACGTCGAGTGGCCGCGCAGTGGCGGCGTGGCGTCGTTCCTGCCACGCGATGGCGTCGAGCACCGCTGGTCGGTCCTCGGCATCGTCGCCATCGACGCCGGCGGCGGGGTCACCGTCGTCGAGGACTGCCGGACCCGGTTCCCGCCACTGACCGGGCTCGAGACCCTCCTGTATGTCGGCGGCGACGGCCAGGAGGTGCCCGGCGGCGGGTCCCTGCTGCTGCCAGACCCGGCCGTCGTCGCGGTGATGCGCGGACCCATCCCGGTAGCCCACGCCCGCGTCCTGTTCCGCGCGGACAGTGGCGGAACCCTCACGACCGGCGCCATCGAGCAGATCGTCCCGACCGACGCGGATGGTCGGGCGCTCGTCATGTGGACGCTCGCCAACGCGGATGGTCCCCAGCACCTCACGGCGCAGCGCATCGACGATGCCGACCAGCCGTACGGCAACCCGGTCCAGCTCCAGGCCCGGATCCGGAGCGCGGCCAGCGTCTCCTACGATCCGACGTGCCCGGACCTGACCGGCGCGACGACCGTCCAGGCCGCCATCGACGCGCTCTGCAAGCGGCCCACGGGCACCGGCGGCGGGTGCTGTCACACCGTCGGCAAGGGAGTGGATGAATTGGGCGAGTTCCCGGACCTCCTGACCGCGCTCAAGGAGCTGATCGGACGCGGGCACGTGCACGTCTGCCTGTGCCTGCTCCCAGGCGATCACGAGGTCGATGGCGACGCACTCCGGGACATGCTCATGACGGGGGTGGTGCAGGACCTCGAGATCGGCGGCCGCGGCGCCCGAATCATCACCGGGACGGGCCTGGTGTTCGCCGCGCTGGCCCGCGTGACGCTTCGCGACGTGGTGGTCGAGACCCGCGACGTTCGCGCCCTGTCGTTCGTCGGCGACCCGGGTCTGGACCCCGACGACCGGATGCGCGTCGACCTGCTGGACGTGACCGTCCTTTGGGTGGACGCGCCGCCCGAGGCCGAGCTGGTGACCTTCGATGCCTGCGGCCGTGTCGACGTGCGCGACTCGACGCTGTCGGTGATGACGCCCGCGGACACGAAGCTGAAGCAGGTCCTGCCGGCGCGAGTGGCGGCCTTCTTCGAGCAGGTCCCCGCGCTGGAAGGACCCAAGCTGCAGGCGGCGCTCGGCAAGCTCCTCGGGCTCGCCGACGCGCAGCGCCTCAAGCTCGCCCAGCAGGTCGAAGCCGCGGTTGCCAAGCAGCCGCAGGTGTTCACACCCGACCGGGCGCCGATCGTCCTGGACTTCAACGAGCGCTTGAGGGCCGGCACAGCAGGCATGCCTTCGGCTGCGCAGCTCAAGCAGCTGCGGCTGGATTGGGTGGCCTTCGCCAGCTCGTTCGGTGCCACCGAAGCCTGGCCCGCAGCCATCGTGTTCCACGACACGGCCGCCGACGCCACCGTGGCGACCAGCCGGCTGGACGGCGGCATCGCGCTCCGAGCCGCTGGGCGATCGCTCCCCGACGAGGTCAAGGCCGAGAGCCCGTTCCGCTTGCACGACGTGGTGACCGTGCCCGGCGGCTCGGGCCGGCTCCGGCTGGACGGCAACGTCCTCGACTGGCTTGGCCTCGGGGCCGAAGCCGCCAGGTCGCTCGCCGAGCACAACGGTGACGTCACGCAGGCGGAGCTGCTCCCCGTGCTGTTCGCCGAGCTCCTGGTCAACGGGAACACGTTCCGCTCGGCACCACACGTCCTCCTCGCGACCGCGACGACGATCACCGGCAACGTGTTCGAGACGAGCGGCGAGGGGGCCACCGCACCGCGACTGGGCTTCGTCGCCTCGGCGGTGGCGAGCGCGACCGGCAACCTCGGCCCCGAGGGATCGGCCGTCGGCGTGCCCGACGCGGAGCTCGTCCTCCACGGCAACGCCGCGGCACAGGCGGGCAACGCCCGGCTGACGATCGTCTAG